>CALWIZ010000004.1 GCA_944380885.1 uncultured Clostridia bacterium | reverse complement strand
AACTTTTTACGCACACCCGCATAGCGGGTGGTTGTTTGGTTTGCTCTTTGAGCAAACCAGCCTAAAGGCATTAATCAGAGTACAAATCTCTTTCAAAGAGATTTGTACAGTCCAATTTAAATTCCTTTTGTTTTGTCAAAGGCGGCTTTTACCGCCCCCATTACAGCCCCTCTGAAACCTGCGTTTTCCAGTGAATGAACGCCTGCTATCGTTGTCCCTCCGGGGCTGCACACTTCGTCTTTGAGGATACCCGGATGCTTTCCGGATTCATTTATCAGCTTTGCCGCTCCTACAAGAGTCTGAACTGCATACTCAAGGGCTTTTGCACGCGGCAGCCCGCATTCTACGGCACCGTCTGCGAGCGCTTCGGCAAACATATAAACATATGCCGGACCACAGCCCGAAACCGCACAGGCGGCGTCAATCATTTCTTCATCGAGCCTATCGAGCAGACCGACATTTCTCATACAGTTGCAGAAATCGGTTATCTCGTCCATATATACATTCTGATTAACAGAATAAAGAACAACCCCTTCGCCGATAGATACGGGTGTGTTTGGCATTATCCTGATAATAGGATAATCTGCGCCTAGCATCTGGCGGTATTTTTCTATTTTTATACCTGCTGCCATCGTGACAAGAACAAATCTGTCGTTCCGATGCGCAAGAATTTCTGAAATGCTTTCAAGCATTTCTTTCATTACCTGCGGTTTCACGCCGAGAAAAATAAATTTTGCCTGTGCGGCAACCGTTTTGGTGTCTACCGCTTTGCAGTTTAATTCTGCCGCAAGAGACTGCGATTTTACGCTTACACTGTCCGCGAGAATCATTTCATGCCCGGGAACAGTTTTTCTTACAGCTTTTGCAAGCGCTCCGCCCATATTTCCGGTACCTATAAAACCGAATTTTACCTCTGCCATATAAATTCTCCTATCTTATCTGTCCGTTTCCGGAAATTATATATTTATATGTATTAAGCTCGCGAAGACCCATAGGACCCCGTGCGTGAAGCTTTTGGGTGGAAATGCCCATTTCGCAGCCGAGACCGAATTCCCCTCCGTCAGTAAAACGGGTGGAACAATTCACATATACTGCCGCGGAATCAACCGATGAAGTAAAAAAGTCTGCTGCGGTTTTATCTTCTGTTATTATACAGTCGCTGTGATGCGTAGAATGATTAGATATATGTTTTACCGCTTCTTTAACATCGGAAACAACAGCAACCGCCATTTTGTAATCAAGAAACTCGGTATCAAAATCGTCGGCTCCCGCCGGGGTAGCATCTATTATACCGCATACCTCACTGTCACCTATTATTTCTACTCTTCCGGAAAACAGTGCTGCGAGCTTCGGAAGAAAATCCGCGGAAATATCACGATGAACGAGGCATACCTCCGCCGCGTTGCATACAGAAGGACGGCTGGTTTTTGCATTGTCTATAATTTTAAGCGCCATATCGATGTCTGCCGATTTATCAACGTAAATATGGCAAATTCCTGTTCCTGTTTCAATGCATGGTACGGTAGCGTTTTTAACGCAGGCCGAAATTAGCCCTTTTCCACCGCGCGGAATAAGCAAATCAATATAACCTTCAGCAGTCATAAGCTCGTTTGCGCTCTGTCTGGTCGTATCCTCTACCAAATTTATCATATCTTCGTTTATACCGCATTTTTTAAGCCCCTCTTTAAGAGCAGCTACAATGGCATATGCGCTCTTAAACGCTTCCTTGCCGCTGCGCAGAATACACACGTTTCCGCTTTTAAAGCAAAGAGCGGCAGCATCGGAAGTGACATTCGGGCGACTTTCGTATATGATAGCTACGACACCGAGCGGTACTGAAACTTTTTTGATTATCATACCGTTATCACGATGGATTTCTTCAAGCACCCTTCCGCAAGGATCTTCAAGGGCGGCTACTTCTCTTATTCCGTCAGCCATTGAAACTATACGTTTTTCATCAAGGCGAAGCCTGTCAATCATTACATCACTGATTTTTCCTCTGGCGTTTTCGACATCCTCAGCGTTTGCCGTGAGAATTTTTCCGATGTTCGCAATAAGAGAATCAGCCATTGACAAAAGCGCTTTGTTTTTTTGCTCTGTTTCCGCAACCGGATACGCCGCGGCAGCTTTCGCGCGTTTTAAAATTTCAGCTGTTGAAATCATTTTTACTCAACCTTTCCCGCAACAAATCTTGTTCCTACGTTTTTTCCGTCAATAATATCATAAAGTACGGCCGGGTCTTTTCCGTTGGCGATTACCATATCAATTCCCGCGTCGGTCGCAATTTTAGCAGCTTTTATTTTTGTCTCCATTCCGCCGGTGCCGAAACGGCTTCCGGCACCTCCGGTCATTTTAATAATTTCCGGCGTGATATTTTCGACACGCTCAAGCAAAACCGCGTTTTTGTCTTTATGCGGGTCCGCAGTAAACAAACCGTCAATATCGGATAAAAGTATAAGCAGATCCGCGTTGACAGCGGTCGCAGCGATGGCGCCGAGTGTATCGTTATCGCCTATTACAATTTCATCGGTTGCAATAGAGTCGTTCTCGTTTATGATAGGCAGAGCGCCAAGCTCAAGCAGCCTGCATACTGTATTCTCAAAATTTTTTCTGCGTACCGTGTTCTCAATGTCCTCTCCGGTGATTAATATCTGAGCGACCGTATGATTATATTCCGAAAACAGCTTGTCATATGTATACATAAGCTCGCACTGACCGACCGCCGCTGCTGCCTGCTTTGTAGGAATATCCGAAGGACGGTCTGTGAGCGACAGCTTTCCGGCTCCCATTCCTATCGCTCCGGAAGATACAAGTATTATTTCATTGCCGGCGTTTTTTAGATCGCTCATAACTTTTACAAGCTCTTCAACACGCCGAATATTTAAAAGTCCAGATTTGTGTGCCAGAGTAGATGTTCCTATTTTAATTACAATACGCATTTATACTCTCCGTCCTTATTACTAAACAAGCAAATATATAATTTCTATAATTATACAGCATATCAAATGCTTTTTCCAGCATTATTTTTTTATTGCAATAATATTATTTTAAATGAAAAAGAACCGGACAGATCCGGCTCTTTTTATGTTTGAAAATTATTTTTCTGTCGGAACAGCAGCTTCGGCTGAATTTTCTTCCTTCATCTTTGCGAAGCACTCACTGCAGTAAACCGGACGGTCATCACGCGGAACGAACGGTACTTTTGCAACTCCGCCGCAGGCAGCACAAACTGCTTCATGCATCTCTCTCGGAGCTCTTCCCGCATTTTTGCGCTTATCGCGGCAAGGCTTACAGCGCTGCGGTTCGTTTACAAAGCCTTTGGATTCGTAAAACTCCTGTTCCCTTGCAGTGAATACGAACTCCTCGCCGCAGTCTTTGCAAACTAGTGTTTTGTCTTCAAACATTTTTTCTACCTCTCTCGGTTGTTTTTTAGCCCCGGACGGAATCGCACCGACATCTTTGGTTTCAACGCTCTGCTGATTTAAGCTACATGGGCATATATAAACGCTTTTATGCGTTTATTTTTCTTTGAGTTTTTTTCTGATGCGCAAAAGCGCGTTATTCACGGATTTTTCCGTAATGCCGAGCTTGTCGGCTATTTCTATGTACTTTTTTCCGGAAAGAAAAAGCTGTAAAACACTGTATTCAAGCCCTGAAAGTTCAAGTTTTATACTGTCCTTGAGCGTCTTCAGATTTTCTTTTTCAAAGAAAATCTTTTCTGGACTGTTATTATCGGCAATTTCAATATCCTCGATCGGGGACAACAGCTCGTCCGGAATAGTTTTGCGGCGCTTTTGCTGCTTGAGAAGCGAAAAAACAGAACGTTTGATGCAAAGAGACGCAAATGTTGAAAACGAAGCCTTGTCACTGCTGAAATTCTTGATGGCGGAATATAGAGCGCATGTTGCTTCCTGAACAGCGTCTTCCCTTTCGTTTTCAGCACAATATTTGTTTACATATAAAAGAATTACCGGGAGATACCGCGTTATAATAATTTGTAAAAGACCGTACTCGCCGCTGTTAATAAGTTTGACTATTTCTTCGTCAGACAAATTTTCGTAATTTTCGACAAAATCTATACTCATTACAGCCTCATAGTAGTATTTCTTGCAACAATAATACATTATAGTATTAGAAAAGTCAAGAAAAAATTTTAATTTTTTGTGATTTTTTTGCCAAATTGTGCAAAATGTTGAATTGAAGCATATAAATCTATTTATTATAGCTCCAAAAGACAGTATTTCCCTCTCCAAATCAGGAGCGCCGTACCGTTTGAAACCGTTATATGCGCGCTCTTTCCGGTAAAGGAATTGCTTACTCCGAGCGGAAATTCATAGCTGATGTCTGAATTATCAAGATTATACAGCATATTTTTTATTGTTACTCCGGACAAATGTTCGGATAAAGCAAAAAGCGAAAAGTCGCCTTTTGCTTCTGATGAAAAAGAAACACTTCGATTTTTGATAACACAGGCCGTAAATCCATCAAAATACAAAAATCCCGTTCCACCTTCTGCACATATGTAGTTAAGTGTTTGAATATTTGCAAATGTGTGATCGGGTCTTCCACCTGTTCCGCCGAAAATTACAAATTCGCTGTAACCCCTTTTTATTCCTGTTTTGACTGCAAGCATTGTATCGGTATCGTCTTTTCTTACAGGATGCCTGATAATTTCTCCGCATTCGGGAACAAAGCCGAGCGAATCGAAATCACCTACTGCTATATCAGGAGCAGCTCCGTATTCTCTGAGCTTTTTTATGCCTGCGTCGGCTGCTATCACCAAATCGTTTTCATCTCTTTCAAATTTATCCGGCAAACCTTCACCGGCGCCGAAAATATAACAGACATTCATTTTTTGCCTCCGATTTTTTAACAGATATTTGTATTTTTTTATACTTGAAAATAAAGAGACTGTTTAATATAATATATATGTTTATACTATATTATAACAGGGGAATTTTTAAAATGGAATACCAAATTTCAAAAGGAACTCCCGACATTTCGGGGCGAGCGGACAAGGAACGTTCCGTTTATTCCTTGCTTGAAAAACTCGGCATTGAATTTGAACATATAGACCATCCGGCGGCCGAAACAATAGCCGCGTGCGATAAAATAAACTCGGTTTTAGGTATTAGCATATGCAAGAATCTTTTTTTGTGCAACAGGCAGAAAACGGAATTTTATCTGCTTATGCTTCCGGGAAACAAGCCGTTTAAAACCAAAGAACTTTCGTCTCAGCTGGGAATAGCCCGTCTTTCGTTTGCTGACGCCGAACATATGGAAAAATTTCTTAATATTCTTCCCGGCTCGGTCAGCGTTATGGGTCTTATGAACGATAAGGAAAACCGTGTAAAGCTTCTTATTGATACCGATTTGCTAAAAGATGAGTTTATCGGGTGTCACCCCTGCGTCAACACATCCACTCTTAAAATCAGAACATCTGATATTACGGATAAGTTTCTTCCGGCCGTTTCTCATGAATACACTGCTGTTTCACTTGCACAAAAGGAGATATAATGAAAAACCTTCGGCATCTACAGTTTTTAAACTTTCTTGCGCTGTTTCTATGTTTGATTTTTTCTCTGTCTGCCTGCCGCACGCAGAAGGACACTGAATCCGCCGGCGCTTATTACTCGTCGCTTCCTCAGAACGCTAATGCTGATTCTTCATCGGAAGAAGATGTAGAACAGGAGCCTGCCGACAACGGTATCAGGCTGAATATTATTTCACCTGAAAAGACATCGGTAAATGTCACTGAACCGGATTTCACTTTTTCGGGAACTTCCGACCCGTCTGAACTGCTTACGGTGAACGGTCAAATTATCGAACGCGGAAAAACGGGGGCATTCACATATGAAACCGTTCTTGATGTAGGAAAAAACACTTTTGAATTTGAGCACAAGGGCGAAAAAAAAGTCTATACAGTTACATACAGATATATTGTAATAAACAGCTTTTCGCCGGCAGGCGCGCAGTCTTATCCGTCGGGTTCTAAGGTGATCGTCACTGTTTCCGCCAGGAAAGGCAGTTCGGTCAAAGCCTCTTTCAACGGTAAAACAGTTACTCTCACTCAAGAAAAAAATCCAACGGAAAATTCAGAATTTGCTTCATATAACGGATTATTTAGCCTTCCGTCGGATAACGCCAAAGACATTGCGCTTGGAAAAATAACATACACCGCAACTCACAGCGGAAAAACAGAGACCTTTACATCAGGCATTATAACCTGCAAGAAAAATGATATCGTGGTTGACTATGACCCGAACACTACTCCCACAGGAGGCAAATATATAAATGTCGGTTCAGGATATATAGCGGAAATCGTGCAGTACTCCGCCGAAACCTTTGACGGAAATGTTTCCGACGCAAGTCTCATCGACGGGTCGGTTGACTGGTCGCGTCCCACAAACAACTATCTGCCTGAGGGGACTCTTGATTACTGTTCGCCGAGCTATATAGCTTATAACAACATAAAATACGTGACCCTGCGTGCCGGATACCGTGTTTATCTTGAGCGCAGGGATAAACCGTACAATGATGTTACGCCGGTTGTAAAGCAGTACATAGGAACCTTGCCCGACCATAATGAAATCACCTTTGCCTCTATGGAAAGCATTGATTCTCACACTGTGATGATCTTTGACTGCCTCTGGAAAGCTCCGTTTTATTTTGACCTGCTTCCGCAGAAGTACGCTAATCCTTCAAATCAGGATTACACTGTAAGCGCTGTGGAATATAATTATATTGATATAACTTTCTGCTACGCAACCGTATTTAACGGAGAAATAACAATACCTGAAGATCATCCGCTTTTCAGCTCTGCCAAAATAATTGAAAACAAAAACGCCGACGGCACTAAAATCCGCGATTACACACTCAGGCTTTTTCTGAAAAATCCGGGCGGATTTTACGGCTGGGATTCTTATTACAACAATCAAGGGCAGCTTTGCTTTGAATTTCTTGAGCCTAAAACGGTAAAGGACGCTGATAATGAGTACGGAACCGACCTTACAGGCGTTAAAGTACTTATTGATGTAGGTCACGGAGGTACTGATATAGGCGCACCGGGCTTTGACTATAAAAATCACAGCGAAGCAATACAAAATCTGAATCTTGCCTTTAAAATCAAGGCCGAGCTTGAAAAAATAGGCGCCACCGTATATATGACACGCACCGACAACAGCACAAGCTCAACCGATACAAAAATTAAAATGCTCAAACAGCTTAAACCGGATTACTGTATAGCCGTACATCATAATTCAAGCACATCGGCTAATCCTAACGGGTTCGGGTCATACTATTTCAACGCCTTTTCAAAGAAAGCGTCCGAATTTGTTTATTCAGCGACCAAATCAATGTGCGGAGCGATATATAAGAAAAATCACCCGAACTATGAGCCTTTTTCATTACAATGGCATGTCTATTTTATGTGCAGGACTACCGTTTGCCCTGTTGTTCTTACCGAAAACGGTTATATGTCTAACTCGTACGATTACAGCCATATAATAAAAGACAGCAGCAATATTACAAAAGCCAAAGCAATCACGCTCGGAATTGTAAATTATTTTAATTCAATAAAACAATAACGCTATGACCGTTCTTTCAAAAAAGAGCGGTCATACCTACGGATGTGAAAAAATGAGTGAAAATACTTTTCTTAAAGGGAAAATCCTATCTCCTCTAATAAAATTTGCGCTTCCTCTTATGCTGTCCCAGCTTTTACAGGCGCTTTACGGAGCGGTTGACCTTATCGTTGTAGGACAGTACAGCACAACCGCACACTTTTCAGCGGTTGCGACAGGCAGTCAGCTTATGCAGGGAATCACAGGTATTATTATCGGTCTTACTACCGGAGTAACTGTCCTTATCGGTCAGGCGATGGGCGCGGGAGACAAAGAGCGCGCCGGAAATATTTCTGCAGGAATGACCAAATTGCTTATTGCGGTATCAGCTGTGTTTTTTGGCGTCCTTATGATTTTTGCAACGCAGGCTCTTGAACTGCTTAAAATTCCGGAAGAAGCAAAGATGCCGGGAACCGAATATGTGCGTATCTGTACAGCCGGTATTGTTTTCATTTCGGCGTATAATGCTATAAGCGGACTGTTCAGGGGCGTCGGTGACTCTAAAATGCCGCTTGTATTTATACTTATCGCCTGTATAGTAAATATAATCGGCGATCTTATACTTGTAGCAGGCTTTAAAATGGGAGCGGCGGGAGCGGCAATAGCGACCGTTGCGGCACAGGCTGTAAGCGTCGTATTTTCTGTTATATATATAAGAAAAGGCGGTCTGCCCTTTTCCATTACAAAAAGCAGCTTTAAAGCGCGCGGTCAGGTAAGCAGGATACTTAAAATGGGCGTTCCGATAGCGCTTCAGGATTTCCTTACGAGAGTTTCATTCCTTATACTCACTGCAATACTCAATTCGCTCGGACTAATAGCTTCGGCGAGCATAGGCATATCAGAAAAGCTCTTCCTTTTCCTTTCTATAATCCCGATTTCATTTATGTCGGCTCTTTCGGCGTTTGTAGCGCAGAATATAGGGGCAAATCAGCCGGAACGCGCTTTCAGGTCGTTAAGGCTTTCTGTCGGGATATCTTTTCTATTTGGTATACTCACCTTCTGCGCGACCTTCTTTTTCCCAGAATTTCTCGCTTCGCTCTTTGAAAAAAGTCCGGAGGTTATCGCTGCGGCGGCAAGGTACCAGCGCGGCTGTGCGGCTGAGCATCTTTTTATCAGCATATATTTTTGTCTGCTCGGCTATTTCAACGGTCTCGGAAAAACCAATTTTGTAATGATTGAGGGTATCGCCACATCCTTTGCAGTACGAATACCGCTTTCCTATATTTTAAGCCGCGGAGATTCTCCGGACTTATTAAAAATAGGCCTCGCGGTTCCGGTGTCTGCCGTTGTCTGCTTTATAATGTGCTGTGCATATCTGTTGTATCTTGTGAAAAGCGGTAAAGCAGGAATAGGAAAAAATGTGCATAAAGCGGCGGCTTTATGACGACGGCGAAAAAAATGCTATTCTGTCATATTTAAAATGTGTAAAAAAATTTTTAAATTTTATGTCTGTATACCGTATATTTTTATTGAATTATTCGTTTAAACATTGTATAATAAAATGTAACTGTGCTGTTACACTACTTTATTAAAAATGGGGTACATAAATTATGGTAAAAGCTGTTGTGGGCGCTAACTGGGGAGATGAGGGCAAGGGTAAAATTACCGATATGCTTGCCTGTGACGCGGATATCGTCGTACGCTTTCAGGGCGGAGCAAACGCCGGTCATACTATAAAAAACAAATACGGTAAATTTGCTCTTCATACACTGCCTTCAGGCGTTTTTAACGAAGGTGTCATCAACTGCATAGGCAACGGAGTTGCCCTTGATATTGACAAACTTTTAAATGAATACCGCAGTGTTGTCGAAAAAGGTGTTCCGGCGCCTAAGCTTATGATATCTGAGCGCTGTCAGATGGTTATGCCTTATCACGTGCTTTTTGATGTTTATGAGGAGGAACGTCTCGGAAAAGCGAGCTTCGGCTCTACCAAATCCGGAATAGCTCCTTTCTATTCCGATAAATATGCCAAAATCGGATTCCAGGTCTGTGAGCTGTTTGATGAAAAAGCTCTGCGCGCAAAAATTGAGCGTGTGCTTGAAATTAAAAATATCCTTATAACAAATCTCTATCACAAAGAACCGCTTTCTGCGGACGAAATATTTGATAAAATGATGGAGTGGAAAAAAGGAATAGAGCCTTTTGTCGGCGATGTCAGAAAGCTGGTTTACAATGCCGATAAAGAAGGAAAAACGGTTCTTCTCGAGGGTCAGCTTGGAACACTTAAGGATACCGATCACGGAATATACCCGATGGTTACCTCTTCCAACACAATAGCGGCATACGGCGCTGTCGGTGCGGGTCTTCCGCCTTATTCAATAAAAGAAATTTACACTGTTATAAAGGCTTATTCATCGGCGGTGGGAGCAGGAGCGTTTGTCAGTGAAATATTCGGTGATGAGGCGAAAGCAATGCGCGATCACGGCGGTGACGGCGGTGAGTACGGGGCTACAACAGGGCGTCCGCGCAGAATGGGCTGGTTTGACTGCGTCGCCACAAGATACGGCTGTGAGGTTCAGGGAACTACGCACGCTGTCCTTACCGTTGTTGATGCGCTTTCCTATCTTGACGAGATAAAGGTATGCGTGGGATATGAAATAGACGGAAAAATCACCAAGGACTTCCCTGTTACCGGTCTTCTCGAAAAGGCAAAGCCGGTTCTCACCTCACTTCCCGGCTGGAAATGTGATATTACCGGAATTACAAATTATTCCGATCTTCCCGAAAACTGCCGCAATTACATAGAGTTTATTGAAAAGGAAATCGGATTTAAAATCACAATGGTCAGCAACGGACCTGCACGTGAAAATATTATAATAAAAAACTGATTTTACCGGACGGAGAAAAAAATGAATTTCACCCCTATTGACAACAGCGGTCTTGTTGACGGCTTCTGTCTGATTAAAAATATTGATATTAAAACTTCTTCAAAGGGCGACGCTTATCTTGATATGACTCTTTCGGACTCTGATGGCGAGATAAACGCAAAGCTCTGGAGATATGATAAGGAAAAGCACGGAGAATACACAGTAAATCAGCTTATTAAAATACGCGGCACCGTTTCGCGTTATAACGGGGCTGATCAGCTGAAGATAGACAGGATTCGCCCTGTTATGCCCGAAGACGGAGTAGATCCCGGCAAATTTGTAAAATCGGCCGACTATTCCGGAGAGCAGATGTTTGACGAGCTGTACAAAATTGCGTCGGATTTTACCGACAGCGACCTTAAAAAAATCGTGACGGCTATACTTGATGACAACCGACTTGCCCTTCTCTACTGGCCTGCCGCTTTTAAGCTTCATCATGCGGTTCGAGGCGGACTTCTTCTGCACACACTGTCAATCGTGAGGCTTGCAGAGGGAGTATGCGCGGTATATCCTTTTGTTGATCGCGAGCTGCTGATATCCGGAGCGATACTTCACGATATCGCAAAGCTCTCCGAATTCAATGTCGCCGATACCGGAGTTGCCACCGGCTACTCAAATGAAGGAAATCTTCTCGGTCATTTGGCAATGGGCGCAATGGTTGTTGAAAAGTATGCCGAAAAGCTCTCTATTGACCGTAAAACGGCGATGCTGCTTGAGCATATGGTGCTGTCACACCACGGCGAGCCTGAATTCGGCGCCGCGGTACGGCCTATGTTTATCGAGGCGGAGCTTTTAAGCGAGCTTGACCTAATGGATTCAAGGGTTTATGAAATGCGTGAAGCTGTCTCAGCCGCGTCATCTGACGATTTTTCGGCAAGAGTATGGGCAATGGATAACCGCAAGCTCTTCAATCACTCAAGAAAAGATTTGAATAATAAAATAAATTTATTCTGATACTAATTAAAAATATAAAGGATGATCAAAATGAAAATTACAAAAGATATGCTTATAGGCGAAGTACTTGATATTGACAGCAGCGCTGCCGAATATTTCTTTGAAATAGGTATGCACTGCCTTGGCTGCCCAGCTTCACGCGGCGAGAGCATTGAGCAGGCATGCGAGGTTCACGGAACTGACTGTGACGCGCTTATTGAAAAGCTCAACAAGCATTTTGAAAACAAATAATGACGCTTACAAAAAGACTGTCGCTCATCGCTTCTCTTGTACCTGAAAATTCAAATGTCTGCGATGTCGGAACCGACCACGCGTATTTGCCTATTATGCTTATAAAAAGCAAAAAGGCGCGCAGGGTCATAGCTACCGATATCCGTCCGCTTCCTCTTGAAAACGCAAGAAAAAATATTGCGCTTTCAGGTGTTGTCGGAATTGAAACCAGACTTTGCGACGGTCTTTCATCTGTAAAAAAATCTGAAGCGGATACGGTAATAATTGCCGGTATAGGCGGAGAAGTTATTTCCGGAATAATCAAACGTACCGGATGGCTTAAGCTATCTCCGCCTGTTCTGCTTATTCTTCAGCCCACAACATCACCGGAAATTTTAAGGCGTTATCTTTGTGAAAACGGATTTGAAATTTCTGATGAAACCGCCGTTGAAGAGAACGGAAAGGTTTATTCTGTAATAAGAGCAGTGTATACCGGAAAAATTATCTGCTGTCCTGACTGGTTTTACTACATAGGAAAAACAGATCTATCGGCACCTGATGGGCGGCTCTATGCCGAAAAACAGTATAACAGACTCTTCAGCTGTGCGTCTGCCCTTCAAAATCTGCCCGAAAAAAAATCTGAATACAAATATTATGCCGATGCTGCCGCGCAAATCGGTAATTTACTTAAAAAATCGGAGAACTGACATGGCATTTGACGGCGCTTTTCTTCATAAAACAGTTTCAGAGCTTAACGAAGCCTGCAACTCGCATATTGACAAAATATACCAGCCTTCAAAAGATGAGCTGGTGTTTTTGTTACGCAAAAAAGATTTTTGCAAAAGACTTCTTATATGCATAAAGCAGGGCTCGGCAAGAATTCAGTTTACGGAAAATAAATACGAAAATCCCAAATCTCCGCCAATGTTCTGTATGCTGATGAGAAAATATCTTTCGTCTGCTAAGCTCATAGGTGTTACTCAGCCTGAATTTGAAAGAATAGCCGTATTTACATTTACGTCCTCAAATGAAATGGGAGATATTATCGAACTGCGCCTTATTGCCGAATTTATAGGAAATAAAACCAATATTATTCTTGTTGGGCAGGACGGAAAAATAATCGATTCGCTGAGACACAGTGATCCTGAAACATCTGAGAGATTGATTTTACCCGGAGCACAGTATTCTTTTCCTGAAAGAAAGCATAAATGCAATCCGCTTGATGACAGCGTAATAAAATTATACGGCGAAAAAATCACCTCGGAAGAAAATCCTGTCGGTGTTTTGCTTGACGGAATTGACGGCTTCTCCCCTCTTATCTGCCGCGAAGCGGTTTACAGGGCGGAAATCTGTAAAGACGGTTATACCGCGCTTAAATCAATAGCTGAAGATATTAAGCATAATAACAAACCGTTATTACTGATGCAAGAAGACGGTTCGCCTTACGATTTTTCATACACTGACATATCGCAGTACGGCGGAAAATTTAAAAAGCAGCAATACGGCAGCTTTTCAGAACTGCTTGACGCTTTTTATATAAAAAGAGAAAACGCTGAGCGCATTCATAAAGCGGCGGCAGATATTCTGAAATTGACAAATAATATAAAATCACGAACAGAAAAAAAACTTGCCGCGAGACTTCTCGAGCTTAAAAAATGTGAGAACCGGGAACAGCTGCGGATATACGGCGAGCTACTGAAAGCTAATCTTTACCGCGCAGAGCCGGGCGCGCGGTTCATTGAAGCAGAAAATTATTACGAAGATATGAAGCTGATACGTATTCCTCTTGACCCTGCACTATCGCCCCAGCAGAACGCGGCAAAATATTTTAAGGACTATAAAAAAACATATACGGCGGAGCAGACGCTTACAAAGCTGACTGGCGAGGACAGAAAAGAACTGATATATCTTGATTCTGTTCTTGACAGTATATCCAGAAGCGAGTCACTCTCGGAAATATCTGAAATTCGTGATGAGCTTACGGCCGCAGGATATATAAAAAGACCCAAAGAAAAGAAAAAAAACACGCAGGCACCCGGTTACAGGGAATATACCTGCTCAGAAGGATATAAAATACTTGTAGGAAAGAATAACCGTCAGAATGATTACATCACTACGGTTCTCGCCTCAAAAAACGACCTTTGGTTCCATGTCAAAAATATTCCCGGTTCGCATGTTATCGTTATGTGCCGCGGAGAAAGCGTTTCGGATGAAACTATTAAAAAAGCGGCTATGCTTGCGGCAAAAAATTCAAAAGCGTCAGCCTCGTCACAAGTACCTGTTGATTACACGCCGGTTAAATATGTAAAAAAACCGAACGGAGCAAAACCCGGAATGGTAATTTACACAACAAATAAAACCGTTTATGTTACACCTTCCGATTTGTCGGACGAAAAAACTAAAGGAGCTTAAAATGAATCTCGGAGTTTCAACATCATGCTTTTATCCTCTTGAAACTGAAATTTCTCTGGAAAATATCGGCAGAGCGGGAATAAAACATACAGAAATTTTTTTTAACGCACTGTGCGAGTTAAAGCAGTCATTTATTGATATGCTTGAGGATATAAGGAATGAATACGGAATATCGGTTGATTCCCTGCATCCTACAATGTCGCTTGCCGAATCGTTTATGATATTTTCGGCATACGACCGCCGCTACCGTGAGGCGGAGGAACAGTATAAACGTTATTCCGAGGCGGCGGCGCAGCTTGGTGCAAAGTATATTATTATGCATGGCGGAAAACCTAACGGGGTACTGAATGATGAGGAATATTGCGAACGTTATATTCGCCTTAAAGATATAACCCGTCAGAACGGTGCGACTATATTGCAGGAAAACGTCGTCAGATACCGCGCCGGTGATATCGAATTTCTCCGCTCAATGAAAGAAATACTCGGTGATGAGGCGGAATTCTGTATAGATATAAAGCAGTCGGTCCGCTGCGGATATGACCCATATGTTCTTATTGAGGAATTTTCAGAAAACATAAAGCACTATCATATAAGCGACCACAGTATCTCATCCGATTGTCAGCTCCCCGGAAACGGCGGCTTTGATTTTAAACGGTTTTTTCAAACTCTTGAAAAAAAGAATTATAACGGAAGCTGCATAATTGAGGTTTACAATAACTCATATAACTCATACGATGAAATTTACCGTTCGTATGAATACTTAAATAATTTACTGTAAAAATGTGAGGCGGTTATTTTTGCTGGATATACATTCACATATTCTCCCGGGTGTAGATGACGGTTCAAAAAGTTTGGATGAATCCGTAAAAATACTTGAAATGATGAAAGAACAAGGTATAACCGATGTTATTGCGACTCCCCATTTTTACGCTTTCAGGGAAAATCTTGAAGAATATCTGAAAAAAATACAGTATTCATACAATCAGCTGAAATCACATATTGAAGGCATGAATCTGCCGAACGTTTTTCTCGGTACGGAAGTGCTGTATTATTATAATATCGGAGAAAGTGAATCTGTATATAATTTTACATTCGGTAATACGATGTATCTCCTTCTTGAACTGACAAACAGCAGTATAGGTGCCGATTTATTCAAAGATATCCGCAATCTGCGCGATAAAAAAGGTATAATTCCGGTCATCGCGCATATAGAACGCTATCACAAATCATCGAATTTCAGAAAACTGCTTAAATTCATTGCTAAAGAGAATATTCAGGCGCAGGTCAACGCTTCTTCTCTTTTTGATGACAACTGTACAAAAATAACACTTAAACTTATAAAAAAAGGATATATAACTTATATCGCGACAGATTCCCATTCCGCGACAGGAAGAATACCGATGATGAACCGTGCTTTAAAATTCATATCAAATCACATTGGTAATCATTATTCAGGAACACTTATCAGAAACTCTGAAAAAATGCTTGACGAAATAACGGAGGCAAATAATTGAAAAGTAAATCGCTTTCGATAAATAATAAAAACGGTGTGACCTACATTACTTTTCCGAAACTCTCGGCATGCGGAGCTGTCCGCTGTGTTTTTTCCACCAAACTCGGAGGGGTAAGCACCGGCAGATACGGTGAGATGAATCTCAGCTTCAACAACGGAGACTCACGCGAAAATGTGCTTGAAAACTACAAGCGGCTTTGCGGAACGGAAGGTATTGAGATTTCTCACCTTGTTCTCAGCCGGCAGACTCATACAAATAATATAAGATATGTCACGGAAGAAGACAGAGGTACTGGAATTTTCAAGCCTTCTTTCAGCGATGTTGACGGTCTTATAACCGATCGGCGCGGCGTCGCTCTTGTTACCCAGTATGCCGACTGCACTCCCCTGCTTTTCTGCGATCCGGTAAAAAAGGTTATAGCCTCATCACACGCAGGCTGGCGAGGAACCGTAAAAGAAATAGGAAAACTTACAGTTGAAAAAATGTCTGACGATTTCGGATGCGATCCGAAAAATATAATCGCTGCGATCGGCCCGTGCATCGGCAAATGCTGTTATGAAGTGGACGATCCGGTTATATCCGAATTCCGCAAGCTGACATATCTGCCGCTGGACACTATTGTATTTCCGAAAGAAAACGGAAAGTATATGCTTGACCTTGCAGAAGCTAACCGATTGATTCTGATTTCAAGCGGTATATCTCCTGATAATATAGATGTAACCGATATATGCACCTGCTGTAATTCCGATGTTCTTCATTCTCACCGCGCGACAGCTGGCAAACGAGGTAATCTTGCCGCTGTAATTGAACTTAAATAATTACTATATCAGTAAAAAATCCGGACGCCGTATTTCTGGCATCCGGATTTTTTAATTTCCCTAATATAATAACGGTGTTTTTTTATCTTTTGAACTGTTAGAAACGATGCAACCTCGGATTAGCTTAATCCGTTCATCGGACTGCATATTCATTATTTTATCAAACTTATCATGACTGTCAAACAAATCAAGTAATTTTTCATTGTCAAAATATTCGTCACTTTGTTCCCAAACCGATATATAATCGGCTTCCATAAGACGGTACAGTTCTTTGTCGCTGTCAGTAATATCAAGTGAGAAAAAGTCCTTTGCGGTTATAAGGCGCCTGTTCCGCGGATCGGTACAGTGAAGATACGGACCTGTAATTATACGATTGTCAACTTTATATGTATCGTTAAAAACAGGCTTATCGGTTACCCTTATCTCAACATTTGCGCCGTATCTTTTTATGCAGCGACAAAGTGTATAAAAAACATTGGCGTAACATCTTGAAACATCGTCGTCATAAACGCGCCTGTAAGTATCACTCCACATCGGAACAAAAAGAAGACGTATATGCAGTCCGGCGGTATTTTTACAGGCCTCTTCTATTGCAAGACGAAAGGAACCCTTTGCCGTCATTATAAGTCTGTATCCTGTTATCCAAAGCTCCTTATTACATTTCGGAATGATTTTTTTAAGCACTGAATCCTTATGAAAAAGGAGATTTTCTATTCCGAAACTTCTCAAACGATAGATATAATCATCATTTTTAGACTCCACATATTTTATCATTGTTTCAGAAAGGAGGCACAGAGCAGACGCGATAAGTGAAGTGGCAAACGCTATTGAAAGCTCGTGAAGAATTCCGCTGTCAGAATCCAGCCAAACTATTACAAAAGTCACCGCAAAAACAACAAGCATAACAAAAAATGCCATACTGCCAAACAGGTTATATTGTGAAATAACATCTACTATACGCTTTTTTTCAGGTTCGTGACAGTAATAGACCGTATCAATTCCTTCGCCCCGGCCGTTTTCCTCATTCAGAATCTCATAAAAATCCTTTTTATCAAGCAAATGAAGATGGCCGGTATTGAGTGACCATGTACGGGTGAAAATCCTTCGGTCGTTGAATCTTGAAAGCAAAGCGTCATATAATTTTTCCGCTATTCCGCTTTTTCGGAATTCTTTTTTTACAATTATAGTGGAGAGATATATGTTCCGCTCAAAGGATTCGCTGATATTCGGAATGTTATGATTAGGTATAAGAGACATAAAACCGAGCACTTTTCCGTTAGCTACCGCTACGATCGCCCATTGTTTTTTTATATTTCTGAAGTAAGGTTCAATATCACCTGATGTTTCTTCTGAAATGCCGAATGTGTTTTGGGTTGTTCCGCTTCGGGATGAGAGGGGCGGCACAAATTCATTATCGGCTTCTTTAAGTAATTGCCTGATATCTTCTGAATATTTTTTAGAAATTGACTTCATAAAAACCGTTTTCAAAGTTTACACCACGCTTTTTCATAAAGTTTCCTTGATGTATTTACGCTTAGCATTACAGACGGCTGTTATAAAATCGTTATCAAGGTCGGTAAGTTTATAACCGTTTCGGTAAATAAGAACATCCTGATATATTTTTTCGTTATCGGTACATTTTTTCTCTATAAGACCGTATTTTGAATATAAATCCTCAGGTATCGGTGAGACCCACATAAAAGAAGATTTAACAGTTTGTAAAAGGTGAAACTGACTTCCACGCTCGAAAATATATATACGCTTATCCACATACTTTGAAAGCTCTTCCTTTTTAACGTCAATAAGCGGGAGAGACGGTACATACGGATCAGCATGGGTGATTTCTATATAAGGAGAAAGTTCTTTTGATCTGATTTCCTCTTTATGCGCCAGCGGATGCTCTTTCGACATCAGAAGTATATATTTAAAATCAGTTATTATTTCGGCGTTGAGATGCTTTTCCTCAAAGACAGATTTGAAATAACGTTCAAATGATGTCTGAAAACGGACAATTCCGAGGTTATATTCCCCTTTTACAACATTATTTATTGTACGTGAGGAATTAGTTTCCTTGTAAAAAATATCAGCCGGAATATCGGTAGATATGCCGTTTGCAAATTCCGCGAACGCGTATGCTATATAACTGGCACGAGGAGCACAGGCGGAAAACCTTTGTTTTGGCTTTCTTCCGTTTTTATACATTTCCTCAACCTCATCAACCTGATTCACGATACGCTTTGCGTATTGTAAAAATTCTTCACCCTCAGGTGTGATAGTTATCCCCTTCGGAGTTCTGTTGAAAATGGTAATATTAAGTGTTTCCTCAAGCTCCTTTATAGCTCTGGAAAGATTGGGCTGACCCATATAAAGATTTTCCGCCGCCCGACTGATGGATTTTGTGTTCGCAATTTCAACCGCATATTTCAGATGCAGTATATTCATCTGTTCACCCCCATAACATTACAATTTAATTTTATTGCCTTTATCACTTTTTGTCAATAAAAATATATCGATTGCAAGCGCTTAATAAAAATAGATTTAACGGCAAATAATATAAGCGGTGATGATATGATAATAACCATAACAAGAACGGTTATACTTTATATTTTTGTAACGCTCGGAATAAGGCTTATGGGCAAGCGTCAGATAGGCGAAATGCAGCCTAACGAGCTTGTTGTTACACTTCTTATATCCGAAATCGCCGCAATCCCTCTTCAGGATACCTCACAGCCGATACTTGACGGTGTTGTGGCGATTTTCACTCTTGTAATTCTTGAAATAATAATTTCAGTAATCGCAATGAAAAGTATCACGGTAAGAAAACTGATGAACGGCAAGTCGGCGGTTATAATAAAAAACGGAGTTGTTGATCAGCAGGCAATGAAAAATGTCAGAATGACTGTTCTTGATCTTGTTGAGCTTTTGCGAGGACAAAATGTTTTTGATATTTCAACCGTTGCGTTTGCGGTTCTTGAAGTCAACGGAAATCTCAGTATTCTTCTAAAGTCTTCAGAACAGCCTGCGACATCAGGCGATCTGAAGGTAAAAAAGGAAGCCGCGGTTCTTCCCCTACCGGTCATCAGCGACGGAAAGCTGATAAACGAATCGCTTAAGGCACTTGAGACCGACAGTAAAAAAATCAGAAAAATACTTGACGATAATAATACCGTTATAGAAAATGTTTTCCTAATGACAATGGACAGAGACTCAAAATTTACCCTGATAAAAAAGAGGAATCAAAAATGAAAAGACTTATATCGGCTGGGATTCTTCTCGCTTTTGTTGTGGCGGCATATTTGTCAAGTTTGATTTATATCAGAAAAACCTGCGATGAAACAATTGAGCTTGTCAAACAATGTGAAGCGGATTATAAAGAAGGGAAAAACGCATATCAAACAGCTGAAAAAATAGATGAAATATGGGTGGATAAAGAACAGACTCTTTCATTTTTCGTAAATCATGACCGCATAGACGAAGTTGAGCTTGAGCTTTCCTCACTTCTGCTTTACAGCGGAACCGACAACGAAATACTCTTTTATGAGCATATTGAAACACTTAAAATGCTTCTGTATCAGATAAAGGAAGATTCCATGATAAATGCGCACGCCATTTTTTAATGAATAAATATTCAAAAAAATGTCGAATACGCATAATAATGCAAATAAAAATATAATTTTACAGTATTTATGCATTGATTTGCAAATTATTCAGTAAAATATCATAAATATGCAAAAATGTGTTGACAATTACGCGCCGCAGTGATATAATCCTTATTAGAATTTATCATAGTAATCAAAAGGGGTATATATATGAAAAAATATGTAAAAATTCTTAGTCTCATATCCGCGCTGCTTATTGCCGTGCTTTGCAGCGGATGCGGAAAAAGAGAAATGACTGCCGAAGAAGGTAAGCTCATTATGGCGACTAACGCCGAATTTCCGCCCTACGAATATTATGAGGGTGATAAGATTGTAGGAATTGACGCAGAGGTAGCGGCGCTTATAGCTGATAAGCTCGGTCTTGAGCTTGAAATCGCTGATGTCGCTTTTGATTCAATCATACCAGGCGTTCAGTCCGGAAAATACGATATGGGTATGGCCGGTATGACCGTAAATGATGAGAGACTTGAAAAGGTCAACTTTTCCACATCATACGCAAAAGGTATTCAGGCTGTTATTGTAAAGGAAGACAGTGATATCAAGTCAATCGATGACCTCGAGGGTAAGAAAATAGGCACCCAGCAGGGCACCACTGGTTATATCTACGCTTCTGCCGCTCCTGAAGACGGCGGTTACGGTGAGGAAAATGTTGTAGGCTATGAAAACGGCGCGGTTGCAGTTCAGTCACTTTTGAAAGACAAAGTCGACTGCGTAATAATAGACAATGAACCGGCAAAAGCCTATGTCGCAGCAAACGAAGGTCTTAAAATTCTTGATGCAGAGTTTGCAAATGAAGATTACGCAATCTGCTTTGCAAAGGACAACACAGAGCTGCAGGAAAAGGTTGACGAGGCTCTCAAAGAGCTTATTGCAGACGGTTCACTTCAGGAAATCGTTGATAAATATATTAAGGCTGACTGATAAATTCCAATGAAATTCAGGGCGGTTTTTAACCGCCCTGTTTTTGATATTTTGACAATATATAAAAACATTCGCGAAAGGAGCAAGAAAATTGTCGAATATATTTGAGACAATAAAAAATTGGTTCGACTCCCTTGCGCACGAGTTCAATTTTGTTTTTATCGAGGACAACCGGTATACCCAAATGATAACCGGACTTGAAAACACGGTAAAAATCACTTTAGGAGCGCTTTTAATAGGTATTGTAATCGGTATAGTGATTGCTGCAGTACGTTCTACATACGACAAAAACAAAGAAAGAATGCGCCGCAGCGGCTCACCCGCATATTTCATTCTTGCTTTTTTGAATTTTATATGCAAGGTTTATCTTACGGTTATACGCGGAACGCCTGTTGTTGTTCAGCTTATGATATCGTATTTCCTTATTTTTGTTTCCGTTAAGGACGGTGTTCCTGTAGGAATTTTCGCGTTCGGTATCAATTCAGGCGCATATGTCGCAGAGATATTCCGTGGCGGCATAATGTCTATCGATAACGGTCAGTTTGAAGCGGGCAGAAGTCTCGGACTCAATTATATCCAGACAATGTTTCATATAATCATTCCACAGATGTTTAAAAACGTTCTCCCCACCCTTTGCAACGAGTTTATAGCGCTTTTAAAGGAAACGTCTGTCGCCGGTTATGTCGGTGTTGTTGACCTCACAAAGGCAGGAAACGCTATTGCGGGACGTACATATTCTTATTTTATGCCGCTTATTTCAGTTGCGCTGATTTATCTTGTAATTGTAATGATTCTTACGGCGCTTGTCGGAAAGCTCGAAAGGAGGCTTCGCAGCAGTGACCACTGATACAGTTCTGATAAAGACCGTCGGTCTTGAAAAATCCTTCGGTGATATTGAGGTTCTCAAAGGTATTGACACTGAGATTAAAAAAGGCGAAGTTGTTGTAATAATCGGTCCGTCGGGATCAGGAAAATCAACCTTTTTGCGCACTCTTAACCTTCTTGAATCCCCTACTGCCGGTCAAATATTTTTTGAGGGAACCGACATAACAAACCCTAAAATCGATATAAATCTTCATAGACAGAAAATGGGAATGGTATTTCAGCAGTTCAACCTTTTTCCTCATATGACGGTGCTTAAAAATATGACAATAGCGCCGGTAAAGCTGAAAAAAGCGACAAAAAAGGAAGCTGAGGAAAGAGCGTTATCGCTTCTTGAGCGTGTCGGACTGGCTGACAGAGCAAACGCCTACCCTTCCCAGCTTTCAGGCGGACAGAAACAGCGTGTCGCGATAGTTCGTGCTTTATGTATGCAACCGGATGTAATGCTTTTTGATGAGCCGACATCGGCGCTTGACCCTGAAATGGTCGGAGAAGTGCTTGATGTTATGAAAGCGCTCGCAAATGACGGCATGACTATGGCGGTCGTCACACATGAAATGGGATTTGCCCGTGAGGTTGCTGACAGAGTACTCTTTATTGACCAGGGTATTATAATGGAGGAAGGAACTCCGGAAGAGGTTTTCGGTTCCCCGAAAAGTCCTAGACTGAAAGATTTTTTAAGTAAGGTAATATAAAAAAGTTCTGCTTTAAAGCAGAACTTTTTTTATATCGCATTATCGCTGCCGGATGAAACACTGTCGTTATTTGTATTAGCCTCTTCAAGATCGAAAGAATCAATTATATCATCAAATTCATCAAAATGCTTGCGTGCATAAGAAGGTGAAGCCGTAATCATTGTCCAGAAAAACTCATCTCTTTCGGGAAATTCCACAAGTGTAAAATATACATAAATTTTTTCAAGCTCAAATTCAGCCGAATAGAGTTCAGATGTTATCGTTTTGTCTGACGCTTCAAAAGTTGACTCATGCTCAAGTTTCTGGACATTGTCATACGCCTCAAGTGTGCTGTCATTCTGTATTCTGAAAATATCCTCAGGCTCAGTATCATCAGTAAAATCAGACCTGTAAAATCCGAAAATACCGAGTCCGGCCGATATATTCGTAACGAAATAATCAAGTTCGGTATCTTCCATATCCTCTTTCCATTCAGGCGGAGTCCGGAAGGTAAGACCGTAATCTTCAACAGTAAAGGTCATTTCTTTATCTTCCGGAGATAACAATGAAAATTCTGAAGATACATCACCGCCGGTACATCCTGAAGAAACAGCTGTAAGAATAAAACAGAGTAACGCCGCAATTACTTTTTTCATTTTTTCTCTCCTCATTATAATGATATTTTAATTTAACATACATTATAATAATAGTCAAGAACCTTTTTCTAAAAGTTTTTTTATTTTCGTATGAAGGCGGTACATATATAGTCCTGCAACACGGGAAACGCCTATATCATAAATAACAAACACAATATTTGCGGCGACAAGGAAAATATATGCTCCGTATTGTCCGAGCTTCCCGAAATCGTCAAACGTGATATTGAAAACGAATGATAAAATAAAATAAGAAACCAAAGCAGCAGCATTGAATACCGCAAGCTTTAATAACCATTCTATAACCGGTTTGTTTATTTGTTCAATAACAGATTTAAGTATCGGATAATAACCGAAAAATGAAATATACAGAATTTTGCTTTCCGGTTCTCCGAAAATAAATATAAGTACTGAAGCGGATAAATAGGCTCCTAATGCCCATTTTTTGCCTGTTTCCACAACCGGTATCATAATAATAAGACCGGTCAATGCGGGAATGGCATAAGTAAGATACGGGAAGAAAGAAAAAAGCATAAGCACAACTGAAAGAGACGCTGTTATTCCGCACAAAGCGATTTTGGTATTTTTTTTCATATATCCTCCTGTGCATATAAAAATAAAAAAAGCCGAACATTAAAGTCCGGCAAAGACATCAGCAGCAGGAAATCAAATCCCCGCCCATACATTCGCAGCAGCAATCCGCGCAAATAAGGCTTGAACATACATCGCAAGCGCTGCAGCCTGACTGATTACCGCCGTAAGTACGATAAGGATTGTACTGTCTGCCCTGCTGGCGTTGAGCGTTATTGACTGCGTTTCGGTATTCCATATTTGTCGGATCCATTCTTGAAGCAGTTGTAAAGCTTGTAAACGCCTGATCAAACCATCCGCGTCTGTAAAGAACAGTGCCGTTAAGAAAATACCATTCAGCGTCTCTTGACTGAGGAGGAACACCGTCGAGAACTTCCTGCGCCTGCTCGAGACGTCCTTGATTTATAAGAGTTCTGACCTCGGGAAAGGACGATGAAGCTGATGAGTTATATGCTCCGCCTCCGGAAGTCTTCCCTGTCCTGCGCATATTCATAATCTGATCGTACGCTTCGTTTATTTCTTTCATTTTTTCGCCCGCGAGATCCGAAAGCGGGTTATCGGCATAATTATCGGGATGATATTTTCTCGCCAGTTCTCTGTAAGCGTTTTTAATTTCATCATCGCTCGCATTGCTTGAAACTCCAAGCACTGCATAAGGGTCTTTCATACATTAAGCTCCTTTTTAAAAGTATCTTCAAGTCCGAGATATATAATGTTTCCGAGTATTGGTCGGTATTTTTTAACGTCTAAAAGCTCAAAAGCCTTTCCAGCCTCATTGGAACAAAAGTAAAGCTGCGGGACAATGCGGTTTTTTGCGTATTCGTGCGGATCGCCCTCTGTGTTGTATTTCAGAAAATTGTATGAGCCTTTTTTTATATCGTCAGGCAGGTCACAGGCTGCGTCAAGCAAATAAATATATCTGCCAAGACAGTATCCGATTCGTTCAAGAATACGGTTTTGCTTCTCGTCCCTGCCGCACATAACAAGAATTTTTGAAAGCGCCTTGGCTGTCGGGTCGGCGGCGCGGTCAAGCTCTTCACATTTATCTTTTTCGATTGCGTTTTGTTCTGAGATATACTCGCTGATAATTTTTTCAAGCTCCGGATACAAACGCGCGGCTTTTTTTCTGGCGTGACCGAAGAGCGGTCGCACTATACCGTATCCTATTTTTTTTATTCCTTTTTCATCGGAAATATTATCAAGCAGCTTATAATATACCATTATCATTGCCGCTGCTGCGGGCATTTTAAAATAATCATCATTTTTACAGTAATTGCATTTTTTAAGCGGGTTGCAAACACATCTTTTGCGTTCGGTCAAATCGCATACATCGGTAAGTGACATATTAAGGAGCGCCAGAAAAGTAAAATCGTAACTAAGAGTAAACCTTGACCAAATACCGTAATTTTTACCGAGCACCCTGCAAAGTGAACAGTAGACGGCTTTATACATCTCATATTCCTTTACTTTAAGCTCAGGTTTCGCGATTCTGATATAACCAAACACTTTTAACGCCTCACCCCACGAGTAACATTTTATACGGAAAGTGTCTTTTATTGGTGAATAATGTGTAAATTTAAAGTAATTTCTTTAAGAACAATCCGGTATATGACTTTTCGCATTCAGCCACCTTTTCAGGCGTGCCTGTGCAGACGACTGTTCCGCCCTTATCTCCGCCCTCAGGGCCGAGGTCGATTATGTGGTCGGCTGTTTTAATCACATCAAGATTATGCTCGATAACAAGAACAGTATTTCCGGCATCAACAAACCGCTGTAAAACCTCAATCAGCTTATGAACATCGGCGGTATGAAGTCCGGTTGTAGGTTCGTCCAGAATATAAATAGTGCGTCCGGTGCCTCGCTTTGACAGCTCAGCCGCGAGTTTTACTCTCTGAGCTTCGCCGCCTGAGAGCGTGGTGGCAGGCTGACCAATTTTAATATAACCGAGACCCACATCGAAAAGTGTTTTCAGCTTACGGTGGATTTTAGGTATGCTCTCAAAGAAATTCATACCTTCTTCTACCGTCATTTCCAGTACATCGTATATATTTTTACCCTTGTATTTGACGCTTAACGTCTCACGGTTGTACCTTTTGCCTTCACATACCTCGCACGGAACATATATGTCCGGCAGGAAGTGCATTTCAATTTTAAGGATACCGTCGCCCTGACAGGCTTCGCAGCGTCCGCCCTTAACGTTAAAGGAAAATCTTCCGGCGGAATATCCGTGCATTTTAGCGTCTTTTGTCGAGGCATAAAGCTCGCGTATATCGTTGAAAACTCCTGTATACGTCGCCGGATTGGAACGCGGAGTTCTCCCTATCGGCGCCTGATCAATATTTATCACTTTGTCAAGGTTTTCTATACCATCAAATGATTTGTATTCGCCGGGAACGGTTTTTGCGTGATTCAGCTTATTGGCGAGGACCTTGTATACAATATCGTTTACAAAGGACGATTTACCGCTTCCCGAAACACCTGTAACACAGACAAATGTACCAAGAGGAATTTTAACATTTATTTTTTTGAGATTGTTTTCAGCGGCACCTTTAATTTCAAGGAATGTCCCGTTTCCTTTTCTTCTTGAAGACGGAACGGGTATTTTTTTCCTGCCGGTAAGATAGTCGGCGGTTATTGATTCCCTGCATTTTTCAAGCTCCGGAAGAGTACCGGAAAAAACAATATTTCCGCCGTGAATACCGGCACCCGGACCGACATCAACAATATAATCCGCCGCGCGCATTGTATCCTCATCGTGTTCAACGACAATAACTGTATTGCCGAGGTCTCTCAGCCTTTTAAGCGTACCGATAAGCCGGTCATTATCGCGCTGATGAAGTCCTATACTCGGCTCATCAAGAATATAAAGCACACCCATAAGAGAGGAGCCGATTTGTGTCGCGAGTCTTATTCTCTGGCTTTCTCCGCCCGAAAGCGTACCTGATGACCTTGAGAGATTAAGGTATTCAAGCCCTACGCTTTCAAGAAAAGAAAGTCTCTCTCTGATTTCTTTAAGAATAGGCTTGGCTATTATACTGTCACGCTGTCCGAATTCAAGCGAGTTTATAAACTTTAGACCGTCACTGATAGATAAATCACAGAATTCCATAATATTCTTTCCGCCCACGGTGACAGCGAGATATTCAGGTTTAAGGCGTTTACCGTGACATTCGGGACACGGAAGCTCTGTCATATAGCTTTCTATTTCGGCACGTGCATAATCGCTTGAGGTTTCTTTATAACGGCGTTCAAGATTGTTTATAACACCCTCAAAAGGAGCTTCATAGGTTCCTCCACCTAAGGTATTTCCGCGCCTCAGCTTGAGCTTTACATCTCCCGTGCCGTAAAGTACAGCGTGGCGAGCTTCATCTGAAAGCTGATTGAACGGTGTATTTATATCAAATCCGTAATGCTCTGCAAGACCGTTGTAATACATTGTCGCAACGGTTCCGGAATCAGGATAAAACCAAGAGTTTACACCCCAGCCGGACGCGCGTATGGCACCGTCTATAAGGGATTTGCTCTCATCGTTTATTACGAGCCGCGGGTCAACCTTCATAAATATTCCGAGACCCGTGCAACGCGGACAGGCACCGAAAGGACTGTTAAAAGAAAACATTGTCGGAGTTAGCTCGGGTATGCTTATGCCGTGCTCATCACAGGCAAAACTCTGTGAAAACTGCATCTCTTCCCCTCCGATAACATCGACCGTTATCAGTCCGCCTGAAATTTCCGCTGCTGTCTCAATACTGTCAGCAAGGCGTGAGCGTATTTCCTCTTTAACGACAAGCCTGTCCACAACAATTTCAATTATATGCTTTTTATTTTTTTCTAGCTTTATCTTTTCGGAAAGGTCATATATATTCCCGTCTATTCTGACACGGGCATATCCCTGTTTTCTGGCATTTTCAAGCTCCTTTGAGTGCTCGCCCTTTCTGCCCTTTACCACCGGAGAAAGAATCTGTATTTTGCTTCCTTCCGGTAAAAGCATAACTCTGTCTACGATCTGATCGGTTGTCTGCTGGCTTATTTCCTTACCGCAGACAGGACAATGAGGCACGCCTACTCTTGCGTAAAGCAATCGAAGGTAATCGTATATTTCCGTAACAGTTCCGACCGTCGAACGGGGATTTTTAGAGGTGGTCTTCTGGTCTATTGAGATAGCCGGAGAAAGCCCCTCAATACTGTCTACATTCGGTTTTTCCATCTGACCGAGAAACTGACGCGCATATGATGAAAGTGACTCCACATAGCGTCTCTGCCCCTCTGCGTATATAGTATCAAAAGCAAGTGATGACTTACCGCTGCCAGAAAGACCTGTAAAAACAATAAGACGGTCGCGCGGTATTTCAACATTGACGTTTTTAAGGTTGTGTTCGCAAGCGCCTTTTATTATTATTTTATCATTTGCCATAACTTCACCTGAAAATATAGTTTCCTTTATATTAAAAATCAATTTTTAATATTATTGCACAGCATTATTATTTGCCGCTAAAACAGATTTTAATTATCAGCCCACAGTTTAAAAGCCGGCAGCATAGCCGGCTTTTAATTTTTTTAATACGCTTCATTCGGTGAAAAGGATTTGCCTTTTACTAACAAACGGTAATTGCCGGATTTAAGAGTAGAAACAAGCTCATCAGACGTTTTAATTTTCTTTTCCGTTTCAATTCCCGCAAGACCTATATTACGGTCAGCAGCATCGTGAATATCGCCTCCGGACGTCGGTATAAGGGAATTATCCGTAACGAATTGTAAAGCCTTTCTGTTTTCCGTGTCATTGTTGTGACTGTTGTAAATTTCCGCACCGTCCGCACATGAAAGCTCGGCGGGAACCGAAAAATCATTATATTCCCTTTCTCTAAACGGATGAGCGGAAATAACAAGGCAACCGTTTTCCTTAAGAAGTTCGCAGAGAGAAAAAATGTCCGTATTCTCAATTTCGGGATGCTCATACAAAAAGTCTTTTTCCGCACCGTAAATCAGAATTTCATGTCCCGCAGCGTATGCGTATTCAGCACCGAAGAAAACAGTAAAATCATCAAATTCTTTTGCCGCTTTGGCCGCTCTTTCATAAGCGGAGAAATATGCGTCAATTCTTTTTGTCCATTCCATAGAACGCGGCACACAGGTATTACCGCAGATAAAATGGTCGGTTATCACAATGCCGCTGTATCCGGCTTTCGCGTAAGCTGCAACCATATCCTCAGGTGTGCTTACACCGCAGATACTTCCGGCATTTGTATGGGTATGAAGGTCATATTTATACATAATGTGTATTACGCCTGCATTAAAGCGCGGAAATCATCTCCGGAAATTTTTTCTTTTTCAAACAGAACCTTTGCAACCTCATGCAGCTTCGGCATAGCGTTATTAAGAAGCTCGAGAGCCTTTGAATACTGCTTCATAACAACAGCCTCGATTTCCTCGTCAATAACGGCTGCGGTTTTTTCCGAATAATTAGGCGTAGATGAGAAATCGCGGCCTAAAAATACCTCATTATTATCATGACCGTACGTTACGAGTCCGAGCTTATCGCTCATACCGAATTTGGTAACCATTTTACGCGCAAGGTCGGTGGCACGTTCTATATCGTTTGATGCGCCTGTGCAGACGTCGTTCTGAGTAAGCTGTTCGGCAGCACGACCGCCTAAAAGGGAGCATATCTGCTCAAGCATCTGATTTTTAGAGGTGTGCCCCTTTTCGACAACCGGCAGATACATAGTATATCCGGCAGCCATACCGCGCTGAATAATCGAAATCTGATGAACAGGATCCTGAGTCGGCAGGAAGTAAGAAACAATGGCATGGCCTGCTTCGTGGTAGGCGGTAACCATTTTATCCTTATCGGAAACAATATGAGATTTCTTTTCAGCACCCATAACTACTTTGATTGTGGCTTCCTCTATCTCTTCCTGCGTTATCGCCTTTTTCTTATGACGGACTGCCAGAAGCGCCGATTCATTAAGCAGGTTTTCAAGGTCAGCGCCCGTAAATCCGGATGTTGATTTGGCAATGGTCGCAAGGTTTACATCAGGTCCTAACGGCTTTCCTCTCGAATGAACCTTGAGGATTTCTTCTCTGCCCTTTACGTCAGGGTAGTTTACTGTTATCTGACGGTCAAAACGTCCCGGACGGAGCAAAGCTTTATCAAGGATATCCGGGCGGTTGGTAGCCGCCATAACAATAACACCTTCATTGGAACCGAAACCGTCCATTTCAACAAGCAGCTGATTAAGTGTCTGCTCGCGCTCGTCATGTCCGCCGCCGAGACCCGCGCCGCGTTGACGGCCGACCGCGTCGATTTCATCAATGAAAATAATTGCGGGAGCGTCCTTTTTAGCTTCACCGAACAAATCGCGGACACGAGACGCACCGACACCGACAAACATCTCAACAAAATCCGAACCGGATATTGAGAAGAATGGCACGCCCGCCTCACCGGCAACCGCTCTGGCAAGAAGTGTCTTACCCGTTCCGGGAGGGCCTACAAGCAGTACACCTTTAGGTATTCTGGCACCGAGTTCATTAAACTTTTTCGGATCTTTAAGGAACTCGACGATTTCCTCCATTTCTTCCTTTTCCTCATCAGCTCCGGCAACATCGGCAAAAGTGGTTTTCTTCCGACCGTCGTCTTTTCTGACCTTTGCTTTTCCGAAGCCCATGGTCTTGTCCGCACCCATAGAAGCATTCATACGCTTCATAATGAATATCCAGAAAAGAACCATTACAACTATCAGGAGAACCGTCGGCAGCAGATTCATCAGCCACGCAGCCTGCCCGCCTGATTTGTAATCGTATTTTATAATGTCGCCTGTACCTTTATTTTCCTCATTTATGAGAAGCACGGTATCGTTTACATCGTTATAAAAAATCGAAGGATCGGCAACTGTATAACGGTAAGTCTTTCCATCGTCTCGCATTGTGTAGACAAGCTCACCGCTGTAAAGATTGAGCTGAAATTCAGAAATTTCATTGCTCTTTATCATGTCTACAATTTCATAATACTGTCTCTCAACCGTACCTTTTGAAAGATAGGAAACCGAAAGAACGGCTATAATAAATACTATGGGTATTCCTATAAATAAAAGTACATTTTTCAGATTCTTATTCAATTAAGGCTGCTCCTTTCCTTGTTTGTCGGCATAAATCGAAGGTGATAAAACGCCGACATAAGGCAAATTTCTGTATTTTTCGTTGTAATCAAGACCGTAGCCTATTACAAACTCGTCCGGAATTACCTTGCCGACATAATCGGCCGATATATCCGCCTGCCGGTTGGCGGGCTTATCAAGAAACGCGCATACCTTTATGCTTGCGGCATTTCTGTCAACCAAAATATTTTTAAGATAAGCGAGTGTTATGCCGGAATCAAGTATATCCTCGACCAAAAGGATATCACACCCGTCAGGATTTATATCGAGGTCCTTTTTGAACTTTACGACTCCGGTGGTTTTGGCACCGCTGTATGAGGAAACAGCCATAAAATCAATTTCGCAATCGCAGGTAATGCTCCGCATGAGATCCGCCATAAAAACAACGGCTCCCTTTAAAACGCTTACAAGCAGTAACTTCTTGCCCTCATAATCTTTTGAAATCTGTTTACCGAGACGGTTGCAGATTTCTTTAATTTCCTCTTCTGTCACAAGGACTCTCTCAACATCTTTGTCAAGCGACAATGTTTTCAACCCCTAATTATTATATTTTACGCTCTGAAACATTTATTATCAAAATATCTGAAGTTTTTTCAGTAACGGCGCAGCGCTGAGCTGTGCCTATGCCGTAAATCCAGATAACTCCCATATCATCGGCTATTACAGGGATACTGTCCCTGTACTCCTTAGGTATTCCAAGCTCGTTCATGAGCTTTTTAAGCGTTTTTGTACAACCCCTGCCTTTAAGTCTTATAGTGTCACCAGGCAACCTTGTCCTGACAACTGATTTTCCCATAATTTTATCACAGTCAAGCGAATTATTTAATAACAAATTATTAACTTTTTTGTTTTTTTCAAATAAATTGTTTTTCTGTCTTACTGTACTGACAAAAAATTGCGTTTCCGGCAGCTTTATGTCGGAATTTTTTATATATAGCCTTCCGTTTATTGTTTCGGCGGATTTGTTTTCAGGCAGACTCGTTTTACCGCCGTTTTGCGCTACCGAGTAAATGGAGCTGATATGCTCACTGTCAAGAACGGCACTGTTCATAGCTGCTTCGGAAAAAATTTTTAAAGAACGCTTTGCGACCGGCTCAGCCGGTAAATTTGATACGTCAAGCGTTCCGTTTGAAATATTCTCAGAAAGAAACTTGTCAGCGCAAGATCGCAGAAACAGCTCGTCCTCATACAGAGAAGCGGCGGTTCGCACAGCGTTCTTTTCCGCGGCGGCATTTATTTCCTTTAAAACCGGAACTATAATATGACGTATCTTATTGCGTGAATAATCATCCGATAGATTTGTGCTGTCAGTAACAAATTTTAATCTTTTTGCCCTGCAATATTCTTCAATCTCTTCTCTTGTGCAGAAGATTAGTGGACGGATTATATTTCCCCTGACCGGAGGAATACCGCATAAGCCCTTAAGCCCCGTCCCTCTGGCTAAATTGAAAATCATTGTTTCAATATTATCACTCGCGGTATGTGCGGTCGCGATAAGACCGTCTGACACTCGGGACAAAAATTCATACCGTATCTCCCGCGCGGCAAGCTCGGTGCTTTTGCGGTGCTCTTTCGCGTATTTGGGAACATCAGCTCTTTCGCAGAAAAAAGGAATACCGAGCTTTCGGCATTCTTCCCTCGCAAAATTCTCATCGCGCAGAGCCTCTTCGCCTCTTATCATATGATTGAGATGAGCGGCAGAAATAGTAATGCCAAGCTCGTCCTTCAATTCGTAAAGAATATGGAGCAGCGTTACCGAATCCGCGCCGCCCGAAAGCGCCACAGTGATATTATGTGATTTATCAAGCATTGAAAACTGTTTTATCGCTCTTAAAACCGAATTATTAATCATCTGTTCACATCCAGCGCGGTAAATCTCGTAAACTGACCGTCCCAGTGCAGGTCGACGGTGCCGATTTCACCGTGACGGTTTTTCGCAACTATACACTGCGACATTGTCTGGTCGCTTCTGTCTTCATCGTCGGCCTTCTCATTATCATAATAGGCTTCACGGTACAGGAACAAAACTATATCGGCGTCCTGTTCTATTGAGCCTGATTCTCTTAAATCCGAAAGCGCCGGTCTATGCGATTTGCCCTTTGTTTCGGTACCGCGTGACAGCTGGGCGCAGGCAATAACCGGTACTTTAAGGTCTTTTGCCATAATCTTGAGGTTTCTTGTTATTTCCGAAACCTCCTGGACACGGTTCTCGGTCGGCTTGGCGGATTTCATAAGTCCGAGATAGTCAATGATAACAAGGTCAACCTTTTTCATACGGCGCAGCTTCGCTTTCATCTCAGGAACAGTTATATTTGATGTTTCATCAAAATATATGCTTGTTTTAGAGAGCAGCTCTCCTGCCTGCGTAAGACGCGTGAAATCGTCAGGTTCAAGGTTTCCCGTTCTCAGCTTTTCGCTTGGTATTCCCGCCTCGCTTGACAGCATACGCTGTGCGAGCTGATCCCTTGTCATTTCAAGAGAAAAAAAGCAGACTGTTCTGTTTGTATTGACAGCGACATTTCGGGCAATATTAAGCGCAAAGGAAGTTTTACCCATACCCGGACGCGCGCCGAGAATAATGAGGTCTGATTTGTTAAGACCTGTTATCATTCTGTCAAGCTCACCGATTCCGCAGGGGATTCCGAGATATTCGTTTCTGGTTTCCGGGTCAGACAGCTTTACAAGACGGTCATACGTCTCATTTTCAATAACGCTTTTGATATGAGTAAGACCGCTTACTTCCCTGCCCTGACGTATCTCAAAAATGCGCTGTTCGGCATTGTCAAGCAGCTTGCCCGAATCAAGCTCATTGTCGTTGATATCCTTAATGATGTTCTGTGCGGCAGACATAAGAGCTCTTGCGTAATAACGCTCCTTGATTATCGCAACATATGTAAGAACGTTTGCAACCGACGGAACATTCTGGACAAGCTGGGTAAGATAGGCTTTGCCGCCTGCCTCATCGTATATACCGTCATTCTTGAGCTTTTCAAGCAGTGAAACAAAGTCTATGGTCTGGCTGAGCTCATACATTGATGACATTACGGAATAAATTTCCCTGTGCTGCGGTATATAAAAATATTCCGACTTCATTTGAACCGCTATGTCGTTAAGGCATTTAGGATCGATAATAATTGACCCTAAAACCGCCTGTTCGGCTTCAACAGAATACGGCAGTCTTGCACCGTCAAGATCATATATCAGCTTTTCATCAGCCATTTTATTCTGAAACCTTTACTGTGAGCTTTGCAGTTACGCCGGGATACAGCTTTATTTCGGCCGTATACTCGCCGTAATTCTTTATGTCCGCTACGTTCATTTTTTTGCGGTCAATTTCAACACCTATCTTGTTTTTGATTTCGGCGGCGATTTCCTTTGAAGTTACCGAGCCGAACAGCTTTCCGCCCGCTCCGGCTTTTGCCTTTATATTTACCGACTTGCCGTCAAGCATAGAAGCTGTCTTCTGTGCCGCCGCAAGCTCTTCTTTTTTGTGGTGAGCCTGAGCCTCCTCACGGTTCTTAAGCTCATTAAGCGCGGCGTTATCCGCCTCTACCGCCAGTTTTTTCGGGAACAGAAAATTGCGCGCGTATCCGTCCGACACATTGCACAGCTCTCCTTTTTTGCCCTTGCCCTTAACGTCCTGCAATAATACAACCTTCATATTGATTCTCCGTTCCGCCGCATTTCAGTAAAAGGACAGGCGGTTTCTCTGCGGCTTAAAATCCGCCCGTCCGTCAATATAGCATTAGACTTCCATAATAATCGGAAGTATCATAGGTGCCCTTCTTGTCTTTGAGCTTACAAATCTCGAAACACGTTCCTTTATTCTTGTTTTTATCGTGTTCCAGTCTCTTGTGCCGTCAATATAGCAGCGTTCGAGAATATCGCAGACAAGTTCATTGATGTCCCTTATAAGTTCCTCGGATTCCTTTACATAAACAAATCCGCGGGAAACAACATCGGGCCCGGCGACTACTTCACGCGTCGCGGAATCAATTGAAACCGCAACGATTATAATTCCGTCGTCTGCAAGATGCTTTCTGTCTCTCAAAACAATACTGCCTACGTCTCCGACTCCGAGACCGTCAACAAGCACTCTGCCCGCCTGTACGGTCTCTGTGCATTTAAGATGTTGCTTTGACACCTCTATAACATTTCCGTTTTCGGCTATTAAAATATTTTCGTCGGGAATACCCATCTGACGGGCAAGACCGGCATTTTTCATCAGATGCTTCTGTTCGCCGTGCAAAGGAATAAAGTATTTCGGCTTGATTACGCTCATCATGAGTTTAAGCTCTTCCTGACATGCGTGACCTGAAACGTGAACATCGTACATGCGTTCATAAACCACATTGGCGCCGCGTTTCATAAGCTCGTTTATTACTTTGCTTACCAGCTTTTCATTGCCCGGAATAGGAGTCGCGGAAATAATGAACATATCTCCTGGGATTATTTCAACCTGCCTGTGCTCCGAAAAAGCTATACGGTGAAGAGCCGAAAGCGGTTCGCCCTGACTTCCGGTTGTAATTATAACAAGATTTTCCGGCGGATAGTTCTTTATCATATCTATCTCTATCAGAACATCGTCAGGAACGTTAAGATATCCGAGCTCGGAGGCAACGGAAACTACATTTATCATGCTTCTTCCCGAAACCGCGACCTTTCGTCCGCACCTTATTGCCTCGTCGATTATCTGCTGGATACGGTGAATATTTGACGAGAAGGTAGCAACTATTATTCTGTGTTTTTCAGCCTTTTTAAAGAGGTTTGAAAAAGATTCGCCCACAATACGTTCGCTCGCGGTAAAACCGGGCCTTTCGGCGTTTGTGGAATCAGACAAAAGGGCAAGCACTCCCTTTTTGCCGAGCTCCGCAAAACGTCCTATATCAATGACATAATCGTCTATCGGGGTTGTATCTATTTTAAAGTCACCGGTCTGCACGACGGTACCCGCCGGACAGGTTATCGCAAATCCTACCGCGTCGGGAATTGAGTGGTTTACATGTATAAATTCAATTTCAAATTTGCCGAGCTTAATTTTATCGCCGGGTTTGGCAACGTTCAGCTTTGCGCCGGCAAGCAGCTTATGCTCCTTTAGCTTTCCCTGAATAAGTCCTATCGTCAGGTTGGTGGCATAGATGGGAAGATTGAAATTTCTGAGAAGATACGGAATCGCGCCGATATGGTCCTCGTGACCGTGAGTAACGACAAGTCCCTTTATTTTATCCTTGTTTTCGAGAATATAGGTAAAATCCGGAATAACAATATCTATACCGGGTGTTTCTTCGTCGGGAAAAGACATTCCGCAGTCCACAAGAAACATATCGCCGTCATATTCATACAGCGTAATATTTTTTCCGATCTCTCCGAGTCCGCCGAGCGGAATAATTTTAAGCGGCTTTGCAGTATTTCTTGCGACATTCTTACGCGTGTTTCTAACCGGCTTATGTGCAGCAGTCTGCGCCGTTTTTTTTGCAGCTGCGGTATCACCCGCAGCACGTCTTGCCGGTGCAGAAGCCTTTTGTGCGGACGTGTTCTCAGAAGTTTTTTGAGCAGGTCTGCGGTATCTCGGCTTTACGGCATTATCGGCAGCTTTTGCACTGTTCTTATTTTCTTTTTTTGTTTCATTCATTAAAATCAGTTTCCTCCAAATTTTTATGTAGTTCATTTATGTAGAACATATGATAATGCCGGCTCCAGCTGACCGGCATAATAAAGCACAAAAACATTCATTATCTATTTTACAATCTTTTAAGTATAATTGTCAAGAAATATTATTATCAATTATATTTTTTTATATTCAGTAAAAAAGCACCCTTTTAGGGCGCTTTTAAATATATTTTTTGTTGGTTGCCCTGTTTACACCTGCAATTCCGCCGATTACCGAGGCGAGCATTATAATAATAAAGTGAAAAAGTGTATTAAATGAAGCACCGTTCTGATTAATTATCAGCGAAACCGCTGTTATAACCAGAAAAGTCGCTCCCCCTACTATCATTCCCGCAAGCCAGCCTTTGCTTCCGGTCTTTCCCGCCAGAAAAAATGAGGCTGCGAAAGCTCCGGCAGCAACAGAAACAGTGGCAAAAACCGGAGCGTAGCGATAAGCTGAACCGGTTATATAAATTACAAGCGCAAAAAGCATTATAAAGACTGCCGATACGGAAATTTCAATTAAAAAGGCGCCTATATAATTCATTCCCCTGCCGGAGCCGCTTTTTTTGATAATATCTTTACTCATAAAAATCCCTCCCGATCAGTAAATTATATTCGGGAGGGACAAAACTTATTCTATTTACTTTGACGCGGTATCATCATGCACCGTAAGATTTGTCTGAAGCGCCCATCTTGCGACAGTCAGCTTGCTGTGATCGCTTGCAGATTCAATAACGAGCGTGTCCTCTTTAAGGGAAATAACACGTCCGTAAATACCGCCGATGGTAACTATCTCATCGCCCACCTGAAGGTTCTCGCGCATTTTCTTTTCTTCCTTCTGCTTCTTGCGCTGAGGACGAATAAGCAGAAAATACATGGCGCCGAAAATAATAACTATATAGCCTATCATTACGATAATGCTCATGCCGCCGCCCTGCGCAGTTGTCTCTGCCGCTTCAAGTGTATAAAAATTAAAATTCATAAGGTTAAACCTCCAAAATACTAATGAAAACATTATATCCTATATTTTACACTTTTGCAAGATTTTTATATTCTCGTGGACAAAATAATTTCTTTTTCCGCCTTGAATTTCGCAAACTCGCCTTTATCAAGCGCGTTTCTGATGTCTTCCATAAAATGATTGTAGAACCAGAGGTTATGCATTACCGCGAGACGCTGGGAAAGCATTTCCTGACTGCGGAGCAGATGTCTTATATAAGCCCTGCTGTACTTCTTACATACCGGACATCCGCATTCATCGTCTATCGGAGACATATCGGTTTCGTATTTTTTATTATTGAGATTTATAATTCCCTTTGAAGTGAAAAGATGACCGTGCCGCGCGTTACGGCTGGGCATAACGCAGTCGAACAAGTCAACTCCGCGCTCAACAGCGTTAAGGATATTTGCCGGCGTCCCGACGCCCATAAGATACCGTATTTTTTCCGTGGGCATATGCGGCGTAACCTTTTCTATTATATCGTACATTACCTCGGTAGGTTCTCCAACGGCGAGACCGCCTATCGCGTACCCGTCAAGCTCAAGCTCCGCTATGCGTTTCATATGCTCGACACGAAGATCTCCGTAGGTACAGCCCTGATTTATTCCGAAAAGCATTTGTTCGGGATTTACGGCGTTATCAGAGCGGTTGAGCTCCGCCATTTTGTTTTTACAGCGGACAAGCCAACGTGTCGTGCGTTCGCATGAGCTTTTGGCATATGAGTATTCCGCCGGATTTTCCACGCACTCGTCAAACGCCATAGCTATCGTTGAACCGAGATTCGACTGAATCGTCATGCTTTCCTCCGGCCCCATAAAAATATGACGTCCGTCCACATGGGAGGCGAAAGTAACACCTTCCTCGGTTATATGGCGAAGCGTAGCAAGCGAAAAAACCTGAAATCCGCCGCTGTCGGTAAGTATGGGACCGTCCCAGCCTGAAAATTTATGTATTCCGCCGCAGGCTCTTACTATTTCATCTCCGGGCCTTACGTGAAGGTGATAAGTATTTGAAAGCATTACCTGACAACCGAGTGTTTTTAAATCTTCAGAAGATACCGCGCCTTTAATCGCCGCGGCGGTAGCCACGTTCATAAACGCCGGTGTCTGCACAGTGCCGCGGTTGGTTGTAAACTCACCGCGACGCGCCCCGTTTTCTTCCTTTATCAGTCCGTACATTTTTTTCTCCTTGAATTTTGCTTTACAGCGTAGTTTTTTTTACTGTTCGGGAGCTTTCTGTTTGTGGATAACATATTATTCAATAAACATTGCGTCGCCGAAGCTGAAAAACCTGTATTTTTCCTTTACGGCGATTTTATAAGCGTTCATTGTGTTTTCATAGCCGGCAAAAGCCGATACAAGCATTATAAGCGTGCTTTCGGGAAGATGGAAGTTTGTGATAAGTCCGTCCATACAGCGGAACTTAAAGCCGGGATAAATGAAAATATCGGTATCTTCCGAGCAGGGCTTTATCTCGCCGTATTTTGCCGCACAGCTTTCGAGCGTTCTGCACGACGTGGTACCGACGCAAATAACACGGCCGCCGTCTCTTTTGGTCTGATTTATAGTTTCTGCGGCTTCCTCGGTAATATAATAATACTCCGAGTGCATTTTATGCTCAGTTATTTCCTCCGCTTTTACGGGTCTGAATGTGCCGAGTCCGACATGTAGTGTGACATAAGCGATTTTTATTCCCGAGCGCTCTATATCCGCGAGCATTTCTTTTGTGAAATGAAGTCCGGCGGTAGGCGCGGCGGCCGAGCCGGCTTCACGGGAATATACTGTCTGATATCTTTCCCGGTCATCAAGTTTTTTCTTTATATAAGGCGGCAGCGGCATTTGTCCTACCTTGTCAAGCGCAGTATAAAAATCGCCGTCACAGGAAAAAAGAAGCATTCTGTTGCCGTCTTCTTTAACTTCGGTCACTTTAGCGGATAATTCCTCTGAAAACCTGAAAGACGTACCGGTTTTCGCTTTTTTGCCCGGACCGGCGAGACACTCCCAGAGCATATTTCCGCGTTGTCTTAAAAGGACAAACTCAACGACGGCGCCCGTGTCCTCCCTTGTTCCGTAAAGCCTTGCAGGCAGCACACGGGTATCGTTAAGAACAAGGCAGTCGCCTTTTTTCAGAAATTTCGGCAAATCGCAAAAATGATTGTGGGAGATTTCGCCGTTCTCTTTTGAGAGGACCATAAGACGCGACATATTTCTCGGTTCAATAGGTGTCTGTGCTATGAGTTCCTGCGGTAATTCGTAAAAAAAATCACTTGTTTTCATAATAAGTTAAACTTTCCTTTATATTAAGCATAAAATAAATTGACAAACATTGTTTGCAATGTTATGATAAAATATAAAAGTATTGCCGTAAACGCAGTACTTTAAAACAACGGTTTAATTATATTGCAATTTTCAATATATATCAAGCCCGAATTTGCAGATATGTTTGCGGAAGGATTGTGATAAACAATGAAAAAGTATAATGTAGGTATTATAGGAGCTACCGGAATGGTCGGCCAGCGTTTTGCTCTTCTTTTAAGCGACCATCCGTGGTTTACCGTGACAGCGCTTGCCGCCAGTGCCAACTCGGCCGGAAAAAGCTATGAGGAGGCAATCGGAAGCCGCTGGGCGATGAAAGCTCCGATACCTGAAAATTTAAAGAAAATGGAAGTTTTTGACGCAGAGGGAGATATCGAAAAAATAACAGCCGCCGTAGACTTTGTTTTCTGCGCCGTCAATATGAAAAAAGACGAAATAAAGGCGCTCGAGGAAAAATACGCAAAGCACGAATGTCCTGTAATCTCAAATAACAGCGCTCACCGTTTCACTCCGGATGTTCCGATGATTATTCCTGAAATAAACGCTGACCACGCCGAAGTGATCACCGCTCAGAGGAAGCGTCTCGGTACAAAGCGCGGATTTATAGCCGTAAAATCAAACTGCTCGCTTCAGAGCTATGTTCCGGCACTTTATCCGCTTGATGAGAAATTCGGCGTTGAGCGCTGCCTTGTCTGCACCTATCAAGCGATTTCAGGAGCAGGCAAAACCTTTGAAAGATGGCCGGAGATGATTGATAATGTTATTCCCTACATCGGCGGCGAGGAAGAAAAAAGCGAAAAGGAGCCTCTTAAAATCTGGGGTAAGGTTGAAAACGGCGAAATAGTTCCGGCGGACAGTCCGAAATTTACCGCCCAGTGCATCAGAGTACCTGTGTCTGACGGACATCTTGCGGCTGTTTTCGTTGATTTTAAAAACAAGCCCTCAAAGGAAGAAATAATTGATATCTGGAACAGCTATTCAGGTGAACCGCAGAAGCTCGGTCTGCCCCACGCTCCGAAGCAGTTCCTTCACTATTACATCGAGGATGATATGCCGCAGACAAAGCTCTGCCGCGACCTTGAAGGCGGTATGGCAATATCTGTGGGCAGGCTTCGCGAGGATACACAGTACGATTATAAATTTGTCTGTGTATCACATAATACATTAAGAGGAGCGGCAGGCGGTGCCGTTCTTCTGGCGGAACTTCTCTGCGCCAAAGGCTGGATGGACTGATTCTCTTTTTTAAAAAAGGAGGTCACTTATGAAAAAACGTATTTTTAAAGGCGCGGCAACCGCGTTAATAACTCCTATGAACAGTGACGGCAGCGTTAATTTTGACCGGCTTGCCTCGCTTACCGACGAGCAGATTAAAAGCGGTATTGACGCGTTGGTTATCTGCGGAACTACCGGTGAAAAATCAACTCTCGGCTATGAAGAACACGTTAAAGTGATTGAGGCCGCCGCAAAAGCTAACGGCGGACGTGTTCCTCTGATTGCGGGTACAGGCAGCAACGATACGGTTTATTCGGTCGGCTTATGCGCCGACGCCGAAAAAGCAGGTGCCGATGCCTTTCTTATGGTTACGCCTTATTACAATAAAACATCTCAGAGCGGTCTTGTTGCCCATTACAATTATATCGCGGACAGAGTAAACAAACCGATTATTCTTTACAATGTTCCCTCACGCACCGGTGTTGCGATAAAACCGGAAACATATAAGGAAATTGCAAAGCATCCGAACATCGTAGCCACTAAGGAGGCTAACGGCGATTTATCGTCAGTTCTCAAAACAAGATATCTGTGCGGCGACGAACTTGATATCTATTCAGGAAACGACGACCAGACCGTCCCGATAATGTCACTGGGCGGTATCGGGGTCATTTCCGTAATGTCCAACTTCCTGCCGGAAATAATGCACAGAATATGCGCCGAATTTTTTGCTGGGAACACCGATGAGGCCGCGCGGCTGCAAATCAAATATTCAGGTCTTATGAGCGCATTGTTCAGCGATGTAAACCCGGTTCCCGTAAAAACGGCAATGAATCTTATTGGTTTAAATGCCGGACCCTGTCGTCTTCCCCTTTATAATATGGAAAAACCCGCGCTTGAACTTTTAAAGCAAAAGCTGACCGAATGCGGGCTTAAAATTAAAAGTTAATCTAAAATTTTCAGGAAGTGAAAAATATGATAAGAGCTATTCTATGCGGCGCATCCGGAAAAATGGGCGGTTTTGTCGCCTCTGCCGCTGAAAGCGACAATGATATATCAATAGTTGCAGGCATTGATAAGGTAAACAATGGTGAAAAATTCCCCGTCTTTTCGTCTTTTTCTGATATCAATGTTGATGCGGATATAATTATAGATTTTTCAAATGTTGCGCTCCTTGACAGTATGCTTAACTATGCCCTTGCGCATAATATGCCGCTCGTAATTGCCACAACCGGCTATTCTGAAGAACAGACAGAAAAAATAAAAAAGGCTTCTGAAAAAATACCGATTTTCTTCACATTTAATATGTCGGTAGGAATTAACCTGATTGCGGCACTTGCCAAAAAAGCCGCCTCTATACTCGGCGACGGTTTTGATATTGAAATAATAGAACAGCACCATAATCAGAAAATTGACGCGCCTTCGGGCACCGCCATTATGCTTGCAAACGCCGTAAATTCGGTTTTCGGAGACAGTCTTAATTATGAGTATGACCGTCACTCGGTACGCCGTAAGCGTCCTAAAAATGAGATAGGTATACACTCTGTGCGTGGCGGCACTATTGTCGGAAAGCATGATGTTATTTTTGCCGGACATGATGAGGTCATAACTATTTCGCATGAGGCTCAATCAAAAGAAGTATTTGCTGTCGGAGCAGTAAGAGCGGCAAAATTTCTTTACGGAAAAAATCCCGGTCTTTACGATATGAACAGCATGATGAGCTTTGAATAATTTTTTAAACACTAAAAGCGCGGCTTTTTAAGCCGCGCTTAGTGTGTAGACTTTTTCGACAGTCTGAAACCGTGGATTATTCCACGGTTTTTTTAATTTGATTGCCGCTGTTGAACAGCACTGAAACAACAAGAGGAAAGCACATAAACAAAGCGCAGACATACCTCATAAGAATAATTGGGGTAAGCGCAGTTAATATGCAGTAAAACAAAAGGAGGCTAATCGGCAGCAATAAAGCATATCTTCGTTTATAAATAACAAATAAAAATGTATTTACGATCATCCACAGCTGAAAGCCGATTGAAAAAAGCATAGATAACACCGGTACTTTTTCAAACGAAATGAACAGACCTATTTTACTGTAAATCTTTCCGAAAAATTTATTAAGGTCGTTTTGCTCGTAACCCCATCCGCTTTTATCGGTTTCAAAATAAAACCAACATTTATCATAATTTTTATATGACGGCACACATTGATTATAGCCGTCTACAATCGCATTCGGAAACCAGAAGTCTACTGTAGACTCAAGAAAAGCGGTAAGGTACAGTCCCGTATATTTTTTTCCAAAATATTTCCAGATTTCCCAGAAATGCTGCCATTCTTCATCGGTTTCCATTGAAACGGCGCCTTTTGCAGGATCGGAAAGACCGGGATAATATTTTGCTCCTCCGGGGAAAATCCAGTCGATTTTCTGCTGCTCTTCTTCACTCAAATCACATGAAACAGCGATTTTTGCGACCTGCTGAATCGGCAGAGAAAATGTTGTATTAGTGCTTGACTTTTCGGGAGTATACGCCGCAGAAAGCGAGCCTTGAATTATACAATAAATAAGCAGTGCAGTTAAAGACATAACTGCGGCTTTTTTTCTGTTATTTCTTGCGAAAATAAAAAACAGTAAACATACAGCCGCAAGAACAATTAAAAAAGCAAGTTCGGAACTGTTATTTCTTGAAAGAAGAGTAAAAGCAAGAACCGCTCCAAAAATACAGTATTTGCCATTTTTCCAAAAGTTGTTCTTTTTAGTAACCATTTCATACAAAAATGTAACGCAAAGCGTAAACAGCGCGCCGAAAAGAACATCGCGGACGAGAGATACCGCCAATATTGCAATAGCCGGAGAAAAGGCAATATATAATATACTCAAAACCAAAAAAACGGAATTAACACCGGTACGGTAAAAAACCGTTATCATATACGAAAAGATAAACGCAAGCAATATTGCCTGCGCCGCAGTCAGAACTGCAATGCCGCAAACAGCTGAACCGGTAATTTCTTTTGAAAAAGAAAGGACATTAGTAACCAGAAAAGAGTGTATAAGCGGAAAATCGGCAGTAAAACCGTTTATAATCTGATTATATTCATTTCCTGAATCGTAAACAAAATTTCCAGGGAAAGAACCGATATATGCCGGAATCCAAAACAAGAGAAAAACAACAGCTTTTATCCAGGTTTTTTTAAAAAAATAATCCAGCCATACGGGAAAATGTATATTGCTGAAATCTGTTTTTTCAATTAAATCCCATATAAGGTAAAGAAGAATCGCGAAAAAATAAACATATACAAGATTAGAAAACAGAAATGTTAAACTGGTGTATGGCACTCCGGCAGTTTTTGTGATTGAATATCCGAAAGACAGACAAATCGCAAAAAATGCCCCTCCTATACCGCAGCAAATCCATTTCCTGAGCTGCATCTTCCTTTTGAAAACAGCGTTCTGAAGTAAATAACCGCAGGCAAAAAACAGCAATGCCAAAACATTGTTGGTAAAATCTGTTGTTTTAACCGAAAAGAATGAATTAAAGCAGAAACATACCAAAAAAGCGGTGATAACATATATTAATTTTCTGTACTTTATTATAGTTTCCATATCAGACCTCTTTTGAAAAGATCCATATTCTCTGAATTTGGAAACTTATCAAAAACAAAACAGTATCCACTATAACCTTTGACCAAAACTCGGGAAGACCGGTTCTGCATACCAGATATACACCTGCTGCGGAACAACACATTTGTAAAAAGAACAGTATATAATATTTTATAAATGTACTGCGGTTTTTATTGCTTTTAAAAACAATATTCTTATTAACCGTATAATTGTAAATCGAAGAAATAATTCTCGCAAGAACAGTAGCGACGCCTATTTTTACGGCAAGATCAAAACTGTGCAGCAAAGAAACAAATAACCCGAAGAAAAGAAAATCAATCAAAGCGGAGCTTACCGATGAAAGCAAATATTTAAAAAATGTTCCGAATATCAGCTTATATATTTTAAGCGAGTCCTGTAAAGGTTTAAAATGTGTTTCGCTGTTATCATTTATATATATGGTACGGATTTTAACTTCGTGAATGCTGATTTTTCTTTGTAGTGTTTCTATCAGCATCGTTGTCTCGTATTCAAAACGTTCACCGAAAAGAGTAATGTATGAATTGATGAGCTTATTCGGGATTCCTCTCAGACCGGTCTGAGTATCTGATATATTTCCGCCGTACAATAACTTCATTACAAATTTTGTTATTTTATTTCCGAATTTGCTTTTAAACGGAACATTATCCTGATCAAAATCACGTACGCCCAAAATAAGCGATTCGGGATTTTCTTTCAGTGCCTCGGCCATTTTTATTACATCTTCAACACAGTGCTGACCATCTGAATCAACAGTAACTATTCCGGTATATTTATCGGCAAAATAAAGCTGATAATAATTGAATGCGTCCTTAAGTGCCCTTCCCTTACCCATATTTACGGCATGACGGAGTATAACACATTCTTCGTTATTTTCAAGTTTTTTAAAGACCTCAATGCTTTCATCCTTATTACTTCCGTCATCTATCAGTAAAATTTTACCGAAACCGTTTTTTATAAGACTGTCAACATAATCTAAAAGTTCATTCGCAGGGTTAAGCGACGGGATAACAATCAAAACGTCATTCATTTTATATCACTGCTTTCTTTTGTGTTTAAATCTGCAGCCACTGCAAAATATTATTTTAACCTTACTTTTACATACTGTCAAGTCTTTTCGGTAATATACACTAAAAAGCAATTTTTCTAAAAAAAATACCGGAACTGAACAAATCAGTTCCGGTATAAAATACGCCTTGAAAATTATCAATACATTCCGCCGGCCTGAGCTGCGGCAGCGGCAGCAGCATTAGCGGCGGCAGCATCTTCTTTCTTGTCTGCGACAAGACTTTCTGTCGTAAGAACCATGGCGGCAACAGACGCAGCGTTTTCAAGAGCTGAACGGGTAACCTTTGTCGGGTCAACTATTCCGGCATCTATCATATCTGTGTAAACTTCCTTGTAAGCGTCAAAACCATAATTGATTTTTCCGCTGCTTACAATCTTGTCGATAATAACAGAGCCTTCAAGTCCGGAGTTATAAGCTATCTGTCTGATAGGAGCTTCAAGTGATTTGAGAACGATATTAACACCGGTCTTCTCATCGCCTTCTGTCGTGTCAAGCAGAGCCTTTACAGCAGGGATAGCGTTGATAAGTGCAACACCGCCGCCGGCTACAATGCCTTCCTCAACCGCAGCTTTTGTAGCGGAAAGAGCATCCTCTATGCGGAGCTTCTTATCCTTCATTTCAATTTCGGTAGCAGCGCCGACTTTGATTACCGCAACACCGCCGGCAAGCTTTGCCAGTCTCTCCTGCAGTTTTTCCTTGTCAAAATCGGATGTTGTAACGGCAAGCTCGTTTCTTATCTGAGCCACTCTGTCCTTGATAGCGTCGGAATCACCGGCGCCGTCAACAATAATAGTGTTCTCTTTTGAAACCTTTACCTGACGCGCACGGCCGAGCTGTTCAACAGTCGTATCCTTAAGCTCAAGACCGAGTTCCTCGGAAATAACCTCGCCGCCGGTAAGAATAGCAATATCACGGAGCATTTCCTTACGTCTGTCACCAAAGCCCGGAGCCTTAACGGCAACGCAGGTGAATGTGCCGCGCAGCTTATTTACAATAAGGGTTGAAAGCGCTTCGCCCTCAATGTCCTCAGCGATTATAAGCAGCTTCTTGCCTGACTGAACAATCTGCTCAAGAAGCGGAAGTATTTCCTGAATGTTGGAAATTTTCTTGTCGGTTATAAGAATAAGAGCATCATCGAGAACAGCCTCCATCTTATCGGAATCTGTAACCATATAAGGAGTGATATATCCGCGGTCAAACTGCATACCTTCAACAACTTCGGAATATGTCTCGGCTGTCTTTGACTCTTCAACGGTAATTACGCCGTCTGCCGTAACCTTGCTCATAGCTTCGGCAATCAGCTTGCCTATAACTTCGTCGCCTGACGAAACAGTGGCAACACGTGCTATATCATCGTTTCCGCTTACATTTTTAGAATTCTTTATAACAGTGTCAATAGCAGTGTCAACAGCGGTTTTTATTCCCTTTTTGATTACCATCGGGTTGGCGCCGGCAGCAACATTCTTCATTCCCTCGCTGATAAGAGCCTGGGCAAGAACCGTAGCTGTGGTAGTACCGTCTCCCGCTGCGTCGTTTGTTTTTACGGAAACTTCCTTTACAAGCTGTGCACCCATATTTTCAAACGGGTCGTCAAGTTCGATTTCCTTTGCGATTGTAACGCCGTCGTTAGTGATAAGAGGTGAACCGTATTTCTTGTCAAGAACAACATTTCTGCCCTTAGGTCCCAAAGTAACCTTTACTGCGTCCGCGAGCTTATCAACGCCGGTCTGGAGCGCCTTGCGCGCGTCCTCACCGAAAATAATATTCTTTGCCATAAATATACCCTCCTGTTATTCAACGATTGCAAGAATGTCAGACTGGTGAAGAATTGTGTACTCCTCGCCGTCAATCTTTATATCAGTTCCGGAATATTTGGCGGCAATGACCTTGTCTCCCTCTTTTACGGACATGACAACTTCCTTACCGTCTACAGTGCCTCCCGGACCTACAGCTACTACTACCGCAACCTGCGGCTTTTCTTTTGCAGCAGATGTGAGAACTATTCCGCTTTTAGTGGTTTCTTCTGCCTCTGTCGCCTTGATAACGACATTGTCAGCCAAAGGCTTGATTTTCATAATATTTCCTCCCAAAACATTTTAAAAGAACGGTCAGAAAGGAGAAAAAATAATACTTTAATCCCCGTTTTCTCCGTTTGCAAGCTATATTATACACCAAAGTCAGGAAAAGTCAATACCGTAAAATATTTTTTTAATTTTTGTTAATATTTACATGGGATTTTTGTTAATAAATGCTTTTAAATTAAATATCCTTACCGATTTTTTCAAATATATTATTAATAATAAATGCCTCCTCGGGAGTGATTTTTCCGAAGATTTTTTCAAAAAATTTCTCCTGCGCCGAAATAATTGATTTTCCGGCGATTTCTCCCCTGCCGGTAAGCTTTATAACACCGTCGTCACCGATTGATGCCAGCTTTGAGCTTACAAGCGCTTGTGCTTCGCTTGTAAGACCGCGGACAGAAACGGTATCTGCTGTCATCGTATCCCCGCAAAACAGTTCTGCGAGCAATGCCGCCTCGCGCGGAGTAATACTGCAGCGGTTCGCTGCCCCCGCCGCCGCGGCGCAAAGCGCATTATCCAGTTTTGCTTTAAATTTTAAAAATTCTGAAATGTTGAAATTATGCATATTATCACCCGAAAAATTATTGTGCCATAATATATTAACGCACTGACAATCAAAAGTAAATCCTTTTTGTTATTGAAATTAAGCTAACTTGAAAAAAATTTAAAAAAATAGTATATTAAATTTGAGGTGAGAAAATTGCCGGCTGTATTTACAAAGGATATGAAAAGTACCCATACGATTTATCTGCCTGAAATGCTTGAGTATCATTTTCCGATATTAAAATCCGCGCTGATAGCCGGAGGATACAAGGCTGATATTCTTTCAAACCGCGGAAGAGAAATATTTGACGCCGGAAAGCGTTTTATACACAATGATATGTGCTTTCCCGCAATAGCCATAGTGGGACAAATAATAAATTCGCTTGAAAGAGGTCTCTGTGACCCGCTTCGTTCTGCTTTTCTGCTTCCGCAGACCGGTGGGGCGTGCCGTGCCTCAAATTATCCGGAGCTTTTGAAAAAGGCGCTTAAGGCCGCAGGCTACGGAAATGTTCCGGTTATATCCCTTAATGCCGGTTCCGCAAACCTCCGTTCGGGATTCAGGATAACGCCCGCCATGATAAAAGCGGCGGTAAACTCTGTTCTGACAGGCGACCTTTTAATGCATCTCGCGCAGCAGACCGAACCATATGAAAAGTACGGCGGCGCTACACAGGCGCTTGTTCAGAAATGGCAGAAAAAACTCTGCGTTATATTTTCCTCGGCAAAGCCTTTTTACGGACACAGGGTTAAAGAAATATGCACAGAGATGCTTAATAGCTTTTCGGAAATAGAAATTATTAAAAAGCCTAAAACAAGGGTAGGAATTGCCGGAGAGCTTTACATAAAATACTGCAGAATAGGAAATCTTGACACCGAGCGTTTTCTTCTTAATCACGGATGTGAAGTGCGGACGACAGGATTTTCGGTTTACTGTCTTTACGTTTTAAAATCAGTTATTTATGACGACGGAGCAGATGAGATCTTAAAGCGTGCAGCCGTATTCTTTTGCTCGTATCTTTCAAAGAAATATGAAGATGTATGCCGCTTGGTCGACGGTTTTCCGCGGTTTTCCCGTATGCCCCGTTTTTCCGAATTTCTGTCCGAATCAGGCAAGATAATCTCGCCGAACTGCATAACCGGCGACGGTTGGCTTATTTCCGCCGAAGCACAGGTATTATATAAAAGCGGATATAAAAAGCTCTTATTTCTAAACCCGTTCGGCTGTCTTGTAAGTCATATTAACTGCAAGGGTGCCGCCGCGGAAATAAGGAAAAAAATTTCCGAAGCGTCTGTTACTTCCGCCGAATGTGACTGCGACGGAAGTGAAGCACTTTTCTATTCCCGTCTTCTGATTGCGGCGGGGCTTGGGGAAAATCTCGGCGGTTGTCACAATGTTTAAAATTTTTTGGTTTTTCGTCATATTTTTTTATTTGCCGCGCAGTGTCGGTATGATTGACAAAATATCGGGTATATGATATAATTCTCACATACAACATATCGTTCTTTGGGACTGACGGATAAGTGGAGCACCACATGAATCAAAGAACCGTAAATGCCGACCGTCTGGGCGCCCTTATCTTTACCGGATAAGTGCGCCTTTTAACATTTTAAGGAGTGTGAACGAAATGAAAAAAATCGCCGTAATTATGGGAAGCGACAGTGACCTGCCGGTTGTTTCAAAAGCGGCCGATACTTTAAAAAATCTCGGTATCCCTTTTGAAATGCATGTTTTTTCGGCTCACCGTACACCGGAGGAAGCTAAGGAATTCAGCGTAAACGCCCGCAGGAACGGTTTCGGAGCTATTATAGCCGCTGCCGGTATGGCGGCGCACCTTGCCGGCGCTATCGCCGCGAATACTACTCTTCCGGTTATCGGAATACCAATGAAATCAGGTAATTTAGGCGGTATTGACGCCCTTCTTTCCACTGTGCAGATGCCCTCAGGTATTCCTGTCGCAACTGTCGCTGTTGACGGGGCAGTCAATGCCGCTTTGCTGTGTGCGGAAATACTTGCCGTAACCGATGATGAGATTGCCGCGAAGCTCGATGCCAAACGCGCGTCGGACACAGCGAAAGTTCTTGAAAAAAATAAAGCTGTCGAAGAGCAGTTCAATATTTAATATATATACGGAGGAATTCAAAATGGAAAAGACAACTCAGCTTTACGAAGGAAAGGCAAAAAAAGTATATGCGACCGAAAATCCGGATTATGTCATTGTTTCCTATAAAGATGATGCAACTGCGCTTGACGGTCTTAAAAAAGGAACCATAACCGGAAAAGGCGTAATAAATAACAAAATGTCAAATTTTCTCTGCAAGCTGCTTGAAAAGCACGGTGTGCCGACCCACTACGTCGAAGAGCTCAACGACCGTGAAACAGTTGTAAAAAAGGTTTCGATCGTTCCGCTTGAAGTAATTATCAGAAACATATCTGCCGGCTCCTTTGCAAAGCGCTACGGTGTTGAGGAGGGAATAGTATTTGACGCTCCTACAATTGAATTTTCCTACAAGAACGACGAGCTTCACGATCCGCTTATAAATGAATATCACGCTCTTGCCCTCAAGCTGGCGACAAAGGAAGAAATAGATAAAATCAAGGAAATGGCGTTCAAAATCAACGATGTATTAAAGGAGTATTTCCTCTCCCTTAACGTAAAGCTTGTTGATTTCAAACTCGAATTCGGAAGACTTAATGACGGTTCTATTGTTCTCGCTGACGAAATTTCTCCGGATACCTGCCGTTTCTGGGACGCCGATACAAACGAAAAGCTTGATAAGGACCGCTTCCGCCGCGATATGGGCGGTGTTGAGGACGCTTATAACGAAATGATGAAAAGAGTATTCGGCGAATAATTCTCGGAGGTTAAAATGAGCAGTTTAAGAGAAGAATGCGGGGTTTTCGGCGTCTTTTCACCGTCGACCTCAGATGTGGCGCACACCACATATTACGGACTTTTCGCGCTTCAGCACCGCGGTCAGGAGTCCTGCGGAATCGTAGTAAACGATGACGGTGTTTTCGCTTCTTTTAAGGATACGGGTCTTGTAAACGATGTTTTCACACCTGAAATAATCGAAAGTCTTGGCGAAGGCAATATGGCGGTCGGTCACGTGAGATACGGCACAACCGGCTCAAACGACCGAAACAACGCACAGCCTATGGTTATAAATCATGTGAAAGGCAGAATGGCGCTCGCACATAACGGCAATCTCATTAACTCCGGTGAGCTTCGGCGTGAGCTTGAGCTTGAGGGCTCGATTTTCCATACCACAAGCGATACTGAGGTTATTTCTTACATTATAACAAAAGAGCGTCTCACCTCCCCGTCTATCGAACAGGCGGTCAATAAGGCGATGAACCGGATTCGCGGAGCTTATTCGCTTGTTATAATGTCTCCATCAAAGCTGATCGCTGTAAGAGATGAAAACGGTTTCCGTCCGCTTTGCTACGGAAAGACCGAAGACGGAAGGTATATTGTAGCTTCCGAAAGCTGCGCGCTTGACGCAGTAGGCGCTTCGTTTATCCGCGATTTGAAGCCGGGTGAAATCGTTGTGTTTGACAAGGACGGTATACGTTCGATAACAGACCACTGTGATAAGTCACCCTGCACCCTTTGTGTATTTGAATACATATATTTCGCGCGTCCGGACTCGGTAATAGACGGCTGCAGCGTTCACAGCGCGAGACTGCGCGCGGGCGCCTTCCTTGCGCTTGAGCACCCGGTTCAGGCCGATGTAGTAATAGGCGTTCCGGATTCGGGACTTGACGCAGCGATAGGATATTCAAAGCAGTCAGGCATTCCGTATGAAATAGGCTTTATCAAAAACAAATATATAGGCAGAACCTTTATAGCACCGGGACAGAAAAGCCGTGAGGACAAGGTTCGCATAAAGCTCAATCCTATCGCGCAGATAGCAAAGGGCAAGCGCATTGTAATGATAGACGATTCAATCGTGCGAGGAACAACAAGCGCCAGAATTGTGAAGCTGCTGCGCGAAGCCGGCGCCAAAGAAATACATATGCGCATTTCGGCTCCCCCGTTCCTTAATCCGTGCTATTACGGCACCGATATTGATTCAAGAGACAACCTTATTGCCTGCAAGCATACCGTGGACGAGATAGCTCAGATAATCGGTGTTGACTCGCTTGGCTACCTGAGTGTTGAAAGTGTTAAGCAGATTGCAAAAGGCATAAACGGCACCGGGTACTGTACCGCCTGCTTTGACGGCAATTATCCCACCGAAATCCCGAAGACACCGTTGAAGAACCGGTTTGAAACCAAAATTTCCGAAAATAAGGAGTGACTTTATGAATAATTCACAGTCAAAATCCTACGCCGATGCCGGTGTTGACATTACCGCAGGATACAAAGCGGTCGAACTTATGAAAGCTCATATTGCTAAAACGATGACAGCGGGTGTCTGCTCCGATGTAGGCGGCTTCGGCGGTCTTTTCGAGCTTGACGTAAAAAACTATGAGCGTCCTGTGCTTGTATGCGGAACCGACGGAGTGGGAACAAAACTTAAAATTGCCTTTTTAATGAATAGGCACAATACAGTCGGTATTGACTGCGTTGCAATGTGCGTAAACGACATTATCTGCTGCGGCGCAAAACCTCTGTTTTTCCTTGATTACATTGCCTGCGGTAAAAATGTTCCCGAAAAAATCGCCTCTATTGTAGAGGGTGTAGCCGAGGGCTGTGTTCAGAGCGGCGCGGCTCTTATCGGCGGTGAAACCGCGGAAATGCCCGGCTTTTACCCTGAAGACGAATATGATCTCGCCGGATTCTCGGTCGGCGTTGTGGACAAGCCTAAAATAATAGATAACAGCAGTATGTCGGAAGGCGACGTTATTATCGCGCTTCCTTCAAGCGGCGTACACTCAAACGGTTTCTCGCTTGTTAGAAAGGTTTTCGACGTTGAAAACTGCGACCTTACCTCCCCCCGCGCCGAACTCGGCGGAGTATCGCTCGGAGACGCACTGCTTGCCCCCACAAAAATATATGTTAAACCTATGCTTGCACTCTTTGACAAAGTAATGGTTAAAGGTGTTTCTCATATCACCGGAGGCGGATTCTATGAGAATATTCCGAGGAGCATACCTGACGGACTCGGTGCAGAAATAAAGAAATCGGATATAAAAATACTTCCGATTTTCGACCTTCTCGCGAAGACCGGAAACATTCCGGAGCGCGATATGTTCAACACATATAATATGGGCGTAGGAATGAGCGTTGTCGTTTCTGAAAAGGACGCTGAAAAAGCGCTTGAAATTCTCAGAGCAAACGGTGAAGACGCATATGTTATCGGCAGTATAATCAAGTCAGACGAAAAGGTACGTATCATATGAGCGCAAAAATTAACATTGCGGTTCTGGTTTCGGGCGGCGGCACCAATCTTCAGGCACTTATTGACGCGGAGCGCACCGGTATAATCAAATCCGGAGAAATAAAGCTTGTAGTTTCAAACAATCCGGACACCTATGCTCTTGAAAGAGCAAAAAACGCCGGCATAAAAACGGCTGTATGCGTAAAAAAAGGCGTTTCACAGGAGGATTTTGAAAACCGTCTTACCGAACTGCTTGAGCAAAACGGCACAGAGCTTATTATCCTTGCCGGATTTATGTGTATTTTAAGTGAGAAATTTACTTCAAAATACGAAAAAAGAATAATAAATGTACACCCGTCGCTCATACCGTCCTTTTGCGGCAAAGGCTTTTACGGTCTTCATGTGCATGAAGCGGCTCTTGCCTACGGCGTAAAGGTGACCGGTGCTACGGTGCATTTCGTAAACGAGATTCCTGACGGCGGCGAGATAATAATGCAGAAAGCCGTTTATATTGAGGACGGCGACACGCCTGAAACTCTCCAGAAGCGTGTCATGACCGAGGCAGAATGGAAAATACTTCCCCTGTCGGCGGAAAAAGTATGCGAAAATATGTTAAAGGAGCGCGGATAATGGATATTTACAGTATAAATGACATCGGCAGTCTGATAAAGGACAATTCGTATGTCGGAAGAGGGATAGTGATAGGCACATCAAAATCGGGTGATAAGGCGGTTACCGCCTACTTCATAATGGGCAGAAGCGAAAACAGCCGCAACCGTATTTTTACCGAAAATAACGGCACGGTAAAAACCGAGCCTTTTGACGCATCAAAGGTAGAAGACCCGTCGCTTATAATTTATTCCGCCGTAAGACAGCTTGATAATAAGCTGATAATCACAAACGGCGACCAGACCGACACCGTCTATAATATGATGACCGAGGGCAAATCTTTCAAAGAGGCGCTTGAAACCCGTGAGTTTGAACCGGACGCACCGAACCTCACGCCGAGAATAAGCGGTATTGTTTATTTCGGCGACGAAAAATTCAGCTATGAAATGAGCATTCTCAAAAGCATTGACGCCGACGGTTCCGACTGCTGCCGCTATACTTTCTCATATCCCGCGAAAGCCGGTCTCGGTCATTTTATACACACATATGTATGTGACGGTAATCCTATTCCTACATTTCAGGGCGAGCCTGAGCGCGTGGAAATTCCGGACAGCATAGATGATTTTACCGATAATTTATGGGCAAACCTCGATAAAAACAATAAAATATCGCTTTATGTGAGATACACCGATATAAAGACAGGAAAATATGAGCAGAGGCTTATAAACAAGAATAAATAAGGAGATAAAAAAATGCCGGACAATAAGGATATTTATATTTCGCCTTTCTCCACCCGTTACGCGAGCAAAGAAATGCAGCATGTTTTTTCCGAAAACTTTAAGTTCAGAACATGGCGCCGTCTCTGGATAGCGCTTGCCAAAGCCGAAAAAAAGTTAGGTCTTAACATTACCGATGAGCAGATTGAAGAGCTTGAAGCGCATAAGGACGACATAAATTACGATGTTGCCGAAGAGCGCGAAAAAAAGGTGCGTCACGACGTTATGTCACACGTTTACGCCTACGGAATGCAGTGTCCCCATGCCGAACCGATAATACACCTCGGCGCTACAAGCTGTTATGTCGGCGACAATACCGATGTGATAATTCTTCGTGAGGCTTCTGGGATTATTCAGAAGAAAGCCGCACAGGTGCTTAAAAATCTTTCCGAATTTGCAGATAAGTATAAAGCTCTCCCCTGTCTTGCCTACACTCATTTGCAGCCGGCACAGCTGACTACGGTCGGCAAAAGAGCTACACTCTGGATGTATGAGTTGTCACAGGATATTGACAATCTTGATTATCAGCTTTCACGCTTAAAGCTGCTCGGCTCAAAGGGTACTACCGGCACACAGGCAAGCTTTATGGAGCTTTTCGGAGGAGACGAAAAAAAGGTTAAAAAACTTGAAGCACTTATAGCGCAGGATATGGGATTTGACGCCTGCGTTCCGGTTTCCGGTCAGACCTATTCAAGAAAGGTCGATTCTTATTTCCTTTCTGTATTATCAGGCTTCGCGCAGAGCGCATATAAATTCTCAAACGATATGAGACTGCTTCAGTCATTTGAGGAAATGGAAGAACCGTTTGAAAAAAATCAGATAGGTTCCTCGGCTATGCCCTACAAACGCAATCCCATGCGCTGTGAAAGAATTTCATCTCTTGCGCGCTATGTGATAGCCGATTCTGTTAATCCAGCCATGACCGCCGGAACACAATGGTTTGAGCGCACGCTTGACGACAGCGCAAATAAACGTATTTCAGTTGCTGAGGCGTTTTTAGCGGTTGACGCAATATTGAATATCTACATCAATGTTACTTCAGGTCTTGTTGTCTACGAAAACGTTATAAAGAAAAGAGTTATGGAAAAGCTGCCGTTTATGGCAACCGAAAACATTATGATGGAATCGGTAAAGCGCGGCGGCGACCGTCAGGAGCTTCACGAGATAATAAGGGTATATTCGCATGAGGCGGCGGCACGGGTCAAGCTGCACGGTGAATCAAACAACCTTATTGACCGTATAGCTGAGGACAGCAGGATTCCTCTTACAAAGGAAGAAATTTTAAAAGAGCTTGAGCCTTCCAAGTACATAGGCAGAAGCGTTTCCCAGACCGAGGAATTTATAAAAGACATTATAGAACCGATACTTAAAAAGCACTATACCGAGCCGGTTGACGCGGTATTAAACGTATAAGGAGGATACAAATGAAAGAGTTTGAACTTAAATACGGCTGCAATCCCAATCAGAAGCCTGCCAGAATTTTTATGGAAAACGGAAGCGATCTGCCCATAAAAATTCTCAACGGTAAGCCGGGTTACATAAATTTTCTTGACGCTTTCAACTCATGGCAGCTTGTAAAGGAGCTCAAAGAAGCACTCGGACTTCCGGCTGTAACCTCGTTTAAGCATGTCAGCCCCACAAGCGCCGCTGTTGGAACAGTTTTGCCGGACAAACTCAAAAAAGCCTGTTTTGTGGACGATATTGAAAATCTTGACGATTCTCCCCTCGCCTGCGCCTACGCGAGAGCGAGAGGCACCGACCGTATGTGCTCATTTGGTGACTGGGTAGCCCTTTCCGATGTATGTGACACAACAACCGCTCTTCTGATAAAGCGCGAGGTGTCTGACGGAATTATCGCTCCGGGTTATGAGCCTGAAGCGCTTGAAATTCTCAAATCAAAAAGAAACGGGAATTACAACATTGTAGAGATAGACCCAAGTTATGTTCCCGAAGAAAGGGAGCGCAAACAGGTTTTCGGAATAACCTTTGAACAGGGCAGAAATAATTTCAAGATTGACAGCTCACTTCTTGAAAACATAGTCACCGAAAATAAAAATATTCCCGACAGCGCAAAACGTGATCTTATAATTTCGCTTATTACACTTAAATATACGCAGTCAAACTCAGTTTGCTTTGCCGTAGACGGTCAGGCGATAGGCGTCGGAGCCGGTCAGCAGTCAAGAGTTCACTGCACGCGTCTTGCCGGAAGCAAAGCGGATACATGGTTTATGCGTCAGTATGACAAGGTTCTGAACCTTCCCTTCAAGGACGATATAAAAAGACCCGACCGCGACAATATAATAGACGGTTACATCAACCGCAATGAAGAAGACGTATGCGCCGACGGCATATGGCAGAAATACTTTAAAACACGCCCCGAGCCGCTTACAGATGAGGAAATAAAAAATTATCTTTCAGGCATCTCAGGTGTGGCGCTCGGTTCGGACGCTTTCTTCCCGTTTGACGACAATATTGAGCGCGCGTACAGAAGCGGTGTTTCTTATATCGCCGAGCCGGGCGGTTCAATAAGAGACGATATAGTCATAAACTGCTGCAACAAGTACGGTATCGCTATGGCGTTTACCGGAATGAGACTCTTCCATCACTGATATAACTGTAATAAAGGAGAATAAACCGATGAATTTTTTTGACGAGCTTAAAAATTACGACGCGGAGGTTTACGAGGCGTGCAACAAGGAGCTTGAGCGCCAGCAGCACAATATAGAGCTTATAGCCTCCGAAAATATCGTTTCAAAGGCAGTACTTTTAGCCGCAGGAAGCGTTCTTACAAACAAATACGCCGAAGGCTATCCGGGCAAGCGCTATTACGGCGGCTGCCAGTGCGTTGATATTGCCGAGGAAATCGCGCGCGAGCGCGCTAAAAAGCTCTTTGGAGCCGAGCACGCGAATGTGCAGCCGCACAGCGGCGCTAACGCCAACCTCGCGGTATTCTTTGCCCTTTTACAGCCGGGCGATACCTTTATGGGTATGAATCTCCAGCAGGGCGGACATCTCTCGCACGGCTCACCGGTAAATATTTCAGGCAAATATTTCAACATCGTTCCCTACGGTGTAAACGACGAAACCGAAATGATAGACTATAACAAAATGCGTGAAATCGCGCTTGAATGCAAGCCGAAGCTGATACTCGCAGGTGCCAGCGCCTATTCAAGGACAATAGATTTTGCGCGCTGCCGTGAAATTGCCGACGAGGTCGGAGCATATCTTATGGTGGATATGGCGCACATTGCCGGTCTTGTTGCGGCAGGTCTCCACCCGTCCCCTGTCCCCTATGCCGATGTTGTAACAACAACCACACATAAAACATTACGAGGCCCTCGCGGCGGACTTATTCTCTGCAAGGAGCAGTATGCCAAGCAGATTGACAAGGCGGTTTTCCCCGGCACGCAGGGCGGTCCGCTTATGCATATAATCGCCGCTAAAGCGGTTGCTTTGGGCGAGGCACTCACACCTGAGTTTAAAGAGTATCAGACCCAGATAATAAAGAACGCAAAGGTTCTCTGCGATGCACTTATTAAAGAAGGTCTCGATATAGTATCAGGCGGTACCGACAATCATCTTATGCTCTTAAAGCTCATAAAGAACGGTATTACCGGCAAAGAGCTCGAACACAGGCTTGATGAGGTTCACATCACCGCGAATAAGAATACGGTTCCGAACGACCCGCAGAGCCCGTTTGTCACAAGCGGACTTCGTATCGGCACGCCTGCCGTAACGACAAGAGGCTTCAGGGAGCCTGAAATGCTCAAGATCGCCAAATGGATTAGCGAAACTGTAAACGATTTTGAGGGAACGAAAGACAGAATTTCAGACGAGGTGCAGGAGCTCTGCTCACACTTCCCGATTTATTGATAATACCCGTAAGCCGGCAGAAACAGCCGGCTTGCGTCCGTTACAGGAGTGAGAAAATGAAAATAATGGTAGTAGGCGGCGGCGGACGCGAGCACGCCATAATAAAGAAACTGAAGGAAAATCCGGCGGTAAGCGAAATTTACGCCCTTCCCGGAAACGGAGGTATAGCAGCGGACGCTGTCTGTGTAGATATCGGCGCAAAAGATATCGACGGTCAAGTAAAATTTGCGCTTGATAATAAAATAGATTACGCGGTTGTTGCCCCTGACGACCCGCTCGTTTTAGGAGCGGTTGACGCGCTGACAGATGCGGGTATCCCCTGCTTCGGACCGGATAAAAAAGCAGCGATAATCGAGGGCAGCAAGGTTTTTTCAAAAAATCTTATGAAGAAATACGGTATTCCCACAGCGCGGTATGAGGTTTTTTCCAACCCTGACGACGCTCTTGTTTATCTTGAAACCGCACCGATACCGACGGTTATTAAGGCTGACGGTCTCGCGCTCGGAAAGGGAGTTATTATAGCCGAAACATGCGAAGCGGCAAAAGAAGCTGTCCGTTCTATAATGGAGGACAGGATCTTCGGCGAAAGCGGCGCTAATATTGTAATTGAGGAATTTCTTACCGGTCCGGAGGTTTCCGTGCTGTCCTTTACCGACGGAAAAACGCTTGTTCCCATGGTATCTTCAATGGATCATAAGCGCGCGCTTGACGGCGACAAGGGCTTGAATACCGGCGGCATGGGAACCGTGGCGCCAAATCCGTATTATACTGAAGAAATAGCAAATGAATGTATGGAGAAAATATTTATTCCCACAATGAACGCTATGAACGCCGAGGGACGAACCTTTAAGGGATGTCTCTACTTCGGACTTATGCTGACGGAGGACGGACCCAAGGTAATTGAATACAACTGCCGCTTCGGCGACCCAGAAACACAGGTGGTGCTGCCGCTGCTCCAAAGTGATTTATTAACAGTTATGCAGGCTGTCACAAACGGTACCCTTGCTGAAACTGAAGTTAATTTTAAAAGTGAATATGCCGCATGCGTGGTTATGGCGTCAAGCGGATACCCGCAGAAATACGAAAGCGGTTTTGAGCTTCAAATTTCACCTGATGTAGCGGACAGTGTTTATGTTGCCGGCGCTAAACTCGAAAACGGCGTACTTAAAACCGCGGGAGGTCGTGTATTGGGTGTTACCGCAACTGCCGATACTCTTGAGAAAGCCATAGAAGCAGCATATCTTAAAACCAAAAAAGTAAACTTTAAAAACGCTTTTTACCGTCATGATATAGGAGCCAGAGCGCTGAAAGCAAAGGAGATAAAATAATGGTATACCGCATTTTTTCCGAAAAGAAAAAGGAGCTTGCACACGAAGCGAAAGCGCTGCTTTCGGATATTAACGGTCTTTTGCAGATAAGCTCGGTAAAGGATATACGCGTGATAAACCGTTATGACGCGGAAAATATCGAGTCCGAACTGTTTGATTATGCCGTAAAAACGGTTTTTTCCGAGCCGCAGCTTGACAATACCTATTCAGAGCTTGAAAACGACGGTCAGGCGATTTTCGCGGTCGAGTATCTGCCGGGTCAGTTCGACCAGAGAGCCGACTCAGCGGCGCAGTGCATTCAGCTTATCTCAAAGGGTGAACGTCCTGTTATCCGCACCGCAAAAGTTTACATTATTTACGGCAATGTGACCGATGCGGAGCTTGCCGCCATCAAGAAATATGTTATAAACCCTGTTGAAGCGCGTGAGGCGTCACTCGAAAAGCCCGAAACCCTTGCCGTAAAGTACGATATACCGGATTCCGTAGCCACACTTGACGGTTTTATAAAACTTGACCGCACGGCGCTTGAGGAATTTGTAAAAAAATACGGACTCGCGATGGACGCGGATGATATAGCGTTTTGTCAGGATTATTTCAAGTCCGAGCACCGCGACCCGACCATGACCGAAATCAGAATGATTGATACATACTGGTCAGACCATTGCCGTCATACCACATTCCTCACAAATATAGACGGCGCCGAATTTGAGGACGAGCTGCTGCAAAACGCCTACAACGACTATCTGAATGTACGCAGGGAGCTCGGACGAACAAAGCCGGTCTGCCTTATGGATTTAGCCACAATAGCCGTTAAATATCTTAAATCAAAGGGCAAGCTTGACAAGCTCGACGAATCGGAAGAGATAAACGCCTGTACCGTCAAAATCAAGGTGAATGTTGACGGCAACGATGAAGACTGGCTGCTGCTGTTTAAGAATGAGACGCACAATCACCCGACGGAAATAGAGCCTTTCGGCGGCGCTGCTACATGTATAGGCGGAGCTATCCGTGATCCGCTGTCCGGACGCTCGTATGTATACGGCGCAATGCGAGTTACGGGAGCGGCCGACCCGCTTAAGAGCGTAAAGGAAACTATGCCCGGAAAGCTGCCGCAGAGAAAACTTGTCACCACCGCGGCGGACGGTTATTCATCCTACGGCAACCAGATAGGCCTTGCCACCGGAATTGTTGATGAGATATACCATGACGGATATGCGGCAAAGCGTATGGAAATAGGCGCGGTAATTGCCGCCGCACCGGCCTGCAACGTACGGCGCGAATGTCCTGATCCCGGAGATATCGTTATACTTTTAGGCGGCAGAACAGGACGTGACGGCTGCGGAGGCGCTACCGGTTCTTCAAAATCGCACACTTTACAGTCACTCGAAACCTGCGGTGCCGAGGTTCAGAAAGGAAACGCACCGGAGGAAAGAAAGCTGCAAAGACTGTTCAGAAACGCAGAAGCGTGCCGAATGATAAAACGCTGCAACGATTTCGGAGCGGGCGGCGTTTCAGTCGCTATCGGAGAGCTGGCTGACGGACTTGAGATCGACCTTAACGCCGTTCCTAAAAAATATGACGGACTTGACGGAACAGAGCTTGCAATCAGCGAATCTCAGGAAAGAATGGCTGTTGTTATTGAGCCTGAAAATGTTGACCGGTTTTTGGCTCTCGCTGCCTCAGAAAACCTTGAAGCAACACCTGTCGCGGTAGTAAAAGCCGACCCGAGACTTACAATGAACTGGAACGGCAAGGCTATTGTTGATATAAGCCGTGAGTTTTTAAACTCAAACGGTGCTGAAAAGCATATAACCGCATTTGCAGAAAAGCCGCAGCCGATAGGCAAAACCGTCGGCGGCAGTTTTATCGAAAATTACAAGTCTCTTGCCGGAGACCTCAATATATGTTCAAAGAGAGGTCTATCCGAGCAGTTTGACTCGACTATCGGCGCCGGAACAGTGCTTATGCCGTTCGGCGGCAAAAATCAGCTCACTCCTATTCAGGCTATGGTGCAGAAAATCTCGGTTGAGAAAAAGCATACAGACGACTGCTCGCTTATGGCTTGGGGCTACAATCCGTTTATTACGGAACAGAGTCCGTATCACGGAGCGTATCTTGCCGTTATAGAATCGGTCTGCAAACTGATAGCCACCGGTGCCGAATTTAAAGACGTTTATCTTACGTTCCAGGAATATTTTGAGCGTCTCGGTAAAGACCCGAAGCGCTGGGGAAAACCGCTTGCCGCACTTCTCGGTGCTTTTAAAGCGCAAACCGAACTTCAGATAGGCGCAATCGGCGGCAAAGACTCTATGAGCGGAACCTTTGAGAATTTAGATGTCCCCCCTACCCTCGTTTCATTTGCCGTAACGACCGCCAAAACCTCCGATATAATATCACCGGAATTCAAAAAATCCGGCGATAAGGTTGTTATGCTCTGCCCTGTTTACAATGAAAACGGTCTGCCTGACACGGCTTCTCTTTTAAAGACATTTGAAAAAGTGACGGCGCTTATACGCTCCGGCAGGGCTGTCGCCTGCTATACTCCCGGAATGGGAGGAATAGCCGAGGCTGTAATGAAAATGTGCTTCGGAAACTCACTCGGATTTGAGTTTGACGGTAATATGTGCTGTGAGGGTATATTTGATTACTGCTATGCAGGCTTCCTGCTTGAAGTTACAGACGACGTTGAGGACGCATTAACTGTGGGAACCGTTACTGATGACGGAAAAATATCGCTTTTAGGTGAATCGCTTGAACTTTCCGAGTTGCTTGATATTTACGAAAACAAGCTTGAAAGTGTTTTCCGCTGCAACATTCCGGACAGTCATTCAGCAATGCAGAATTTCAGCTATAAAGCAACTGACCGTGTTGCACCGAAGGTAAAAACGGCAAAGCCGCGCGTACTTATACCTGTTTTCCCCGGCACAAACTGCGAGTTTGACAGCGCAAAAATAATGCGTGATGCCGGAGCCGAGCCAGAAATATTTGTTATCAAGAACCTTTCGTCGGCGGCTGTCGCAGAAAGCGTTGAGGCATTCGCCAATAAGCTGCGTGAATCACAGATAGTGTTTATTCCCGGCGGATTTTCAGGCGGAGACGAGCCGGAAGGCAGCGCGAAATTCATTACCGCTTTCTTCCGCAACGCCTCGGTAAAGGAAGAAGTTACACGTCTTCTTGAAGAACGAGACGGACTTATGTGCGGAATCTGCAACGGTTTCCAGGCGCTTATAAAATTAGGTCTTGTTCCCTACGGTAAAATAATCGAAACTGATGAAAATTGTCCGACACTTACATACAACACTATTTCCCGTCACCAGTCAAAAATTGTAAGAACGAGAATAGCGTCAAATAAATCTCCGTGGCTTGCCGCCACGCAGGTCGGAGATATTTACAGTGTTCCGATTTCACACGGTGAGGGACGTTTCTTAGCGAGCGATGAGCTTGTTATGAAGCTCGCCGAAAACGGCCAGATTGCGACACAGTATGTTGACCTTTCCGGCTTTGCTACAAGTGATGTACACTTTAATCCGAATGATTCCGTCTACGCGATAGAGGGTATTACCTCTCCTGACGGCAGAGTGTTCGGAAAGATGGGTCATGCAGAAAGGTACGCTGCCGACCTTTACAAGAACGTGCCAGGAAACTATGATATTAAAATGTTTGAGTCTGCCGTTAAATATTTTAAATAAGGAGGAAGTTTAATTGGCATATTTATCTGATATTGAAATTGCGCAGCAATGCGAAATGAAACCTATAACTGATATTGCCGCCGCTGCCGGAATTGATGAAAAATATATCGAGCAGTACGGTAAATACAAGGCTAAGATTGACCTGTCACTCCTTAAGGAAAATAATTCCGAAAACGGCAAACTGATACTTGTTACGGCTATTACTCCTACACCTGCCGGTGAAGGAAAAACCACTACGACAATAGGTCTTGCCGACGGTATGAAAAGAATAGGCAAAAATGTCGCTGTCGCCCTTCGGGAACCCTCATTGGGCCCTGTTTTCGGCATAAAGGGCGGCGCTGCCGGCGGCGGATACGCACAAGTCGTACCGATGGAAGACATTAACCTGCATTTCACCGGAGATTTCCACGCGATAGGCGCTGCAAACAATCTGCTTGCAGCCATGCTTGATAATCACATTCACCAGGGTAACTCTCTTAATATCGACGTCCGCCGAATCACATGGAAGCGCTGCGTGGATATGAACGACCGCCAGCTGCGCTTTATAACCGACGGTCTCGGCGGAAAAGCGAACGGTATGCCAAGGGAGGACGGCTTTGATATTACCGTAGCGAGCGAGATAATGGCGGTGCTCTGTCTATCAAGCTCAATTTCCGACCTTAAAGAAAGGCTTTCAAGAATAATAGTCGGTTATACATTTGACGATAAGCCTGTAACCTGCGGCGAGCTTAAAGCCGCGGGAGCCATGGCGGCACTTTTGAAAGACGCGCTCAAGCCTAATCTTGTGCAGACTTTAGAGGGCACTCCTGCTTTTGTCCACGGCGGACCTTTCGCCAATATTGCCCACGGCTGCAATTCGGTAACGGCAACAAAAATGGCGCTTAAAATATCTGATTACGCGGTTACCGAGGCAGGCTTCGGAGCAGACTTAGGCGCTGAAAAATTTCTTGATATAAAATGCCGCGTAGCAGGACTTACACCCTCTGCCGTTGTTGTGGTAGCAACTGTCCGCGCGCTTAAAATGCACGGAGGTCTTGATAAAAAAAGCCTTGATACGGAAAATCTTGACGCGCTTGAAAAAGGCATTCCCAATCTTTTGCGTCATGTTTCCAATATCAAAAATGTATACAAGCTTCCATGTGTAGTCGCGGTAAACCGCTTCCCAACAGATACGGATAATGAAATAGAATTTATAATACAGAAATGCAAAGAGCTTGGCGTCAATGTGGTGCTCTCAACCGTCTGGGCGGACGGCGGCAAGGGCGGCGAGGCTTTGGCACGCGAGGTTGTCCGTCTGTGCGAAGAGGAAAAGGGCGACTTTACATTCAGCTATGACCTTGACGGCTCTATCGAGAATAAAATTGAGGCGGTAGTAAAGAAAATATACGGCGGAAAAGGAATAAGTATTCTGCCGAACGCCAAAAAACAAATTCAAAAGCTCACCGAAATGGGATTTTCTAATTGTCCTGTCTGCATTGCAAAGACGCAGTACAGCTTTTCCGATGACCCGACACTTTTAGGCGCACCGGAAGATTTCACCGTTACGGTAAAGAATGTGAAAATATCCGCCGGAGCAGGATTCATAGTAGTGCTTACAGGCGATATTATGACCATGCCGGGACTTCCGAAAGTACCCGCAGCCGAACGAATTGATGTAGACGAAAACGGAAAAATATCGGGACTGTTCTGATAGCAAGCATCCTATATTGCGAAACTTATAAAGAGTGGTATTGCAAATTACAATACCACTCTTTCTTATAATATATCTAAAAGTTTTCCCGGGAAAAACAATAATAATTAAGGTTTTACAGCCACTTTTATAACGCCGTCCCGCTTTTCCTCAAAAAGCTTGTAGGCTTCATCTATGTCTTTAAGTGCGAATATGTGGGTTAAAAGCGGTGTTGTGTCGATTTTTCCCTGTTCTATCAGTGAAAGAATTTCGGCGCAGTCGCAGCCGTCCACCCCGCCGGTCTTGAAGGTAAGATTTTTACCGTACATCTCGGGCAGCGGCAGAATCTGCGGATTCTCGTAAAGCGCGACCACCGTTACAATGGCATTAGGTCTGGCGCACTCCCACGCAAGACGGAATGTATCTTCTGCTCCGGCAGCCTCAATTACCCTGTCCGCGCCGCCGTTAGGACAGTTTGACTTTACATATTGAGAAATGTTCTCCGGCGTTACGGTAACGGCGAAAGGATAATGCCTGTTTACAAAATCACGGCGGAATTTATCTTTCTCGCATACAATAATTTTCTTCGGATTTTTAAGTGCGGCGCAGGCAAGAGTACAAAGTCCTGTCGGTCCCGCCCCAATTATAAGAACGGAATCCTCCGTACTTATTTCGGAAATGCGCGTTGCCCAAAAACCGGTTGACAGAATATCTCCGGTAAAAAGCGCTTGTTCATCGGTCACGCTATCCGGAATAATATCAAGACCGTTATCGGCAAGCGGCACGCGGACATACTCCGCCTGTCCCCCGTCTATGCGGCAGCCCAGCGCCCATCCGCCGTTTTTATCGGTACAGTTATTTACATATCCGTGCTTGCAGAAAAAGCATTCTCCGCAGAATGTCTCGACATTAACGGTAACCCGGTCACCCGGTTTCACCTTTGTCACGGCGTTTCCGGTTTCCTCCACCACCCCGACCATTTCATGCCCTACCGTAATCCCCGGTACGGCGCGCGGCACAGAACCGTGTTTGATGTGTATATCACTTGTGCAGATGCTCGCAAGCGTAACACGCACTATGGCGTCTTTTTCATAGGTTATTTCAGGCTTCGGCTTATCTTTAAGTTCAAAAAGCCCTTTTTCAATATAAGTATACGCAAGCATAAAAAGCACTCACTCCCCGAAATATTCAAGAAGCTCTGCGGCGTTAGTATCCGGTTTTACCTTGGGCATAATTTTTTCGATATTCCCCTGCTCATCGATAACAAAAGTAGTTCTTACAACTCCCATACTTACCTTGCCGTAAAGCTTTTTTTCCTGCCATACGCCGTAAGCCTTTATTGCCGTAAGCTCAGGATCAGACAAAAGAATAAAGGGCAGTGAGTATTTATCTGCGAATTTCAAATGTGAGGCGGTGCTGTCCTTGCTTATGCCGATGACCTCAATATTCATTTTTTTGAATTTTTCGTAAGCCGTGCTGAAAGCCTGCGCCTGCCTTGTGCAACCAGGGGTATTATCCTTCGGGTAAAAGTACAGTATTACTTTTTTACCGGCAAAATCCGAAAGCGCAACATTTTTGCCGTCTTTATCCTGTAAAGTAAAATCCGGTGCTTTCATTCCTGTTTCAAGCATTTTAATTCTCCTTTTTTAAAAATATATATAATTTTACCATACCGATCGATTTGATGCAACAATAAGGATTATGAACCGAATAACTACTGTGTTGATTTTCTGTACTGCGCCGGAGAAATTCCGGTATATTCTTTGAAATTCCTGTTAAAGCTTCTCAATGAATCATATCCGCATTCCTCTGCAATTTGCAAAACAGTTTTATCGCTTGTACTGAGCAGATAACACGCTTCGCTTATTCGGTACTGATTTATAAATGCATTGAAATTCATTCCGGTAGTTTTTCTGAAAATGCGCGAAATATATGCGTAATCATATCTTAAATATTCCGAGAGCTTTTTCAGGTTACAGTTTTCCCGGTAGTTTTCCGTAACATATTCAAAAATTCTGATAATCATCTGCTCGGATTTTGAATCGTCCCGCTTATAATAAACCGCGTTATCATCGAATACTCCGCACAAAGAATAAAGAGTGCCTTTAACTGTGCTTAAATTACTTTTAATATCCAGATTATTAAACATATCAGCGAGGTAATCCGGCAGAATAAAAAAATTATTTTCAGGTACAAGGCCTGCTTTTTGTTTTGAGAATGAATTTACCAATTTATCCGAAAAAACACATAAAGTATGTTTGCTTTTTTCTTCGGTCTTGAGAGAGTGAACCTGATTCGGAAAAATCAGAACAGCTGCGTTTTTAACAAGCTCACGGCTTTTCCCGCCGACAGTCACCGTCATTTTTCCCTCTGTAACATTTATTATTTCAAAACAGTGATGTATATGAGGCGGGAAAGAAAAATCCTGACCGTGCTCTATTTGGAAATAATCCGCATCAAGAGGGTGTTTAGATTCATAAAACAGATAAATCACCTCACAAAAAACAAATTTTGTCTATATATTATATAATATTTGTCGTGAAAAGTCTATACCGTAATGCTACGATAATAAAGGAATTTGAATTTCCGCAAAAATATAAAAGAGGGATGCAGAATGAAAGAATTTTTTCCTATGATACCGAAAATTAAATTTGAAGGAAGTTCAGCGAAAACCGGACTGGCCTTCAGATATTATAATCCGGACGAAATAATAGCCGGAAAGTCAATGCGTGAGCATCTTAAATTTGCTCTTTCTTACTGGCATACGCTTTGTGCGGACGGAACTGATATGTTCGGGCGCGGAACTATGGAAAAAAGCTTCGGCGGAAAAACTCCCATGGAAATTTATGAAAACAGAGCTTATGCCGCCTTTGAGCTTCTTGAAAAGCTTAATATAGATTATTTCTGTTTTCACGACCGGGATATTGCTCCGGAAGGCTCCACACTTGCCGAAAGCAATGAAAATCTTGATAAAATCACCGAACTGCTTGAAAAACTGATGAAAGAGTACGGTAAAAAGCTGCTTTGGGGTACGGCTAACTGTTTCAATCACCCGAGATATATGCACGGTGCCGGAACATCTCCGAATGCAGACGTTTTTGCCTTTGCTGCAGCGCAGATAAAAAAAGCTATTGAAGTTACCGTCAGACTCGGAGGAAAAGGCTATGTTTTCTGGGGTGGCAGAGAGGGCTACGAAACTCTTTTGAATACCGATATGAAACGTGAACAGGATAATATGGCCTATCTTATGCGCATTGCGGCAGATTACGGCAGGTCAATAGGCTTTGACGGCGATTTTTATGTTGAACCGAAACCGAAAGAGCCTACAAAGCACCAGTACGATTTTGATGCCGCAACCGTAGCAGGTTTCCTTAAAAAATATGGCCTTGATAACGATTTCAAACTGAATATTGAAGCAAATCACGCTACTCTTGCCGGTCATACCTTCCAGCATGAACTTGAGGTGGCACGCATAAACGGACTTTTCGGATCGATAGACGCCAATCAGGGCGATCTGCTTCTCGGCTGGGATACCGACCAATTCCCCACAAATATATATGATACGTCAATGTGTATGCTTGAAGTTCTGCGCGCAGGCGGATTCACAAACGGAGGCCTCAATTTTGACGCAAAGGCACGCCGCGGCTCATATACTCCTGAAGATATCGCTTATTCTTACATAGCCGGCATGGATTCATTCGCTCTCGGTCTTAAAATAGCCGATAAACTGATTACTGACGGCAGACTTGATGAATTTGTTCATAACCGTTACAGCAGCTACAACAGCGGAATCGGTGCAAAGATTACAGCAAAAACCGCTTCAATTGAAGAACTTGAAAGCTACGCACTCGGTCTTGGCGAAATAACAACAAATATCAGCGGAAGACAGGAATATCTTGAGAGCATAGTTAATTCGGTTATTTTCGGATAAAAAACCATTGAACAAATTGCTGGAAAACAGTAAAAGCCCGCAAACTTGTTTTAAATGAAAGGATATTCAAAATGGGTTATTTGTTAGGTATAGATATTGGAACATCCGGAACAAAAACGGTACTTTTCAATGAAAAAGGTGAGCTTATTTCATCGGAAACTGCCGAATATCCGCTTTATCAGCCTGAAAACGGCTGGGCAGAGCAAAGACCTGAGGATTGGTGGAACGCTGTTGTAACTACCATTTCCGCAGTATTAAAAAAAAGCGGAATAAAAGGTGCTGAAATTTCCGGAATAGGTCTTTCAGGTCAGATGCACGGACTTGTAATGCTTGACAGTGATAACAATGTACTGAGACCGGCAATAATATGGTGTGACCAGCGTACCGCAAAAGAGTGTGATGAGCTTGAACATACCGTAGGTAAAGAAAAAATTATATCAATAACCTCAAATCCCCCGCTTACCGGATTTACCGCAGCGAAAATTCTCTGGGTAAGAAACAACGAACCGGAAATTTATGATAAGTGCCGCCATATTCTTCTTCCTAAAGATTATATACGCTTTATGCTGACCGGCGAATACGCCACAGAAGTGTCTGATGCCGGCGGAATGCAATTACTCGACGTACCGCGACGGTGCTGGTCAGATGAAATTCTTTCACTGCTCGGTATCGAACGTTCACTTTTGGCTAAGGTATACGAATCACCTGATGTAACCGGAACCGTAACAGCTTCAGCCGCCGCTTTAACAGGGCTTAGGGAAGGTACTCCTGTTGCGGGAGGAGCCGGGGACAATGCCGCTGCAGCGGTAGGAATGGGAGTTGTACGTGACGGACGCGGTTTTGTGACAATCGGTACAAGCGGTGTAGTATATGCTCATACATCTGCGCTCTGCCGCGACCCTAAAGGAAGAATACATACACTTTGCTCCGCCGTTCCAGGTGAATGGCATATAATGGGTGTTACACAGGCAGCCGGGCTTTCGCTGAAATGGTTTAAAGATAATTTGTGCGAAAAAGAAATATATGATGCAAAAAAAACAGGCGAGAATGTCTACGCGCTGCTTGACAAAGCAGCGTCAAAAGTACCGGTCGGAAGCAACAGGCTATTCTTTCTGCCTTACCTGATGGGCGAACGCAGTCCTCACCTTGACCCACACGCACGGGGAGGTTTTATAGGACTTTCAGCATCGCACACAAAAGCCGATATGCTGCGTTCGGTAATGGAAGGAGTAACATTTTCTTTAAAAGAATGCCTTGACATATTCGAGACCGCCGGAGTAAAAACGAAAAATATGCTTGCCTGCGGCGGAGGAGGCTCAAGTGCACTTTGGCGCCAGATGTTAGCCGATATATTCGGCTGCGAAATACAGTCGACTATTTCATCGGAAGGTGCAGCACTCGGAGCCGCGATACTCGGTGGTGTTTGCTGTGGAATTTACAAAAGCGTACAAGAAGCATGTGATATTATCTGCAAGACATCAGACAGTTGTATTCCGGACAGCAATCTTAATACTATTTACAACAAACTTTATAATCTTTACGCATCACTCTATCCATCGCTCAAAGAGTTTTACAAGCAATGTGCTAAAGAAAATATTTATTGATTATTATATAAACAACGGTCGCTGCAAATATAAGCCGCAGCGACCGTTGTTATATTTGAATATTATTTGGGATAAACAAATCTCTTTTCTTCATAAAGAATTTTTCTATACTTACGGATATAATATTTAGCCATTTCAAGATTCTGCTCCGAAAAATTCCCGCATTCAGCCGGACAGGCGCCGGGTATTTCTCCCTCAAAATTCAAAATAAAATCGCACATTCCGATAATGGTTTTAAAAATATCTTCAGGTTTCCTGCTGCCGAAAATCAACAGATAGAATCCTGTCCTGCACCCCATGGGACCAAAATAAACTATTTCGTCCTTTTTGTCGCTGTTGCGCAGATATGTTGCGCCGAGATGCTCAATGGTGTGTAAAGCCGGCATATCTATGACAGGTTCCCGATTTGGAGCGGTAATTCTCATATCGAATGTTGTTACTGTACAGTCACCTTTAGTATCCTTTCGTGAAACATAAAGTCCCGGCAGCAGTCTCAAATGGTCAATTTTAAAACTTTCAATCTTTTCCACAAGAAAGCTCCTTTAAAAATTCAAGAATTATTTTTAACAAGTCGTTTTACAATCTTAATTATTTCGCAAAACGGTATAATAAGAACCGAAAGCAAAAGCGAAAGGAAAAACTGACCTACTGATAGTACAGTCATACCAAATAAATATCCGGCAGGTGTTAAGACAAGGAATAAAATTATAAAAAACGCGAGAAGCACTGAAAAGTTAAGAAACCTGTTTGAAAAGATTTTTCTGTTGAATACAGAACCCTCAAACTTATTATTAAAGCAGTGGAATATCTGAGTCATTGAAAGTACGGAAAAAGCCATTGTCAGTGCGGTTTTTGCTCCGTCCGACCTTCCGACAGCAAAGGCTATAAGTGTCATTACAGCAATAAACAGGCTTTGTGCAGCTATCGAAAATACAGAACGGGCATTAAAAAACCTGTTTAAAACAGTATAGGGTTTACGTTTCATTACGGAATCTTCCGCTCTTTCCATGCTGAGTGAGACAGCCGGAGCGCAATCAGTAATGAGATTAATCCACAGAAGCTGCACAGCATTAAGCGGTGAACCTGCAAAAATAAGCATTCCGGCGAAAACGGTCAGAAGCTCGGCAAAATTGCATGACAAAAGGTAAAAAACAGATTTTTTAATATTGTCAAATAAGCCTCTGCTTTCCTTTACGGCACAGACAATAGACTCAAATCTGTTGCTTGCGATAATAATATCCGCATTGCCCCTTGCAACATCGGCTCCGAAACGTCCTATCGCGCACCCTACATCAGCCGCGGCAAGCGCGTCGGCATCCTGAACACTGTCTCCGGTTATGGTAATGACACTGCCGTGATTCTGCCAAGCTCTGACAATTCTCAGCTTATCAGACGGTGAAACTCGCGCGTAAACAGAATAATCTTCTATTGTTTCTGAAAGCTCGGCGTCACTTATACGGGAAAGCTCTTCTCCGGTAACAGCTTTGGTACCGTCTTTAAGAATTCCTATTCTCCTCGCAACTGAACTGGCTGTTGTCAGATTATCCCCCGTTATCATTATTGTGCGGATGCCGGCTTCTTCACAGGTTTTTATATCGCTTATAACTGTTTCACGCGGCGGGTCTGAAAGAGCCACAAGTCCAACAAAAGTAAGTCCCTGTTCAATTTCCTCATGATTAGGGTTCGCCGGAATAGTTTCAAGCGGACGCATTGCTATACAAACAATCCGGTATGCGTCATTTGCAAAAGAATCGTTAATCTTAAGTATCTCTTCAATGTTACATCCTGTACACTGCCTGACAACGATTTCCGGCGCACCTTTAACAATAGCATAAGGTATTTCGTTAATCATAGTGATAACCGTCATTGTCTTGCGTGCCGAGTCAAACGGAATTATACTGAGCTTCGGGAAAACATCTTCAATATCTTTTTCTGACATTGAGTTGTAAGCAAGACATGCCTTTTTTATAGCGTCTTCAGTGGAATCATTCTGAAGGGTTGAACATGCGGCTGCCAGCTTAAGTACAAGCAGCGTTTTTTCGTCAGCAGCCTCGTTTTCAAAATCGGTGATTCTATCTCCGTCGAAAATTTTTCCAAGCTGCATTTTATTTCGTGTAAGCACGCCTGTCTTATCTGAGCAAATAACATCTGTCTTTCCGAGAAGCTCAAGCGCCGAAGAATCCTTAACGGTTATTTTGTCTTCTACAATACGCTGAACACCTATTGCGATGACAACTGTCGCTATCGCCGGTAGACCCTCGGGAATTGCCGCAACGCCGAGCGCGACGGAATTAACAATCATTTTAAGCGTTGTGCTTGCAAAATTACCGGTGTTGAAATTTTGCATCATACCTATAAGAAAAACCAGAAGACAAACAATAAGAACCGCTATATTTATAATTTTACCGATTCCGTCAAGCTCATTTTCAAGCGGTAGCTTTTTTTCTCCAGACTGTCGAAGAATAGTAGATGTTCTTCCGTTTTCGGTATTCAGACCGGTAGATACTACTACTGCCTTTGCGCTTCCGTGAACAACGCTCGTGCCTGAAAAAACCATATTTGAACGGTTTTCCGCTTCGGTAATATCATCATGTAGCGAATCGGCGTCTTTTTCGACAGGTATATCGTCACCTGTAAGTGAAGACTCATTACAGCGAAATTCATTGCTGTCTATAATACGCGCGTCAGCCGGAACATAATCCCCTGTCTCAAGCAAAATAATATCACCGGGAACAAGAAGCGAAGAATTGACGGATTTTACCACACCGTCTCTGAGGACACGGACAGACGGGTTGGAAATACTCTTCATTCGATCAAGCGCTTCATCACATGAATGAAGATGATAAGCGCTGACTGCCGCGTTAATCAAAACAATAGCAATTATTAACAGTGATGAATAGCTGTTCACCTCTTTATACATAAGAGAAACAACAAAAGAAAGAAGTGCGGTAATTATAAGAAAAATAACCGTCTTCCCTTTAAGCTGACCCCAAAATCTATCGCTGTATGACGGTTTATCAGGGTTTGAAATTACATTTTTTCCGTATTCCTCAAGCCGCATTTCGGCAACGCCGTTAGGAAGCCCTTTTTTACTGTCAACATCAAGCTCGCGCAGTACTTCTTCCGCGCCTGTGCTGTGCCAAATCATCGGAGCACCTCCGTAATTTTATTTAGAAAGCGAAAGATAGTATTCTTTCATGGTATGTGCGTCCTCCGCCTGTGTACCGGCGGACTCGCATATAAAAACAGGATCGCAGCCGTATTTGAGCGTAAGCTCCATCACCGGCTCATAATCAGGTCCAAATTTATCGTCCTCAAATGTCAGATGACGTTTTTCGCCGCCTGCGGTATACTCAATCTTCGAAAAATGTGAATGGAAATTTTTAAGGCGGTCTGTTCCAAGCTTGTCCTTAATTGCGGTAAATACCCGCTCAACATCTGCGAAGGTTTTAAAACAGCCGAGATCACGGGCATTCAAATGCCCGAAATCGATACAAGGTATCAAACGTTCGTCAAGACTGCAAAGCTCAAGCACTTCGTCAAGCGTTCCAAGCTGATTTACCTTGCCCATAGTTTCAGGACATATATGTATATGTCCCAGTCCCTCGCTGTCAAGCGCTTTAAGAGCTTTTTTCATTGTATCGCACGCAAGTTCAAGCGCGTCGGCTCTTGAAATTTTGCCGCAAGAACCGGTATGAACAATTATACGCTCCCCTCCCATGGCGTTGACCGCTTTGGCAGAAGCAATAATATAATTTACTGAATTGAGTCTTTTTTCCTCTTCGAGCGAGGACATTGAAATATAATACGGCGCGTGAAGCGAAAGATAAACACCTGCGTCCGCAGCAAGCTTGCCGAGACTTTTTGCTTTATCTTCCCCTATGTTCACTCCCCTGCCGCACTGGTACTCAAAACAGTCCAGTCCCATTTTTACAATATATTCCGGAACATCGAGACTGCTTTTGTAACCCATAGCAGTAAAACTGTCTGAAGTGCCCGCAGGACCGAATTTCGGCATATCATTCAACCTCCGTATTTTTGATTTTGAGTATTTTTATAACCTTGCGTTCTATTTTCCTTTTAAATCGGAAACTTTTAGAGGTTTCCGGCTTTATAGGATCAAGCAGTACTGTTTTAATACCGTACAAATTTCCGCCGAGCGTATCGGTAAATACCTGGTCGCCTACAATGGCGGTTTCTTTCTTTACGGCGCCGATAGCATTCAACGCCTGCTTAAATTTGAACGGAAGAGGTTTAAGTCCCATACTTATATAAGGAAGCGAAAGCCTCTCTGCAAAAGGCTCCACTCTTTCTCGTTTTGAATTTGAAAGAATAACAAGTCCTATACCGGCATTTTTCATTGATTTAAGCCATTCTTCAAGCCCGTCTGTCAAAACAGTTCCGTGATGTGTGGACAACGTATTATCAACATCAAGGATAAGAAATTTTATTCCGTATTTTTCCAAAATCTTAAAAGTAATATCTGTTATCTTAGTAAGCTTTATAAAGGGTCTTAAAAGCATAAATACTCCTTAGTATGAAAAAAAGCGGTTAAAAACCGCTTTTTAACAGTAATTATCAGCGGAACTTTCTTTTACGAGCAGCTTCCGACTTCTTTTTACGCTTTACAGAGGGCTTCTCATAATGCTCTCTCTTGCGAACCTCCTGAATAACACCGTCCTTTGCGGTCTGCCTTTTAAAGCGGCGCAGAGCGTTATCAAGAGATTCATTTTCTTTGATTCTTACCTGACTCATTTATATTCCCTCCCTCCGCAAAATAGCAGGGGTCTTAAATTAAATCGCAAAAATAATTATACATTATTTTCCTGCATCAGTCAAGACACACTTTGACCGGAAAACACTCTCCGGTATTATCAGCCTCTTAACGCAATAACATTTGCGATTATTGACATAACAAAAAACAGAATAGCAATATACTTTGTCCAACGGGACAATGTAGCGTCAAATGTTCTTGCCTTGTTCTTTGAAAGAAAAGTATCAGCGCCGCCGGATATTGCACCGTTTATACCGGCACGGTGACCCTGCTGCAAAAGAACAACGGCTATAATGAAAAGAGAGACTAATATAACGGCAATTCCTATTATTATTTCAACTGCACCCACAGATTACACCTCCACATTACAGATAACACTGATTATAATACCACAAATACGGCAAATATGCAACAAATATTTTGCACAAATGCGCAAATTATTTCACAACAATATTAACAAGCTTTTTAGGCACATATAGCTCCTTAATAACAGTACCGCCGCCTATCGCTGAAACGACTGCGTCATTCTGCTTTGCCTGTGCGATAGCGTCATCAGCGGAAATATCTGCCGGAATGTCAATCCTTGCCTTTATTTTTCCGTTTACCTGCACCGCAATCTGTACGGTACTGTCAGCACATTTCGCCTCATCATAAGACGGCCACTCAGCCTCGTTGAGCATCCCGTCAAATCCAGCCTGCTGCCAGAGCTCCTCTGTCATATGCGGAGCAAAAGGATTAAGAAGGATAAGATAAGTCTTAAATTCTCCCCTTGTTATGCTTCCCGTATTCTGAATACTGTTAAGCAGAGACATGAGGGCAGCTATAGCAGTATTCATTTTAAGGCCCTCAATGTCAAAGGTGACCTTTTTTATAGTACGGTGAAAATCAGCCTCAAGCTCACGGCGGTATCCGTCACCGTCCGTCAGGCGGTCAGACAGAGACCATACCTTTTCGAGAAAACGCTTGCTTCCTTTTATAGATGACTGGCTCCACGGCGCGGCTTTTTCAAAATCGCCTATAAACATTTCGTATATACGCATTGTGTCTGCGCCGTATTCGCGGATTATATCATCCGGATTTACAACATTGCCGCGTGATTTTGACATCTTCTCGCCGTTTTCGCCAAGAATCATACCGTGGCTTGTACGTTTCGCGTAAGGTTCGGGATTCGGAACAGCGCCTATATCGTAAAGGAATTTGTGCCAGAAACGGCTGTAAAGGAGGTGCAGCGTGGTATGCTCCATACCGCCGTTGTACCAGTCAACCGGACACCAGTATTCAAGCGCTTCTTTCGAGGCAAACTCTTTATCATTATGCGGGTCGCAGTAGCGCAGAAAATACCACGAAGAACCGGCCCACTGTGGCATAGTATCGGTCTCGCGCTTTGCCGGACCGCCGCAGTGAGGACAGGTAGTATTTACCCAATCGGTCATTTTAGCAAGCGGAGACTCTCCGTTATCGGTAGGCTCGTAAGAGTCGACATTCGGCAGAACAAGCGGTAATTCGCTTTCAGGCAGCGGAACATAACCGCATTTATCGCAGTAGACTATCGGTATCGGTTCGCCCCAGTAGCGCTGGCGTGAGAACACCCAGTCGCGGAGCTTGTAATTAGTCTTTACATATCCTATACCCTTATCAGTCAGCCACTTCTGCATAGCTTTTTTGGCTTCGTCTACCGAAAGACCGTCAAGAAATCCGGAGTTGACAAGTTTGCCGGTGGCACAATCCGTATACGGCGCCTTCTGGACGTCTTCTCCGCCAGAAACGACCTCAATAATCGGAAGGCCGAATTTCTTGGCGAAATCCCAGTCGCGTCCATCGTGCGCCGGAACTGCCATAATAGCACCCGTACCGTATGAAATCAGAACATAGTCGGATATGAATATAGGAACTTCCTTACCGTTTACGGGATTAACGGCTGTAACGCCTTCGAGCTTTACACCGGTTTTGTCCTTAGCGAGCTCAGTTCTCTCAAAATCCGACTTTTTGGCGGCTTCCTGCTTATAGGAAAGCACCTCATCATAGTTCCTGATTTTATCAGCCCATTTTTCAATAAGCGGATGCTCAGGCGACATAACCATATAGGTGACGCCGAAAAGTGTGTCTGCTCTTGTAGTGAAAATCTCAAACTCGTCTCCGGTACTGGCGGTAAACTTAACCTGAGTGCCATATGAACGTCCTATCCAGTTGCGCTGCTGTGTTTTTACCCTCTCGATAAAGTCAACATCATCAAGTCCGTCAAGCAGTTTCTCCGCATAGTCGGTTATTTTGAGCATCCACTGACTTTTTTCCTTATGAACTACCTCGCTGCCGCAGCGTTCGCAATGACCGTTTACAACCTCTTCATTCGCAAGCACACACTTACACGAAGTACACCAGTTTACCGACATTTTCTTTTTATATGCCAGACCATGTTTGAAAAGCTGAAGGAAAATCCATTGAGTCCATTTATAATATGACGGATCGGTGGTGTTTATCTCACGGCTCCAGTCAAACGAAAAGCCGAGGGATTTAAGCTGTCTTTTGAAATTCTTTATATTTTCTGCCGTAACTTTGGCGGGGTGAACATGATTTTTTATCGCGTAGTTTTCAGTCGGAAGACCGAACGCGTCCCACCCCATGGGGTAAAGAACATTATATCCCTGAAGCCTTCTTTTACGGCATACAATGTCAATAGCAGTGTATGAACGCGGATGTCCGACGTGAAGCCCCTGGCCTGACGGATAAGGGAACTCAACGAGTCCGTAAAATTTGGGCAGTGAATAGTCATCCTTTGCCGCAAATGTTTGTTTTTCGTCCCATATATCCTGCCACTTTTTTTCAATAGCTGAATAATCGTAATTGCTTTTCATTTTAATCCCCTTCTGCATCAACAAGAATATCATCAAGATTTACCTGTTCTCCGTCGCTCCACATTTTATCAAGCGCGTAAAACTCGCGCTGGTCACGGCTGAAAACATGAATAATAAGCGAACCGTAGTCAAGCACTATCCAGCCGGTAGTCTTTCCTTCTATATGATGCGGCTGAACACCGGCTTCCGAGAGCTTTTCCTCCACTTCGTCCGCGAGCGAGCGCACATGGGTAGACGATGTGGCAGTACACATCAGAAAATACTCAGCAAGTACTGTGATCTCAGATACCTTTACAGCGTTAAGCTCTTTGGCTTTCTTTGCGTTAAGCGCGTTCGCCGCAATTTTTAAAATTTCAAAAGCTTCCAATTAAACTCCTCCGAATTACTGTAATACTGCCTGATTGTAGGCTTTGACCGTATCAATGTGTATGGCGCGTTCCTGAGTGACAAGGTCAGTTATGGAATACTGAAGCGCATACACAAATGCCTTGTCAAGCGATTCATCCACATACTTCCTAATTACATCAACATCCTCGTAATCACGATCAGCAGAAGTAAAATCAGCCAAATAAAGTATTTTTGCAAGCAGTGACATATTTTCCTTGGCAGTCGTATGATACCTTATCGCATCGATAATTTCCGGATCGTCGACACCGATTACACGTTTTACATATTCAGCGCCGGACATAGCGTGCCATAGCTTTTTGGCATTTTTTTCAATATCGCTTAAAATTATATCAGACTCTTTAAAAATTTGCAAGTGTTCCTCGTCTGGCGAATTTTTGGTAATATCGTGCAAAAGACCGGCAAGATACGCTTTTTCTTCATTACCGCCGTATTTACCGGCAAGTCTCTTTGCCTCGTCCGCCACACAAAGTGAATGATAATAGCGCTTTTCATTGAGCCTGCTCTTCAGTATAATTTTGAGCGACTCATAATTTGTCCTGCTTTCAGACACCGTAAATCCCTCCGGCTTTAATGTAATTATATATATACTCCGGCAAAAATCTTTTTGCACTGTTTATATTATTTCGTATCAAAGTTGACGAAACCGCCGTTATTCGCTCGTTCATAACAGTTATACGCATTCCTTCACGTTCGAGCTGCACTTTTTTACTGTCAAAAAGCGCATCGTCGGTATCTGTCCGCCTGAAGGCGTAAAACGGCAGCATTTTCAGCAGCTCATCATATCTGTACCATTCGTCGAATGTGACGAGCATATCTCCGCCGCATACAAAAACAAAATCCCTGTCAGGATATTTTTGCTTTAAAAGTTTTACGGTGTCAAAGGTATAGCTTTTGCCTGTTCTTTCAAATTCAATCAGTGAAACCTTCGCCTTTTTATAACGCTCCGCCGCCATACGGCACATTTCTATCCTGACAGAATCATCTGTCACTTTGTCAAATACCTTGTGAGGCGGTATCCTTGTCGGCATAATCCATATTTCGCCGATTTCCGGACGATTCTCAAGTGCGGCAAGGATTTCACAGTGACCTATATGCAAAGGATTGAAGGTTCCCCCGAAAAGAGCGGTAAGAGACATATTATTTCACCAGTTTTATCTGTTTATTGTTGCGGCTTTCACGGTAAAGGACAAAGCGTGTGCCTATTACCTGCACAACATCGGCTCCGGTTTCTTTCGCTATGTTTTCCGCTGCATCGCGTGATGAAATCGGACAGGTCTCAAGAGTTCTCATTTTAATTATTTCCCTTGCCTCAAGCGCGTCATCAGCCTGCTTAACCGTGTTTTCCGTAACACCCGCCTTGCCTATCTGAAAAATAGTTTCAAGACTGTTCGCCATGGCGCGGAGCTGCGCCCTTTGTCTGCTGTTCAACATTTATATTTCTCCGTTATCGATTATTTTTTTAAGCTCTTTTTCAAATTTTCTGAGCGCTATTCCCCTGTGGCTTACCCTGTCCTTTTCTTCGGGTGAAAGCTCAGCGTAGCAGCCTGCCTCGCACACAAAAAGCGGATCATAACCGAAGCCGCCGGTACCGCTGCATTTATCAGCGACATAGCCGTGGCATTCTCCTCTTACCGTAAATTCCCTGCCGTCAGGAAAAACACAGGCAATAGCCGAAACAAAAACTGCCGTACGCTTTTCCTTCGGAACACCCTCAAGCGCCGCAAGCAGCTTTTGGTTGTTGCTCTCATATGTAGCACCCTCGCCTGAATACCGTGCGGAATAAACTCCGGGAGCTCCGTCAAGATAATCAACGCTCAGTCCCGAATCATCCGCAACGGTCATTATACCGGTAACTTTAAGCCCTGAATGCGCCTTTAAAAGAGCGTTTTCCTCATATGTTGTTCCGGTTTCCTCAACCTCCGGCAAAGGCTCGCTTAAATCATTTTCGCTGAGCACGTCAAATCCCATCGGCTTTAAAATACGCTCAAGCTCCTTGAGCTTATTATGATTTTTTGTTGCGATAAATATTTTCAAATCGGTTTTCCTCCGTTCGTCCGTCAAATCATTCAAAAATACCGTCGGCAAATTCGGCGGCGTTAAACGGCTGCAAATCGTCAATACCCTCGCCCACACCGACAAATTTCACAGGTATTCCGAGTTCATTTCTTATTGCTATTATTATACCGCCTTTTGCGGTTCCGTCAAGCTTTGTCAGGACAATTCCGGTAATGTCGGCAACATTTTTGAACTCCCTTGCCTGATTAACCGCATTCTGTCCGGTTGCCGCGTCAAGCACAAGCAGCGTTTCCACCGAAGCGTCCGGAAGCTCCCGGCCTATCACTCGGTAGATTTTGGCAAGCTCGTCCATAAGGTTCTTTTTGTTGTGAAGCCTGCCTGCGGTATCGCAGATTATAACGTCTGCGCCTTTAGCCTTTGCCGACGCTATTGTATCAAAAACGACCGAAGCGGGGTCGGTGCCTTCAACGCTTCTTACCATTGAAACACCGGCGCGCTCAGCCCATATGCCGAGCTGGTCGATAGCCGCAGCCCTGAATGTATCAGCCGCGCCTAAAACGACCTTTTTGCCGTTTTCTTTAAGCTGTGAAGCCAATTTTCCTATTGTTGTGGTCTTTCCTACGCCGTTCACACCGATCACAAGTATAACAGACGGCTTTGTATCAAGCTTCAGTCCCTCGTCCTCTCCGAGCATTTCTGCGATGATTTCTTTCATAAGACCCTTAATTTCTGACGGGTCGGTTATTCCGGTCTCTTTGATTTTTTTACGCAGCTGCCCGCATATTTCTTCCGCGGTTACAACCCCGACATCGGACATAACCAGTGTTTCCTCCAATTCCTCAAAAAGCTCCTCGTCAATTTTTGTGAAGCTGTTTATTATACTGTTTACTCCGTTTGATATAGAGTCTCTTGTTTTCTGAAGACCCTGTTTGATTTTACTGAAAAATCCCATTGCTTTCCCGCCTTTGTAGAAATTTATGCGCCTTTCGTTTCGGCAAGAGTCTTCTCAAGCTCGGTAACATTAAGCTCAAGCAGCTTTGTAATTCCTTTTTCCTGCATTGTGACGCCGTAAAGCATGTCCGCCGCTTCCATCGTTCCTCTGCGATGCGTAACGCATATGAACTGTGTTGAATAATCGGATTTTTTCATATAATCCGCGAACCGCTCAACATTTATATCGTCAAGCGCAGTATCAACCTCGTCAAGGAAACAGAAAGGAGGTGCGTTGACACGCATTATCGCAAAGTATATGGAAAGAGCGATAAGCGCCTTTTCACCGCCCGAAAGACCGTCAAGACTCGGTACGTTCTTGCCCGGCAGCTTAACATTTATGTCAATACCGCTTTCAAGGACGTTTTCAGGCTCTGAAAGGGTAAGACTGGCGCTCCCTCCGCCGAAAAGCTCCGTAAAGGTCTTTGAAAAATTCTCGTTAATCTTTTCAAATCCTTCCGTAAATATATCCTGCATCTGGTGCGTGAGCTGATTTATAAGCTTATGGAGCTCCGCACGTGTAGTTTCGACATCGTTTATCTGTGCCGACATAAACTCATACCGCTCGCTTACCTCTTTGTATTCCTCAATAGCCGAAACATTGACATTTCCGAGTGAGCGGATTTTTGATTTGACATCGGCAAGCTCACGCTTTGCGTCAGAAGGCTTTTCAATTCTGATGCCCATGTTTTCCGCTTCGCTTCTCGTAAGCTGGTATTCGTCGTAAAGCTGACGGATAACATCGTCATACTCCTTAAGCATTACTTCTTTTCGTTCGGTAAGACGAGCGAGCTCTCCTCCGATTTTTTCACGCTGAGCAGTCTGTTCGCGCTCGCCTGACCTTAATTCTATGCCGAGTTTTTCGGTCTGGTTTCTTTTTTCGATAAGCTCGGTAATTCTGTTTTCAGACTCTGAAACAGACAATTTCAGTTCTGCCGTTTTTAGAGCCGCTTCCTCGGTTTTCGCAGTAAGCTCTTTATTTTTTAGCTCAAACTGAGCGGACTCCCTTTCGATTTCACGCTGCCTGTCCGCTCTGCCTGCAATCATTTCCTTTATATTATTAACTGAAAGGAGGGTTGCTTCTATATCCTTTTGCTTTTCGATAACCGAAAGCTTAAGCGCCGTTATTTCCTCGGCAATACGCTCCCTGTCGGAATTAAGACTGTCTCTTCCGCCTGTCATCTTATCAATTCCCGACTGAATAGCGGATTTGCGCGCGTCAAGCTCGGCTATTGCCTTGGCGGCAGAAGCAACCGTTTCTTTCAGCTTTATCAGCTTTTCCCCGCCTGAAATACGCTCATCTTCAATCTGTTTTACCGCTTTTTCAAGGCTTGTCTTCATATCGGTTATTCTTTTAATTTCAGCTAAAGCGCGTATTTTATCCTCGTTGGCGGTAGTCAGCACGGCGTTTTGGGCGGTTATATCAGCTTTGACACCGGCAAGTGAATTTTCCGCATCGGAAAGGCGTTTCTCCGCCTCCGCTGTTTTTTCTTCGAGCTTTTTAATATCTTCTTCCAGCTTTTTAATATCGCTTGAACGGCTAATCAGTCCCGCGTTTTTCACAAGCGAGCCGCCTGTAAGCGAGCCGCCCGGATTTATTACCTGTCCGTCAAGCGTCACGACCTTTACACGGTAACCGTATTTTTTGGCTATTGCCGCCGCCGAATCAATTTCCTCCGCGACAATAACTCCGCCGAGAAGATATTTAATAATATCCCGGTATTTATCGTCGGTCTTCACAAGCTCGTCCGCAATTCCCACATATCCGGCAAGCGCTTCAAAGCCGTGCTCCTTAAATTCTCTCGGTTTAATTGTCGCAACAGGCAAAAACGTGGCTCTTCCGCCCTTGCTTGTTTTTAAGAAGTTTATAGCTCTTTTAGCGTCAGCCTCGGTCTCGGTCACAATATTCTGGATTGCCGCGGCAAGTGCCGTTTCAACGGCGATACTGTACTCGCGCTCAACCGTAATCAGCTTTGAGACCGGTCCGCATATGCCTCTTAACAGTCCTGTTTCCGCCTGCGACATAACCGTCTTAACCGAATGGCTGAAGCCCTCCATATTGTTTTCAAGCTCTTTAAGTATCTGAACGCGGCGTTTTTTAGCTCCCGTATCAAGCCTTAAGCCGTCAAGCTCTTCCCTTATGTCAGAATAGGCTTTCTCCCGTGATTCAAGCCGCATTTCGTATCCCTTAACGGTATTGCGGCAGCTTATGATGCTTTCTTCCGTTTCGGCAAGTATACGGTTTGTTTCGGAAAGCTCGGTTTCAAGTTCTTTTATCTGCTGATTATACTCATTGAGCTTTGTCTCAGAAGTATCGGCACGTTCGGTAATTTCATCGGCAGCACTCTGAGCGGTTACCATTTCCACGCGGCGGTCAGCGCTTTCAGAGGCAAGCGCGTTAAGCTGCTTAACCTCGCCCTCAATCTGTCTTGAAATATTTTCACTGTCAGAAAGAAGCTCTGACAGCTTTTGCTCTAAAGACGAAAGCTTTTCTTCTATCTGCTTTTTTTCGTCAATTCCGGCAGCGGCCTTAGCCTCTCTTGCCGATATTTCCGCCGCTGCGTCCTCGTCTGACTTGCCGAGCTGTGCCGTCTCGCCGGCAAGACGGGCAATCTGCCCTTTATTATGTTCTATATCGTTATTTATAACCGTGATGTAGCTTTCGTTTTTGACTATTTCCTCATTGTAATTTGAAATTTTGAGTCTTTCGCCCTCAATTTCCGATGTAAGACGCGCGAAATACGCTGTGTTTTCCTCAGCGCGGCGGTCAAAATCAGACAACGCTTCATCTATTTCACGGTAAGCAAGCTGAGCCGCCGCAATCTTGCTTTCCTGCGCGCGCAGCGCCTCCTTGGAATTGTCAAGCGTATGAATCCAAAGCCCTATTTCAAGCCTTTTTTTACTTTCTGACAGCTCAAGAAATTTCTGCGCTTTTTTGCTCTGCTCGGCAAGAGGACCGACACGTGATTCAAGCTCGTCCATAATATCGTGCAGACGCAGAAGATTATCCTCTGCCGCCGTCAGCTTCTTTTCTGCCTCGAGCTTTCTGTAACGGTATTTTGATATTCCGGCCGCTTCCTCGAAAATATCTCTGCGTTCGCCGGATTTGGAGCTTATGATATTGTCAATCTTACCCTGACCTATCATAGAATAGCCGTCTCTTCCGAGTCCGGTATCCATAAACAGCTCATGTATATCCTTAAGTCTTACAGAAACTCCGTTAATAGCGTATTCGCTTTCGTGCGAACGGTAATACCTTCTTGTTACGGCAACGCTGTCGTTATCAAAATTAAGAGTACGGTCGGTATTGTCTATATTAAGCGTAACCTCGCAGTAACCGTGAGGACGCCGTGTTTCGGTTCCGCCGAAAATCACATCCTCCATTGACTGACCGCGAAGGCTTTTTGTAGACTGCTCTCCGAGCACCCAGCGCACTGCGTCAGATATATTGCTTTTGCCGCTTCCGTTAGGCCCGACAACAGCGGTAATACCCTTGCCGAATTTAAGAACGGTTTTGTCCGCAAAAGATTTAAAGCCCTGTATCTGTATAGAGCTTAACAGCATCTACTGCACTTCCTTTTCAATGCGAAATTCAAAGCCCGACAGACTGCTGTCAGGTACGACACGACAGTCGAAGCCTTTAGAGGCAAGAAAAATGATATTTTTTCTTGACTGCCCCGTCATTTTTGAAACGGCGCTGCCGTTTACCCTTATAATATATTTCCCTTTTTCTTTAAACTGCGGCAAAACACCCGTAAGCATAATCTGTGATTGGCACAGCTCGCTGAACGCAGGGTGCCACGGTCCTGATATATACGCTTTTTCCTCTATCGAATGAAGCCCCAGCCTTATCACTTTTATTCCGTTGTCAGTAAACATTTTATACAGTTTGACAGCGAGTGTAACCGCGGCGTCAAGCGTTTGCGGCTTGTAAATTTTATCGGCGTAAAGAGCGGCAAGATCTGTATCTTTAAGCACTATCGTCGGATAAATGCGTACTGTATCCGGTTTTAAGGCAATCAGCTTTTCGGCTGTTTTCACCGCCGAAGCATCGCTGTCACCGTACAGTCCGGTCATCATCTGAAGTCCGAGCTCAAAACCGTATTCACGGATAAGCTCCGAAGCCTTTACCACATCTGCTGACGTATGACCTCTGTTATTCATTTTAAGCACACGATCGTTCATACTCTGCGCGCCAAGCTCTATGGAGGTTACATGGCGGCTTTTAAGAAGCGCGAGAATTTCCCTGTCAATGGCGTCAGGTCTCGTTGATATTCTTATGCCCTTTACGGTGCCGTCTTCAACAAATCCCGATGCGACATCTAAAAGGTCTGTCATGTAATTTCGGTTTATTGCCGTAAAGCTGCCGCCGAAAAAGGCGATTTCAGCCGTTTCACTGTCAAAATTTTTGCTTTTAACAGCTGTTTTTACTGCCTTTGCAACATCAGAGCCGCGAGGTGCCTTGCGTGCGCCGGTGATATACCGCTGATCACAGAAGCTGCACTTATTAGGGCATCCGATATGCGGAACAAAAATTGATATATTTGAGTGTTTAAGGCTCATATCGCCGCACCCATAAGTATAAGCGCCTGCTTTGCCGCCATTTGCTCAGCCTGTTTTTTGCTCTTTCCCGTACCGGTCCCTATAACGTTTGAATTGAGATGAACCTCAACTGTAAACACCTTATCATGATCAGGGCCGCTTTCACCGGTAAGAATATATGTCACTGATTCTTCAGGATTTCTCTGTATTATTTCCTGAAGAGCTGTTTTGTAGTCCTTGAAAACCTCATCGTCCGTATTTTTAAGCTCACGCAAAACAAACCGCATAACATGCTTGCGCGCAGCCTCCATTCCGCCGTCAAGATATATGGCGGCAAGCACCGCCTCAAAAGCGTCTGCAAGAATAGACGGACGTTCTCTTCCTCCGTTATGCTCTTCGCCCTTTCCGAGCTTTAAAAACTCTCCAAGCCCAATTTCCCTTGAAAACGCGCAAAGTGATTTTTCACACACAAGCGAAGCTCTGAGCTTTGTAAGCTCACCTTCCGGCATAGCGGGAAAATGCTTGTAAATATAATCAGATACAATTACGGAAAGTACTGAGTCGCCGAGAAATTCCAGTCTTTCGTTTGAGGAAAAACCGTTTCTTACCTCATTGGCGTATGATGAATGTGTAAGCGAGTTTTTCAAAAGATTTATGTTTTTGAATTTATATCCGAGTTTTTGTTCAAGTGTTTCCATTTTGTTTTTCCTTTGCCGTCAACGCTTCAACAGAAGCTGATATTTTATCAATTACACCGGTCTCGGTAAATCTTACAGCCTGACGCACTGCGTTTTTAAGTGCCTTAGCGTCAGAGCTTCCGTGAGCCTTGATAACGGTTTTCCTTACACCTAAAAGCGGCGCTCCTCCGACCTCTGTGCTATCCATTATCTTCTTTACGGCTTTAAGATCATTCTTTACAACAAGAGCCGCCAGCTTATTTTTAAGATTTTTATAAAGCGCCGATTTAATGAGTCCGAAAAGAGTAGCCGCAGAGCCTTCGATGAGCTTTAATGCGATGTTTCCGGTAAAGCCGTCGGTTATAACAGCGTCACACACGCCTTTCGGCATTTCCCTTGACTCAATATTTCCGGCAAAATTTATAGGCGCTTCCTTCATCAGGGCGTATGCCGCTTTCTGAAGCTCTCCGCCCTTTGAGTCTTCTGTTCCGATATTAAGAAGCCCGATCGACGGGTTTTTCCTGCCATCAACATTTTCAAGATAAACGCTTGCCATTATTCCGAACTGGCAGAGCATCTCCGGCTTGCACTCGGCGTTCGCACCCATATCCATAAGCATATAATGACCGTTAGGCGACGGAATCATACCGGCAAGCGCCGGACGCTTTATTCCCTTGATGCGTTTTATCATAAGCGTTCCGCCCACAACAAGCGCGCCGGTGGAGCCGGCCGACACAAATGCGTCGGCTCTGTCCTCCGCAAGCTCTTTAAACGCTAAAGCCATTGAGCTTTCAGAATGTGCTTTCATAAGCGAGGTAGGGTCATCGTGCATTGTAATTATATCATCGGTATTAACGATTTTAAGCTCACCATGAAATTTAAGTCCGTTATCGGAAATAATCTGTCTGATTTTTTCTTCGTTTCCAGTAAGAGTTATTTCTGTTCCGTATTCAATCGATGCATCTGATGCACCTTTTATTATCTCGAACGGAGCATTGTCTCCGCCGAACGCGTCTACAACAACACGCATTTTTTTGTCCCCCGTTAAAATATTTATTATCTTCTTTAAGTGTATCCGTGCGAATCAAACCATTCAAGCGATCTCGCCGAAAGCGCCGAATAGCGTTCACGCTTGTCCCGTATATGGGTATCAAGCGGCGGCAGTATCCCGAAATTCGCGCCCATCGGCTGAAAATCCTCAACCGACGGATTAGTTATATAAGAAAGCAAAGCTCCCGTCATAGTATATCCAGGCAATATAAGCGGGTCTGCGCCGCTAAGCCTTGCCGCGGCGTTTATGCCTGCTATTATGCCGCTTGCAGCCGATTCCATATAGCCTTCAACCCCCGAAAGCTGACCGGCAAAAAATACATTTTCGTCACTTCTCAGCGATAAATCACTCCCGAGCAGCTTAGGAGAATTTATAAATGTATTGCGGTGCATTACGCCGTACCTGACAAACTCAGCGTGTTCAAGACCCGGAATCATTGAAAACACCCTTTTCTGCTCCGGAAATTTAAGATTAGTCTGAAATCCGACAAGATTAAAAAGGGTTGCCGCCGCATTTTCACGCCTTAACTGTACCGCCGCCCACGGTCTGTGGCCGGTTCTCGGGTCTTTAAGTCCCACAGGCTTCAAGGGGCCGAAACGAATCGAATCCTCGCCGCGTTTGGCAAGAACCTCAACCGGCATACAGCCTTCGTAAACCGTAATATTTCTGTCGAACTCATGAAGCGGAGCGGTTTCGGCATTGACAAGCTCATTGTAAAAAGCCGTATATTCCTCTTTATTCATCGGACAGTTAATGTAATCGTCTGTTCCCCTGCCGTAGCGAGAAGCGTAAAAAGCTTTTTCCATATCAATGCTCTCGGCGGTAACAATCGGAGCGGCAGCGTCATAAAAGCTGAGATTTCCGCCGTCACAAAGCTTCGCTATACTGTCAGCAAGGTCTGTATCGGTAAGCGGTCCGGTAGCTATAACGCACACCCCTCCGCACGGTATTTCCGTAACAACTCCCTGTGTCACCTTTATAAGCGGGTGATTCCTTATTTTTTCAGTGATAATACCCGAAAAAATATTACGGTCAACCGCCAATGCGCCGCCTGCCGCCACAGAGCATTTATCCGCCGCAGAAAGACAAAGCGAACCTAATCGCCGCATTTCTTCCTTTAATAGACCTGCGGCAGAGTCAATCCTTGCAGCTTTAAGCGAATTTGAACATACAAGCTCCGCGAGCATATCGCTTTTGTGCGCCGGCGTCTTTTTTCCGGGCTTCATTTCAATCAGCTCTGTATATATGCCGCGGTTAGCCGTCTGCCATGCCGCCTCGCAGCCGGCGAGACCGCCGCCCACAACGGTGATTTTTTCCATATTATTTATCTCCGGTTTTCTTTGACGTCTTTTTCGCTCTTGTAGGACAATCGGAATTCATACAGTATTTCCTGCCCCTGATTCCGCTTATTATATAGCTGCCGCATTCGGGACAAATTTCACCCGTAGGAATACCCGGAGCCGCAAAGTCGCACTGCGGATAATTCGAGCAGCCATAGAACTTTTTGCCCTTTTTGGAAGTTTTTTTCACGAGCTTTGCCCCGCATTTAGGACAGGGCTGCTTGACCTCGTCCTCGGGCATCGGCTTGGTGTTCTTGCATTCCGGATATCCCGGACAGGCGAGGAATTTTCCGAACCTTCCCGATTTTATAACCATTTTTCTGCCGCATTTATCGCAGACTATGTCGGTTTCCTCGACAGGAACCTTTACCCTCTTGCCCTCAAGCGAGCTTTCCGCTTTGTCGTACAGCTTTTCAAAATCCTTGTAAAACGCTTTTATTGTATCTATCCAGCCGCGTTTTCCGGCGCCTATCTCGTCAAGCTGTTCTTCAAGCGACGCGGTAAATTTGACATCGACTATTTTATCAAAATACTCCACCATAAGGTCAGAAACAACCGTACCGAGATTTGTAGGTTTAAGCGACTTTTTCTCACGCTCTATATAATCACGGTTCATTATATTTGAGAGTATCGGAGCGTAGGTAGAAGGTCTGCCGATACCGTATTCATCGAGCGCCTTAATGAGAGTAGGCTCGGTATATCTCGCGGGCGGCTGCGTAAAATGCTGATTCGGAGTAAGCTCCTTGAGCTTAAGTACATCGCCCTCGGACATTTCGGGCAGGCTTGCTCCCTCGTCCGACTCCTCGTCCTTTCCCTCTTCGTAAAGAACGGTGAAGCCGTCAAATTTGACGGAATATCCGCTTGCCTTGAAAAGGTAATCACCTGCTGTTATGTCAGCATTGACCGTATTCTGAACGCATACAGCCATAAGCGACGCTATAAAGCGCTCCCATATAAGCTTATACAGCTTATACTGCTCGGCGGTAAGCGAATCCTTTACGGTTTCCGGAGCAAGAGCGACAGACGTAGGTCTGATAGCCTCGTGGGCGTCCTGCGCGCCGCTTTTTGTTTTAAAATATCTCGGCTTTTCAGGCAGGTAGCTTTTGCCGTATTTTTCCGCGATATAAGCGTTTGCGGCGGCTCTCGCCTCTTCGGAAATACGCAGAGAGTCGGTTCGCATATATGTTATAAGACCGGTAGTGCCGGTGCCCTTAACATCAACACCCTCATAAAGCTGCTGGGCAATACGCATAGTGCGCTGACCGGTAAACCCGAGCTTTCGCGAGGCTTCCTGCTGCAATGTGGAAGTGATAAACGGAGGAGCAGGCTGTTTTTTACGGGTGCCTTTTTTAAGCTCAGAAACGGTATATACAGCGCCCTCAAGCGCATCGACTATTTTTTCTGCCTCTTCGCCGTTCGGGATTATATCTATTTTTCTGCCGTCAGCAAATCCGTACAGCTTTGCAGAAAATGTCTTTCTGCCTGCCATCAGCTTAGCGTCAACAGACCAGTATTCCTCAGAGTTGAACTTTTCTATTTCCCGTTCGCGCTCAACAATAAGACGCAGAGCGACTGTCTGGACACGTCCGGCGGAAAGTCCGCTTTTTACCTTTTTCCATAAAAACGGGCTTAATTTATATCCGACTATTCTGTCAAGCACCCGTCTTGCCTGCTGAGCGTCAACCAAATCAAGATTTATTTTATGCGGCGCGGCTATGCCTGCTTTTACTCCGGATTCGGTAATCTCATTGAACGCTACCCTGTTTTCCTCATTCAAATCAAGCGCCAGTATCTGCGCCAGATGCCACGAAATCGCCTCTCCCTCGCGGTCAGGGTCGGTCGCGAGCAGGACGCCGTCACTGTTGGCGGCGGCGGTTTTAAGCGATTTAATAAGCTCTTTCTTGTCCGCCATATTGACATACTGCGGTTTAAAATCCTTATCTATATCAACACCGAGCTTGGATTTCGGCAGATCACGGACATGACCCATGGAAGCCATAACCTCGTATCCGCCGCCGAGATATTTTTTTATACTCTTAACCTTTGTCGGTGACTCAACTATCAAAAGCTTGGACATATTTTTCCTCCGATATATTTTTTTGACTCAGCATTTTTCATAGCAGCCGCCCGGAAGCGCACGAATCAGAAGCTCAATTTCAAGTTCTGCGAGCGCTGCAAGCAGCTGCTGTGAATCAAGACCTGTGCCGGTAATCTCTTCTGGATAAAATTTATGCTTATCCAAATGATTATATACTATTTTTGCTTCTTTGGAAAGAGTTTCGTTCAATATTTTTTTGCCGTTTTCCGGCATTTTTTCCGTTTTTTCGGTTTTCGAAACATTTTCTCTCTTTTTATAAGCGTTTGCAATATCGATTTTATCCGGAAATTTAGGTATATATTCATTGAAAATATCAGATGCATCGAGCAAAGGACGTGCGCCGTCTCTCAAAAGTGCATTGGAACCGGCATAGTCCTCGGAATTCGGCGAGCCGGGTATCACAAAAACCTCTCTGCCCTGCTCAAGCGCGTGATTTGCCGTTATAAGAGCGCCGCTTTTCTCAGGAGCTTCAACGACAACGGTAGAAAGAGCAAGTGCCGACATAATACGGTTCCTGACCGGAAAGCTGAACCTTGTAACCTTGGTTTCAGGCGGGTATTCACTTATAATACAGCCGGCTTGCGCGACTCTTTGTCTTAAAGGCTCGTTTTTCATCAGATATCCCGAACCTATACCGCACGCCATAACAAGCACTGTTTTTCCGCCAGATTTCAGCGCACCTGCATGAGCGTAGTAATCAGCGCCTACCGCACCGCCGCTCACCACGGTGATTCCTGCCGCCGCGAGACGCAGACCGAGCGAATAGGCGGCTTTCTTGCCGTATTCGCTTACCTTTCTCGGTCCTACAATACAAACCGCAGGCGTACTGTCAAAATCAGGAAAAGTGCCGTTTACATAGAGTACAAGCGGCGGATTTTCTATTGACGCAAGACATTTCGGATAACGACGTTCCCCGAAAGTGATTATTTCGGTGCGGTAGCTGTGACAGTCGGCGATGACTTCCTTTGCGGAACTCAGTTTATATTTTCTCATACGGTTAAGCTCGGATTGCGTGAAAATACCGGAACCCGATTTTTCCTTTATATCAACCGCATAAATCGCCTCGGCGCTTCCGAAACACTCAAGAGCTTTTACTGCTCTGATACTTCCGGCACCCATAACCGCCTGAAGCCAAATCATATATTCTGTCATTTCATCATTTCCCATACGGCGATTGCCGCCGCAGCGGCTGCGTTCAACGATTCCGCCTTTCCTTTCATGGGAATTGTGACACGCTTGAATGCTTCACCGGCCGTTTTCGCCGTAAGACCGTTTGCCTCGTTTCCAATGATAACCGCGCAGCCGTCAGAAAATTTCTGTTCAGAAATGCTTTCAGCGGAACTGTCCACAACACAGGCGTATGTTTTAAGCCCGGTCTTCTTTAACTGAACTGAAAAGTTATCTAAAACAAAAACCGGAAGCCTCAGTACCGTTCCCATTGAAGAGCGAAGAACCTTTGGAGAATAAGGATCACAGCCGTCAGAAGAAACAATAAGCCCGTCCGCTCCGAGAGCCTCCGCTGTACGTGCCACCGCCCCGAGATTTGAAGGGTCCGAAATATTTTCAAGCGCAACATATCTGCCCGCAGGAGAAATACTGCGCGCGGCAGACTCCGGTATGCGGCAGAGAGCGATTATTCCCTGCGGGCTTTTGGTATCGCTTATCTTTTCAAACAAATTGTCCGGCACTTTTATGCATTCATCGGCTATCGCGGAAAATTCTGATATTTCCGAATTATATTTATCGGCAGCCGTAAAAGAGACAATTAACTTATCAAACCGGATTCCGTTAAGAAAGGCGTCAGAACAAAGTCTTAAGCCTTCGAGCACAAAAAGACCGTTCTCCGCTCTTGCGGAAGAAGAGCTCTGTAATCTTGAAACAAGCTTGATAAGTGAATTATCCCTGCTTCTGATTTCTTTGAAGTCAGGCATTTTTTCACCCCGGTAATAAAATAAAGAAAATTCGCCCGAGAATAACCCCGGGCGAAAAAATTACTTTTCGAGAGCCTTTTGAGCGGCTTTTACAAGAGTTGTAAAGCCTGCGGCATCATTTACCGCAAGGTCGGCAAGCATTTTACGGTTGATAGCTATACCGGCTTTGTTAAGACCGTTGATGAATGTTGAATAATTCATTCCGTTCATCTTGCAGGCAGCCGAAATACGGGTAATCCAAAGGCGACGGAAATCGCGCTTTTTCTGTCTGCGTCCGATATAAGCGTAATTGCCGGATTTCATTACAGCTTCTTTAGCGGTTTTGAAAAGCTTGGACTTTGCGCCGAAATAGCCCTTAGCGAGCTTTAAAATCTTTTTTCTTCTTTTGCGTGTTGCCAACGCACCTTTAACACGTGCCATATCTGTTAACCTCCACTTTCAAGCTGACCTTATTTATAAGGAATCATTTTTTTGATCTTCGCTACATTTGTAACGTCTGCGGTAACGGTTTTGCGAAGATTTCTCTTGCGTTTTGTTGTTTTCTTGTTGAGAATGTGTGACTTGAAAGCATGTGCACGCTTCACCATTCCGTTTTTGGTCAGCTTAAAGCGCTTTTTCGCGCCGCTGTGTGTTTTAATCTTAGGCATTATAAGTCCCTCCTGATAAAATTCAACTGCAATTATTTATTGGTTTTCGGAGCTAAAAACATTATCATGTTTCTGCCTTCCATTTTAGCAGGTTTCTCAACCGCGCAATGCTCTGCGCAGTATTCCGCAAAACGCTTCATGATATCAAGTCCGATTTCCGGATGACCAAGTTCTCTTCCCCTGAAACGGATCGAAACCTTGACCTTATTTCCTTCATCAAGAAAACGCATTGCGTGCCTGCCTTTTGTTTCAAAGTCATGCACATCGATACTGAGTCCCAGTCTGATTTCCTTGATTTCTACCGTCTTTTGATTCTTTTTGGCTTCCTTTTCACGTTTTGACTGCTCAAAACGGTACTTGCCGTAATCCATTATCTTGCATACAGGCGGCTGAGCATTAGGCGAAATGCAGACCAAATCGAGATCTGCCGCATACGCTGCCTCAAGCGCCTTTGCAACTGGCATTATACCGAGCTGAGAACCGTCAGACCCGATCGTGCGTACTTCCTTGAATTTAATGTTTTCGTTTACGGAAAGCTCTTTACTGCTGATATTGATGCACCTCCAGAATTCCTTTTGCAGTCAGATTAGCCTTAAGGCAAATCAAAAAGCGCGGACGTCAACACGCCCGCGCATAAAAATACCGAGAAAACTCTGCATTCTTATTGACCTTTAAGGACATAACCCGAAAGGTGAGGACGATTAACGTACTGCTTCATTGTAAATACTATTATACCGCATTTTTCCGGTTTGTCAAGTACTTTTTTAAATACCGAGAGCTTTTCTGAGTTCCTCTGTGCGGTTGGTTTTTTCCCACTCAACATCAAGGTCGGTTCTTCCCATATGTCCGTACGCCGAAAGCTCACGGTAAATCGGACGGCGGAGCTTGAGCGTGTCAATTATCGCAGCGGGTCTTAAGTCGAATACTTTTCTCACCGCTTCGGCAATTTTTTCATCGCTGTATTTTCCCGTACCGAAAGTATCAACCATAACCGATACCGGATGCGCTACTCCTATGGCATAAGCGAGCTGAACCTCACACTTTGAGGCAATACCGGCGGCAACAATATTTTTAGCAATATATCTCGCTGCGTACGCCGCACTTCTGTCAACCTTTGTCGGGTCTTTTCCGGAAAAAGCGCCGCCGCCGTGACGGGCAAATCCGCCGTACGTGTCAACTATTATCTTTCTGCCTGTAAGTCCGGTATCTCCCTGCGGACCGCCTACAACAAACCTTCCCGTGGGGTTTATGTAAACCTTTGTGTTTGCATCGAAAAACTCTGTCGGAACGGTAGGCTTTATAACCTTTTCAAGAATATCAGAGCGCAGCTTTGACAGCTCCACATCGGCGCTGTGCTGTGAAGAGACGACAACCGCATCTATTCTCGACGGCTTGCCGTCGTCATACTCGACAGTTACCTGAGTTTTTCCGTCAGGTCTTAAATAATCAAGCTCTCCGCTTTTTCTGACTTCAGTAAGCCTGCGCGCCATTTTGTGCGCGAGTGAAATCGAAAGCGGCATAAGCTCCGGAGTCTCATCGCAGGCGTACCCGAACATCATGCCCTGATCCCCGGCGCCGTTAAGGTTGTAAGGATCGTTTTCGCCTTCCTTGTATTCGAGAGAATTGTCAACTCCGAGCGCAATATCCGGTGACTGCTTGTCTATTGCGGTCATAACCGCGCACGTGTTGCCGTCAAAACCCGCTTCCGGACAGTTATAACCGATTTCGCATACAACATCACGCGCTATCTGCGGAATGTCTACATAGCACTCGGTTGTTATCTCGCCCATAACTGTTATGCTTCCGGTTGTGCAAAAAGTTTCACAGGCGACACGCGCTTGGGGGTCATTTCTTATTATCTCGTCAAGTATCGCGTCCGATATGCGGTCGCATACCTTATCGGGATGACCCTCTGTTACTGATTCTGATGTAAAAAGCATTTTTGACATTAAAATTCCTCCGTTTTTTACCGAAAAGCCAAGAAAAAAACCGCTCCGAAACGAAGCGGTATGAAGCCTCATCTTTCGGATAATCCGCCGGAATTGGCACCTTGATATAAAATCAGGTTGCCGGGCATCACAGGGCCGGGTCCCTCCGCCGCTCTTGATAAGGATATATTCAATTCTTAAACTATTCTAACACATAAATTACATTTGTCAACTGTAAATTTTTGCAAAGGCTTTATTAAGCGCATAATAAACCGGGAAAAACGGCAAAAGATTAAATGCCGCTTTTACAGCATTAAGCAATGTTGAGCCCCACACTCCGGCAAGAACCGCAGCAGAAGTCGTAGGTATACCCATGACCGAAAAATAAAGTGGAGTAAGCACGGCGTTGAGAATCCAACCGGCAAGTATAGCGGCAGCAATTGCTCCGATGCTTGATAAGTAATATACCGGAGCGGACATTCTTTCTTTTTTCAGCACTCCTGAGAACAAACGAGAGAAAAGATAAAGTGCGACAATGATAGCGGCGCCGACACCGACGTTTATGACTTCACCGACGCCCAGCGTAGTGCTTCTGAAAAGATGGAGCGCATTTTTAACAACTTCCACGCATACACCGCTAAGCGGACCGAAAGAAACACCCGCAATTATCGCCGGAATATCCGAAAAATCTATTTTCAGATAATCTATTCCCGGAACTATCGGAATTTCCGGAAGAACAAGATAAAGCACTGTTGAGAGTGCCGACATTACGGCGATAAAGGTTACCGCTCTGATGTTCATTTTAATTTTCATGATACATTTTCCTTTCTTTTTTCAGGGACTAAAAAAAGAAAACGCCCTTCACTTAGTGAGGGCGCAAAAATGCAATATTTCTATAACATTCTTCTTTCATCCGGACTTTAACCGTCGGCTTTGGAATTTCACCAAATCAACCAAAAAGGCTCGCGGGCTGTACCGCCGGTGAGGAATTGCACCTCGCCCTGAAGATTATATAAATATAATATTACTAAAATCCGATTTTGTCAATAGGAATATTAGAATTATTCTTCCTTCAAAAAAATCCCTGACAATCACTTTAATTTCCGGGCAAAGCTTTTTCCAAAATATCTCCGACAGCCTTAGCCATACAGGCAAAGCCCCAGTCGTTCGGATGACAGTTGTCGACCGTTCCGTTATCTGCCGCGTCAGCCATAAGGGTTCTTCCGTCAATAAAGTAAACGTTTTCGTCTCCCGAAGCGACGGCGCTGTCATAAGTTGCTTTTATGATTTCAAAGCGCCGTTTTTCATCAGCCGTAAGATAATATTTCGGCCGCGGCAGAATAATAACCGGAATGCCGGGATGCGCCCGCCTGATAATTTTAAACATCTGACTGTGCGTCTTTTCAAGATGCTCGGCAGACGGCGCGTTATGGTCGTAATCGTAAACAAACGCCGACATATCAAGTCCTGCAATATATTCCGCCATCAGCGGCTCGCCTTTCGCGTTCCCCGAAAATCCCAGATTTATAAAATCGCAGCCGAGCCTGCGTGAAATTATACCTTGATATGTGTTGCCGGGTCTTGACGAACAGGCTCCCTGCGTAATTGAAGAACCGTAGTAAACCACCGGAGAGGAAATCTTATACGCGGCAGACTTTTCCAAACGACTGCCGGCGTCGACTCCTATATACAATTCAGAAACCGTGCTGTAAGTCGGTAAAAAAATTGTAATTGCTCGCATTTTCCTGCCGGAAAATCCTACGGTGCCCTCAAAACCGTCGGTTATGCCGTATGGAGGGATAAAGGTTCCGGCATACTGCTCCCTGCCTTCACAATCCGCAAAAGCGTCAAGTCCGGCGGAGCCTGTCAAGGCAAAATGCGGCATTTTGCCCACGCTGGTCATTTTAACAATCACTGAAATATGCTCACTGTCCGTTTTAAACCTGACTCTGCCGCCAGACGAATTTTTACTGAGACTCAAAACCGCCATGCTTATAAGTTTTGCATCACTTTCGGGAATACGCCTGTAGCAGCCGCCTTCCTTAAACACGCCGTATACCGAAAACGGCTCTTCATCGGCACTGAAAAAGCTCATTCCGTCTTTTTCTATTGACGCTTTCACCGCGAAATTAGCATCAAGCCGGTCTATCTCATTTTCTATGTCAAACACCTCATTTTCAATTATTATTTTTAAAATACATATACAGCTGGCACTTAAGCATGCCGTTATATAATTTACGGCGTTTATCCGCCGGCCTGCCGAAGAAGCGCTCAAATTCGTCGTGAGGACTTATTATGTAATATTTTCTGCCATACCCCGTCAAAAAACGCTTTCCCATAACCGAGTAAAGCTCTTCCGCGGCTTTGATATCGAGCAGACGCTCACCATAAGGCGGATTGGTAACGGTAAGGCAGCGATGTTCGGGAGGTATGAAATTTCTTACGTCGCCTATTGCTGCCGAAACATATTTAGCTACTCCGGCTTTTTTTGCATTCTGAAGCGTAAGCTCTACCGAATTTTTATCTATATCAAAGCCCTGCGCTCCGAAATCAACGTTATGTATAATCAAATCCTGCGCTCTTGTTCGCTCCTCGCGCCATACCTTTTCCGGTATAAAACCGTAGCGTTCAGCGGCAAAAAAGCGGCGCAGACCCGGTGCGGTTTTGGTTGCCATCAAGGCCGCCTCAATAAGAAGTGTTCCGCTTCCGCAGAACGGGTCATACATCTGAGTATCCGGATAAATTCGCGCCAGATCGCACATTGCCGCCGCTAAAGTTTCCTTGAGCGGGGCATCATTTGAATTGCGGCGGTAGCCGCGCTTATGAAGTCCGTCTCCCGAAGTATCTATCATCATAGTGACATTGTTTTTATGTATAGAAAAACGAATGCGGATTTCAGGACCGGTCTCGGAAAAATGATTTACCGGATATTTCGTTTTAAGCCTTTCAACAATCGCCTTTTTAATAATAGACTGACAGTCCGGTATGCTGAAAAGCTGCGAATCGATGCTCCAGCCGTTTACCGGGAAAGCGTCGTCAACACCGATGTAATTTTCCCAGCAAAGAGATTTTACACCTTCAAACAGCTCTGTAAATGTAACCGCTTTAAATTCGCCTATTACTATATTTATTCTCTCCGCGAAGCGAGAACAGATATTCGCTCTCGCCAGCATATTGAAATCACCGGAAAGGAGCACCCTGCCGTTCTCGGCCGAAACATCTTCAAAACCCATTCGGCGAAATTCATCGGCGGCGATACCTTCAATGCCGAAAAGGCACGGCGCTGCGAGTTTGATTTTTTCCATTATCTGACCTCCGCTGCCGCGTGTCTCGTTACATGACAACCTATGTTGACGGCAACAGGCAGACCGGCAATATGTGTCGGCGCTGTCTCTATATTCACCGCAAGGGCGGTTGTTTTTCCGCCGAATCCCTGTGGTCCTATATCAAGCTGATTTATTTTTTCGAGCAGTTCATTTTCAAGCTCACGGTAATAATTATCCGGATTACGTATTTCGGTGCTTCTGCAAAGCGCCATTTTAGACAGCAGCGCGCACTGTTCAAAATCCCCGCCTATACCCACTCCTATCACCATAGGCGGACAGGGATTGTTTGACGCTTTTTTTACTATATCAAGCACAGCGTTTACTACACCGTCCCTGCTGTCAAACGGGGTGAGCATTTTTGTACCGCTCATGTTTTCGCTGCCAAATCCTTTTGGTGCTACGGTTATCTTAACAGAATCTCCGTCAGTAATAACCGTGTGAATTACCGCAGGAGTATTATCTCCCGTATTCACACGTCTTAACGGGTCACCTACAACCGATTTTCTCAAAAGTCCTTTTTCATACCCTTGTCTTACTCCCTCGTTTACAGCGTCGTAAAGCGAGCCGCCGGTAAAATGGACATCTTGTCCTATTTGGAGAAAAACGACCGCCATACCCGTGTCTTGGCAAACAGGAATATCATATTTTTCGGCTGCCGATATATTTGCTATAAGATCATTAAGTACACTGCCGGCAATTGCAGAAGTTTCGGACTCCTCCGCCGATTTTATCCTTTGTATAATATCACAAGGCAGCTGCTTATTCGCCTTGATACAAAGCTCGCATACCGTTTCGGTTATTTTCTGCACAGAAATTTCATTTATCATATTTTTTCTCCGTAAATCAAAAGGCAGAAATCGCCTGATGGCAAAATCCGCCTGTCTTTTATTATTATTTGACTGCTCCGCGCTTTGTGCGTCTTGCTTCGGGATTTTTACGCTTCAAATCTGAAAACTTTTCCTCACTGGTCTGCTTGAAGCGGTTCATCATTTCTTCAAAGCTCTGCGGTTCGGTCTTTTTTGGCATCCATGTATATGAGCCGTCAATCTTGGGCTGCTGGTAGCTACGGCGCTCGCCGCGTTCTTTAGGAGAAGACGTTTTTTCAGGTTCAAGCGCACGCTTTATGCTGAGGCTTATTTTACCGTCCTCCCCGATGTTGAGCACTTTCATTTTGAGCACGTCGCCCACTTTGACGAACTCCTTAATATCATTGACATAGGTGCGCGCCACTTCGGAAATATGTACCATTCCGGATTTTCCTTCACCCAAATCCGCAAATACTCCGAAATTGGTAATACCGGTAATCTTACCTTCAACAATTTGTCCTACTGTAAGCTCCATAAAAGCTTTTTGTCCTCCTCAAATACAAAAATCAATTTCCTGAAATATCAATAAAGACCTGCTCGTCCGGATAGACATATCCAAGTCTTTCTCTTGCCGCTTTTTCTATGATTTTATATTCCGAACCCTCTGCAAGCATCGCTTTAAGCTCATCAATATCATTCTGACTTTCAGCATACTGCTCCTTGTATTCCGAAAGCTGAGTCCGGCTTTCGTTCAAGGTACTCCACAAACCGGTAAGCGTAAAAATCATATACGCAAAAACGCCGAGCACTATAATCCTTAACAAAATGCTTTTATTTTTTCTGTTCTTTTTTTTCATATCGCGCTCTCCGAAAAAGCCAACTTTAACTATAACCCTTCTATCGTTTAAGTATACAACATTCTTCCCATGTTTTTCAAGCTTTTTTTGCATCTTTTGAATTTTTTTTAAAAAAAATAGATATTCTACACTTAATATTGGCTGAAAAAGTGAATAGCAAAGAAAAAAAACGGGCACAGAAGTTTGAAATAAGCCTTTTAAGCACACGTAAACTTTTTACGGCTTTTTTTAATATAATAAAAAATATTTTAGATATAGTCAGCCTGACTGTTATAAAACCGACTGTCAATCCGATAAAAACAAACGACCGCAATTCCCCGCCGGTTATTCCTAACAAAAACAAAAAACAGATTACAGCAGCGGCGAGAGAGAAAAAAATATCCTGAAAAAAGATACAAATACTGCTGAAAAGCGCTTCGGCTCTTACCGCCCTTAAAACATCATAACCCAAACAAAAAATTCCGCCGAGCACTGCTGAATACAGAAATCCTAAAATTTGTTCAACACTGTTTATTTCCCACATATTTCACCTGAACATGCGGGAAATAAATCCGCCGCTTTTCTCATCTGAAGTATATACCATAGCGTAAAGCTTTCCCTCTGCTGAAAAATCCCCGCTTTTGGTATCAAAATTTATAATATGCAGTCCCGAACCTTTTACCGTCATTTTACCGAGAGATGTATCAAGAACAAAAGTTTCATCATCGAATGACAGCACATCCTTTACACCTGTAAGCGTCATTTTCTTGCGGTCTTCAACAATTATATTATGATTTGCGCGAATATTTTCTTCCACTGTAAACCACTCCCCATTTTAACTATATTGGGGAAACAGTAGGTTTATTACGGTATAAATCAGCTTTTTTATGTAACAAGACGGTACATTCCCGAGGCATCGTCTTTCTTTACCGTTTCCGCAACGGATAAGACCTCCGCCTTGAAATTACGTGTTCCGAAAGATATTTCGATAATATCTCCCATTTTTACATCGTATGAAGCTCTTGCCGGCTTCCCGTTTACTGTTACTCTTCCGGCGTCACATGCCTCATTTGCAACTGTCCGCCGTTTGATAATACGAGAAACCTTAAGATATTTATCAAGTCTCATTTAATCACTACCCCGTTTTAAAAAACTAAGCCGCCCGAAAAGGGCGGCTTAATCGCTGTAAATGTTTAAATTATTCGGAAACAGCGTCTTTAAGAGCCTTGCCGGCCTTGAATACAGGATTCTTTGAAGCGGCAATTTTAATTGTCTGCTTTGTCTGCGGATTTATGCCGGTTCTTTCAGCGCGCTCACGTACCTCAAATGTACCGAAGCCTACGAGCTGAATCTTCTCGCCTTTCTTCATCTCATCGGTAACGGTCTCAAGGAAAGCGGCAAGAGCTTTGTCAGCATCTTTCTTGGAAATACCTGCCTTTTCGGCGATTGCTGCAACCAATTCTGTTTTGTTCATTTTTTAGAACCTCCAAAAAAAATTTTTCAACGATCAGCTCGTTTGAAAGCTTTAAGGTACAAGCTTGAAACTTGTACTATATATATTTACCATACTTTCAAAGAAAAATCAATCCATTTTAGTTTATTTCTTGATTTTTCTGCAAAAAAAATAAATTTTTGCGCTAAAAAACGATTTATCAGCGAATAATTTTACACTTTTTACAAAATCGAAAGATTTTTTCACCCTTCGGTACTGAAAGAAAATCGCTTTCATCAAAGGAATTAAGAAAAATCAGCACCAAAAAATACGTCAAAATTGAAACCGCGACGGCAAAAACGGTCAATATTGAAGAATGCCCTATTAGTAAAATCAGGAATGCTGCCGCTCCGCTCAAGAAAGCAGCGGTCAAAGGTTTAATAAATGTCTTTATAATATCAGGAAAAGTTCCGAGTGTCTTTACAAGTACAAAATACTCCGCGGCAAAAATGAAGGCATAGCAAGCTAAAGTACTTATTGCCGCGCCTTCAATATTTATCTTCGGCTGTTTAACGGTAATCAATGAAACGGTAAATTTTACTGCGGCTCCGACGGCAATAATTACAAGTGTATTTTTCTGTTTCCCGAGCGCCTGCAAAATTCCTGTCATCGGAATTGAAATTCCTGAAAAAATCACGGCGGCACCGAATATCCGTAGTAAAACTCCTCCTATCTCCCCTGAAGCTGATGTATCGTATAGAAGCTCCATTATAGCTTCGCCAGCGGCGATAAATCCGATACCCGCCGGGAATGAGATTAGGGCAGACCATTTAAGCACCGTCTCTACACTGCATTTAGCGGCTGAAACGCCGCCTGAAGCATTTTCTGAAGCTATTGCCGGCACCGCGCTTACGGCAAGCACAGACACAAAAGCCGGTATAAGGTTGTACAGCGTATATGCTTTTCCTCTTATTCCGTACAGCCAGACAGAAATATCTCCTGTATCATAAATACCGGAGGTCTGACAATATTCGGCAAACGAAGCCGGATATAAATCCTTTAAAACATCAGACAGTTGTGAAGACAGACCGTTCAGCTGCCACTTCACCGTGACAGCGTCGGCTATAACCGGAATATTTACCGAAAGCGATGCGAGCGCGACCGGCACCGCAACGACGAAAAATGAGAAAAACATTCTTCTGCTGCATTTGCTCTCATCAGGTGCTTTCAGTTTATTTTCTCTTTCGTGATAAATCACAAGGACTATCAGCGCTACCGCTGTTCCTACCGTTATACCTGATATCGCAGCCGCTGCCGCTATTACGGCATTGCCGGTGATTTTAAGTGCGGTATACGCGAAACCAAGTCCCAGAACCAACTTGCAAAGCGCTTCAGCAAGTTCCGAAAAGGCAGTAGGATACATATTTCGCATACCCTCGTAATACCCGCGGTAAGCCGACATAACAAAGCAAAAAATAACAGACGGAAGCATGGCTGCAAAGCTCAAAAACGTATCGCCCGTCGGGTCGGTGATTTTCACAAAAGGATAAAGCCCCGCGCACATCAACACGAATACAGCGCAGCCTGCCAGAAAATATATTTTTCTGCTTACCTTTAAAAGTCCTGCGGCACGGTCATATTTTCCTGCCGCGGCATACTCTGCCGTCAGTTTTGCGACAGCAACAGGCAAACCCGTCATTGCCATTGTGTAAAAAGGCGTAAAAAGGTCGTATGCGGACGAAAAATATCCGAAGCCGATGTCACCGAGACAGTCCTTTCCGGATAGAGGAATTTTAAATAATGCGCCTATCAGCTTCACAGCAAGCGCGGAAAAAAGCAGTATTACAGCTCCGTACTGAAAACTCTGTTTTTTATGCGCTGACATTTATATAATCTCCGCCGCCTTACAGGCACATTCGAGAGTAAAATCAGCAAGGTCGGTTTCAGCCGAGCTGTTCATTTCCCTGTAACATTCCGCAGCGTCTGCTCCCGCATCGTCAGAAATGCGTCTGACGCTCGCAAATGGAACAGACGCATATTCGCACACAAAAGCAATCGCCGCTGTTTCCATATCACAGGACATAGCGCCGAATTTATCTTTAAAAAAGCTGCGGTCGGCATCGCTGCATATAAAACGGTCTCCGCTTACCGCCGTTCCCTGCTTAATATCAGGCATAAGGCTTTTCACAAGCTCGTTTAACCTTTTATCAGATTTATAAATATATGTCTGCCCCGGCTTTTCACATGGCCTGTACCCGATCATTGTAAGGTCGAAATCGTGTTCGAGAAATTCGGTTCCGAGAAACATATCGCCGCGTCTTACGCCGCTGATACCGCCTGAAAGTCCGTAATTAAACACAGCATCGCAGCCTATGTCGACAAGATGCGCAGCCGCAGCCGCAGCGTTCACCTTGCCTATTCCGCAGTGAATCGCGATAATCTGTGTAAAATCGTCAGGCATAAAAGACAGCTTGTCTCTTTTCAAAAAGGTTTCCTTTACATGTGCGCCTTTTGTTATTTTTCCCGCGAGCGGACGGAACTCATCGGCGTCGGCGACGATTATTCCTATTTTTTTATTTTTCTTCATTTTTTCACCCTGAAACTAAAAAATAAGGGGCGGAAATCCGCCCCGGACAAGTTGTATAGAAGCGCCGTTATTCATCAGTGCTTTCAGCGTTTTCATATGTGAGCTTAGCGCCGCAGGAATTGCAGTAATTAGACATTTCATCAACCGCCGCGCCGCATTCCGGACATATACGCTTATGCTTAATATTGTTTATCTCGTTTTTAAGCGCATTGATTTTCCCGATTTTTTCATTGATGGCGTCAACTATCACGGCTGCGCTTTCGTCAGTTTCTTTACCGCTTTTTATCTTTTTATAATAAAGTTCACCGAGCGACTGAAAATCCTTTGCAAGCTTGCTTTCAATCGCCGCAATATCAAATTTCTGCTTCTGTACGGCTACCGCGTCACCGGTTTTTTTAGAGGCAACATCTATCGCTTCTTTTGCCTTTGAAACTACATCGTCAAGAAAATCCATTGCAGATACCTCCGTCTTATTTTTTTATATTTTAACATAATTAGGTATTTTTTTCAAGCAAAAGTCAGTTGTATTTTCCATCGCCAATAAATTCGCGTATCAGCGAGCTGTGCGGGATAAGCGACTCATCAAGCGAAACGAACTTCCGTACCGCTTCGGCGGTTTTAAGAAAATAATCGCGGCAATCCGTTATATTCTGCGTATCATCACATAAAGCGCAGAACGCGTTTCTGTAAAGGCAGGGTTCGTATATGTGCAAAGTTTTAATAAGCACGTCAGCGGTATCCTTAAAGCAGTAAAGATATTTCTTTTCGCCATCAACAACGCCTTTCCACAGCGCCAGAGTCTCATTTACCGATGAACCCCTGAAAATACGGTCACGCAGGACTCTGCGCATCAGTCTTATCTGTCGGCTTGTGAGTAAAACATCGCCGTTATCGTCAAGCACTGAACGGTTGACGCTTATATATGCCTTAAAGATATTTTTGCGTGGGACAAGGTCTGTTATAACCGGATTGAGAGCGTGCAGTCCCTCTACGATAACTATTCCCTTTCCCGATATATCGATACTCCTTGCGGAAAGGATGCGGCGTTTTTCGGCAAAATTATACTTCGGAAGCTCTGTTCTGCCGGTGTTTATTATTTCGCAGAAGCATTTTTTCATAAGCTCTTTATCAAGCGCATTTACCGACTCAATGTCATATTTTCCCTCTTCTGTGAGCGGAAGCTGATCGGTAGGAAGATAAAAATCATCAAGCGAAACAACCTCGGTCTGTTCGCCGAGATTTTGAAGCTTTTCCGAAAGAATATGAGCGGTTGTGGTTTTTCCGGACGCGGACGGTCCGGCAATGGCAACTATTTTAAGCAAATCGTCGTCCGCAATTCTCTGTGCTGTTTCCGTTATTTCACGGTCATAATGATTTTCGGCCTTTTCGACCAGACCGGCAGGATCATTAAGCGCGTATTCATTTATTGTTTGCAGAGTACTTTTCATAAAATTCAGTTATTCCGTCCTTTTTCGCAAGTATTTCACCGAATCGGCTAATATATTCATATGGATATTTGTAGTTAAAAATTCGTTCAATATAATCGCCGTTCGGTTCTCTCAGCTTTGTAACGGCAGACGCGCCGCACGCAAGCACGGAATGTGTCTCGTCCATAGTAAAAACATTATAAAGACATTCCGAGCCTTTTTTTGAGTATCCGACATTTTCAAGGTTGCCTACGGTTTTACTCTGACGGTACATATAATACGGAAATATTCCGGCTTCCGTAAGAGTTTTTCTTGCATATTCGACCATCATATCCGCTGTTTTTCCGGCCTGTGTTTCCGGAAACTCTCCGTTTATATTAAGGGTTGACGCTCTTTTCATTGCGAGCGAATGTACCGTAACACTTTCCGGTCCCAGCTTTAAAACACAGCTTACCGTTTTTTTGAAGCTGTCAAAATCGTCTCCGGGAAGTCCGGCAATCAAATCTGTGTTTATATTATCAAAACCGCATTTTCTGGCAAGCAGAAAGGCTTTCACCGTCTCCTCGGCAGTATGACGTCTTCCTATCCTTGCAAGCACATTATCGTTCATCGTCTGCGGATTTATGCTGATTCTCGTGGCTCCGAAATCTTTTATCGCTTTAAGTTTATCCTCTGTGACCGTATCAGGTCTTCCCGCCTCGACCGTGTATTCCCTTAAATGCGATAAGCCAAAATTCTCGGAAACTGCCGACATAACCGCCGAAAGCTGAGCGGCGGTAAGCGATGTAGGCGTGCCGCCGCCTATGTAAATCGTCTCAAGTCTTAACCCGAGCGACTCGGATATTTTGGCGGTTGCCCTTATTTCTTCAGCAAGCAAATCAACATACTGCGGTATAAGCCCCTTTGCCTGTTCAACCGAATGAGAGACAAACGAGCAGTACGAACATCTTGACGGACAGAACGGCACGGAAATATAAAGGCTGAAGGAATCGGGAAGTGACAGTTCGGTTATCCGTTTTTCAGATGCTACCGTTTCACGGCAGAGAGAAATTTTGCTTTCGTCTGCCATAAGGGCATTTTTGAACCAATCGGCGGCCTGAGTCTCGCCGTATGCGGCTGACAGCCTTGAAAACAGCTTTGCCGGACGCACACCGGTTAAAATTCCCCATTTTGGAATATACCCGGAAGCCTCGGTAAAACATTTGTAAAGCGCCACCGCGAGCAGTCTCTCACACTCGTTTTCATAATCGCTGTCTGTATTGGAAAGTGTTTCCTCCGCATAATAGGTTTTGCCGTAAATATTCAAAACGGCGGAAAGCACAGTTTTTTTGCCCTTTTCAAGCCGTGTGACGGCGGTTCTGTCATCAGAAAGCGGTACATCTGAAAACTCCACTTTTTCAAACGGAAGAAAAATTCTTATAAGTTTTTCAAGTTCATATTTAAAGGAATGATTTACAAGACAAAGCTTCATCTTTTACCACACAAACATATTATTTTCTCTTTCACGCGATATCGTCGTAAAATCGCCGTG
>CALWIZ010000003.1 GCA_944380885.1 uncultured Clostridia bacterium | reverse complement strand
CCGCCGTGTACCGAACGGTACGCACGGTGGTGTGAGAGGTCGGCTACTCAATTAATGGGTAGCCTCCTACTCGATTATGATGCCAAAAACATATGCGGAGATAAGGAAACGGAATATACTTACGATACCACTGCTGAACTCAGCCGTCTGCTTTATAAAGTGGAAAATGACAGCACGGTTACAAAGTATATTTACGGTATCGGTCTTATAGGCGAAGTAGGCGAAAGCGGAGCTAAGATTTATCACTTTGATTACCGCGGAAGCACGGCGGCAATAACGGACAAAGACGGTGAAATTACCGACACCTTCTCGTATGACACATACGGCAGGCTCGAAAACAGAACCGGTACTTCTGCGATAATTTTCCTTTATAACGGAAGAGACGGTGTGGTGACCGACAGCAACGGACTTTTATATATGCGCGCGCGTTTTTGAGAAAATATTTTTTATATTCTCTCAAGCAGTACGACGAGGATTTCCGCATAGGCGACCGGGTGATAATCGCTGTGACAAAGTACAGCTATTCAAAAAAGCTGGTCTACGGCAAAATTTTAGCGAAGTGGTAGAAAGATTTTTGCCGGTCTTACATTTTATATTTGAAAGTTAAGTTGTATATTGCTATATTAAAAAATACTATTCCGCTTCAAGTATAACAAAACCGCCGTTGCTTAATACTACACAAAGCAAATCCGGATTGTCTTTTACGGTATATATTTCAGATTCTATATAATATTCACTGCTGTATTCAAATCCGTGCTCTTCGTAAAGGTTTTTCAGACATTCATAATTATAGGTTCCATCAAAATCATTTCCGGTGCCTATTTTTTTATCTCTGACAACAACACATTCTTTTCTGGCCGGATCCTTTTGTGCGTAGTATCTTCCGTTATAATAAACCACTCCTCCTATATCGAAACTACTTGCCTGACTGCCGCTCACATTGTCATATTCATTGTTGCCGCTTTCCGGCTGAGATGAATTTTTGCCGTTATCGCTTGAGGTGTTATCTGACTGCGGATTTTTGCTGTCCGTACCGCTTGAAATGCTTTCGGACGGGCTTGCGGGTATCTCATGCGTGAATATTCCGCTTTTCAATAATCCGACCCCTGTAAACGCGATCAGGCATACGCAGCATATCGGAGTTAGCGTACGAAACATAATTTGTCTTTTACGCCTTTTAAGAGCTTCATACTGTTCTCTGCGTTCAAATACACTGTCGACAACTTCTTTATAATTCTTCATAAACAAAGTCCTCCTTTTCAAGTTGAGATTTTAATGACTGTTTTGCCCGATATAAAAGATTTTCGGTTTGCTTATAGGATTTTTTAATAATTTCCGCGGTTTCCGCTATGCTGAAGTTTTCAAAATAAATCAGGTAAAGCACATTACTGTAGTCGGAATTTAATTTTTTAAGAGTTTTATGGACGGTTATCTTATGCTCGTCTCTCAGGTACTCATTTTCAACATCTGTTTCATCTCTTAAGATATTTGAGGCTTCCTCTGCCGGAATTTCGGAAATTTTTGCGTTTTTTCTTACATAATCAACCGCAATATTTCTGCCAATGGCATAAAGCCAGGTTTTAAAGCTGCTCTTGCCGGAAAAATGCGGCTTCTTCACAACTATTCTGACAAAAGTATCTTCCATCAGGTCTTCGGCTATATGAATGTTTTGCACATAGTTATTCAGATACAGCATGAGTCCGTCTTTATAGTCCTTGATTATCTCTACAAATCCGTCATCATCTCCTTCAAGGAAACGGCGGTAGCTGACTGCACCGTTATTCATTGGCATCCTCCTTTCCAAAAGTCTATTAACTGTCCTTTCACTTATTAGTCGGTGTATTTTGAAAATTCCCTCACCGCAAGTCGGATTTTTTATAACATTGTTGTCTCAATCATATCATATACAGTTTACTTCTTCAATTTTTATCGAGTATTTATTGTCAAGCTGATCAACATATAAAAACCATATTTCCGGTTGACAAAGATTTTAAAAGAAGATATAATGTTTCTGTAATATGGTTTGAGTATGATATCAGCCCACGGGTTTACGGGCGTGATATTGGTCTGATTACAACGGTCGGATTTTTCCCTTTACGGGAGGAATCCGGCCTTTTTTGCGTTTTAAGGCGACTTAAAGCGACAGTAAATTAAATACGGTAACTGCAAGAAACCGGTCTTAACTCTGTAATTCGGAGCGAAGACCGGTTTTTTGTTTTTATAAATTATAAAAACCTTGTTGGCATATTTAAAAAGACAGATTTGAGGCTTTTAAATTTATGCCGCGGGGAGAAGAGAAAGGAATGATGTGTTATCAGGAAAGAAACAGGCACGCTTATGCCGGTGACCGTATCTGACGGGAACCGGAATATAGGCGTCACAAACTATGCGGATACGGTGGTGTTCGACAGCAGCAGAAATATTATCGTTATCCGTTTCGGGGGTTATCCCGAAACGGTACAGGCAATGTCTGACGCGGTGTTCAGTGACTGCGGCGTACGCATAAGGCTGCCGTCCGAAAATACCGATACCGTTCTTTACAGCAAGGGAATAAGAAACTATGAAAGGAGAATCAAAACTTTCGGAACCTGCGCCGAATGCGTTATGAAGGTAAAGGACGATGAGGCAGGAGACGGCGGGGGCAAAGCGCTGAAAGACATATATATTTTCTGCGAAACAGACGAAGATCTGTTTTCGGAGCTTGACCGCAAGCTGTCTGTTCCGCTGCTTCCTTGTTGGAGCGGATACTTTATCCGTGAGCTGACCGAAAGAAAGCTGCTTACAAGGCTTAATGTGTACAGCGTAAGCGCTTCATTTTCTGCGTATAAAATAGCTCTTAAGAATGAGGAGGAAATAGCCGCCGTACTTACCGACGGACTGAAATCCGGTGAAATAGAAATACCGGGCGGGACAGCGGGAGATACCGCGTTCAAGAATATCAGCAGCTTTACAAATTATCTTGAGACTTTCGGAACCGCCGTCGCGAAGCGTATACAGGATACCTTTGAGCCGGTGTTCGATCCGACTTCAGAGGAAATAAGCCGGGAGCTCAAGGAGCTGAACGGTCATATCCGTTCGACTGCCGGCTACCCGCTTTACGACGCCCAGCTCGCGGGAGCGGAAGCGATGAAGCGAAGGCTTCAAAAGGAAAGGCTTGTAATACTTTCAGCGAGCTGCGGAACGGGAAAGACCAAGATCGGCACGGCGGCGCTTTATGCCTACCAGCAGAGCAAGGGCGGCGGCGCTAAGGTGAATGTAGTGTCCTGCCCGTCGCATATCGCGAAAAAATGGGTGCGCGAGCTTTATGAGACTGTGCCCGGCTGTATAGCGCGGACGGTCTCGGATATAAAGGATATAGACCGAATGTACCGGATATATAAGCAAAGCGGCAAAACGGTGTTTATCGTACTGTCCAAGGAAACTGCAAGAAACGGATATTTAAGAAAGCCTGCCGTTATATTCAACAGACATAAAAACGCATTTGTCTGTCCGGACTGCGGCGCTGTTCAGAAAATGACAGTGACCTCTGACGGGATCTCGGTAACGGAGCCTGCGGACAGTCTCTTTTACCGAGAGGAGAACGCCAAAAACCACAAATGCCGCGAGTGCGGTACGGTGCTTTGGTCGGCGCTTAATCCCGACAGTATCGCTCCGGAGAAAAACGAGTGGGTGAGAATAGGTCAGTACGGCTTTGTTCACCGCAGATTCGCCGGAGAGCATTTGTATAAGAGCAAATCAGAGTCTGTAAAAAAACAGATAATAAGGCTTTATGAAAATCCGGACGGCGTTTACCCTGCCGCCGGAGCTTACAGGCGTTATCCGCTGTCAAGGTATATAAAACATAAATTCCGGCGTATTGACGCCTATATCTGCGATGAGCTGCACGAGTATTCGGGCGAGAGCGCGCAGGGAGAGGCAATGGCGGAGCTTGCCGGCATCGCCGACAGGGTAGTGGCGATGACCGCCACCCTTATAAACGGCTACGCCAAAGGAATGTTTTATCTGCTGTTCAGATTAAAACCGCGGCTTATGCTCGCGGACGGGTTCAGATACTCAGACGCGAGAAAATTCTGCCACAGGTACGGAGTTGTAGAGACGGTTTATGAAACCGGAAACGAAAAATACAACGCCGCTTCAAAGAACAGAATAAAAAAGCTGCGCGAGAAATTTCTGCCAGGCATATCGCCCCTTGTTTATACGAAATTCCTTATGGAAAACACGGTTTTTCTTTCCCTCTACGATATGGCAAAGGAGCTGCCGGAATATGAGGAAATACCGGTCGCCTGCGATATGTCAGACAGCATAAAGAAAGAATACCGCCGGCTGGAAACGCAGTTCAAAACCGTTATGCGCAAGGACAGAAGACTGGCGAACCGCCTGCTTTCTGTATATCTCAATCTGCTTACAGCATATCCCGACCAGCCCTACGGTCATGAGCAGATAGACGTAGGCGACGGCGCTATCATACCGAAGGATTTGAGCGGTGAGCCGGACGAAAAGCTTGAAAAGGTTCTTGCTCTTACGGAAAAGAAAATAAAGTCGGGAGAGCGCGTTATCATTTATACCGCGTGGGTCAGGCTGGATACACAGGATAAGCTGAAAACACGGCTCGAGACAATGGGTATAAAATCCTGCGTGCTTTCGGTAAGTGTTCCGGCGGTAAAGCGTGAGGAATGGGTAAGGCAGAAGCTGTCAGAGGGAGTACAGGTACTTATAACAAATCCTTATCTTGTGCAGACCGGACTCGACCTTAACGAGTTCACCACCCTTATTTTCTACAACCTCGCCTTTAACCTGTATGTGCTGCGTCAGGCGTCCTGCCGCAGCTGGAGAATAAACCAGACTGCGCCTAAGGTTGAGGTATATCTGTTCTATTATTCCGGCACAATGCAGCAGCGGGCGCTGAAGCTGATGGCATCAAAGCTCGCCGCCGCGACCATGATCGAGGGTCAGCTTTCCGACGAGGGACTGGCGGCAATGTCCGAATGTGAGGATATGACCGCGCAGCTTGCCAGAGAGCTTATGAACGGAATAAAGGAAAATGTAGAGGACCTGACGGCGGCGTTCAGGAATATGGCGGTAGTCAAAACGCAGCAAAGGGAAATACCTGCCAAGGCAGACGCTCCGGCACACCTTAAGGTCATAAATAATGCCGTTACGGCAGGAAAAAGCCGGAACGGGGAACAGCTCGATCTGTTCTCGCTGCTGGCGTCATAGGAGGAAAAGAAATGAAATTCACAGTCAGTACAAAAGAAATGCACGCCGCGCTTAAAACCGCTTTGCGTGCGGTAGTAAGAAGTTCATTGCAGGCGGCTAACGGTCTGCTTATAACCGCCGACGCCGGAAAGTGCACTGTGGAAGTGACCGGTACGGATATACGCACAACGGTTATAAGGCGGATAAAAGGCGTGTCGGTCAGTGAAAGCGGATCGGTTGTGGCTCCGGCGGTAACGGCGGACATACTCCGCCTTTCAAAAGCGGAAACCGTTACAGCGGAAACGGACGAAAACGGTCTGCTTACACTGACTTTCGGAAACAGCAGATACGAGCTTCCGACAGTTGCCGCAGAATCGTTTCCTAAATGCAATATAGCCTTTCCGCAGTCATATATAACGGTCAGGGGGCTTAGTGAGCTTTTAAGGAAAAGCGCCTTCGCGGCTGAAAGACAGGGAGAAATGCAGAGCGTACAGTGCGTAAGGATAAAGCTTGACGCGGAGAAAAGCCGGTGCGAGGCTACCGATACAAAGCGTATGGCGATGGCGGTAAGCAGTACCGCGGCGGACGGCAGCCTTGAGCTGCTGCTCCATATAAGCGCCGTTAATATAATAGAGGCGCTGTCAGGCTCCGGCACGGTATATGTCGGCACATCTCCGCCCCTTGCGGTATTTATAGCTAAAAACACGGTTTTCGCCACCCTTATGATGAACTCCGGTGCTCCTGAAATGCAGAAGCTGCTCGATAGGTTTCACACGGAGTATTTTACCGAAACCGGAGCGAAAGAGCTTATGCAGGCGGTAAATACAGCGTCAGGCTGTCTGATGCCGGAGGATGATTTATGCGTAAACATAAGGCTTGCTCCGGCGGCTGTAATAATAAAAGCTGCGGCGTACAAACGCCATTCCGAGGCGGCAGTTCCGGCGCTCTGCACTGCGGAAACACCTGATGAGGGTTTTAACTACAACCCACGGCACATAACGGATTTTCTGAAGCTGTGCTCTGACAGTGTGAAAATAAGCATAGATCGGAACGGCTTTATGCTGCTTGAAAGCGCAGATGGCAAATATATGGTAACGCCGAGAAAAAAGGCGGTTATAAGAGAACCCAAAAAAGCGGCGGAGAAAAATTCCGCGGAAAAGAAGAAAAAAGCCGCGTAAGGAGAATTAAAAAATGGGAAATGAAAAAATATTAAAGGTAATGGTGGAGGTAAATGCCGCCGTATGCGAGAGGGAAGAGCTTGTAAGGTGCATAGCGCTTTGCCTGCTTACAAGGAAAAATCTTTTTGTGCTCGGCGATGTCGGTCAGGCAAAATCCTACGCTATTGACCAGTTCTGCAGCCGGATCACAGGAGCTAAGCAGTTTTCGACCCTTATGAGCAAGCAGACCGATGAGGAGCAGCTGTTCGGCAGGCTTGACCTTGCGAGCCTTATACCCGGTCACGTGCCGAAAAGCGTGGCGGAGAGCGACCCTACATACAGGCAGATGCGGTCAGACCTTGAAAAGGCGCTGGAGGATTTCCGCAAAGACCCCGGAAACGCGAATTTAGCGGAAGCTGTCAGAAAGGAACAGGAGGCGCTCGAAATATACGAAAAGGGACTGGCATTAAGCCTTGGAAGCAAACCCGAATACATAACCGCCGGCAAGATACCAGACAGCAATATTGTAATGCTTGATGAATTGTTCAAGTCCAACGAGGGAGTGCTCAACAGTCTTTTAAAGGCGCTTAACGAAAGGGTATACACCAACGAGGGCAGAACCGAAAGGATACCGGTGATCAGCTTCTTTTCAGCGTCGAATGAAATACCCGATTTCAGAAATCCCGAGGAAAAAATCTTAAAGGCGCTGTATGACCGCTTTGACCTTAAGGTAAAAACCGAATATGTAAAGGAAAAATCCAACCGTATGGCGATGTTAAAGCATAAACAGCAAAACGGCGGGGAAAGCGTAAACGCGTATATTTCTCTTACTGAGCTTGAGGAGATGCAGAAAGAGGTCAAAAATGTAAAAATACCCGACAGTATCAACGAGATAATGGACGCGGTGCTTTTGGAGCTCAGAAAAAAGGACATAGCGGTATCCGACCGCAGCTTTTTCGGGTTCGGCAGCATCGTGCAGGCGGAGGCTTTTTTAAACGGCAGGGACGAGGTCATACCGAAAGATATGCTTGTGCTCAAAAATTATCTTTGGAACAAGCCGGAGGAAATAAGCACCGTATCGCAGGTACTCGAGCGCTTATGTGAAAACCCGATAGGCGACCGAATAAAGGGGCTTACGGCAAAAGCGTTTACCGCGCGTGACGCGTTTTCTTTGGCGTCGGACAGGAACCGTGCGCTCATTAAATTAAAAACTGACCTTTTAATGCTCTACGATGAGGCAACAGCTATAAAGGACAACCTGCCTGACGGCGACGCGGCGATATCCGGAGCGGACAGCTTTATAGGAACACTTGAGGATATAAGCCGGGACGCCTATTCAAAGACAGGCTTTACCTACGTCTCACTGCCGGAGCTTAAGGCATATCAGAATTTACAGATTTGAAGGGAGAAAAATTATGCTTAACTTAACAGTAATGACCGGAAGAATGGTGGAGACACCGGAGCTTAAGACCACAGCCAATAATGTGAGCGTGACCGTATTCAGAATAGCGGTCAGCCGTAACTACAAGGTAAACGAAGAATACCCGACCGATTTTTTCAATGTGGTGGCGTGGCGGGGCACAGCGGAGTTCGCGGCCAAGCACTTCAAAAAAGGCGACCTGCTTTCGGTTCAGGGGCGTTTTGAGACCCGTAAATATACCGATAAAAACGGAAACAGCCGTGAGGCGGTCGAGCTTATAGCCGATAATCTTTATTTTGGTGAGAGCAGGCGCGAGACTCAAAAACCGGCTGAAAAGACAGCAGAGGAAACAGGCGATTTCGACCCGTTTGAAGAAGACCTGCCGGACTTTCCGGGCTGAAGCCTTATTCTGTAACAAAAAAGACCGTCGGGCGGGTAACCGTCCGGCGGCGGAACGGAGAAAATTATGAGAGATCCTTTTAAAGATTTTAAAAGCGCTGACGGCTGGTTTGAAAATTTCCGCAGAAGAGTAAATACGGAGCACGACCGGATATACAAAAGCACGGCGCAGTGTGATTATCTGTACGACCGGCTTTACCCCGAATCACCCGAGCTTAACGATATAATAAACCGCGCCGACCGGCGTTTCGGGCTGGGGGATACATTAAAAACCCTGTTCAGCCTTTTATATTCTCCCGGGATACATAAAAATTCCGGTGTTTCGGCAAAGGCAGAGGCAGTGCAGCGTCCGGTGACTGAAGCACTATTTAAAAGCGGCGCTTTCCCGAAGCTTAAAGCGGTATGTGAAAACAGTGAGCTTGCGGCGTTCAGCGCGGTATCTTCTCTCGCTGAGAGCATAGAGCAGTTGACACAGTCGCCGGAGCTCAGAAAAACAGTGGGGACGGCTGAAATAATTTCTATGCTCAAATCCCAGACGGAAATGCTGACAGCAAAGGCGGATAGTGAGAAAAATCCCGACAAAAGGCTGTTTTTAATTAACCGTATTTTTAAAAAGCAGAAGCAGATAAAAGACCTTAAGGGGAAAATGAAAGAGCAGAGCATAATGTCTGCTCAGACGGTCTCGGAAAATATAAACCGTGCGGCTGAAAAAGCGCTTGACGCGGCGAACAAAACGCTGTCTGTCCTGCGTGCTTTCGGAGACGCGGAAGCCGGAGGCAGGGCGAACGAAGCGAACACGGAGCTGCTTGACAGGGTAAGAAAAAACGAGACCTTAAAGCAGATAGCGTATATCCTCGGCAGATACCGTGAAATGCTTGCCGACAAGCGTAAAAACAGCTTTTCCTACGGGCTGGGCGAGAAGTACGATATAATGACCGGCAGAAACATAAACAACTGCCTTTCGTCAGAGCTTTCTCTGCTCGGTATGCCGCAGACCGAAGCGCTTTTTATACGCAAATATTATGCCGGACATTTGAAACAGTACCGAAGGCGCGGACGCGCCGTAAAGGGCGACGGCGATATGATAGTAATGATAGACGAAAGCGGCAGCACAAGCGGCATAGCGCCGTGGATAAAGGCTTTCGCTCTTGCGCTTATGGATACAGCGCTGCACAACGGCAAAAAATACGCGCTTATCCATTTCGCGAATAGGGAAAATGTAAAGACCGAGGTATTTGAAAAGGGAAAATTTGAGATGTCCGATATATTAGCGGCGGCGGAGCATTTTTTCGGCGGCGGCACTGATTTTGAGGCGCCGCTTAATGAGGCTTTATCCCTTTTGCAGAACGGCTTCGAAAAGGCGGACGCGGTTATTATAACCGACGGTCAGTGTAAGGTTTCTGATGAGTTCTCGGAAAAATTCCGCGAACAAAAACTCAAATCCCGTGTAACGGTCACCGGAATACTGCTTGATAGAAACTCGGACTGCGGGGAAAGCCTTATACCGTTCTGCGATAAGATCTACCGCACAAGTAAGCTTTCAGAGGAGGAAATAGCGCTTGAGGTTTTAGGAAAAAAGATATGAAAGGAAAAATTCAGTATGCATACTAATAATTTGGTTGCCGTAAAAGATATTGCGCCTGTACCCGCACCGGACAACGCCTCCGAAACGGAAAAAACACTGGATATACATTTCGCGCAGGAATTGGAAAGGCTGTTTATATTGCAGGAACAAGATCCTGGTAATTATTGGATACAGGCGAAAATAGAGGAATGTAATTTGTTAAGAAACCAGTTCTCCCGTGAGATCAGTTATAAGGTATTGGAAATTATGGAACCGACAAATGAGTACACAGATAATCTCGATTATCTTAAATTTTACAATGTTGAAACGGAATATCAGGTACGCTTCAATGAAGGAAAAACGGATTGTGTTAAATTTGCCGACGGCAGGATTCGTCCGGCTGCGCTAAGCCGGTTTAAGATTATAAACGGACAAGTGTATCAAAAGAGCGCGGGCAGGCTGAAGCATCCGATGAGAACCAAAAAAGCCAAACGGATGAAAGCTTTACCTGATTACCCGATCAAAAAAGCCTTCAAATCTTTAAGTGAATATCTTGAATATTTGGGCTATATATTTGATGAAGAACATCAGGCGTATGGCTGCTATGAAAATCCGTATGGATATTGGGATTATTATAACATCGGAGGAAGGTGGCCGGAAGCTTTTCTGATTCCTGAAACATGTCATGAATACAGTGTCGGCAATATCAATGTCAGGGACAGAGACAGGCTGAAGGCGCCGGTGGGTTACCAATGGGTCGCGGCGGCAAGGAAAAAGGACATAAACTGGAAACTAATGCATAAAGAGCATCTCAAATGGTCGATGAAGCAATTCAGGGATTACCGAGAATATTTTAGTCAGAAAAAGCTGCCGCATTACAGTAGGTTCCGAATTACAGATAAAGGCATTGAAGACTTTGATGAAGTGCTGTATATTGACGGCGAGTCTATGTATGAGAACTTTATCAGAAGGAGTATTATAACCGGCACTGAATATGAAGCCTGCTTTTATGGTTTTTTAGACGGAAGCAAATGGGTTTGCCGTGAGTCGAATAGGGAAGCGGCAAACGCATATATTAAGAAGCTGGATGAGTTCATTGCTTCTCTTGACGGTGAAACTGTTCTTGCTGCTGTGGATTGTCACTCGTAATTTATATTTGTTATTTGAGGTGACGGATAATGTATGAATGTCAAAGCAAGCCTAAAGTATATATAAATTTCAATTCACCGGACGGCAATATTTATTCCGTACTGACAAGTGCCGCAAATGCCATAAAGCGATACAGTATTTATGACGGTAACAGGTATATCGCCGAAATGAAAGAAAGAGTTTTGCGGGCGGATGATTACGGCAAAGCGTTGGATATAATACGCGAGTATGTGGATATTATTTGTGATACGGAGAAAAACTCATGAATGAAATGATGAAAGTATTATACATACAGGCAGGAGAAAAGCCGCAGGTGATAGAAATCAGGCATACGCTCAGTGAAATGCAAAGGCTGGTAGGCGGGACTATAAGCAGCTTCCGGCCGTTTGACGATAATTCGGTTTTAATTGTCAACGACAACGGCAAAGTCGACGGGCTGCCGCTTAACCGGGCTGTCTATGATAAAAACGGAGAAATCGCGGATATAATCGCCGGAGATTTCTTTATCTGCTACGCTGCGCCGGACAGTTCCGAATTTTCAAGTCTTCCGGATGAACTGATCCGTAAATATTCCGAATTATTCAAAATTCCGCAGATATTTATTTAATAATTGCAAATAAGGAGATTAAAATGGGAAGCGGAACAATGAGTTGTAAAAGCTATATAACAAAACGGGGGTATTATCTTGCTTATGATTATGATGAGAAAATCGGCGGAGAGTTCTGGTTTCTTTTATTGCCTCTGTACGGTAATAACGGTGAAAGGTTCTTTTATGTAAAAGATAATTTTAACGGTTCTTTTACCGTGGAAGGCGAATGTTATATAATTACAAATAAAGAAGCTTTAAGGCGATACATAGCAGACGCCGGGAAAGAACTCAAAGGGAAACCGGTTTGGTATTATCATAAAAATAAAAAAGGTGAAATAATCAGAAAAGAAAAATCTGCCCCGTAAATAAACATATGTCCGTCTGTTTGACAGGCGGACATTTTTAAAATAAGTATTTGATAATTATGTGCAATGCGGTATTTTTCCTATGCCTCATTTCTTTTATCTCAAAACGCCTGATAATATATCACCAACAGCCGTAAAATTCAAATGATAAAAGCGGCTGATTTCAGTGAGGAGGAAACGGCATTTAAGGTTATGAAAAAATTGATTATAAAAGGGATTTAACTGCTTTTGGTTGACTTATCTTTGTGAGGCGGATATAATAAAATTAAGGAAGTGATGTAATGCCTACTCTATCAATGTTTTACGGTATAATTGTATATATGTATAACGAAAAAGGCGGTAAACATAGTAAACCGCATATCCATGCGGAATATTCCGGTGAAGAAGTGGTTGTTTCTCTTGATGGTGAACTGCTTGAAGGAAGTCCGAAATTTCCGAAGAATAAACTGAAAATGCTTGAAGTATGGATGGATATTCACAAAGAAGAGTTAGAGGCTAACTGGCAGTTGCTTTCCCGCGGCGAAAAATATTTTCGTATCGATCCGTTAAAATAGGAGGGAGAATTTATGCCTAGGATTCTTAATGTTATTCCAATGTCTGATTATAAGCTGCAGCTGAAATATGACACCAATGAGACAAAAATTTTTGATGTTTCACCGTATATTGAGGGCTCATGGTTCGGATTGCTTAAAGATGAATCATATTTTAAAACCGTTCATATTACAGGCGGCGGACGCGGTATAGAATGGGAAGACGGACAGGATATAGCACCGCACGAACTATACGAGCAGAGCATATGAATATGTCTGATAAAATTTCCTGTGCCGGAGAGTCTGAACCGGTTATAAAGGTCAGCGGTGTCAGACCAATGGAAGATTATAAGCTGTGGTTACGATTCAATACCGGAGAAGCAAAAATATTCGATTTCAGGCCGCTGCTTGATACGCCGGCGTTTGCCCCTTTAAAAAATACTGAGCTTTTTAAACAGGTTTATATCGATTACGGTGTACCGGTATGGAATGACGGAGATATAGATATAGCTCCCGAAAAAGTTTACCGGGAAGGTATACTTTGCGACGGTCAAAAAGGCGCGTAAATAAAAAACTCTCCAAACAGCTTCGCGGATTATTTTCGTGAAGCTGTTTTTGTGTGTATTATAAGTGTTTAATAGATTGAAATTTGGCGCGCAGCAGACAAAGGAATACTTATTTTCCTATGCTTGAAAGAATATTATTCCGCAAAACAAAAAATATCATTCCTTTACTGTTGATATTATTCCTCATAAGATGTATAATACATAGCGTAAAGGAGTGAGCGATATGTTTATGACTGTAAAAGAAGCCTCAAAAAAGTGGGGTATCTCCGATAGAAGAATCAGAGTGCTTTGCTCCGAAGGCAAAATCTCCGGTGCATATAGGGACGGAAAGATTTGGAGAATTCCCGGTAATGCCCAAAAGCCCGCTGATGCAAGGTTTAAATCAAGAGAAAGTTTAATAGAAATTGCGGACCGTAAAAAAGCCGAGCTTGATAAATGCCGTCCCTTGACCGATGGCGAGGTTGAAAGACTAAACGAAGAATTTACGGTCGAATACACATACAACTCAAATGCTATCGAGGGCAATACATTAACACTCCGTGAAACTGATATGGTGCTGCGCGGTCTTACTATCGACAAAAAACCGCTTAAAGATCACTTGGAGGTTATAGGTCATAAAGATGCGTTTGATTATGTCAGCGAGCTTGTAAAAAATAAAACTCCTATAAGTGAAAGTGTTATTAAGCAGATACATTTCCTCGTGCTTGCGGACAAAAAGGATGACCGCGGTGTTTACCGCCGTGTTCCTGTCCGCATAATGGGAGCAATGCACGACCCAGTGCAGCCGTACCTTATCGAACCGAAAATGGAACAGCTGCTGAAAGAATTTGCCGACAGCACTGAGCATATCATTACAAAACTCGCTCGTTTTCATATCGAGTTTGAAGGTATCCACCCGTTTATTGACGGCAACGGCAGAACAGGAAGACTGCTTGTAAACCTGGAGCTTATGAAAGCCGGGTATCCGCCGATAGACATTAAATTCACCGACAGAATGGCTTATTATAATGCTTTTGATGTCTACTATACCAAGCACGACCTGTCGGCTATGGAAAAAATATTTGCAACCTATATTAACCAAAGATTAGATATTTGTTTGAAAATGCTTGAAGAATGAATAAATAAGAGTAAATCGTAAAGCAGTACTGATTGGAAAAAAGTAAAATCAAGCATTTGATCAGATATTCTTCTTCCCAGTCAGTCAAAAAACAAAACTGCCGGCTTCTTCTGAATCCGGCAGTTTTTTATGCCTTTATTACAGTGGCTAATTTTTCAAGCCCGTGTTTTTCTATATATCTGTGAACGGAAATAAGATCGTTGAAAACAAGCGCCTCTTTAAAATATTCCGTGCAGGTCATTGTGTCCTTAAGCAGCGGGAATTTTTCGCCGGTGTTTACCGCAATGTAGTATTTTTCTTTTTTACTCATTCCAATACCCCCAAACGCTCCACATTATACCACAAACGCACGTCAAATTCAAACGGTAAAAATAAATTTTTACGCTTATTCTTTCTTTGGAAAATTTGGCGTTTTTTAGTTGTGTTTTAAATAAAGTAATCGGCAATATTTATGAGTTTAACTCCTTTATTTCGTGTGTAATCAACAGTGTATTTTGTTCCTCCTGATTCTTTAGTAAGCCAGTATATGCACAGACTGCTGTTATCCACAAGAAAACGGTTGCGTTTTTGCATACAGCCTTTAAAGTAGTGCTCTGAAACACAGACTGTTTTATCCGCGCGCGACATTATTTTTTCATATCTTTTAATTTCTTTATCCGGCCAGTATTTTGTCTGTTCGGGGCAGGGAATAATGAGAATAAGCTTCATATCATTATATTTGCCTTTTAAAGATAAAACAGCTTCAGCGGCGAGTAAATCAAAACCGACCGCGCCGCCTGAGCAGAAACAGCGATAGCCTTTATCATACGCTTCGCATATCGTTGCTTTCAGTGTTTCGGATAATTGATTTAATTTGTCATCAGGTAAACTTCTGTGCCCTGTGAAGCAGGCAGTTATTTCTTTCATAAATAAAACCCCAATCATTTTTTGTTTATTATATCGCATAGTGTGTATGTAAATCAACAATAAGCGATTAAAAATTATTCGGTTGTGGATATAATTAAACAAAAAGAGGGGTGGCGATGTTATGACCGCAGACGAAATAAATCTTATTGAGATAGGAAAAAGAATAACCGAGCGCCGGAAGAAACTTGGTATTACGCAGGAGACACTGGCAGAGAAGGGCGACCTTACTCCGCAGTTTGTATCATACGCCGAATCCGGAAAACGCGCGATGCGCCCGGAAAATGTCATCAAGCTGGCGAAGGCGCTTGAAGTAAGCGCGGATTATCTGCTGACCGGGGACATTGTGGATAAGGATATGCTTATTCTGTCTGACAAGCTGCGCACTCTTTCGCCCGAAATGCTTCGTATTGTTGAGAATATAATTGATGAATGCAGAAAGCTTTAAAAGCAATAAATAATTGACCTTTCATTTTTTTAAGAGTATAATATAACAGTAAGGAGATGATTTTCGTGTGTTCGCAAAGCAAGCTTAACCAAATACTGAACGAGGTAGCAGCCGCCGCTAAAGATACATTCGGTGATGATCTGCAGTCGGTTATTTTGTACGGCTCATATGCCCGCGGCGATTATGATGATGCTTCGGATATCGATATAATGATAATTGCCGATGTGAACCGCGAGGATCTGTTCAGGTATAAAAGACCGATCATCAGGGTTACGAGTGAACTCGGACTGGAAAATGATATTGTTATTACAGCGACGCTCAAGGATAAAAAGACATTTGAACAGTATAAAAATGTATTGCCGTTTTATCAGTCTGTGTTAAAGGAGGGCGTGAAAATTGCCGTCTGATGAGCAGATTTCAATTTCAAAACTCCGTATCGGAATTGCGGCCGAGCGTCTTGATTATGCCGATGAGATTTTAAAAATTGGAGACTATAAGACGGTTGCGAACCGTTCATATTATGCTGTCTTTTCTGCAATGCGTGCTGTTCTGGCGCTTGACGGTTTTGATTCAAAGAAACATTCGGGAATAATCGCAGAGTTCAGGAGACGTTATCTGAAAACGGAAATTTTACCAAACCCTAAGGAACTGTCTGAAATTATTGACGGGTTGGTTGAAGTAAGACAGGGCAGCGACTATGACGATTTCTATATTATCTCAAAAGAAGAAGTAACCGCACAGCTTAAAAATGCCCGCCTTTTTGTAATTGAGGTCGAAAAATATTTAAGAGGGGTTTATCCTGTTAAATAAACATCACCGCCTATCCCGAGAGGGACAGACGGTGTATTTTTATGCTGCTAATGGCATTTTTATCTGTGTTTTGCCAGCTCTTACGGACAGTTCTTCAGACTGCATCTGCAAGAGAGCAAAATCGCGGTCAAGACTGTCAAGCTGGCGTTTTAATACCTGCTCGTAGGTGTTTTTCTTCTGCTGAAGCGCCTCTATTTTTTTAAGCCAGCGGGAAATAACTGCCTCAGAGGTACAGCCGTTGTCAATAAAATGCTGTATACGCTCTTCATAAAGCTCAATATCACGGCGGTAGTTTTGGTAGAATTCTGCCGCCATTTTTTCGCGCTGTTTTTCATCGTCGGCTACAAACATACTGTTTGAGGAAACATTTCCGCTGTTCAGATTGTTTTTTGAAAGGGCTTCTATGTAGTCCTCAAAAACATTGAGAAGCGGCAGCTGGGGCTTCGGAATAAAATACAGATTTCCGTGTATGTTTATTTTCACAGCCTGCATTTTATAAAGAAGCGCCTGCAGAACCGAATCTACATGGTAGGAATTGTAGCAGTTCCTGAACCGTTCAAACAGTGTGAGCGCCTGCCGGCAATAGCTTTCCGCGCCAACGTCCGTGTCGTATTCGAGATTATCGTAATACATTTCCTCTGTCGAGCGGTCAAAGACTATGTTGGCGAGCTTTTTGTAATTGTTTGTAGTGGAGTTAAGTGTTTCTTTTACAAGCTCACGGCATATAACTTTCCCGGTATCCTGCTTGTTGTCGCGGCAGTATATTCTGTAAATATGCGTGCCGGACGCGCTCTTATTCACGACGCGCTCTTTAAGCGCGGTTGTCGCGTAACGGTATGCGCTTGCCGGCGATTCCCGTGACGGTTTTATCTTCGGCAGATTAAAAGCTTTTCCGAGCTCGGCGAATGTGTTTTTTGGTATCAGGATATTTGATGTGGAATAATACAGAAGCTTGCCTATGATTCCGCCGCTTCCTTCGTTTACTCCTATATAAGACCGCATTTGAGACATATTTTTTCCTCCCGTAAATATTTTGTGTTTACCCGATAGTGTAACAATGATCCGCATCACAGCAAAGCGAACTGATACCTTTTGGCTTTTTCAATGCCTTGCTTGTTTGAAAGCTCATAGATCCGGAATACGTCTTCTTTTTCCATACTTCTGCACGATACGCATTCGTAAGACCTTCCCACACAGCCTGCGTTGTCACGGTATGTGTACATATGATATGTCAGATAATAACAGCCGCAGTAACAGCAGCGGGTGACAGGAAAAGTCCCGTCAAAAAGCATATCGAGATTAAGCCGCTTTTGCAGTGCGGGGGAGACTTTTTTAAGGTTTAAGGTGACAGATACAAAGCCGTACGAATTTACACTGCAGTTAAGAATACTTTTCTTCAGTAAATCTCTGCTTTCATAAACCGCGGCGGCAATCCTGTTAAAGAGGGCTGTTTTTCCTTCTGTTTCGGAAGAGCTGTCAGGGAAAGCGGAAATTTCTATTATCCGGTCTTCCTTCGCTCTGCCCGATAAATGAGGGATAAAACCGACTGCGCTCATATGATTTTTAAAGCTAATGAGCCTTTGTTTTAAGGGATAAATATATTCTTTTGTGTCTTTCATGCCGTAAACCTCATTTACTGTCCGCTTCACCGTTTTTAATGTCCTGCGGCTCAATATAATCAATTACTCCGAATTTATCGTCAACATAGAAAAGTCCGGAAAAGGGATTGTAAACCGCCGTGCAGAGCTTGTTGTCAATAATTGCCTTGCAGTGATTTATGTCGTCGTATTTAACAATGAATACCTTCTGCTTCTTTCCGGTTGAATTTAACATCGCGTCTGTCTTGCAGGGCTCAAACATAATTTGACCTCCGTTATATGTATCTGAATATTCAAAAATCTTCTGCAATTTGAGGAGATGAACCGGTGCACTCTATGCGTCTTTGTATCACCGTGCCGGGTTCTAAAACGAGCAAGCCGTCAAAATAAAGTCTTTTCGCTTGTAGTACCGCGGCTTCGGGACTTTCCGCCTTAACGGGGAAGTCCTCCGCGACAGTTTCCTCGATGCGGATATTAAAGGTTTCAGACATTTTTGTTTTCCTCCTTAATCTTCTTTTCATGCTCTTTTTTAAGCTTTCTGAATAAAAGGTAATCGTCCACGCCCTTCTGATCGGCAGGCCAGAAAAAGCGTTTGTACTCTTCGCAGAGCGGGGTGCAGATCGCCTGGATTTTTGATTGAGCTTTCTGCACCTGAGGATTAGTACGAATATCCATATCCACACACTCGACTATTCTTTTAGGGTGCAGGGAAGTGACCACTTCCTTTAAATACCGCACATTCTGTACCCCTGTCAGCCCGATGAACAGCCTGCCGCCGGACAAATGGCTTGCCACGTCCGCTTTGAGTCCGCCCTCTGTAAGGTAAAGAGTGTCGCTTGTCACATCGCCGGTTACATGTATGTAGCTTGTAATTCCGGTGCCGTCCGGAAATCCCCTGCCGGCGGTGGAAAACCAGCGGAAGCGCCCGTCCTTTTTTTCAGTCTTATCTCCGAACGCGTTTGTGACCTGCTTTACCGGCGGAGTGTCAAAACGGATTTGAAGACCCTGTATTAAACCGTCTTTGTTTCGTACCGGAATCAGAATACCGCTTTTCTGTCCGACCGCTTTCCAGCGTCGGTCAGCCCTGTAAAAGCCGGGCATACCGTGAAGATCAAAGCGGGAAGACAGTATATCGCATATCCACTGCCGTTCCGCTTTGTCTGTCGGGAAGCTTTTATACATATTTCCCTCAATTTTTGCGCTGTCAAGTCCCCGCTTTAAAAGGTTGGCAAGATGCTCTTTCTCAAGTCTTAACAGCCCGAGAAATTCACTGTATATTTCGCTTCTTTCCTCTAAGGCGCGTATCGGCGGCTCAGGTTTTTCCGTGATTTGCGGCAGGTCGTACCGCTTTACCGAAGGCTCGTTTAAAAGCGCCTTGAAGCTTTCGTAATTGTTAAGCCTTAAACCGCGCGGATTAAAGTCGGCGTACAAAGTAACGGCGTTTCCTCCGCTGCCGCAGTTATGACAGTAAAACATATTCGTGAGCCTGCTTAAATACATACGGTAGCGCCGGTCGCAGCAGTAGGGACAGCGCGCCTCGACCTCTTCGGCAAAAAGGGTGTTCCGCTTAATATCTATTCCGCAGAGCATTGCCGTGTCGAGAAGATCGAAGTTAATATACGCGCCCATTTATGACGCTCTTTTGAGGGCGTCCGCCGCCGGAGCCCTGCTTACGTGCTTTACCGAAAGCGGCGTGTTTTTAACCATACGCAGAAATACCGTCTGGCAGTCAAGCTGTGAGGAGTCAAACTCGGCTATGCTTTCGGTATTGTCTATAAGCACCGGAAATTTAAGACCGGTAAGCCTTCTGACCAGCGCCGAGATCTCAAGCCCTGCCGCCGTTCTCTCCGAAAGAGAAACCGACGAAACATCCGTACCCTTGTAGGCAAAGCGGAATACGCTTTTTAACTCGCCGGTGGTTTTAACCGTCTCAAAGAGTGTAAGGCTTACATTCGGCATTTCAAATTCCGCTGTAACAAGCTCGGTCCGCTTTGAGATATACTCGCAAAGAGCGGAAACGATTTCTGCATAGCTCCGCCTGTCGTTTTTAAACGCCTCCGCCTGACTCTCAAGCTCTGCTATGCGTTCTGCCGCGGAGTATTCACGCAGCTTTTTTATCTGCGCCTCAAGAGCCGCGAGCTTTTTTGTCTCCGTTTCAAGCTCTGAAAGCTCCTCGTCACTTAAAAGTCCGCGGGCAAGCAGAAGATCTATTTCCTCAATTTCCTTTTGCATAATATCTGGGGAGTCTTCGGAGGTCTCCGCTTTTTTAAGACTGTCAAGCTCGGCAGAAAGACTTTCTATATCCTCTTTTTTATACTGCTCAAAGGTTTCTTTCGCCTTGCGGTCTGTTTCGTTAAGCTCGTTTTTGGTTTCGGTGATCCCTTTCGCCGCTCCGGTTATTTCTTTAAGCCCGGCTGTGATCTCCGTCTTTACCTTTGCGAGCAGTTCGTCTGTAAGAGTTACCGAACAGGTCGGGCATCTGCTGCCGGCGGTAAGGCTTTGAAGCTTTTCTTTAAGAGCGAGGTACTTTTCCCTTAAAGCGTTTATTTCAGAGTCTAACTTTGCCGCCTCTCCTGTGAACTTTGCAACATATTCCCGTTCACGGGCGGCTTTGAGCCTTTCGGCGCAGGCTGCTATTTTGGCGGCGCAGGAGCTTCCGGACGCGGTTTTAAGCTTTTCCACAAGCTCGCTACGGCGTGCTTTAAAATATTCTTTGTCAATACCTGAGAACTGCTTTTCACTTAAAATATTCACTGCCGCCGCAGCCGCGTCCGCCTGTTCCGCAAGCCTGCCGCATTCGCGGTTGTTTGCCTGTTCGGTTTCGCGGAGCGTCTGCTTTTGGGCTTCTATTATTTTAAGCTGCTCGTCACAGCGGCGTATGCCGGCGCGGTAGGAGCTTATCATCTCATACGGCTCGGTGATCTCAAGCCCTGAAAGGGTGCTTCTGAAATTCTCGGATAAGGCTTTAAGCACATTATCGGCGTTTACCGTTTTTGAGCAGCGCATCAGAATATCCCTGCCTTTGTCCGCGCTCATATTAAGAAGATAGAGCGGATTGAAAATGCAGAGAAATGTGTCCCTGTCGCATATAAACCGGTTTATGTCCTCCTGCCTTACGGTATAGCTGTCAAAAATCAGCTCGGTCCTGTTTCCTGACCGTGACCTTGAAAGGGTATGCAAAATTCCGCTTTGGTCGGTAAATTTAATTGTTACGGTACAGGTGTTACTTTCGCTGTTTATAAGCCGGTCTGTTTTCTGCTCGCCGAAATATGTCACCCCGTAAAAAGCAAAGGCTACAGCGTGCGCAAGGGTGGTTTTGCCGGCACCGTTATGCCCTGTGACACAGGTTATGTCACCGAAGGAAAAGGCGGCCGGTTCTTTTCTGTTGCGAAAGCCGGATAGGGATATTTCCTTTATATTTATTTCGGTTATGCTTTCCATTTTTTCTGTCCTTCCTTTTAAGCTGCGTTTTCAAAGCCGTGTATTATGTTGTAGCTGCCGGCGCTTTTGCTGAATTTTTGCTCAATTCTTAACTTATGTATTATCTGACCTTCTCTGAGTCCCGGATCGCCTAACATATATCCGGATATGATTTGGTTCTGCGGGGTCTGCAGAGTAAGAAGCGTCTGCTTGCCGCGCGCTCCGCTTGAAACAGAAGATTTTAATACCCTGAAATGTGTATCTGTTTCATTTGTGCTTTCCGGTTTTGGTTTTTCTGCCGGACGGTCGGGCGCGGCTTGAGAAACAGCCGGAGGAACACTTTTTCCGGTCTCTTTTGCCCGCATAGCGCGGTTATAGTAGGTTTTAAGGCGTTCAAGCTCTTCATTTTTGATGAAATAGGATTTACCTCTTTGCTCTATATCTACCCATACGCCGTCCAGCTCGTAAAGGTACCGCCCTATGTTCCATACCGAGGCGGCACGCTTGAGCGCTCCCGAAAGACCGCCCTTTACCGGCTCTATATCGGTAGGCCCCGAACCGTCGGATTTGAATATCCATTCATTGCGCTCGGGACTGTAAATTCCTATTCGGCATACATATGAGGTCAGGTCCTTTTCGGCGCCCTGGGTTATTTCAAAGGAGTTCTGCCAGTTTTCACAGCCGAAAATGCTGTCGAGCCGTTCCTGTATTGCTCGCGAGTCCACATACGCCACGGCGATGCCTTTTGTTTTTTCCTTGTTGGTTGACGCTATGCGCCATTCGATGTCTTCCGCCTTGAAGGGCTGCGCGAGCTGTCTTTTCTGTATTTCGGTCATAATGTACACTCCCTGTAAAAGTCTTTAAGCGTTTTGCCGGAGGGGACAAGAATATCCGAATAATAGTATTCCGGCGTTTTGTCGGTCAGGTGCTCCATAAGCTCCCGGTGAGAACAGTTCAGTTTGTTATGCTCCGGTTTATAGTAGTCGTCATTGTCGGGAAGACTCAGTATGTAATCCGGCATATTGGAAAGGGAATAGGGCTGCTTTATAACCGGCAGGGTATTGCCGCCGGTGCAGACCGAGAAATTGGGACTGTTCACATTGGAAAAAGGATAGTAATACATAGGCGTATCCTCTCTTAAAATGCCGGTTCCCGCAACGCCGAGCTTTACTTTGGAAATCCTGCCGCTGCTTTCCACCCTGAACCCGAACACCAGACGGGGGAGGGGGAAATTGCTGTATACGGTATTCATATAAGTGATGTCCGAACTTGAATAAGGATACTCGAGCACTGCGCAGTAAACCTCCTCCTCCGGGGCGCAGCTGAAATAAAGAGCGTTTTTGGGCAGAAGGATATTGAATTTAGGTATTACTTTTTTAAGACTGCTTTTTATGCAGACAAGCAGGTCGTCAAGCGAAATGTTTTTGACCTTTTTAATACCGTCTGTCCGCTCTTCGACCGTTATATCCGCGCAGTCGGATATGTGAATTGAAAGCCTGTCCTGCTTCATTACGCCGCACGCCTTCTTTCTATCTGTTTTGCGATTTCCGAACAAGACTTATCTATAAAGGCAAGAACGGACGATACCGCCCGTATAAGGCTTACGGTCTGACAAAATTCCGGATAGATATATACCTTAAAAAAAGCGCGCTTTGCCGAGACTATATTGTAATCGTAGTCATAGGAATAATCCCCGATACTGCGCATTTCCTCATCAATGAAGTTTTCAAGTCTTTTTATCCAGAAATTCTGATCTTTCGCTATGCCGTTTAACCTTCCGTACTTTAAGGCGAGCCGTACATATTCTTTTATGCTTTTGCCGCGGAAGGTATATATACAGCAGTCGCTGTTCTCGTCTTCCTCATAGTCGCCGTCCATAGCATAAACCGCGTCATAAAACACCTCATACAGGTTATCATAGTCTATATCGCTTCCGGCAATGGAAAAGCCGCTGTCATAAAGGATTTTGTCTATTGACAGAACCGCCATATTTTCCGAAATATCCGATATTTTATCCTGAAACATATCTGCGCTCCTTTACAGAAATTTTACCGGCCTTGCTTTTGCCGGCGCGTTTTTGACCGTCTCGTATAAATCTACAAGCGGTTTGTTTTCTCTGCGGTCGGGTAAGATATGTTTTTCATAATAATCACAGACGGTTTCTATGTCGCACAGCTCAAAAGCGGACAGGTCAATCTTTCCCGTATTTACCGTTCTGCCGGCAAGTTTAGGCAGCAAAACATATTTGTAAAGATACCCGGCTCCCGGGGATAGTTTAGTAAGCTTCTTTAAATGCCTATCCGGCTTTTTGGGCGGAACGGCTTTCAGATTTTTCATAAACAGCGCCGGTATTATTTCTGCCTTCATTCAGTTCTTCCTCCGTTACTATTTTTGTTCTCGGGGCTAAGCAGTCCGTAAGTATACAGAAGTATCTTCCGGACGCGGTTTTGTAGCGTGAGTAGATATATCCGTATTTCATTTTGGCGCTTACATTGCATTTTGCCCAGTCGTCGGCGCTTATCTCGCCCCAGTCTCCGCTTTTGTGCCTTTCAAGGGCGCAGACTATATCCGTTTCAGACAGTATCTCCTTTGCTTTCCGGCTTACCGAGTAATCACCGGTATTAAGTTTAAGCTCAAGAATAGGCCGTCTTGAAAACTGACGCCGTACCGCCTTTAACGCTACCACCGCCCGCTGTTCCTTTTTTATTGCCGATAAAAAGCGCTCGTAGGCGCGGCTTAAGGCTTTAACGCTCTGCGGAGTTTTTCTGAACTCCTTAAATAGCCGGTATTTTGCGCGCTTTGCGGCAAGTGACCGGAAGAAGAGTTTAAGCTTTGCGGTAAACAGCTTGTGAAATATCATTATAGCCCTCCTTTCAGGCGGCGTTCAGCGTCAGAGCCGAAACGGTTTTAAGCTTTATGCCGTGTATAAGCCTTTGGATCTCCGGACCGCTTTTCTGAAGTTTACGGGCGATTTCCGTCAGAGTGAAGCCGTTAAGCAGCAGCTTTACCGCTATACGCTCATTTCTTTCAAAGCAGGACAAAAGCTCCTTTAAGCGTATGCGCTCAAGAAGCTCCGTGATTTCGTCTCTTTCGTCCGCGAGACTTTCCTCAAAGGTGCGCCCGAAGTAAACAGGGTCATAAAGGCTTACGGTCTTTACATCTTCGGCAAGGCTCTTTTCCGCCTCGCTGACCGACATTTCCATAGCTTTATATGCGTGTGTCTTGAAATCGCCGCCGGTATCCTTTATAACGCAATTAAGAAAAGCGAATATAACGGTATCGTAATATTCGTCCTCAGGCAGTCCGTGTTCCTTTAAAAAGCTGTAAACCAGCCCGTGATTTTCCGCCGCAAAAGCGGCTTTTTCTTCTGTTAGTTTCATTTTTAATTTCCTTTCTTTTAACTTACTGTGATGTAACCGTCCGGGGTCAGGATATTGAATATCATTTTATTTGACTCGACCTCCCTTAGTTCAGCTTTGTCACTATCTCCTGAAGCCATAAGGTTTGTTTTTTTCTGCTTTATGACGCGCCCCTTTATAACGTGCGGATGCTCACATTCCACAAGTCCGTTCATCAGTCCGCTTGCTCCTACAAGACCTATCTGTGAGAGGTTAAGAGGCAGGAGAGGTTTCAGTACGCGGCTTTCAAGCGCCTTTTCCTCAAAAAGCAGGCTGAGACTGTCAGAGGTTTTAAGATACTCCGAAAGCTCCGCTGTATCAAAGACGGAACCCCTGAAATACGGCACCTCGCATTCCTTATCGGGAAGTGAGTACAGCTTTTCGGGGAGCTTGTCGATAAGCGGTATTTTTTCCGGATTCAGAGTAAGCTCTTCGATCCTTTTGGCTGTCTTCTGTCCGCTGTGCTTTTCTGTGCGTATGCCGAAAAATACGATCTGGCTGAATTTTCTGTATTCGCTGTCACGGAAACGGTAAACCGAAATATTTCTGAAGTAAGACGCCAATAAACCGCATACCTGCTCTGTCGCCCTGTGTGACGGTATTATATAGATAAGAAGACCGCCTTTCATAAGATAGGGCAGAATATCGCTCAAAAAAGCCCGTTCCATTCGGCGGCTGCCGTCAGGACCGGGGCAGGACAGATACGGCGGATTAAGAAAAACCGCGTGAAACCTGCCGTAAGGAATGCGCGAGGCAAAAAAGCTGCCGGATACCGCACGGTCAAGGTTTTCCCGCGCGGCGCGCACACGTTCTCCGTCTATCTCTATACCGTAGGTTACGGCGTTTTCCCCGTCGGAGAATTCTTTAAGGGCAAGTCCCTCTCCGCAGCAGGGGTCAAGCAGATTTACCCTGCGGTCCGGAAATTTTACGGCGGATTTTATAAGCCGTACATGCTCAGGGTCGGTAGGGAAGTACCCCATTTTTATCCTGTTCATAAGCCGGGCGGCTTCTTTGGCGTTTATTCCGCCGGTTGAAGGCAGCATACCGGCAAATGATTTTACGGCTGACACAAGCGCTTCATAGTTCGCGCCGTTTAAGTAATCAAACCTTGCTAAGGCGCAGGACATTCTGCGGGCGGTTTTTGTAAGCTCACCGTCGCCGTATTCATCAAGCGCGTGCAGCAGCTTCGTAAATTCCTTTATAAGCGCCGATGCCGCGGTTTTCAGCTGCGGAATATCCTGAAAGGCAGAGCCGGTACTTTTGTGCTCAAGATATAACGGGTATATTTCCGAAAGCTCATCCGCCAGTCTGTTAAGCTCTGCTTTTGATGCCTCTGTCTCATCAAGGCAGAAACAGCTTTTAGTTTCGTCGCCGGTCATTTTCAACCTTTTCAACCTTTCTGTAATTTATTCTCCTGAAGACAAAGCCCTTGTAACCGTAAATCAGAATATTTTTAAGCGTCTCGAGATATGCGTTGAATATATATTCAGGCATAAATCCCGCGGCGGTAAGAAAAACCGCGGTGTATTCGGTCTGTCCGTCAACGATAAGCTTCATACGGTCGTTTTCCGCGAACACATACGCTTTCCTGCCGCTTTTTGTATCCTCGTAATGCGGAAGGGCAGCAGAAAGCGGCAGCGCCTTTTTTACCTGAACGCTCAAAAACGCCGTGAACATATCCCAGTCCCTTGACGGATTATCTGTCGTAAATACCGCTTTGTTGGCGATATAAAATCCGCCGCTGTTTTTAAGGTCTTCTGTTCCCGCAGGTAATTCTATGCCGCGCATTTTTCTTTTCCCCGCTTTCTTTTTTTGACCGTTTCGGCTCTTACCGCTATAAGGCTTGACGAGAAGGTGACATACCTTGTGTTAAGCTCTCCCTTAATCAGCAGGTCGTAAAGGAAAGAGACTACCGCGGTCGCCGCCGTAAGGTTCGCCGTTACCGACTGCGGAGCAGATACCGCGCGTTCAGCGCAGGAAAGCTCAGTCGGCAGCTTATCAGTACTTTTAAGCACATCGGGGTAAAGAGAGCCTACCGGTTTATATGTCGTTCTGCCGTTCTGCCTTACTCCGCAGACCACCTGACCGGTGCTTTCGCCGTTTCCCGAATCTATGTAGACAAGGCTTTCGCATTTTGAGAAAACCCTGTGGCAGACGGCGCGTGACTTGTTGTTGTCCACACAGCCGATAAGGATAACCCTTTGAGTTTCGGTAGAGCTGTTCCAATATTGCTTTTTAAAATCCGGACTTACAAGATTTCCGAGTCGTTCCTCATTCTCAATATATTCGGGAATATACTCGCACTCGATTCCGAATGCTCCGGCATACCGTTCTGCTAACACGGAGGCTTTGTTTCTGCCTATGTCCTGATTTGTAAAGTTCTGCCTTATAAGGTTTTTCGGCTCTACAATATCCCCGTCGCAGATAATAATGCGGTAGGCTCTTTTGCCGTCCGCGAAGGCTATGCGGTAAAGGTGGGGAATAAGGTATCCGCCTGTGCCGCCGGCGCCGAGCACTACGATTTTCACGGGCGCTGTCGCTGAATACTTCATAGCCTGCCCTCCGAAAACGCGCGCTTAAAGCGCAGCCCAAACCGGCGCGGAGGCTTCTCCGGCACTTGGGAGAACGATATGCTTTCTTTCCACTCCTCTGGATATTCTCCGAAAAAGTCAGCGTCAAAAATATCTTCGGGGGCTAAGGGTATGAATTTCCCCGCGCAGCCCGCGCGAACCGCTATTTCCGGAAAGGTACGGTCAAACCGCCCCGCCACGGCGTAAAGCCGTGTTTCCTTTTCGTCGCGGTCATCTGTGGATGAAAATACCGCCGGCATTATGTTGTGAGAATGTATATCCATAACGTGGATGTATCTCTCCGGATAAGGCTCTGAATTTTCACTGTCCACAGCGGCGTGTGAGATCTTCTGCTTCGGTACTTTTATAATGTACTCTTTTTCTTCGGTGTCATAGAGGATATGCACCAGAGCCTCAAAAGTCATAGTGTCCGATATGCTTTTGAAAAATCCCATAACCTTTGAAAATATGTGAGACGGGATTTTCGGGAGCAGCATTCTGAAATTCGCTTTTATCTCGGGGAACTCGTTTACACATCTTACCGGCGAGGTAAATATCCCGATTTCGTTTTTTCTCATCTCAAAAATTCTGCCGTCTTTCGACGGCAGAAGAACGATAGGTTTCCGCGAGAGCTCGGCGTCTCTTGCCGTAAGGCAGAAATCCTTATATGAAGGAAGTACGGTCTCGCCCTTGCTCTGCGCTTTTTTAAAGAGCTTTACAACGCATTCGGGATTTTTCTCGGCGTCGGTTTTTGCTTTTTTAAGCCCGTCGGTAAATGTCTTGGACTTTTCGATCTCGGCTTTGACGGTATACACTTTGTCTGAGGCTGGGTTGCTTATCTGCTTTGTCACCTTGCCGTAGCTTACCGACCAGGAAATGAGCTTTCCGTCAGCAAGCTCGGGAAAGTCAGTTTCATACTTTTGCCGCAGATCCTCAAAGGTCGCCTCTCTGTCTTCGATTGTCTCCTTTATCTTGCCGTATGAAAAGAAAGCAGGCTTTGCGGCAAGCGTTTCGGTAAGCCGGCTTTCCTGCTGACTTTGAGCCGCGGCGAAAGCCTGCTCAAAAGAATCAAGCAGACTTTGCTGAGCACCGGTATTCGCGGCAGGAGCCGGAGGAGCTTCTGTTGCCTGCGGTGCGGCTAATTGCGTAATAGTCGGGTTTTGCTGTCCTGTGATTACTCCGGCGGCAAACGGCGCCGCCTGATCTGCGCCCCCGTCAGGCTGGACAAATCCGCTTTCCGGTACGGGGAACGGACTGTCCGGAGTTTCGTCAATGCTGTCAAGGAAGCTGTTTACAAAGTTCTGATTGTCGCTCATATTTTTTTCCTTTCCCGTGCCTTTCTAAAGTGAAGAGTATGATAAAGAAGTTCAAGAAATATGTGTAAAACTCTTTTAAAATACTCCGCTTCAAAAAGGCACTTTTTTAATTTATAAAAACAAAAAACCGGTCTTTTCTCCTGAATACAGAGTTAAGACCGGTTTCTTGCAGTTACCGTATTTAATTTACTGTAGTTTTAAGTCGCCTTAAAACTAAAAAAGGCCGGATTTCTCCCGTAAAGGGAAAAATCCGACCGTTGTAATCAGACAAATGCCATAATCCGACCACAGTCAAATTTGACATCACACTCAAACCATGTTATGTGAATATTATATACGATATGTTTTATGGTGTCAATGGTTTTATAATACAATGCAGAATGTATTTGTCGTGAAATATAAAGTTTTGAATAATATTTTATCTTTTTCTACCATGAACCGTAAAAAGGGATTTTATTGTATCCAGATGCACTTGCTATTCCTGTATCAACATATCCATGAGAATACCATTATTCTTTCACCGGAACCCATTGACCAGAAGTACTTTTAACATAATTAATTTCTTTCCAATCGTTATGATTTTCACCAACATCCGAATTTGTTGTAGCAACATACATACCTGCAGCGACTGTACCCCATCTGGTTGCATCCGGCTTATATACTGGCTTACTACTTCGCATTTTAAATATATAATATTGTACACCGTTAATAGTTTCTCTGCTATATGGTTTTTGAGTACATAAAGAATAAGTTAATGGGTGATCCCATACATCTATTGTTGCAAGTTTAAAAACTCCATCAGGTCCGAGAAATTTTATTGCCATTTGAGTGCCTTCGGAACCATATAATATAAATGACTCTCGATTGTACAACTCTCCCACTTTAGTGTTGTTTTTCTCCAAATTATATATAGGATAAGTTTGTCCACTTGTATTAATGCAAAAATCAAGATTTATTCCCGTATTTTTTTACTCCCCATATTTTATATTGTTATTCTTTTATGTTGATATTTTCCACATTGGAAACACCTCTTTTACGTATAACAAATAGTCTTTGATTAACATTTACTGGCAGTATTTTCACATTCTATATTAAAATTTCCTATGATAGATGCCCAAAATAGTCGTCCAAGCCTCCCCAATCTGCGGGCTCAAATTTATAATGTGGAGGATAGTTAATTGCAAAATAATCATAATCATGGATATATTCGTGAACTGTAAAAATACTGCCGATATCGTGGTAATCGCACGCTGTTTTCAGATCATTATATATTACTAAAAAACTCTTCTTTGATTCTTCATCCTTTATAACACGGGTAATATTGTTTATAGTTTTCAGTACTCCGTTAAAACTGTTCTCTTCACCGTTATAATATTCCACTCCGGAAATCGGGTCTGTAAAACTTTCTCTGGTAATGGCTGGAAACCAATATAAACTGTCCGGCTCTTTCAAAATTGAAACTTCTTAAAGCAACATTGTTTCTATTGTATAATGAGCGTTTCTTAAATTCCATATTGGGCTCCTTTCCCTGTTGGAATGGAGCTACCAACCTTACAAATATATTATACTATCAGCAGCCCCGGACAACAATGTTGCAAATGATTAGAGGAGGATTTGATTCTTAAGGAAGCCGATGCGTATATCAAGAGGAACGGGGAAATGGTTAAGGCAAAAGAAGAAAAGAAATCTTCATTAAATAAAGAGATTGAAGTTCTTTATCAGAAAATCATTAATTACACAAAGAAGGTAGTGGAAGAAGAAAAGGAAAAGTTAGAGAAAGAAATTAGCAACCTGAAAGCTTTGAAAAATAAAATAAAGCCCTACTTTGACGAGGTTGAGAAATTACAGGAATCTCAGAATGCAATCAATGTAGAAGAAATGAATGCAGAAAAGGTGGGAGACTTACTGGCTGCTGTAGAAGGAGCACTTTTGGAGGAATCCAAGGAAAAGGAAGTAAGAGATGCCTATCAGCAGATTCTAACGGTTTTAGGGTATGAGTTTAATAACGAAACGGTGAAACAGACATATGCAAAGGTGAAAAATCTTGTTTCTAGATCTTATGAGGTTTTGAATTTTTCCTATGATTTGTTTGTATCAAAGCTTAATGCTATTGACAGTATTCTTGCCAATCAAAACATATCTAAGCTGAATCGGGCGTTAGAAGCGGCTAACAAGAACAATCAAAAACTTGATGAAGATATAGAAGAACTTAGTAAACTTAAAGATGCTGCATTTCAGCGAGCAAAAGATATCAGAGAGGTTGTAGAGAAACTTTCAAAGGAGGAGTACGAAAAAGTAGGGCCTACTCTTAGCAAATTCTATAATAAACTGATAAGATTAAATTTTAGTGATGGAATAAGCATTGTTCAGAAGAATGATGGTATCTCGTTAATCGATGGTAAAGGCAAGAACATCGTCAATGTTTTAAGTAATGGTCAGATCAGTGTTTTTATGTTGGCTTATTTTTTTGCCGGTATTAATGCAAGAAACAACCACGAAAAAATGAAGGTATATTTTATTGATGACCTGACTGCCTGCATGGATGATGTTAATATGCTTGCATTTACGGATTTACTTAAGTATCAGATGTCATCAAAAGAAACCATGGAGCAGTTGTTCTTCATCACCTGCGACGAGCGTATTAGTAAGTTGCTGAAGTATAAATTAAGGGGACGTGGGATTGAATTGCGCGAGGTTTTAGATGCTGATTTCGCATAAGTAGGAAGGTCTGTTTAAGAAAGCTCGTGGAATTATTTAATTGTCACTACATTGTCGATTATATTGTTGTATTTATATAAGGATATCAAATACTGGATTTTAAGGACGAATGTAAATTTTTACTATACAATCGTTTTGAACAGCTATATTGACAAATGTCTTTTGCCCCCCCAAAAAAAATCTTGATATAAACTTAATTGTTAATTTAGTGATTATTTATATATATGACACACAGGAAAGGAGTAAATTCCTTACACCGTGTGCTTTTTTTATACTTTTTTAAATTTTTATATTAAAAACTTAAGATTCAATATAAAAATTTGTTTTAATGTAATCAGAGATATACATTACCTCTTAACTTTTTGAGTTTGGAGGTAAGACATGCGCAATTTTTTTGACTTTTTGATGGAACAACTTCTTTCATGTAGTGAGATTGACAATAAGAACGGAATTGAATTACCATACATTGAAAAAAATCAGGTTAAAATAGAGTTTAGAAAAATATTGGATAAATTAGTGATAAATATAATCGAAGCAAATCTTGAAAATGAAACGCTCAAGCAGGCCCTTCTTGAGTTGGCGCGTATTGAACGAATTATTGTAGTATTACATTATTTGTGCGGGATGGATTTATCGGAAATTGCTTATCTTTTGGACACAGATCCGAACAGTATTTATGTTCAAAAATACACGGCATTGAAAAACCTGAAAAATATTTTAGAATAACAAAGGTAATTCCTTGTTATATATTGCACCTTGACAAATATGCCTTTGGCATTATGGTAATACACTGTACAACGATCCGAAGAGCGGCGTTTTTTAACGATAAATCCTGTGTCTGACAAACACAGGCCGCCACGAAATCGGTGATAATGAGACTTGCCGTTCAAGCTTAGCGGCGCCGTTAGTTCAGCGGCTGTACCTTAATAAGTGATGAGGTATAATGCGGAACTTGGTGCAACAGGTGCACCAAGTGGTCAGCCGGTATAGTGTATCCCTTAACGGATGGGACCGAAAAAATCCGTTTTCACACATTAAATGATAAAATTTTTTAGTGCTTAAAACCAGATCAAATAAGGATTTGTATTTTTTTATTCCAAAATAAGCAGACGTTAAATTTGACAAATAAAAAATGCTGTATATACTATAGGTACTCAATATTTACGAGTTTGCAGTTGCTTGTCATCTGCGCCTCAAGGATATACAGTAGGTATTTTCGGAGGTGTTTATGGCAGAAAAGAAAATAAATAATAATGATGAATTAAAAACCGAGCAAAAATATAAAGTCGGTGATACGGTGTTTACTGTAAAGCCTGTTTTTAAGTTAGAAGGTAATGATACACTGGCAACCGCTCTTTTAAACTTAATGAAAGGCGAAGTTGAAACCAATTAACATTATTTGTTAGCAGCTGCGATATTATAACGGTACTGATTGTTTGACTGCGGAAAGGAGCGATAATGAGACGGTCAAATAATAAAAAACATATATGGGAAGAAACTGCAATAATTTATTGCAGACTTTCCAGAGATGATGATTTGGAAGGTGAGAGCTACAGTATAGCGAATCAGCGTAAGTTATTGACAAAGGCTGCTAAGGATGAAGGATATACCAAAATCATAGAATACTGTGATGACGGCATCTCCGGAGTAACCATGAATAGACCGGCCTTTAACCAGATGATTGAATCGATTACAATGGGTAAGGCATCAGCCGTGTTTGTAAAGGATTTATCCCGTCTAGGCAGGAACTATATTGAAGTCGGAAAATTGACAGAGGAATTTTTTCCTGAGCATAATATTAGGTTTATAGCCGTATCTGACGGAATAGACACAGCAGAGGGAGAAAATGAATTTGCACCCATAAAGAATCTTTTTAACGAATGGTATGCTCGAGATATAAGCAAAAAAAGGCGTATTAGTAATAAGATTAAAGGAACTTCCGGCGAGCCATTAGGACCACCTCCTTACGGGTACAAAAAGGATCCCGACGATAAAAAACACTGGCTAATTGATGACGAGCCTGCAAAAATCATCCGATGGATAGACTCAATGCGACTTTCAGGTATGGGTTCAGCACAAATATGTAATGTTCTTGAACAACATAAGATACTGACGCCGATCGAATATGCCATTAGTAAAGGGTATAAGAAACCGACAAAAAGCCGTAACATAAACCCATATAATTGGAATTCCTCAACAGTGCATAATATTCTGACAATGCAGGAATACTGTGGCGACATAATTAACTTTAAAACATATTCTATCTCTTATAAAAATAAGAAAAGACATGAAAACTCGCCTGAAAATATGGTGGTTTTTAAGGAGGTTAACACTCCTATACGAAGCAGGGAAACATATGAGAAGCTGCAGAAAATAGGAAATAGAAAACCATTAAAATCAGGCGAGCACAATATGTTTTCAGGTTTGCTTGTTTGTTCAGACTGCGGTTCAACTCTGCATTATCATTTTAATCAGAATAATCCGACGATAAAGTATTTTAGTTGCTCAGGATATAATCGTGGAAAAAGAAAAATATGTCAGAGTACCCATTATATTCGTGTAGACTTGCTTGAACAGATAGTATTAGGCGAAGTGAGACGACTGACAAGGTTTGCCTGCAAGCATGAAGAGGCATTTACTCAAGCTGTTGCCAATTATTCAAAAAAGGTGATGGAAACAGATCAAAAAATACGTCAGAGCGAACTTCGGGCGTTGATGGCAAGAGATAAAGAATTAGATGTTTTATTTGAACGTATTTATGAGGATAATATTTCAGGTAAAATATCAGATGATAGGTTTCGAAAATTATCTCATAAATATGAAGCGGAGCAGGAGTCCTTGACGGAACGAATTGATCAGCTCAAAAAGGCTTTTGATGAGTGCAGCTTTAAGGTATATAATACAGAAACCTTCGTTAATGCTGTAAAAAAATATACTCGTGTAAAGAAGCTTACACCGCGAATGCTCACAGAGCTAATTGAGAAAATTGAAGTGTTCCAGTACAAAATAAAGGATGGCGTAAAAACGCAAAAAGTTCTTATCCATTATAACTGTATTGGCTCTGTTGAAATTCCGGATGAGTTGGATTTACCTGAACCCCAAATAGAAATAAAAACAAGAAAAGGTGTAACCGTAAATTACGGTACACCTTTAGCAGTATAAGGATAATAAAATGAAGGTGACTTCTGCAGGAAAAACATATCGTTTAAAATAGGTCGAAGCATAAAAGACCGAGTGCTTTTATAGGATATTCAGATCCTATAAAAACACTCGGTATGGTGCGGGTGACAGGACTTGAACCTGCACGCTAATGCGCCAGCTCCTAAGGCTGGTGCGTCTGCCAATTCCGCCACACCCGCATATTAAATTTTTTCGCAGGCAGCCGCATCTGCGAGACTCTTGCGGTGCCCGGAATTTTAAACGGCTGCCGCCGAAATATTCCGACCGCTGCGCCTTTTGAACTCTCGCTTAATCTGCCACAGGCAGCGCTCAGTTCAAAACTGCCAATTCCGATACATCCACATTAAATGTCATTGTACTTTAAATTTTAAAAAAAGTCAAGATTTCATTTGAATAATTGAATGAAAAGAGGTATAATTTATTAACAACTGCGCTTTTATCCCGTAAAATGGTACTGTGAAAGGCAGGTGCCGTGATGGAAAGGCGCAGACATAAAATAAGTCATTTTACCGTTAAGCTGACAGCGTTTCTGCTTATAGTAATAATATTGCTTACTGTGTGTTTTTATAAAATGCGTCCCCTTATAATAACTTATGCCGAAAGCGTTGCGGAGACGATACTGCTTGATTCGGCGAACGATGCTGTTGTCGCGATTCTTGAAGAGCAGGGCGTATCATATAACGATATGGTCACGCTGACAAGAAATGAGTCAGGACAGGTAACGAGCCTTGAAACCGATGTGGTTAAAGTAAACAGCCTTAAAAGTCTTGTTTCAAACAGGCTCTCCTCGCTTATTTCCGAAAGGGAATATTACGATCTCAATATACCTGCGGGAACATTCCTGTCAAATATCTACACAAATGGATTGGGCCCTGAGGTTCATTTCAAAATGCAGCTTACTGCAACTGCGAGGGTTACTTTTTCGCATGAGTTCAAATCCGCTGGTATAAATCAGGTACTTCATATTATTTCCGTTGATATGGATATACGTGGAAGCCTTATAGTCGCCGGTTATAAAGACGGAGTATCCGTGGCAACCTCAGCAATGGCGGCGCAGACCGTTATAGTCGGCATAACGCCCGAGGCATTCACACAGGTCATAGAAAGCGAAAATGACAATACAGCGGGTCTTATAAACGATTACGGAGCGCTTGCCGGAGAATAGCGGCTGGCATCCATAAGAGAAAGGTGAAAAAATGGATATAAAATCTGCGGAAGAAAGAATAGCCTACTTAAGCGATACTATAAGGTACCACAATAAAAAATACTATATCGAGGATTCTCCTGAAATAGAGGATTTCGAGTATGATGCGCTGCTGCGTGAGCTTGAAAATCTTGAGGCGCAGTTTCCGGAACTTGTAAAGGAAGATTCTCCGACCCGCACGGTAGGCGGAGCGGCGCTTACGCTTTTTGAGCCTGTGGAACATACCGTAAAAATGGAAAGCCTTCAGGACGTTTTCAGCTTTGACGAGCTGCGCTCGTTTGCCGAAAAGATAGATTTAAGCCGCACGGTGCTATCTGTAGAGCCGAAAATTGACGGGCTCTCGGTTTCACTTGAGTACAGGGACGGTCTGTTTTTCCGCGGCTCTACAAGAGGGGACGGAGTTACCGGTGAGGATGTTACGGCAAACCTTATGCAGATAAAAAGCATTCCGAGGGCGATAAAGTTTGAGGGTGAGCTTGAGGTCAGGGGTGAGGTTTATATGCCGCGTGACAGCTTTGAGAGACTTGTCGAGCGGCAGGAGCTTACGGGTCAGGCGCCGGCAAAAAACCCGAGAAACGCCGCGGCAGGCTCTTTAAGGCAGAAAAATCCGAAAATAACCGCCGAACGGGAGCTGGATATTTTTGTCTTCAACATTCAGCGGATAACCGGCAGGGAGTTTACATCTCACATACAAACGCTTGATTTCTTAAAGGAGCAGGGCTTTAATACTCTGCCCACATATAAAAAATGCGTGAATATAGATGAGGCTGTCGCAGAGATAACACGAATAGGTGACGCAAGAGGCGGTTTACCGTACGATATAGACGGCGCCGTCGTAAAGGTGGACGATTTGGCTTACAGAGAGGAGCTTGGCAGTACATCAAAATTTCCGAAATGGGCAGTTGCTTTTAAATTTCCGCCTGAGGAAAAGGAAACAGTGCTTAAAAATATAGAGATAAATGTCGGAAGAACAGGGGCGCTTACTCCTACCGCCGAGTTTGACCCGATACAGCTTGCGGGCACTACGGTAAGCCGCGCCACGCTGCACAATGAGGATTTTATCTCCTCTAAAGGTATCAGGATAGGGGATACTATCGTGGTAAGAAAGGCAGGGGATATAATTCCCGAGGTGCTTTCGGTCGCGAAGCATAACGAAAATGCCGAGCCTTTCAGAATGCCTGACAAATGTCCATCCTGCGGCTCTCCTGTTATAAGGGAGGAGGGAGAGGCGGTTCTGCGCTGCACCAACGCCGACTGCCCGGCGCAGCTGCTGCGCCACCTTATACATTTCACCTCTCGCGACGCTATGGATATTGAGGGCTTAGGCCCCGCCGTGCTTGAGCAGCTGCTTTCAGCAGGCCTCATACACAATATAGACGACCTTTACAGCCTTGACTTTGACGCGGTTTCAAGGCTTGAGCGCACCGGTGAGAAAACAGTGGAAAACCTTAAAAACGCCATAGAAAAATCCAAGGAAAATGACCTTTCAAGACTTATTTACGCTTTCGGGATAAGGCATATAGGCAGCAAGGCGGCGGCGCTTATATCCGAGAATTTCGGAGATATTGACGCGGTGTTTAACGCTTCGAAGTCTGACTTTGAGGCGATAGACGGCTTCGGGGAAATACTTGCCATGTCGGCGTATGAGTTTTTCTCGCTTGACGAGACACACGCCATGATAAACAGGCTTAAATCCGCCGGCGTAAATATGAAGTCGCTCAAAGAGGTGAAGGACAGCCGCTTTGCCGGAAAAACCTTTGTCCTTACAGGCACGCTGCCCTCTTATTCAAGAAGTGAGGCGGCGGCAATTATTGAGAGCTTCGGCGGAAAGACCTCGTCTTCTGTATCAAAAAAAACCGATTACGTTCTCGCGGGCGAGGAGGCGGGCAGCAAGCTCGACAAGGCGAACGCTCTCGGAATACCGGTTATTGACGAGGAAGAGTTCCGGCAGATGATAAAATAAACCCAAGGGGCAGAAGAATGTTCAGGTTATTGAGATTTTTAAAGGAATATAAGAAAGAAAGCGTGTTGGCGCCTTTCTTCAAGCTGACCGAGGCTGTGTTTGAGCTTATCGTTCCGCTTGTTGTGGCGACGATAATAGATAACGGTATTTACACGGGAGACAGGCAGTATATTATCAAAATGTGCGGTGTGCTTGCCGTGTTTGCGGCTTTGGGACTTGTCTGCGCGGTGTCTGCGCAGTATTTCGCGGCGAAAGCGGCGGTGGGCTTTGCCGCCAAGGTGCGTCATTCACTGTTCGCGCATATAGGAAAGCTGTCTTATTCACAGCTTGACGAAATGGGAGCGTCCACGCTTATAACAAGGCTTACAGGAGACGTTAATCAGGTTCAGTCGGGAGTAAATCTCACCTTCAGACTGGTGCTGCGTTCCCCGATAGTCGTTTTCGGCGCGGTAATTATGGCGTTTACGGTTGACCCGTCCACCGCTCTGGTTTTCGCTGTGGCGGTTCCGCTTCTTGCCGTTGTGGTTTTCGCGATTATGCTTGTCACGATACCGCTTTACCGCAAGGTACAGCAGAAGCTCGACGCCGTGCTCGGAAAAACAAGGGAAAACCTGCTGGGTACGAGGGTGATAAGGGCTTTCTGCAAGGAAGAAGATGAAATATCCGATTTTACCGGCAAGAACCGCGTCCTTACCGATATGCAGCTGGCAGTGGGCAAAATATCGGCGTTTATGAATCCGGCAACTTTTGTTATAATAAACGCGGCGATCGCGGTACTTATATATGTCGGCGCGATAAGGGTCGGCTCGGGCAATATGTCGGGCGGCGACGTTGTTGCGCAGTATAACTATATGTCGCAGATACTTATTGAGCTGATAAAGCTCGCAAGCCTTATAATCAGTATTACAAAGGCGATAGCAAGCGGAAACCGCATACAGGCGGTGCTTGATACAAAGCCGGCGATGAGCGGCGGCTCGGTGACCGAAGGCGATACCCGCAGCGAATATGCCGCAGAGTTTGACAACACCTCGCTTTCCTACGGTACGGGCGAAAACGCGCTTGACGGCATCAGCCTTAAAATAAAGCGGGGCGATACGGTCGGCATAATCGGTTCGACAGGATCCGGCAAAAGCTCTCTTATAAGTCTTTTGCCGAGATTTTACGATGTAACCGGAGGCAGGGTACTGGTGGACGGAGAAGACGTCAGAAATTACGACCTTAAAGCGCTGCGTGAGAAAATCGGAGTGGTTTCACAGAAGAAGGCGCTTTTCAAGGGAAGCGTGCGTGACAATATCCGTTTTGCGAAACCCGACGCAACCGATGAAGAGATATGGCAGGCGCTTGAAACGGCGCAGGCAAAGCAGATGGTGCTTGACAAGACCGGCAGACTTGATTTTATGCTTGAGCAGGACGGCAAAAACCTCTCGGGAGGTCAGCGTCAGCGAATGACTATTGCCCGGGCGCTTGTAAGAAAGCCTGAAATACTTATACTTGACGACGCGGCGAGCGCTCTCGATTACGCGACCGGCGCGGCTCTTAACCGTGCGCTTAAAAATACCGATTTCTCACCGACCGTAATAACTGTATCGCAGCGTGTTTCGGCGATAAGGAACGCCGATGTCATAGCGGTGATGGACGAGGGAAGGATAGCCGGAACAGGAACGCACGGGCAGCTGCTCGAAAACTGCGAGGTTTACAGGGAAATATGCGAGTCGCAGCATGAAAGGACAGTGGGATAATGAAAAACAAGACAGTGCTTAAAAGGGTAATTGCCGCAATAGGCAGATTTAAAATACTGCTTGCCGTATCCCTCTTTCTTTCAGCGCTTAGCGTTGTTATGACGCTTTATATACCTGTGCTTGCAGGTAACGCGGTAGACGGACTGTCCGCGGCGGGCGGCGTTGATTTTGCCGCGGTAAAAAAGGCTCTTATTGGAATACTTGTCTGCGCCGCGGCAGGCGGAGTGCTTCAGTGGCTTATGAACATAATAAACAACCGTATCGCCTATAATACGGTAAGGGACATAAGAAACAGTGCTTTCAAAAATCTTCAGCGGCTGCCGGTCGCGTTTTCGGACTCTCACCCGTACGGCGATATCGTCAGCCGTGTAATAGCCGACGCCGAGCAGTTCGCCGACGGCTTGATTCTGGGATTTTCACAGCTTTTTACAGGAGTTGTCACAATAGTTGTAACGCTTGTTTTTATGCTTACGATTTCGCCGGTGATTGCCCTTGCCGTGGTGGTGCTTACCCCGCTTTCGCTTTTTACCGCCCGTTTTATCGCAAACAGCAGCTACAATATGTTTAAAAAGCAGTCCGAGACAAGGGGAGAGCAGACCGCCTTTATAAACGAAATGATACAGAATCAGAAAACGGTTCAGGCTTTTTCAAGGGAGGGTCAGACTGTCACTGATTTTGACGAGATAAACGAGAGACTTCGTAAGTATTCACTGAAAGCGATTTTCTTTTCTTCGCTTACCAATCCCGTTACAAGGTTTATAAACAATATCATTTACGCTGTCGTAGGACTTATCGGCGGTATTTTCGCAGTTATGAATATGATAACGGTGGGAGGCTTTGTCAGCTTTCTCGCATATTCAAATCAGTATACCAAGCCTTTCAATGAGATTTCGGGAGTAGTGACCGAGCTGCAGAACGCACTTGCCTGCGCGGCGAGAATATTCGAGCTTATAGACGAACCGCCCGAGGTTTCGGATGAGGGAGCAAAAGAAATCGAGAATCCGCGCGGCGACGTAACCTTCAATAATGTGGCTTTTTCGTATGACAAGAGCAAAACGCTTATAAAGGATTTCAGCTTTTTTGCCGGCTCAGGCAAAAAAATAGCGGTGGTAGGCCCCACCGGCTGCGGTAAAACTACGCTTATAAATCTGCTTTTAAGGTTTTACGATGTCGATGAAGGAAGCATTGAGGTTGACGGAAACGACATAAGGAGCATAACGAGAAGGAGTCTGCGCAAAAATTTCGGAATGGTTCTTCAGGACACCTGGATAAAGAACGCCACCGTAAGGGAAAATATAGCCTTCGGCAAGGCTGACGCCACCGATGAGGAAATTATATCCGCGGCAAAGGCGGCGCGCGCGCATGGCTTTATAAAGCGGCTTAAAAACGGATATGATACCGTGCTTGACGATGACGACGGACTGTCCGAGGGAGAGCGCCAGCTTCTCTGCATAGCGCGCGTTATGCTTTTAAAGCCGCCGATGCTTATACTTGACGAGGCTACCTCTTCAATAGATACAAGAACCGAGATAAAGGTTCAGGACGCGTTTACAAGGCTTATGGAGGGCAGGACTTCGTTTGTGGTGGCTCACAGGCTTTCCACTATACGCGACGCCGACTGTATTCTTGTCATTAAAGACGGCAGAGTGGAGGAGAGCGGCACCCACGATGAGCTGCTTAAGGCGGACGGATTTTACGCAAAGCTGTATAACAGCCAGTTTGCGCGCTGAAAATTATAAATCGGATAAAGAAAGATATTCAAAAACAGAGACACAGAAAAATGTCTCTGTTTTTTATAAATACTGCTTGACAAATAATACTATGCGTGATATAGTATAATGCGTAAGGAGGTATGGTATGGATATACAGCTTAAACGGGGACTGCTTGATATATGCGTGCTCGCGGCTATCAAAAACGAGGATTCCTACGGATACAGTATTATAAAGAAAATAAAACCGTATGTTGAAATATCGGAATCCACGCTTTACCCGATTTTAAGGCGGCTTGAATCAGCGCAGATGCTGACCGTAAAAAGCGTGGAACACAACGGCAGGCTGAGAAAGTATTACAGTATCACACCGCTCGGAACGGAGCGCATTGAGGAATTTAAGAACGAATGGCAGGAAATTATGTCGGTATACCGTTTTATAACAAAGGAGGATAACAGTGATGAACAAGAGTGATTTTCTCACGGAGCTGCGTAAAAGTCTTAACTGTCTTCCGGAAGAGGATATTGAAAAATCGGTTGATTTTTATGCCGAGATGATAGACGATAAAATGGAAGAGGGGCTTACAGAGGAAGAAGCGGTGGCGGAAGCAGGCAGCGTTGATGAGATATCCGCTCAGATTATCGCTGAAATTCCGCTGACAAGGCTTGTAAAGGCAAGAGTAAAGCCCAAACGCGCGCTAAAGGCGTGGGAAATAGTGCTTATCGCGGCAGGATCGCCGGTATGGCTGTCGCTGCTTGTCGCGGCGGCGGTTACCGTGATTTCGGTATACGCTTCGCTGTGGGCGGTCATAGTTTCGCTTTATGCCGTTGTACTGAGCTTCGGAGCCGGAGGACTGGCGGGAATTGTCGGTGCGGTCGCGTACCCGTTTGTGTCAAACGGAAACGCAGCCGCCGCAGTTATGATTTTCGGTGCGGGACTTGTTTTTGCGGGACTCGCGGTGCTTTCGTACCTCGGCTGCTTTGAAATCACAAAGGGTATGATTGTTTTAACTAAAAAAGCACTTTTGGCTGTTAGGTCGGCGGTAATCGGAAAGGAGGAGCAGAAATGAAAAAATCAAAAAAAGCTGCGCTCATAGTATCGGCGGCACTGATTGTACTGGGCGGCGTGCTGTATGCGGGTGCGGCGGCTTTTACAGGATTTGATTTTTCAGTGCTTGAGACGGCTTCGCTGACGCGAAAGGAATATGAAGTAAACGAGAGCTTTAATGATATAAGCATTGACGCAAAGGACTGCAGCGTGCAGTTTCGTTATTCGGACGACGGAAAGTGCAGAATTGTCTGCGGAGAGAATGAGAATATCACGCATACGGTAGAGGTAAAGGATAATACCCTTAATATTACAAGAAACGACAGCAGGAAATGGTATATGATGATTGGCATTTCGCTAAAGCAATACGATATTACGGTATATCTGCCGGAAAAAACATACGGCGCGCTTTTGTTTGAAAGCGGCTCGGGTGATATTTCGGTGCCGGAGGATTTCGGCTTTTCCTCGGGGGATATTCGCACGGGCAGCGGAAACGTCGCTGTTTCCGCCGTGTTTGACGGAAATTTTTCAGTAGAAACCTCAAGCGGAGATGTGAAAATCAAAAAGCTGTCGGCAGACGTTATTGACATAAATACCGTAAGCGGGGAGATAGATGTTTCGGAAGTGACGGCGGCGCAGACGGTAAATATCGAATCGGCAAGCGGCGATACCGGGCTTTCAGAGGCAAATGCGAAGAATATTTCCGCTCAGTCGTCAAGCGGCGGAATAAAATTTGACGGAGTTAAGGCGGCAGGCGAAATACGCGCCGAAAGCCGGAGCGGCGATGTCTCGCTTGATAAAAGCGACGCTGACTCGATTTATATCAAAACAAACAGCGGCGACGTTTCGGGCTCGCTGCTCACACCAAAAATCTACAACGCCGAAACCGGCAGCGGAACTGTAAAGCTGCCCCGTTCAGAAGAGGGCGGAACATGCGATATTGTTACCGGCAGCGGGGACATAGACTTTGACTGAAAAAACGAAAAATCCGTACAGCGTAAAGCCGTACGGATTTTTTGCGCATTATGCTTTCTGATAAAAGCCTTTTAAATTTAAAAGCTTATTCGGATTATCTTTGCATTTAAAGTATTCAGAAAATCAGATTTTGCCGATGTCCGCGTTTTCAAGGGTGGCGAAGCCTCTTTCGTGCAGCACCTTTTCGGCGGCGGCGTTGTCCTCAACCCTCATTACGGCGTAAGCGCCGAAATCTGCGGACGCGGTAAAGGCATAGGTGTATTCTATGTTGATTCCTGCATCGCCCAAAGCGTCAAGAACGCCGCAGAGAGCGCCGGCCTTATCGCTTATTTTAACGGCGATAACCTCTATCGAGGAGACTATCGAGTAATTTGAGAGAATTTCCCTGGCTTTTTTCTCATCGGAAACGATAAGACGGAGTATGCCGAAATCCTGAGTGTCGGCAATGCTCATGGCACGGATGTTGATCTGCGCGTCAGACAGTGCCTTGATCATCGGTATTAAGCGGCCGGGCTTGTTTTCAACAAAAACTGATAACTGCTTGATTGCCATTTTAATTCCTCCTTAATCGTGCAACTTGCGTTTGTCAATTACTCTTACAGCTTTTCCTTCGCTGCGGACTATGGTTTTGGGCGCTACAAGATGTATCTTCGGACCGATGCCTAACATTGCACGCATAGCGTCGGTCAGTACCTTTTCGCGCTTCTGGGTCTCGGCCATCTTGTCGGAGAACTGGTCTGCAGAAAGCTCAACATAAATATCAAGCGTGTCGCTGTTGTTTTCACGGTCGACAACTATCTGATAGTTAGGCGTGTATCCCTCGTTAAGAAGAACGGTCTCTATCTGGCTCGGGAAAACATTTACGCCGCGGATTATCAGCATATCGTCGCTGCGTCCCATAGGCTTGCTCATTCTTACATGAGTTCTGCCGCAGGAGCATTTTTCTCTTGTGAGAACGCAAATATCCCTTGTCCTGTATCTGAGGAGCGGAAATGCCTCCTTGTCAAGCGAGGTGAAGACAAGCTCTCCCTTTTCACCTTCAGGAAGCACTTCTCCGGTTTCCGGGTCGATTATCTCGGCGTAGAAATGATCCTCGTTTATATGCATGCCTCTCTGCTCAGAACACTCAAACGCCACTCCGGGACCGCTTGTCTCAGTGAGTCCGTAAATGTCGTAAGCCTTTATGCCGAGACTTTTTTCAATCTGCCTTCTCATTTCCTCTGTCCACGGCTCGGCGCCGAAAATTCCGGCTTTGAGCTTGTTGTCCTCAGGCTTGTAGCCCTTTTCGGCAAGCGTTTCTCCTATGTAAGCGGCATATGACGGCGTACAGCAGAGAATTGTAGAACCTAAATCCATCATAAACTGTATCTGACGGTCGGTATTGCCCGAAGACATAGGCAATGTCAGACAGCCTACCTTGTGAGATCCGCCGTTGAGTCCGGGTCCGCCTGTGAAAAGTCCGTAGCCGTAGCAGACATGACATACATCTTCGTTTGTTCCGCCGGCGGCGACTATGGCTCTCGCGCAGCAGTCTTCCCAAAGGTCTATGTCGTGCTGCGTGTAGAAAGCGACAACTCTTTTTCCGGTAGTTCCGGAGGTTGACTGAATCCTTACGCAGTTTTTAAGGTCTGTTCCGAGCAGACCGTAGGGATATGCTTCACGCAGGTCGGCTTTCGAAAGAAACGGCAGCTTTTTAATGTCGTCTACACTTTTGATGTCTTCGGGTTTAACGCCCTTTTCATCCATCAGATTTCTGTAATAAGCAACATTTTCATATACATGCTTTACCTGTTTTACAATTTTTTCGTTCTGCATCTCCCTGATTTTTTCATAGGGGAGAGTTTCAATTTCCGGCTGATAATATCTTTCCATTGTCTTACCCTCTTATAAATTTTTATAATGATATCCCAAATCAAAAGCCTTTTTATTCATCTCGGCAAATTGAGGCTTTACGATTTTCTCAATGGCGGCTGTCCACTTATCGTAAGCAATATCAAGATAATTGGCGAGTCTGCCCATAAGCACAATGTTTACACACTTGGCGTTGCCTGCTTCGGTGGCAATGCTTAACGCGTCTATTTCATCGACATAAATCCCTTTTGCTTTAAGCTCTTCAAGAACATTTTCCGGATACACAGCGGCTCCGGTAATAACCGGCATGGGGTCTATCATCTGGGAGTTTACGATTATTTTGCCGCCTTTTTTAAGGCAGGGAGCATGACGTGCCGCCTCAAGGCGTTCAAAAGAAACTATGAAATCAGCCTCGCCCTCTGAAATAACAGGGGAATACACCTTGTCTCCGTAACGCACATAGGTCACAACAGAGCCGCCGCGCTGGCTCATTCCGTGAACCTCGCTGACCTTTACGTCATATCCCTCGTCGGTAAGCAGCGCGCCGAGCAGCTTGCTCGCGAGCAGACTGCCCTGACCGCCTACGCCTACAATCATTACGTTTTTAACCTTCATTTTTGCCGACCTCCGTTTCAATGGCGCCGAATTTGCAAAGCTGTGTGCATACGCCGCAGCCTACGCACTGGGTAAAGTCTATATGCGCCTTGCCGTTCTTTATGCTGACAGACGGGCAGCCGAGCTTCATGCACATTTTACAGCCTACACACTTGTCAGTATTTACCTTTACAGGCGGTTTTGCCTTTACATATTTAAGCAGTACGCAGGGTCTTCTTGATATGATTACCGAAGGCTCGTCGATTGCCAGCTCCTCAAGCACCGCATCCTCGCATTCCTTAAGGTTGTAAGGATCTACGACACGTACCCGCTTTATGCCTATCGCGTGGCACAGCTCCTCAAGATTGACCGCCGCCGCGGGGTCACCTTTTATATTGTAGCCGGTGGTCGGGTTCTGCTGATGACCGGTCATTCCGGTAATCGAGTTGTCAAGTATTATTACGGTGGAGTTTGAAGCATTATAGGAAATGTTTACAAGTCCTGTCATACCCGAGTGCATGAAGGTAGAATCGCCTATAACGCAGACGGTTTTGTTCTCGCTTTCTTTTCCTCCTGCCTTGTTGAAGCCGTGAATACCCGATACCGACGCGCCCATGCAAAGGGTTGAATCAAGCGCGAAAAGGGGAGCGGCGCTGCCGAGAGTATAACAGCCTATGTCTCCGAGAGTTGTGATTTTATGTTTTGCTAAAGTGTAGAAAAGACCTCTGTGCGGACATCCCGAGCACATAACAGGCGGACGAACCGGTATCTGCGAGTCGGCGCTTACGGTTTCGGGCTGAGGGAGTCCGAAAGCGGCTCTTATTGTCGACTGGTTATACTCGCCTATGGGTGAGAAAAGCTCCTTGCCGACACAGTCGATTCCTATTGTTTTAAGGTGAGTCTCAATTATTCCGTCAAGCTCCTCTATTACATACAGCTTGCCTACCTTTGCGGCAAAGTCCTGAATGAGCTTTACGGGGAGCGGATTTATAAGTCCGAGCTTCAGTACCGAAACACTGTCTCCGAACACTTCCTTAACATACTGATAGCAGGTGCCCGAACAGATTATTCCGGTTTCTGTGCCGCCCATTTCGGCGCGGTTGAGAGCTGTTGTCTCACCAAGCTCAGAAAGGAGTTTGGTGCGCTCCTCGACAAATGGGTGGCGGCGGACGGCGTTTGCCGGAGCCATTATGTATTTCTGCGGATTTTTCTCATATACAGGAATTTCTCTTTCCTCACGGTCGCACAGCTCAACAGGACACTGTGAGTGAGCGATTCTCGTACACATACGGAAAAGCACGGGTGTGTCGTACTTTTCGGAGATTTTGTACGCCTCTTTTATAAATTCCTTTGCCTCTGCCGCGTCAGCCGGCTCTATCATTGGCACCTTTGAGGCTATCGCGTAGTGTCTTGAGTCCTGCTCGTTCTGTGAAGAATGCATCGCCGGGTCGTCGGCTACGATCATGACAAGCCCGCCGTTTACACCGGTGTAGGAGAGGGTAAAGAGCGGGTCGGCGGCTACGTTGAGACCGACGTGCTTCATAGCGCAGGCGCTGCGCGCGCCCCTTAATGACGCGCCGAAGGCAACCTCGGCGGCAACCTTTTCATTTGGCGCCCATTCGCAGTATATTTCATCGTATTTTGCGGCAAACTCGGTAATCTCGGTCGACGGTGTGCCGGGATAGCTTGAAACTATCTTTACTCCGGCTTCGTACAGACCGCGGGCGATTGCCTCGTTGCCAAGCATAAGCTTTTTCAATTTAATGGCTCCTTTCGGGTATTGGTTATAAATATGATAATCGGTTATAAATCCGGTTATTCCTTTTTTGGCAGATTTGCGCCTGTTAGTTTCCGAGACTGTCGGTTATATGTACGTTTGTGGTAGTATTATAGCACGAGAACATATTTTCCGTGTCCGCCGGACGTGTCTTCTTTGTTACAAGGCTTACCGCAGGCACAAGAATAAGTCCGCCCGCCATAGCGAAAACGCCTGAATAAAGCGAGTTTGTGAAAACAAAGGATAAAACGGGTATTCCCGCAACACTTATTACACCGACGGAAATAAGCAGCTGGATTATTTCAAGAACGGTTCCGAATATAAAGGATACCGCTACCGCAGCCTTTGTGGTTCCCTTAAAGTAAAGTCCGTAAAGGAAAGGCGCTAAAAACGAGCCTGCCAGTACACCCCATGAGACACCCATCATCTGGGCGATGAAAAGGTTTTGCTGTTTCGCCTGAAAAATGGCTATTACAGCCGAAATAATAATGAATATAACTATAAAAATCCGCATTATAAGCATCTTGCGGTTTTCGCTTAATTTTTTTCTGTAAAGCGGAGCTATAAAGTCAAGGGTGACGGTCGAGCCGCTTGTCAGCACAAGTGAGGAAAGAGTGGACATCGACGCCGAAAGCACCAAAACTATTACTATGCCGATGACAATCGCGGGAAGGGTAGAGAGCATTTCAGGTATTATCGCGTCATAGCCTTCAGCCGCGATATCGACATCGTAAAGCCTGCCAAAGCCGCCGAGGAAATAGCAGCCTCCCGCTACTATCAGCGCGAAAACGGTGGAAATCACAGTGCCTTTTGTAATGGCTTCCTCGTTTTTTATGGCGTAGAACTTGCCGACCATCTGTGGAAGACCCCATGTTCCGAGAGAGGTAAGCAGTACGACAAACAGCAGAGAAACAGGGTCCGCTCCGAAGAACGACGCGTACTCCCAGCCGCCGTTTTCCCCGGTCGCGAGGTTCTCTACCGCGGAGTAAAATCCGCCGTTGTCGTTAAGTACCGTAATAATTACGACTACAATGCCGACAAGCATTATCATTCCCTGTATAAAATCGTTTATAGCGGTCGCCATATATCCGCCTACAAGCACATAAACACCTGTAAGCACCGCCATTGTAATAACGCATACCGAGTAGTCTATTCCGGAAAATGCCATTGAAAAAAGTCTTGAAAGACCGTTGTAAAGAGAAGCGGTGTAAGGAATAAGAAAAACAAATGTGATGACCGAAGCCGCGATTTTGAGCTTTTTTGACTCAAAACGGGCGCCAAAGAAATCAGGCATTGTCTTGCTGTGCAGGTGCTGGGTCATTATTCTTGTTCTCCTGCCAAGTACGCTCCAGGCAAGCAACGAGCCGATAAATGCGTTGCCAAGACCTATCCAGGTAGAAGCAAGCCCGAAATTCCAGCCGAACTGTCCCGCGTAGCCTACGAAAATAACCGCGGAGAAATATGAGGTTCCGAAAGCGAAGGCGCTCAGCCACGGTCCTACCGAGCGTGAGCCTAAAACAAAGCCGTTTATTCCTGTGGCACGCTTGCGGTAATAAAACCCTATGCCTATCATCAGCGGAAAAAAGCAGAGAAGCAGACAGAGAGTTATTATAACGGTTGGTGTCATTTATTTATCCCCTTTAAAACGTATAGATTGCCGCGGCAGAGCTTACCTTTTGCTCTGCTCTAAAACCAGATGATCCGCACCGTACATCTTGCGGAGCTTCGGCTTTTCGATTTTACCTGTCGGGTTGCGCGGGACATCGGCGAAAATTATTTTCCTCGGACGCTTGTACCTCGGCATTCCCATACAGAAATTGTTTATTTCCTCTTCAGTGCAGGTTTCACCGCTCTTTATCTGAATGATTGCCGCCGCGATTTCACCGAGACGCTCGTCCGGCAGACCTATAACCGCAACGTCGTGCACTTTGTCGAATCCGCGGATAAAGTCCTCTATCTGCACCGGATAAAGGTTTTCCCCTCCGGTTATTATAACGTCCTTCTTGCGGTCTACAAGGTAAATGAAGCCGTCGCTGTCGCGCATTGCCATATCACCGGTATAAAGCCAGCCGTCTTTAAGCGTCTTGGCGGTGGCTTCGGGGTCGTTATAGTAGCAGACCATAACGCCGTTGCCTTTTAGGCAAAGCTCTCCGACATTTTCTCCGGTAACCTCAGCACCGTTTTCGTCAACAATCTTTACCTGCCAGCCGTAGCCGGGAACGCCTATCGCCCCCACTTTGCTTATGTTCTCAACGCCGAGGTGAACCGCTCCCGGTCCTATCGATTCGGAAAGTCCGTAGTTCGTGTCGTACTGATGGTTCGGGAAGTATTTAAGCCAGTGCTTTATAAGGCTTGCCGGAACAGGCTGAGCGCCTATGTGCATAAGCCGCCAGTTTTTGAGGTCGTAATCCTCAAGCTTGATTTTGCCTGAATCAAGCGCGTTTAAAATATCCTGCGCCCACGGCACAAGCAGCCATACTATCGTGCATTTTTCCTCGGATACGGCGTGAAGTATAACTTCAGGACTTGTGCCTTTGAGAAGCACCGCTTTAGAGCCGCTTATAAGCGAGCCAAACCAGTGCATCTTAGCGCCGGTGTGATAAAGCGGGGGAATACAGAGAAAACAATCGTCCCTTGTCTGCGAATGGTGGTTCTGCTCAACGCGCGCTGCGTGAATGAGCGCCCTGTGACGGTGCAGTATGGCTTTCGGGAAGCCGGTTGTGCCTGATGAAAAATAAATTGCGGCGAGGTCGTCCTCGTTAAGGCTTATCTCCGGATTGCTGCTTTTACAGTTCGCCGTAAGCTCAGAATAGCTTTCCGCAAAGGAAGGGCAGCCGTCCCCGAAGAAGATGAGCAGACGGTTTTTGCTTATACTGTCGGCTATTTCCTCAACACGACCTATAAAGTCCGGACCGAAAACAAGCATATCGGCTTCCGCCAAATCAAGGCAATATTTGATTTCGTCAGACGAATAGCGGAAATTAAGCGGAACGGCTATTGCTCCCGCCTTTAAAATACCGAAGTAAATCGGGAGCCATTCAAGGCAGTTCATAAGCAGTATCGCGACCTTATCGCCCTTGCCGATATTGCGCTCCGTAAGGGCGTGGGCAAAGCGGTTTGCCTTTTCGTTGAAAACCGTCCAGCTGATCTCTCTGCGGTAATAGGAGCGTCCTGTGGGCTGAACAAGCCCGTATTCACGCCATGTAAGACGGCGGTTATCCCGCATTTCCGGATTTATTTCCACGAGAGCCGTTTTCGCGCCTATTTCGCGGCTGTTTTTTTCCAGCAGATCAACGATAGTCATTATATCACCTTTAAAAATTTTAATTTTATGTTATAATAGTAAAAAACTACTGTTATACGGAGGACAAAATGATTATTGATTTTCATACACATACATTTCCTGATAAAATCGCCGAAAAGACCATATCTTTTCTTTCACAGAAAGGAAATGTAAAGGCCTTTACCGCCGGAACGCTTGACGCGCTTAAAGAGTCAATGCGGGTTTCAGGCGTAGATATTTCCGTGATACTTCCTGTCGCCACGGCGCCCAGGCAGGTTGAATCGATAAACCGGCTCGCGGCGGAACTCAACGGAAAAGACGGTATAATATACGCCGGAGCGATACACCCCGACTGCGAAAATACAGACGAAATACTTGACGGCATTAAAGCAGCCGGACTTTTCGGAATAAAAATACATCCAGATTATCAGGGCGTGTTTTTTGACGATGAAAGATATGTAAAAATTATGAGGGGTGCCGCGGAAAGGGGTCTTGTGACCGTGACCCACGCCGGCGTAGATGTAGGATACCGTGACTGCGTGCACTGCACACCCGATATGGTGCTTAATGTGCTTGACCGCCTTAAAGGAATAATAGACGGCAAACTTGTCCTTGCCCATATGGGCGGCTGCGATTTGCCGGATGAGGTTCTCCGTAAGCTCGTCGGAAAACCGGTATATATGGATACTTCCTTTGTGCTTGACAAATATCCGGAAAAGTGCAGGGAAATAATAGCCGCACACGGCGCAGACAAAATACTTTTCGCCACCGACTCGCCGTGGGCGGATCAGGCGGAGTTTCTGAACGCTTTGCAAAGACTCGGTCTTGACAGTGAAAGCACGCAGAAAATTCTTTCCGGAAACGCCGCCGCGCTGCTCGGAATAACAGAGAATTAAAGCGCGCAGTTGCAAATTATATCATAACTTATACAGTATATCACACCTATTATATAAAAAGCAATAAAAAATAAAGCCGTTCGACAATTTTTGTGTTTTGAATAAAAATATAATGAAAACACGCCGGCGGAACGGGCGTTATATTCCGTACTGACGGTGGTTTGAATATTAAATGCGGCAGAAAAAATTTCCTGTTTTTTTCTGAAAATATATAGTTTGGTATATCAGAATAAATCACCTTAACTTACAGATAATAACATCACGACCAAAAAACACAAAGGAGATTTATATATGAAGGCAACAGGAATAGTCAGAAGAATAGATGATCTCGGCAGGGTCGTAATCCCGAAGGAAATACGCCGCACGATGCGTATCCGCGAGGGCGACCCGCCGCTGATAACATTGACAACGTTCGAAAAGTTCCGAATAGCCGTGGAGAAACTCACTACGCGGATTGGAAAATAACAAAAAGGAGTCAATGAAAACTAAAGAAACACTCTTTGAACGCATGGGCAGCACCTACCGAAAAGAGGGAGATTATCTTCTGCCGAATATTGTTGCACCCTTTGCAGAGCATTGCACTGTCGGATTTTTGAAACGGCAGAAACGAATGTATCCATGTTTATACAGGAGCGGCGTGTTTGATATAATATTCGATACCGCTGCGCCGTAAACGCCGAAATTCGGTATCGGCAAAATGTCGGCGACAAACAACAGCACCGTGCGGATTGCGAGAAATACATCGCAGCCGAATACGTGAAAAGAGAACTGCTGTCAGCGGGAAATATTATAATTTGAGTAAAAAAACTTGAAAAATATAAAATGGACGATTACAATAAAATTTATAAGAATTGATAAAAGACGGAGGAAATATATTTGGTAAAGTATAAATTCAGCGAATTGCCGAGTCAAAACGGAGTTGAATATGCCGCTGATTGTGATATAAAAGTCAACAGCCACTATTACGCTATGGCGGAACCGCTGCACAATCACGATTATTATGAGTTGGAATATATTTATGAAGGAAGCGGCATACAGATCATAAACGGTGTTTCCTATCCCGTCGAAACCGGAAGTATAATTATTTTGAGCCCAAAAGATATACATTCTTATTACTCAATCAAGGATATGAAATTATATAATGTCTGCTTTCACTCTCCGGATAAGCTGATGAACTATTTTGACATTTCAAAGCCGACAGTTCTTGCCCTTGATGATTTTTTTAAAATAGAAATCGAACAGTTGATATATTTGCTTGAGAGTGAGCTTAACCAAAAGAGAAATATGTATTTGGAGACGGCGTGGAAAATACTTGATCTTATCATTATGACGGTTTCAAGGAGCCGCTCCAATAAAATATATTCCGACCCGGTGTGGGGAAAGATATTTACATATATATCGGAGAATATAGGTAATGTTTCACTTAAAGATGTTTCACAGGCAATGAGGATATCTGAAAGCTATTTTTGCCGTGCCTTTAAAAAGAATTTCTCGGTGACATTCCATCAGTATGTAGTTAATGTAAGGATGCAAATGGCAAAGAACTATTTGCTGTATTCCCGGAAGAGCATTTCTGAAATTGCCGCAGATGTAGGCTATAAAAGCGAATGCTGTTTTTTTCAGGATTTCAAAAAAAGCGTCGGAGCAACTCCAAAGGAATTCCGGAAGAAATTCGCAGGAAACAATAATAAAGGGTCTGCCGCTACGATTATTGACAATAATAGGTTGATTACATCATAAACAATATAGCTGTTAAGGCTGTGATAAGTAAAAAAAGTATAGTAATTTGTTCAACAACAGCTGTTTTTACTGCTTAGAATTGAAATGTGAGAAATTGATTTTGAACATCGAATTAAATTCGATGTTCTTTTTATTTATAAAAAAGCGATAAATTAAATTAAAGATTTAGTCGGTTACAAAGCATTAAAAATAAATTTAACATAAGTTTAACATTACTTTAAATAAATGGGAAAATAAAAGGGAAAAATTGACGGAAGACGAACGCTTGGTTCAATATTACATAGTAATTGGATAATATATCATATTGAAAACAAAAATTCCGATTTGTAAAATATAAATAATCAACAAGGAAATGGGTGGTTTATAATGACAAAACGTATAATCCCGTTTATGACGGCTTTCTGCCTTTTGATTTCATTTGTTTTCGCAGGCTGCGGCAGGACAGAAACTTCAAGCAGCTCTGATGTGAATTCCGAGCTTACGTCAGATACTTTTATTTCGTTTGATCTTCCTTCAGATACTGCTTCAGAGGATGCTGCTTCCGAAACGTCTGACCAGAGCGCTTCACAGTCTCCGTCAAGCCATACGCCGGCATCCGAGCCCACGCAGAATACGGATTCAAGTCCGGATACAGACCCAAGTTCGCAGAGCCCCTCCTCCGATGCAGGCAGTGAACGCCAGCAGATTAGGGTTTATGCGCACAATGTTTGTTCGCACGGTGATCCTTCTCCGGGAGACGGGGGAGAAACAGGACAGAATCCTCAAAGACTTCCTGGCATTTGCAGCGTAATAGCCGAAAATGCACCGAATATAGTGGTTCTGACAGAATGTAATTCTTTATGGGCAAAAAGCGTTGCGAAAAAATGCGGGTATGAAATAGCAGAAAATAAAAGAACCGGTCTTTCGGAAATCCAGGTTCTTTATAATGCCGGAGAATTCAATCTGATTGAAAACAGTGTGGATGATTCCGAGCGGTCTGCATATCACTGGGTGATTCTTGAATCCAAAAAAACCTTACAAAGATTTATTGTTTACGGTTATCACGGAACGGTCACAGGCAGCGATTCGGAAACGGCGAGAAAGAATGAAATAAACACTGCGATATCTTTGATACAGCAAAAGAATCTCCCTGCGATTTTCACGGGCGATTTCAATACTACCCGCGAAAGCGAGGAATATGCACTTACCGAGACACTGTTTGCCAATGCCGCTCTTACCGCGCAGAGCAGATATGACGGTCCTACTCATCCCGGCTGGAACAGCACTTCAAGAAGCATAATAGACCATTTGCTTTACAGCAAAAATAAATTTGCGGCAAAGACTTTTATGGTGCTTGATCAGTACGATTCGAACGGAACGATACTTTCGGATCACTGCGCGTTATTCGCAGAGCTGGAAATGAACTGATACCTTATATATCTTTTCGGCAAGTTATGGTTTGGATATTATTGCAAAACCAGTCTCTGCCGTGTGATAAAAATAAAAAGGAGGCATCTCAATGGGCGAAAAAAGCAAATACAGATTATTATCCCTGGCAACGGCGCTCAGCATTATTCTGACAGGTTTGGGCGGAGCGTCGCTCATTTCCGCCGCGGAAACGGAAAGCTATGGCAGCGGCAGCGGTACAGAATTGGATCCGTATATAATTTCGTCAGCCGAGCATATGGCACAGCTTGACGCTGACACCGTTGCCGGAAATACAGACGGCAAGTATTATAAGCTGACGGCGGATATAACTCTTTCGGGAGATTTCACGATAGGACAGAACAGAGAGTCTAAGACTTCTATCGCCAGTGCAAGCGGAGCAAACAGCTTCGTAACCGATGTGAAGCCCTTTGAAGGTGTATTTGACGGTAATTTCCATACGGTTACCTATACCTATTCCGATTGCTATGCATACGGCGGACTTTTCTCATACCTTGAGGGCGCTGAGGTTAAGAATCTGGTTGTAAAAGGCACTTCAACGGGTGCGAACCTTATTTTCGGCTCGGTTGCAGCCGTTATTAACAATTCAGTAATTGACAACTGCATCAGTGAGGTAGAAATTACCGATGCCAGAAAGTATACGGCCGGTATTGCGGCGATAGTTCAGGATTCCAGAATTACCAATACCGAAAACCGCGGGTGTGTTGTGACCCGGAAGGACGCAGCCGGCGGAACCGATTCGGACGTCTCTCACGGAAGCATTAACAATCATTTAAAAACACTGTTCAGTACAAAAAACGAAAATACCGTTCAGGGAGGACATTCAAATGTCGGCGGTATTGCAGCCGTTGTATTGGGCGATGTAACCTTTGAAAATGTTCTTAATTCGGGCGATGTAACCAATTCTGCCGATAACGGAGTCGTCAGCCATACGGGCGGCATTGTCGGCATAATTATGAATCCCAAAAACGGCAATGATCCCGGCGGAACGGTTATTTTCAACTATGTGGGCAATACCGGTGACATTACCTGCGGTAAAACCAACAGAAATAACACTAATGACCGTACAGGCGGTATTTACGGTGAGCTGGAGAATTCATATTATCACTGTAATGTTGTCTGGAATACGGGAACCATTACTTCGCTGAAGAGCGATGGAACAAATCATAATCAGACAGGCAGCATTGGGGGTGCCACAGGTGGCACCTGTGCAACGATTGATGTTAATAATCCGCACATACTTTATTCCAAGATCGGTACGGTTTCCGGCTTTACGGGCAATCAATGCTCCATAGAGTTCACAGGCAAGGGTATGCATCTTCCTCAGAAAATTTATTACGAAGGAGATGCTTATGTTCCTGCGAACAACGCCACAAAAGTAGATATGAAGACGGACGCTGACTTTATTGAACAGTTGGGCAGCGGTTGGCGTGCAGTTGACGGGTATGCATATCCGACTCTTGCGTATCATTTTACAGTCGGTGATTTTAATAACGACGGCGCTTTCGATATCCGTGATTTGATTTCTCTTAAAAAGTATCTTACCGGCGTGGGTACAGGCACCGACATAGTTCCCGCAGCAGCCGATTTTGACGAAAACGGAGTTGTTGAATCGACCGATCTTGCGTCTGTACGAAAGCTGCTGTTCGGTTTAAGCCTTAAGGATGTTTCAGCCTCCGCAAGCAAGGTATTGAGGGTATATTCACACAATGTTTGCTCTCACGGCGATCAGCCGCCGGGAACGGGAGGCGAAACGGGATTAAATTCTCAAAGACTTCCGGGTATTTGCAGCGTAATAACCGAAAACGTACCCAATGTAGTGGTTTTAACAGAGTGTAATTCAGTATGGGCAGAAAGCATTGCTCAAAAATGCGGGTACGAAATAGCCGAAAATACAAGAACAGGTCTTTCGGAAATCCAAATTCTTTACAATGCCGGAGATTTTGATTTGATTGAGAACAATGTTGATGATTCCGAGCGCTCGGCGTTTCATTGGGTCGTTTTAAGGTCTAAAGCAACTTCTGAAGAGCTTATGGTTTACGGATATCACGGCGATTCAGCCGACTTAAGGGTCAGAACTGCGGAAATTGCCGCAATGAGCCAAACAATTTCCGACAAAGCTTTTCCGACAGTTGTGGCCGGTGATTTCAATGCGGAATATTCCGAGTTTAGCACTAAACTTTCCGGCTTGACCAGAATCGCTGAAGGCAGGGCATTTGATAAGGCTACGTGGTTAGATTGGGATTCGGCGGGAGCGTCAGCAATCGACCATATACTTTACAGTACAGACCGCTTTGACGCAAGATTCTTCTATGTTCTCGATCAGAAAGCCGGCGATACCGTACTTTCTGATCACTGCGCGCTTCTTGCCGAGCTTGAAATTAAATAAGTCTTTTACTGCACTTAATGGGTGATTATAATGTCAGAGCAGAGTATTTCCTTTAAATTATACGAGCACAATATATGCACGCACGGCGATGCTCCGCCGGGGCAGGGCGGCGCTGCGGGCAGAAATCCCGAACGCCTGCCCGCACTTATCCGCAGGATAAAGTCGGTTGACTCAGATATCGTGGTTCTCTGCGAGTCGAACGGTGATTTTGCTGCTTCGGCAGCGGCAAAATGCGGGTATAAAAAGGTTTTTAATCCTAAGACAGGAATCTCCGAGCTTCAGATTTTATTTAAGCCATCTATGTTTGAAGAAATCAAATCAGAGGCTCACAATATTTCGGGAGTCCGCAGTCATTATCTCTGGGTATTACTCAGACCGGTCGGAACAGATAAACGGCTGCTTATATACGCTTATCACGGAAGTCTTGACAGTAGAACCGAGGAGCTTAGGGAAATGTCGGAAATCTCAGACAGGATGGGATGTCCGACAATATTCGCCGGTGATTTTAATTTTTCTCCCGAAGCGATAGAATATCCTGCTATTACTGCTAAATATTCAGACGCCTCGGTTGAGGCTGCTTCCGCTGAGCGCGGCTCAACATGGAGGGGCTGGGATACGAAGGGCGGCGGTATTATAGATTACTGTTTCGTAACCAGAGGCGATTTCAGGGTCAATTCTTATAGGGTGATGCAGCAGGTATCTGACGGTGTTATTTTGTCTGACCATTGCGGAATTCTGACAGAATACACGTTGATGAAGTAAAAAAGGAGTATATCATATGAGTAAGAAAGTATTTTCAAGATTTCTTTCCGTACTGCTTTCGGTCAGCGTTTTGGTAACAGCGATATACACGGGTATTTCGGTGTTTGCCGATACGCAGGAGTTTTCTGGCGGCAGCGGTACAGAATCGGATCCGTATCTTATCTCGTCTGCCGAAGATTTAGCTCAGCTTGATGCAGATACCGTGGCAGGTAAAACAGTCGGTAAGCACTATAAGCTTACTCAGGATATTACCGTAAATAATGCCACTATCGGACAGAACAGAAGCGCTGAGCCGCTTAAGACAGGCGGTTCGGGTGACGCTACTGAATATGTCCCAGATGCAGTACCCTTTGAGGGCACCTTTGACGGAAACTATCATACCGTAACCTACAGATATGATATTCCCTATGCCTTCGGCGGACTTTTTTCAATTATTAAAAACGCAACCGTTAAGAATTTAACTGTTGACGGCGCTGCTGAAAATCCCAGCATTATATTCGGTTCTATCGCCGCTGTTGCTATGGATTCTACTATAGAAAACTGCGTAAGCAAGGTTGTCGTTTCAGGCGGCAGACAGTTCACCGCAGGTGTTGTAGCAATGCTGCAGAACAGTACGTTACGACTTGTTGAAAACCGTGGAAACGTTTCTTCCGGAACCGATTTGACTCCCCTTTCGGGAAGCGGTACTAACGACGTTATTCAGCCCAAATATGGTTTTACCATCAGCTATTCTACTACCTCATTATATGTTTCCGGCATTGTTGCCGCCTCTAACGGCAATGTTCTTCTTGAGAATGTTTTGAATACAGGTGATGTTACTAACAAGCTTGAACGGCCGACCTCTAATACATACGACGTTGCTCATACTGCGGGTGTTCTTGCCGCAAACCCAAATACCGGCACCGAACTCAATAACCTTGTTATGAACTCTGTCGGAAACATAGGCAATATTACAACTGCCGACAGAACCGATCAGGGTAATGACCGTATCGGCGGTGTTTTTGGCAGAATTGATAGAGCTAAATATACTCTCAACAAGATCTGGTCTACAGGAACTGTTACTCCTTCTAAAAAGGACAACAATGCAATAAATAAGACTCAGGCAGGTACCGTCGGCGGCAGTATAGACGGTGCTTCCCAAAGAGAGGGTAATATTATCGTTTACGGTGTTCTTGGTAAAATAATTACTACCAATGATGAGGTTTACGTACAGCCCGATAAAAAATGCCGCGGCGAATTTTTCGGAACTCCTAACGGCTTCGGTGATGCAACCAACACTACCGTATATTATGACGGCGACTTATATGAGCCTGTAGACGGTAATGTAACTCCCGTAAAGCTTGATTTAAAATCTGCTGATTTTGCGGCTCAGTTAGGTACCTGCTGGCAGACAACAGCGGGTGGTTATCCCTCTTTGAGACATAACCTCTATGGCGGCGGCAGCGGTACTGAAGAGGATCCTTATATCATTTCCAACGCAGAACATTTGGCACAGCTTGACGCTGATACTGTTGCTGTTAATACTGCGGGCAAGTATTATAAGCTGACTGCCGATATTGAGGTAACAAATCTGACTATCGGACAGAACGTAGCTGCTGAAGCTCTTTCTACGGCAGGAAACGGCGAAAAAGTTCCTCACGCTGTACCTTTTGAGGGTACTTTCGACGGTAATTTCCATACAATTACCTATACATACAATATACTATACGGTTTAGGTGGTTTGTTCTCATTTATCGACAACGCAACTGTTAAGAATTTGACTGTTGCGGGTACTGCAGAAAACCCGAGTGTAATTTTCGGTTCTGTTGCGGCTATCGCTCGTAATTCTGTTATCGAAAACTGTATAAGCAAGGTTAATGTTTCGGGCGGTAAGCAGATGACCGCAGGTGTCGTTGCTTTCTTAGAAGACAGTACTTTGCGTAATGTCGAGAACCACGGTAATATCGTTACCGCTGCAAGCTTATCGGGACTTTCAGGCGGCGGTACCAACAATGCGCTCCAGAGTGCTTATGCTCTCAAAATCGCATATGCTACAACCGCTTTAAATACTGCGGGTGTTGTTGCTATGGGCGGCGGTAATGTCATCTTAGAAAATGTTTTCAATACAGGTAATGTTACTAACAATCTTAACCGAGATGATCAGTATGACGCTACTCACACTGCGGGTGTTCTCGCTACAAATCAGGGCGGTTCTGTAATCGTAATGAACTCTGTCGGTAATACAGGTAATATTACAACATCCGACAGAACAGTATCTGCTGCCGACCGTATCGGCGGTATTTACGCTAGACTTGAAGGCGCTACCTTTACATTAAATAAAGTTTGGGCAACAGGACTTATCACTCCCGCCAAGAAAAACAATAACTTTGACAAGGGTCAAACCGGCGTAATAGGCGGTAGTAACAGCGGTGCTTGCGTCAGATCTGGGGATATAATTCTTTACGGCTTACAGGGTAAAATCAAGGATTACACCCAGGATGACCATAAGGTCCGCGGCGAATTTATCGGAACTCCTAACGGGTTTGGTGACGCAACCAATACCTTTATTTACTATGACGGCGACGTTTACGATGCTGTTGACACTAATGCAAAAGCTGAAAAGCTTGATTTAGAATCTGAAGCCTTCGTTGAGCAATTAGGTTCTGATTGGCAGTATGTTAAGAACGGTTATCCGATTTTAAGAACAGGCGCAAAAATCACTGATCTTACTGTCGGCAAACCCGGCACCGACCGCACAGTAGAGCTCACCCCGAGCTTTGATCCTAACGTATATAAATACACCGCTAAGGTTGTAAATGCAAATGATAAGGTTATTTTCAACTTTACCAGAGCTACAGGTGATGTAACAGGCGATGTCGGTGAAAAATCACTTGAAGTCGGCAGAAACGAATTCACCCTAACAGTTACTTCTGCTGACGGTGCTGAGAGAGATTATCATTTCACAATCACCCGTACAAACGAGGTAGTAAGCTCTGATTCAACCCTTAAGAGCTTGTCTGTTTCGGGAGCTGAATTGAACGAAACATTCTCTAAGGATACAACCGATTATACGGTAAATGCAGTATGGAAGCTTAAGAAGGTTACCATAAACGCAGAAGCTTCTGACGGTAGTGCTGAAGTTAGAGGCGCAGGCGAGAAAGAGCTTGAAATAGGTTTGAATACCTTTGAAATCAAGGTTATTGCCGAGGACGATTCTGAAACAACATATACCTTGAAGATTACAAGGGAGCCGCTCTTCAAGGCGGGTAGCGGTACTAAGGATGATCCTTACCAGATTCGCAATGAAGAGGATTTACGCAATTTGTCAATCGCTTCCAACGAATCGGTCGGCAAGAAATTTGACGGCGTTTACTTCAAGCAGACCGCCGATATAGATTTACGCGGCGAGCAGTGGACTCCTATTTGTTCATCAAACACTAACGGTTTTGCAGGTCATTATGACGGTAACGGTTTCACAATCAAGAACCTCAAAATCGATATTAACGATGATAATCTGAACACATTTGAAACAGTTACAGGTATTACTGCTTTAGGACTTTTCGGTAATATGAACGCAGGAGACGGTTACACTTGTTCTATTAAAAATGTTACTGCAGAAGTATCAATTAACAACGATCTTACTACTTCTGCTCCCTCTGCTGCAGGTATTATAGGCAGCGTTTATACATCATACCAGGCAACCGAAGTTCCGCTTATTGAGAATTGCGTTGTTAAGGGCTCTGTAACCTGCCGCTATACTAAGGCGGGCGGTATCTTAGGTTGTGCCGATAATGCGTCTCTTAAGATTATCGATTGCACAAACTATGCAACTCTTAAGGTTCCGACAGACGGATTTACTCCTCAGAAAGAGGATCAGCTTCGTTATGTAGGCGGTATCGCAGCGGCGATATTTGTTCACGATCAGGAAACCGTAATCTCCGGTTGCGTCAACTACGGTGATTTGACAGGCTACTGTTATGTCGGCGGTATTTTAGGACGTATGAGTCAGTCGGCTTCAAGCGACAGAAACAACGGTATCACGGCGGAAAACGGTTATCAGGCAACCATTGAATACTGTGCAAACTACGGTGATATTAATTTAGGTACGCATGATATAAAAGAAAAAGGCAATATAGGCGGCATAATCGGCGCTATAACCGACGGTGCGCATGAGGTTAAGCATGAAGCTAAGGTCAAGCTCAGTAATCTGTACAATGCCGGGACTCTGACCGTTATGAATTATTATGATTCTTATATCGGTGCTGTTGTTGGTACCCACAACCTTTTAGGCGAAATCGAAAACTGCTATAACGCAGGTCTGATAGCGGTCTCCGAGGAACGCGCTCTCACCGCCGGAATGATCGGCGTCCTTGCGCTGCGCGACAACGGCGAGCAGGCCACTATGAAGAACTGCTATTATTGGGCTCAGAACGGCATTGATCTGGAAGGTGTTCCGGTAGGCTTCCCGGGAGATCAGGATGGTGTTGTGGAATCGGTCACATGGCAGCAGGTAAGCAACGGCGAGTTGGCTTATATGCTTGACAACGGGGATTCCGCAAGCCGTACATATAATTGGACTATGGATACCGAAAGGGGTATCCCCGTATTCGGAAGCGGCGAGCAGGCAGCGGTCTTCAAGGCTGCCGGCGGGTATACGATCGGAAGAAACGGTGCGCTCATTACTGCAACTAAGCCGCCTGCTTTGGATAATACCGACACCGGAGACGGCTCCGACGAGGAAAATGATCCCGGCGCAGGGGATAATACCGATGCGGACAATACCTCTGATACGGAAAATAATAATTCCAATACGGACAGCACTTCAAATTCGGGAAGCGAAAGCAATAATTCCGACGGCACGGCAGCGGATAATAATTCAGATTTGCCGGGCGATTCAGATTCGCAAGACGAAGAGATTTCATACAGTCTGTCGATCGATAAGAGTAAGCTTGATGCCAGGCTGGATGTAAAAAATCATCGTGTGGTTCTTCTGAAAGAAAATATTTCTGTACGCGAATTAAGTGGGGCGCTGGTACTTAAAAATGCTACGGTTGCTTTTTATGACGCCGACGGCTCTGAAATTACCGACGACAGCTATATATTGACCGAAGATACGGTTATGAAGGTGTTTAATCCGGACGGTGAGGTTATCGGAACCTTCGCGGTTATTTACAGCATTTCTTCTACGGGCGGTGACAGCAGCGGCGGTCTAAGTCCTCTTGTGATAGTCTTAATCATTATAGCGGTCGTTTGTGTACTCGGCTGTGTGCTTGGCTTTGTAATATATCGCAGAAAAAAACAGTCGGGCAAATAAATATCGGCAGCGGTAAATTATATTTTCCCCGCACCTGCCTGGAAAACGGCAGGTGCGGGCGGTCTAAGTCTATAAAAGGAGTATAACCTAAATGAAGGCTCTGAAACGGATAGAAGCAGTTTCGCTCGCGATTATGTTATGTCTGTGTTCTATACCATGTATTGCTTTTGCAGAAGAAGCTTCCGAGGAACAAGCTGAAGGCAGCAAATATGTTTTTACAGGCGACAGCGACTCGTATCTTTCATATTTTACGGAATATTGTGATGAAGATTACGGCAGTAATATTACTGTCGGTCTTGATGCGCTTTCTGCTGCTCAGAATTCCATAATTCGCAGTGAATCCGGTAAGCAGGGCGTTTTGGTCGGAGAAAGCAATGAATGGGCGGAATTTACAGTAAATATTACACAATCTGCTGTTTATGCCGTTAATGTTAGTTATTTTAATTTAAAGGGTTCGGATCGGTCTATAGAATTTGCACTTTCGGTCGACGGCGAATATCCGTATTCTGAGCTTGAGGCTCTTTCTCTCCCGAGAATATGGCGCGATGTTGCTGACCAAGAAACCGGTGAAACCATTATTCAGGACAGCATGGGCAATGACAGGCTTCCGGATACCGAAGAAGTAAAGCGGTGGAATGAAATCTGGCTTTGGGATTCCCAAGGCTACTACGAGGAGCCGTATTTCATATACCTGACCGAGGGAAGGCATACCATCCGTTTCACAACGGTGATCGGTGATTTTTTGCTGGGCGGTTTTGAGCTTGGCAGAGAGGAACAGTCCGTAAGCTATGCCGAATATTTTGAAGCCAATAAAAATAAACCTGACAATGCGGAAAATACTGATTACTGGCAGGCAGAAAATTATTCAGTAAAGAATTCGGCGCAGATTTACTCGGGAAGTGAAAAAAGCAGCGCGGCTACTATGCCGTCAAGTCCTGTCAAAAAGAGAATCAATATTGTCGGAGGCTCAAACTGGAAATACTCCGGTCAGTCTTTAACATGGGAAATAGAGATTGAGGAAAGTGGCTTTTATGAGCTGGCGTTCCGTTACAGACAAGACGTAAATCAGGGTATGACAAGCTATCGAAGGCTTTTGGTCGATGACAAGCTGCTTTTCAACGAATTGAAGAATATCCCTTTTGAATATACGCTTGACTGGAAAATCAAAACAGTCGGAGACGATGAACCGTACCTGTTCTATTTTGAAAAAGGCAGGCATACGGTAACACTTTCCGTATCACCGGGTGAGCTTTGCGGAGTGCTGCGCGATGTGAAGAAGGCGGTATTGGATCTGACACAGATTTATCGCTCAATCATAATGGTTACAGGCAGCTCGCCTGATATTTACCGTGATTATTCGCTGGAAAAACAGATACCCGGTCTTAAAGACGGTTTGGCTGATATCAAAGACCGGCTTGTCGAATTGTCAAATGATATTGCGGAGGTCACCGGCACTTCCGGAACGATTGCATCCGGTATCGATGAAACCGCAGCGTTTCTTGGTGAGCTTATCGATAAGTCTTATGAAATTCCCGAACGTATATCCCGCTTCAGTGATCTTATAACAAGTATAGGCTCTTTATTGCTTCAATTAAGTGAGCAGCCGCTGGAGCTTGATTATTTTGCCACAGTGGCCGGTGGGGGCGAGCGTCCGCGGGCCGAAGCAGGTTTTTTTGAGTCTTTCGGTTTCGGATTAAAGAGATTTTTGTCCTCGTATGCAGGCGACTATAATAACATAAGCAGTGCCGGGGGCTACGAAAAAGAAATTTTGGTTTGGGTGTCCTGCGGCCGTGATCAGGCGCAGGTGCTTGAAAGCCTTATCACTGATGATTTTTCGCCTGATTACGGTATTGGAGTGAATTTAAGCCTTGTAAACACCGGTACTGTTTTGATACAGGCCACTTTAGCGGGCAAAGGACCGGATGTCGCTCTTATGGTAACACATGATTTGCCGGTCAATTTGGCGATGCGGGGTGCTTTGGTTGATTTGTCGCAGTTTGATCTTACAAAGCTTAATAATGAAATTCAGCCGAACGCATGGAATTCATACATATATAACGGTGGTATTTATGCCGTTCCGGAAACGCAGATATTTGACATGCTTTTCTACCGTACCGATATTTTTGAAAGTCTCGGCATTAATCCTCCGGACACGTGGGAACAGTTTTATGATGTTCTGACTGTTCTGCAGCAAAATAATCTTCAGGTTGCAATTCCGGAAACCAATTCGGCCACACCGGGTATTTCAGTTGGCATAACTACCTTTGATAAATTTCTTTATCAGTCTGGCGGAAGATATTTTAACGATGATCTATCGGCTACGCTTTTTGATACTAATATTGCGGCAGACGCTTTTATAAAATGGACCGAGCTTTATACTAAATACGGTCTTGAGCGCGAAGTGAATTTTTACAACCGCTTCAGGACGGGAGAAGTGGCTATGGGGATACAAACCTATAATATGTATAATCAGCTGACTGCGGCGGCTCCGGAGCTTAAAGGACTGTGGGAAATGGCTCTTATTCCGGGGACTCCCAAGGAAGACGGGAGCATTGACCGTTCTCAAACCTCAACCGGAACCGCCGCCATTATGCTCAACTCCTGTCTTGAAAAGGGCATAGAAAATGAAGCCTTTGAATTTATAGAGTGGTGGACCGGCAGTGAAACTCAGTCAGTCTATGGCAACAGGCTTGAATCAATAATGGGAGTGGCTGCCCGTTATACCCCGGCGAATACCGTTGCTATGGAAAGCCTCGGATGGACCGGAAACGAGTATAAGCTTCTGACCGAGCAATGGAAAAGTGTTACTGCAGTTGAACAGATCCCGGGCAGCTACGTCATCAGCCGTTCACTGACCAGCGCCTTCAGAACCTCTGTTGACGAGGATCTTGATGCGCGCAGACAATTACTGATATACAATAATGATATGAATTCGGAAATTTCCAGAAAACGCCGGGAATTTCATCTGGATGAATATGCAGGAGGTGCAAAATGAAAAAGAACGGCAATGTGCCTCTGGCGAGAAGAATTAAGAAAAACAGTGTCTATTATGTTATGATCGCACCCTTTTTTTTAATCTTTTTCCTGTTTGTATTTATACCGGTTATCTCCGCGGTTGTTTTAAGCTTTACCTCTTTTGATATGGTTCAGCTTCCGGATTTTACCGGATTTGACAATTACATACGCCTTTTGTTCGATGACGAGATTTTTCTGAAAGCACTTCAGAACACCTTGATTTTTGCCATTGTTACAGGTCCTGTCGGATTCTTGCTCAGCTTTGTTGTGGCATGGCTTATCAACGAGCTGAATCCTGCGCTAAGAAAGTTTATAACACTTGTTATGTACGCACCTACACTGGCGGGCAATATTTATTTTATTTGGCAGTTTATTTTTGCCAGCGATTCCAAAGGGCTTGCGAATTCAGTACTTTCTTCGCTCGGCATACTTCAGGATCCTGTCAACTGGCTTACTGACGCGAAATACAGCTTTGCGGTTGTAATCATTGTTTTGATTTGGATGAGTCTGGGTACGGGCTTTTTATCGTTTGTTGCGGGTTTGCAGTCGCTTGACCGTTCGTATTTCGAAGCGGCGGCGATTGACGGTATAAAAAACCGTTGGCAGGAGCTGTTCTATGTCACGCTTCCTCAAATGGGTCCGCAGCTTATGTTCGGCGCTGTAATGCAGATTTCCACGGCTTTTGCGGTCGGTTCTGTCAACCAGGCGCTTACCGGTTTCCCAAGTTCAAACTATTCCACACATACGCTGCTTTTGCATATGCTTGATTACGGGACGGTAAGGTTCGAAATGGGATATTCCTCAGCTATCGCGGTCGTGCTGTTTATATTGATGATGGCATCATGGTTGCTTGTTAATAAGGTCTTGAAGAAATATTCGGAGAATTGAGGTGACAGCTGATGCCTGAAAAGCAAAATTTTATTAAAAAACAAATTTTAGAATATAAAAGCCGCAAAAGGGTGAGGCTGTCGCGTTCGCTCGGCGGCACAATAATGATTTTTATTTTTTTGGCTGTTGTGGGTGCGTTTATGATACTGCCTATCCTATACAGTATTGTTCAGTCGCTTAAGCCGATAAATGAAATATTTGCATATCCTCCGAAATTTTTCGTGCGTAACCCTACGTTTGATAACTTCAGACAGGTGCTCAGACTTACAGATAACCTTTATGTGCCTTTTACGCGCTACCTTGCAAACAGTGTCGGTATTTCGGTAATCGGAACGGCGGTATATGTTATCATTGCTTCACTTACGGCTTATCCGCTTGCAAAAGTCAATTTTCCGGGAGTTGTTGTTCTTTCCCAGATTATTGTCTGGACTCTTTTGTTCAGACAGGAGGTTACAGCGATTCCGCAGTATATTGTAATTGCAAAGCTCGGAATGGTTGATACCTATTGGGCTATTCTGCTGCCGGCAATGTCGGGAACTATGGGTGTATTTCTGATGAAGCAGTTTATAATTACCGCGATTCCGGATGCGACACTCGAGGCAGCAAGAATTGACGGAGCAGGTGAGTTCAGAATTTTTTTCAGAATTGTTATGCCTGCGGTGAAACCTGCGATAATGACTCTTGTTATTTTTACCTTTCAGTCAATGTGGAATGCTACCGGCGTTCAGTATGTTTACAGTGAGCAGCTTAAAATGCTTCCGTCGGTACTGCAGACTCTGGCGGCAGGAGGTATTGCCAGAACAGGCGCGGGAAGTGCGGTAGGAGTGATTCTTATGATACCGCCGATACTGGTATTTATAATTTCACAAAGCTCTGTTATGGAAACTATGTCACATTCCGGACTGAAATGATCGGGCTGACGGTGGAGGAAAAGCGATGAAGAAAAAAATTCGGCAAAGCATAGCGATATTGCTTTTAACCGTTTTGTTGGGCGGAGTTTTTGCAACCGGCGTATCAGCCCTGAAAAGCAGCTCTGTTCCTTATAATACATATGAATATAATTATGCCGATGAATCGGTCAGCGCGCCCGCAGGATACACTGTTGATACCGTTTTATACGGCACGGATTTGGGACTTGAGAAGGGAAGCGTGCTTCAGGATATTTATTGTATAGAGGATGAAAGAATCCTATTGCTTGATTCCGGCAACGGTGCGGTTTATGTTTACAATAATGATTTGGTGCTGATAAATAAGCTTGACAGTTTCACTGCGGCCGACGGCAGTCCGCTCAGTATTGCCGGAGCGCAGGGGATAACTTACCATAACGATAGGCTTTACATAGCCGATACCGAAAATCATCGGGTTTTACGTGTCGGAATGGACGGTGTTGCCGATTTGATTATAAATAAACCGGATACGGCCGTACTTGATGAGAAAACCGCTTGTAATTTTGTTAAGGTGATTGTCGATCCTCAGAACCGCATATACGCAATAGCAAACGATGTCAATATAGGCGCTTTGGTTTTTGATGAGGAAGGGAATTTTCTGACCTTGTTCGGCAGTACAAATATACGGACGACCGCTGAGGTAATATTAAGGTATATCCGCAGGAAATTTATGTCCGAGGAACAGCGTAAGAATGATTATTCGTACACTCCCGTAACTTTGACGAGCTTTGATATAGATAAAGACGGTTTTATTTATACAGTTGCAAAATCCTCGGATTATTCGGATATAGAAGGGAAGGTACGTTCGCTGAATGCGCTTGGCGAAGATATTTACGATTCAGCAGCGTTCGGGGATATTGAATGGGATAGGCTTAAAAGCAATTCGGGAACGCAGTTTATTGATGTGGACGTTGCCGACGATGAAAGTCTGGCGTTGCTTGACAGTGCAAGAAGCCGTGTATTTGTTTACTCAAAAAACAACGATTTAATAGCTGTTTTCGGAAGCTACGGCGAGCAGAAGGGAAATTTTCTTCAGCCTGTCGCTCTTGAAACAGTCGGAGAAAATATATATGTGATTGACGCGCTTGCCAATACCTTGCAGATTTTCAGACCGAATGATTATGTCAGGGCAATAAAAAAAGCGGATATGCAAATGGAAAACGGTGATTACTCTGCGGCAATAGATACTTGGAAAAGCGTTATTGCCTATAATACAAACAGCACTCAGGCCTATGTAGGGATAGGTAATTGCTATGACTATCTTGGCGAATACGAGCTGGCGATGGAGGCTTATAAAAAAGGCTATGCCAATAAGGAATATTCTGTTTCTTTCAGTGAATACCGGAAGGAATATCTGAAAGATAATTTTGTACTGATTTTATTTATTGTATTGGCAGCTTTGACAGCCCTTATTGTTTTAGCGGTAAAGGTAAGCAAAATGCTGAGGCCGGTAGAAGGTTCAGCGTTTTGTCAGCTCGAAACAAAAAAATATCTTCCGGTATATATGCTTTTTCATCCGTCATCTGCTGCCGAACAAATCCGTCCGAGAGGATTTGCATCACCTTTGAAAGCGGCAATAATAGTTGCGGTCTGGTTTATAGCTGCAACACTCAGTTATTTTTTCACAGGTTTTTCGTTCAATGAGAACAGAGCGGTTGACTTTAATGTGTTTTATACTTTACTTCAAACGGCAGGATTATTTCTGGTTTTTGTTATTGCCAATTACGGTCTGGCAAGCTTTATGACAGGCAAGGGCAAGTTCAGTGAAATTGTAACGGTTACGGCATATTCTCTGACACCGTATATTGCATCAATTTTAATCAATACGGCGTTTTCCAATATTCTTACCCAAGATGAGGGTATGTTCATGAGCATTATCACCGCAGTAGGTCTCCTCTGGACATTCTTTATGCTTTTTGCGGGTCTTATGACAGTTCATCAGTATTCTGTAGGCAAGACGGTTCTTTCATTTTTGATAACCGTGTTCGGAATGTTGGTTATAATTTTTCTTGCGGTATTGTTTATCACTCTGTACGCTCAGGTGCTTTCATTTGTGGATTCAATAGCTCGGGAGGTGTCGATCCGTCAATGAAAAAAAAGATATTTTCAATTTTGGTCTGCTTAATCCTTTTTATATTGCCTTTAAATTTATCGATATCAGGGATATCGGCACAAAGCGATGAACTTCAGAAACCAACAAGGCTCGGTATTGATGAAGAAACCTCCGATGAATACACCGCTGACTATACCTTAGCGGCACAAAACGACAATCTGCTGTTCTATGCGGATATGGAAAAAGGTTGGTTTGCACTTCAAAACCGCAGAAGCGGTAAGATTTGGTACAGTAACCCGAACGATGCTGTTTTGGATGATGTAACAACCGGTATCAGCCGTACGGATATATTTTCGGATTATATTTTCGAGTATTATGACAACAGCACCGTCGGAGAAGCAAGCGCCCTGACATTTAACAGTCATACTACCGCAGTCCGCCAGAAAAACGTCAGTGTAGAAAAAGTTGCAAGCGGAATAAAGGTAACATACCGTTTTGATACATTCGGTTTCACGGTGCCGGTCATTTACAGCCTGCTTGAAAACAGTCTTGAAGTTAAAGTATGTGTTGATGAAATTGAAGAAAGCGGTAATTATTCTATTCTGTCTATCCGGGTTCTGCCTAATTTCGGAGCTGCCAATTCCGATACCGACGGCTGGATGCTTATACCGGACGGTTCCGGCGCAATAGCTTCATTCGGAAACGGAAGATACAATATTGACGGTTATGAAGCTCTTGTCTACGGACGCGAATATGCCGAGGAGAAAACTAAAATTTCGGCAGCCGACAATCAGAATATCCGTCTTCCTGTTTTCGGTATCACCGAAGGAAGCAACGCCTTGTTTGCGGCAATAACCGAGGGTGAGGCTTCGGCTGCTGTCAGAGCTGAATTTTCAAGCGACAGCTTTGGCTATAACAATATTTCTTCAAAGCTTATTCTGAGAACCGTTTCAACTATTGAAGTGAATGCACAAAATGCGACCAGGCTGTCCGATTGTGATTTTTCGGGCGATTATACAGTAAGATACTGGTGCTTGGACGGAGACAACGCAAGCTATTCCGGAATGGCTGTAGCTTACCGTGATTATTTGATTGAAGAAAAAGGCATGAAAAAAACCGAGCTTTCGCCTGCACTTAATCTTAATATTTACGGTGCGATAGATGTTAAGGCTAACTTCCTTGGAATACCTTACAAAAAGCTGAAAAGCCTCACGTCTTTTTCGGAGGCTGCTGAGATGGCCGCCTATCTTTTGGAGAACGGAGTCGGCGGGTTGTCTGTCCGGTACGAAGGATGGACAAACAACGGCTTTTTTAATAAGAAAATACCTAAAAACGCCAAACCTTTGTCTGTTTTGGGCGGGAAGAAAGACTTTAAGGCTTTAAACGATTATTTAACGGAAATCGACGCGCAGTTTTATCCGGATGCAGATTTTTTAAGGTTTACCTCAAGTGGCAACGGAGTTTCTAAAAATAAGGATTCCGTAAAAAATACTTTCGGTGAGATCGTAGAGCAGTATGATTATATGCTTTCGGTTGATGTGGAAAAAATCGACGGAAATAATTATTACCTTTTAAGCGCAGATAAGGTTGGTACGGTTATCAATAATTTTCTGAAAAAATATTCTGCACTGAAAGCTTCCGGCATTTCATTAGGAACTATGGGCTCTTATGTCTACGCCGACCTGAATACCGAAGACGGTTTCAATCGGACGGCGCTTGTAAGCTCGTTTGAAAATGTGTTTAAGGCTTTGGGTAATTACAGTATAGCGGTGGAAGGCGGAAATATGGTATCAGCCGTATATGCCGATAAGGTTTTCGACGCTCCGCTCAGCAGCAGCGGAAACAATCTTTTTGAGAAGGATGTACCCTTTTATCAGATCGTATTCCACGGCTATACGGTTCTGACCACTTCCCCGCTGAATAAAACCGCCGACGACAGGCTGCTGTTCCTCAACGCGGTCGAAACAGGCACTGAGTTGCTGTTTGACGGTATATACGGTGATGCCTCTGCCCTGAACGAAACTCCTTACAACAGTCTTTACAGTACAACCTTTGATCTTTGGAAAACAAAGGCAGCAGATTATGATAAAGAATACCGTCCGCTGCTCGAAAAGATTTACGACAAGGCAATAATAAGGCATACGGAGGTATCAGACGGCGTTTATGAAACCGTTTATGAGGACGGTACTGCCGTGTATGTAAATTATAACGCTTCCGAACAAACCGTTTCGGGTATTAAGATAGGGGGAATGGATTTTGAAACCGTCAGTAGATAAATTGAAATCCAGACGTCTCTCGCTGACAGGAAAAAATTCATTGACCGGCTTTTTATTTACATTGCCGTTCTGTATCGGCTTGCTGCTGTTCTTTTTGCCGAATTTTATTCAGGGAGTTGTATTTGCGTTCAATCAGGTAGGCTTTGAACCGGGCGCCTTTACTTTGACATATGTCGGATGGGATAATTTTTACTATGCTTTCAGAACGGATTTGGATTACGGAAATAACCTCATTTCATCGGTGTCTTCACTTTTGTACCAGGTTCCGGTAATAGTTGTAAGCAGTATTTTCTTCGCGACTATTTTGAACAGAAAGTTTTTCGGGCGTATGTTTGTGAGAGGTGTGTTCTTTCTGCCCGTCATAATCGCTACCGGTGTCGTAATGAAATATTTCCAGCTTGACAGCGTTACTTACGGTGTTTTGAGGGGAAGTACAGAGACATCGGCGATTTTCAGCAGCAGTGCGATTGAGGAAATTCTTATAAATTCAGGCTTGAACGACGGATTGGTTGAAGTCTTTGTTACCATTTCGACGAACATTTTTGATCTTATGTGGCGTACTGGTATACAGACACTGATTCTGCTTGCCGGAATTCAGAGTGTGCCGGCTTCGCTGTATGAGGCTTCATCGATAGAAGGAGCTTCCGCCTGGGACAATTACTGGTATATCACAATACCGATGCTTTCTCCTATGATATTTGTTTCGCTTGTTTATACCATAGTTGATACATTCTCAGATGCAACAAATCCTGTTATGTCGCAAATACAGACGTTGGTTACTTCGCTTGATAACGGCAAGGCTTCGGCAATGGCGATTCCGTTTATGCTCATTATTCTTTTGGTATTGGCGCTGGTATTCGCTGTATTCGCGTTGATTAACAGGAATTCCAAGCCTGAAAAAGCAAGGAGGTGAGCTGGAATGAACATTCATAACATTCGGAAAAAAGCCGGTTCCTTCGGTTTCAATTTGTTTTTTGTGCTTCTTCTTATCGGTTTGATTTACATATTCATTTTTCCGCTTTTGACGATAATTATTACGGCAATCAGCTCGCCTGAATCGTCAGCGGATCCTACTGTTTTGTGGGTGCCGAAAAAGGTGTCGGCGGTGGGAATAAAAACCGCGATGGAACTTATGAATTTCCTGCCGTCTTTAGGTCTGACTGCTGAAATATCTGTTTTGGCAACGCTGGCAAGCTGCATTGCCTGTTCACTTGCGGGCTACGGTCTTGCAAGGTTCAAATTTCCGGGCAAAAACCTGATTTTTGCTTTTGTTGTACTTACAATAGTAGTTCCGCCGATCTTTCTTACTAACCCGTCTTTTGTAAGCTTCAGATATTTTGATCCGCTGAATATATTTTCGCTTACAGAACCCGTGACAGGATTTTCCAGCATCAATCTGCTTGATACCGTTTGGACCTTTGTGCTTCCGGCCTTATTGGGCGTTGGACTCAGAGGCGGATTGTTCATATTTATTTTCCGTCAGTCGTTTTTAGGCATGCCCAAGGATTTGGAAGAAGCGGCCAGAATTGACGGCTGCGGCGCCTTTAAGACCTATGTAAGAATAATTGTTCCGCTGGCAGTCCCTACTTTTGTTACCGTTATCCTCTTTTCGTTTATCTGGCACTGGAATGATTTCTATTATTCCGCTGCTTACTTTATGAACGATACGCGTCCGCTGACTGTTGAACTCAGCGCTATTGCCGAAACTATGTACAGCAGCGGAATGACCGGCTCTATTATGGGAACTTCCGGTACCGTAACTGCTTACCGTACATATATTATGGCGGGCTGTTTACTTACCATATTTGTTCCTTTAGTGTTATACCTGTTTCTGCAGCGCTTTTTTATCGAAAGCGTAGAGCGTACAGGCATAGTGGGATAAAGCATTTATTTGATTGAATATACTTTGCCGGCGATGAGCCTTAGCCGACTCAGTATTTCATTTGCAAAGCACATGCTTTGCAGCATTTTCCGGTTTCCGTTGATTTTAAAAACTAATTATTGCCGGTTTGTTTGAGTCTTGCAACGTGAATAAAGTATTAAGACTGAAGGTATTGCGGCTTAAAATACCTTTCAAGGCAAAAATATTATAAAAAGGAAGATGGAATATGAAAAAACTTTTTTCGCTGTTCATGGCTGTTATGCTGCTTATTTCGCTGTCCGCCTGCAAGGTCAATACGACTTCGAGCGAAAACGGATTGACAAGCGACTTTTCTGACGGTGAATTTTTGGTCGAGGGAACCGGAAATGCTTCGGAAGACGACGCAGCTTCAAACGACGGAGCCGGCGGTCAGTCGGGTTCCGGCTCAGGAGGCGCCGACGGCACGGTTTCGACACCGGTCAAGCCTAATGAGGGTACTGTCTCTATGTTGGAGGGGCTTGATTTCGGAGGGAAAACATTTACATTTGCCTATCGCTCCGATAATGCTCCTGATGATGATGAAAAAGCAAGACTTAAAGCATTCGGCAAGGAGTTTAACTGCACGGTAAAGCCGACTGTAATTCCGTTCGACACATATATGGACGCGGTCGCAAAAAAAATTGTGGCGGATCAGCCGTACGACGTTGTGTTTCTGCACGGCTCTCATATGCCGTCATGCATTATCAACGACCTTGTAGTGCCTCTTGACGATTATTTTACTACTGCAGATGTAGCAGATTCCACTCATCCTGAAAAAGGCGGTATATCTTTAGTTATTTCCGAGTATTTCAAGGGCAAGGACGGTAAGCTTTACGGCGTGTCCGACGGAGTGAATTGCAGTATTGGCTATTATAATAAGCAGGCTTTGGCTGATGCCGGATACAGCGGAAACAAGGATCCTTATTATTTATGGACGCAGGGCAAATGGACATGGGACGCTTTTGAAGAAATGGCAAAAGCAATGAGTAATCCTTCACAGGGAATATACTTTACTCCGACGATCAGTGAAAGCCTGGTTGCCACCACAGGTCATTCGCATATTTCACGTACCGGGAATGCTTCTTACAGTATTAATTTAGGACTTCCCGAGGTTTTCACCGCAATGTCAAGGCTGCAGAAATGGGCGGTCACAGATAAGATTATTGACGCAAGCTTAGAAACCTGCCAGGATTCATACGACGATTTTGCAAACGGTAAGTTTGCAATGCTGGCGGAGACCTCCGACAATCATATTTCAATAATTAAGGAAGCCATAGCTACCAAGAAATCCGCTGCTTGGAACGGCGGAGATCTTTCCCTGCTCGGTTTGGTTCCCGTTCCTCAGCAGAAGGAAGGAACTACGTATATTCCGGCAACCTGGCCATGTGCCATCGGCGCTTCCAAGGGCGCTAAGGAGCCGAAGGTGGCTGTTGCTTATGCAATTTATAAGAGTATTCCTTCCAATCAATCTTATACCGATACATATGCTTTGACCGAGTCTGAACAGGAATTCTTTAATAGTCTGTATTCGGATTATGACTTGGTATTTGACTATTACGGCTTCAGGAATTCTACTACCACCGGATATACAGAGTTGCACAATATGCGCAAAGAGATCAGAAACGGGGCTGATGTTAAATCTACGCTGGATAAATATCAGTCGGTTTTAGAGGGTCTGCGCGACGGAGCACTTAAGGACTGGAAATAGCCGGCAAGTTAGGCTGTTATATTTTTAAATTGACAATAAGCCTGAAACGGCAAGGCTAAATTGCCGTTTCAGGCTTTTGCGGACTCAAATGAAATTACTTGAGAGTTGTTCAGATTCCTTATAATTTTTTTGCTGATAAAACGAAGCTTATGCAGGAGGATGTAATATGAAATACCCTATCAAATTCATAGGCGCCGGACTTGATATGAATGAATCGTATAAATCTGTTGCGGCGCCTTATCTGCGCCGGACTTTTGAAATAGGTGTTATACCCGAAACGGCATGGCTCGAAATCGCGGTTTCCGGTTTTTATGAGCTGTATATAAACGGTAAAAATATCACAAATGGCTTTCTGGCGCCATTTATCAGCAATCCGGATCATTTTTTGTATGTTGATACTTATGATATAACACGGTATCTTTTAAAAGGCAGAAATGTTGTCTGTGTTTTGCTTGGAAACGGCATTGCAAATACGCCGAGCGCTATCGATTCAAAGCTTGATACGGCACGCTTCCGAACAGCACCTGCTATGGCGATTCGCCTTGTAATAGGAGAGGATGTCATAGAATCTGACGAAAGCTTTAAGACGGCTCCGTCTCCGATAATTTCCGACGATTACCGCGCGGGAGTAGTTTATGACGCCCGCTGCCGAAATGATGCTGTGTTACTGCCCGAATTTGACGACAGCGGGTGGAAAAGCGCGTCTGTTGTACCTGCTCCGAGGGGGGATTTCGTTCCGAACCGGGCTAATCCCATATCAGAACGGGGAAGAATGAAGCCGGTCTCTATTGAAGAGAAGGACGGTGTTTATACATATAATTTCCCGAAAAACAGTTCGGGAATCTATAAACTGAATTTGAAAAATACAGCTGCGGGTCAAAAAATAACCCTTGGCTTTTTTGAAAAGCTTTGGCCGAACGGCTTATCCGGGGAAGATAAGCAATATGAAACGCCGGATCTGGATTTCGGACAGACAGATATTTATATTTGCAAAGGCGGGGAATCGGAGGAATGGATACCTTCGTTCACATATCACGGATTTGAATATGTAAAGGTCAAAGGAATAACCGAGGAACAGGCGACCGCAGATTTATTGACTTATATTGAGCTTTCTACGCAAATGAATGAGAGAGGAGTATTTAATTGCTCTGACGAACGCGCGAATAAGATATTTGCTATGGCGCTTAATTCGTCACTCTCAAATTTTCAGCATATTCTTACGGACTGTCCGCACCGTGAAAAAAACGGCTGGACGGCAGATGCGGCATTGTCAGCCGAGCATACTTTACTGTTTCTTGAGCCGGAGAATAATTTTTGTCAATGGATGCAGATGCTGAGAAGAGCACAGGCAGATGACGGACGGCTTCCGGGTATAATCCCTATAGGTGACCATACTTACGACTGTCTTAACGGTCCTGCATGGGACAGAGCGGTAATACTGATACCTTATTATATTTGGAAATACAGAAACGATACTAAGGTTATTGAGGAAAATTCACATGCGATAATCCGGTATCTTGATTATCTTTCGGGTAAAATCAGAGACGACGGCCTTATCGGTTACGGCTTGGGTGATTGGAGTCACGTTGGCAGAGGCGCCTGGAGATATAAAGCGCCGATCGAGATGACAGATACGGCAGTTTCCGTTGATATGTGCGAAAAAGCCGTAAGAATGTTTAAGGCAATAAATAAGCCTGTTCAGTCGGATTTTGCTTCGGCGCTTAAAGAACGGCTCAAAGGCGCCGCAAGAGAAAGGCTGCTTGATTTAAATACTATGACAGCTTTGGGAAATTGCCAGACCTCACAGGCGATGGCAATAGCCTTTGATATATTTGAACCGGGAGAAAAAAGCGCGGCATTTTCCCGTTTGCTTCAAATTATTCAGCGTGACGGCGGCGTTATGGATGTCGGTGTGCATGGGGCAAGAGTATTGTTCCATGTATTAGCCGCCTTCGGTTATGCAGATCTTGCATATAAAATGATAACGCAGCCGAAATTCCCGTCATTCGGCTGGCTTTTGGATATGGGCGCGACTGCGCTTTGGGAAAATTTTATGAAGCCTGAAACCAAATGGGTTGATTCACGGAACCATCAGTTTTGGGGGGATGTAAGTCATTGGTTCCACCGCTGGCTTGCCGGAATTGATTACTTTGCACCCGAAAAAAAGCTGAACATTGCGCCGCAGTTTGTTGACGGAATTGATTTTGCCGATGGCAGCTTCAAAGCAATCGAGGGTGAAATCAGAGTTTTTTGGAAAAAGGAAGACGAAAATATTCGGTTAGAGGTTTCTGCGCCTGAGACCTTGAGCGGATTTATCCGACTTCCTATAAACTATACCTTCAAGGATGAGGAGCTTGGTATAGGCTCATCTGTAAAGAAACTTGAAAGCGGCATTTATGATGTAATTAAATATAAATAATATTGAATTACTGCTGTGAATTAGGCGGTTATATACGGAGGCAAAACGTTAGATGACATATTATGTTGACGCAGGGTGTAAAATTGCCGGTAACGATGGGTTGACGCAGGAAAACCCTTTACATAGTATCGATAAAATTAAATTAAACGCAGGCGATACCGTTCTTTTTAAAAGAGGAACTGTTATCAGAACACCGCTTTTTCTGCAAAGCGGTGAATCAGGTAAGCCTATAACTTACGGCGCTTACGGCGAAGGCGCAAATCCGGTTGTCAATACTTCTGTCCAAGCCTGTGATTCGGAACAATGGCAGGAGGAATATCCGAATATATGGCGGTTTACCGGCGAGCTTCCGAGCGAAATATGCAATATAGTTTTTGACGACGGCATATGCTTCGGTAATCTGCGCTGGGAAATGAAAAGTCTTAAGAAACAGGGAGAATGGACTTGCGATACTTTAGGATACAGTATGCGGAAGTTACCTCATAACGGAAATGGAACGGTATATCTTTTCTCAAAGGAAAATCCTGCAAAAATATACAATTCCATAGAGCTTGTTTTTTGGGGAAAAATGAAAATAGTAACTGCACAGCACGATGTGATTATAGAAAACATAACCTTTGAAAAAGGAGGCGTGCATGGCTTTGCTGCTACCAATCCCGAAAGAATACATATTATAAACTGCAGATTCAGATGTATTGGAGGAGGCGTTTTTGATCTTGAAAATAAAATAAGACTCGGCAACGCGGTAGAATTCTGGAACGGAGCAAGAGATTGCCTTGTCGAACGATGTATATTCGAAGATATATATGACTCAGGAGTTACTCATCAGGGAAACAGCTGTGAACATATACCTAAACGTATAATATTCAGGCAAAACACATTCATTCGCTGCGGGCTTGCAGCCTATGAGTGGAGAGGACCTGTTTCAAAGGATGTCGTTTTTGAAAAAAACAGATGTATGGAGGCGGGCGGAGCCTTTACGTTGCAGGGAGAAGGCAATCCGCGGAGAACCGAAAAAATTGAAAATATCAGTGCCTGTGTTTTTGTTCTGATATGGTACAAGGAAGAGGATCTGGCAGAGAATGCAGTTTATTGTACTATACGCAATAATCAGTTTTATTTGGGAAGCGGCTCTAACGCGGCAATATGGTCAACACTGAAAAAGAAAGATTACAGGCATTTTATCATAGACCATAATGAATACTACCAGCAGCCTGCGCAGGCGATGACGCATATTGACGACAGAACCTATGTCGCCGAGGAATATAGAAGATATCAAGAAGAAACAAGGTTAGACAAGTCAAGCAATTTTATTGTTTTAAATGAATAAATATTAATGAGAAAATGTATTTGTGAAATACGGATATTTTTTCGGCGTCGAAAAAATATGAGATAAAGTCTTCCTAAACCCCGTATCCGCGGATAAATCAGCTTGAAAAAATTTTTTCGGATAATTTTTGATACCGGCTGAGACTATTGTTCAGATATGTGTACAGCGGAAGGGTACAGGAAAGTAAGATATAGCAGTGAAGCTGAGGTATCGCATTAGCAGATCTTAATAGCAGAAAAGCGGGCAGATACTGTTTTGGGAGAAAACAGCGCAAAAATCACATCAAATACATTATAAAGGCGATCTTAGACTCGCTTTTTATGCAAATGAAAGGCAGATTTTAAATATATAAGTTTGATTTATGTCGGTTGCTGTCGGAGATTTTATAACTTATTTGTGCTGATGCTTCAGCGGCAGAAGGGAGTTTATTATGGAAAAATATGCGTGGAAAGCTATGATTATAGAAGGCAAGCTTTCGGAATATCAAAGACGGCATAATGAGATATGGCCTGAAATGCTTGAGGTATTAAAAAAGGCAGGAATAAAAAATTATACAATCTGGAATACCGGGAATGAACTGTTCGGATATTATGAATGCGAAAAGGGTGTGGAATTTGCCGCAAGAGTTCAAAAAGAAAGCCCGGTTGTCGAACGCTGGAATAAATATATGAAGGACGTGATGGTTATGGAAACCGATCCTGATACCGGTGTTCAGCCGCAGCTCAAAAAAATATTTACTTTTGAATAAAGAAGATAACTGAAATGGTTTCGCTAATTGGCAAATAAGGACTTCTTATAAAATTTACTTACGGGTAATTATTTAGAATATATGATTATTTTTGGTGATTTTTTTGAAAGATATTCTACAGCAGCTATTTATTCAGTTTAACGAAGTATCTGTGGTTATACGTCTGTTCGCCGCGGCGATTATGGGAGGAATAATAGGCTCCGAACGCGGAAGACACGGGAGAGCGGCTGGACTTCGCACTCATATATTAGTTTGTGTAGGAGCCGCAACGACTTCACTTACGAGTCTTTTTCTTAACAACATATTGGGTTCGCAGGGCGATTTGGCCAGACTTTCCGCACAGGTTATATCAGGAATAGGATTTCTCGGCGCAGGTACAATATTGATAAGAAACAGCACAGTAATAACAGGACTTACTACCGCTGCGGGAATGTGGGCCACTGCAGCAACGGGAATTGCTATCGGATACGGTTTTTATTCGTGTGCGATTACGGCAACCGTCATAGCTTTTTTCAGTGTTACTTTTTTGAACAGGCTTGAAAGAAAGAGAAAAAATCTAAATAACCTGTATATTGAGCTGAGCAATATAGGAGATGTCGAATCCGTTCTTGATATTTTGAAAAAAGCAGAGGGTTTTCTTGTTAATTATGATATTATTCCGCCGAAAAGCGGACACAGTGAAAACGTGGGGATCATCTGTACGGTTAAGGGTTCATGTGATTATTCCGAAATAAAGAAAAATATCTTCGAAAAGTGCCGCGTTGCAATTATAATTTGTGATGTCAATGCTTAAGGCACTGCAATGAAAAGGGAGAGATTCTGTGAAAATATCAACTGAAATAGGGTCTGCAGCGGCTGTAACAGGCGAAGAAAGAGCAATAGAGCTTGTTGCCGAAGCAGGATTTGACGCTTGGGATTTTTCGATGATGCCAATGTGCAGATATGATTGGAACAGAAAGGTGCTTGTTGAAAACGATCATCCGCTTGCATCAAATAATTATCTTGCTTTTGTACGAAGACTGAAGAAAATAGGAAATGATAACGGCATTGAATGTAATCAATCCCATGCGCCGTTTCCTTCTTCAAGTCCGGATATTCGTTCATATTATAAACGCGCTGTAGAATGTACTGCGGAAGCAGGCGGTAAAATTTGCGTGATTCATCCCGACAATAATAAATCAGCTGAAGAAAATGCGGAAATGTATATGGAACTGCTGCCTTTTGCAAGAGCCTGCGGAATTAAAATAGCCGCTGAAAATATGTGGAATTGGGACGATGTAAAAAACGAGGCTTCCTTTGCAGCCTGCTCAACTTCAGAAAGCTTTATTGAACATATCGATGCTGTTAACGACGAATGCTTCGTGGCTTGTCTGGATATAGGACATGCAGAAATGCGGGGCGCGGGCTCCGGAGCTGCCGCAATGATTTATGCATTAAGAGACAGATTGCAGGCTTTACACATTCATGATAACGACAGACAGCATGATTTGCATCAAATTCCGTTTTCTATGTCAATCGATTTCAATGCGGTTGTAAAAGCCTTGAAGGATATCGGTTATCAGGGGTATTTAACGCTGGAAGCTGACCGATATTTGCAAAAATATTCGAAAGACAGCATTTTTAAAGGCATTAAAAATTTAGCATCGGCAGCTGGGAGATTAGCGGAAATGTTCAAATGACATTTACGTAATAGAGGATTTAACCTATTAGCCGTTTTTTCTTTGGCAAAAACCGACGCTTGACCGATCTGAAAATAAGAAATGTCTTAAAGAAGGTGCAATATGATAAATTATGAGGATACGGTTTATTCATTTATTAAGGAAAGTTATAATAAAATACTACGTGAGCCGGTTGGACAGCTTAAACATAAATTTATAGTTCCGGGAGCGGTTTATTCAAAAGAACTTTGGGACTGGGATTCCTGGCTTACGGACATAGCAATTACGCAAGTGGCGGAGAACGAAGGCACTCTCGATGACGTTTACCCATATCAAAAGGGGTGTGTTGAAAATTTTGCCTATTCTGCCGATAAGGAAACCGGCAGAATTTATATTATGGTAAGCGACCGTAATTCGTTTCCCGACGCTTCCTTAAAAGGCGCGGTAAACTGCAGTAAGCCTGTATTGATTCAGCACGCGCTTTTTATAGCGATGACTCATAACGATTATGAATGGCTTCGTCCGCTTTATGCAGCCTTGGCGGGGCATCTTTCCTATTACGATAATTACTGCCGCCATGAAAGCGGATTGTATTATTTTATAGACGACACCGCAATAGGGGTGGATAACGATCCTTGTACCTTTTACAGACCGCGCTGCAGCTCAGGCTCAATATTTTTGAACTGCCTGATGTATAAGGAAAAATCTGCAATGGCAAAGCTGTCCGAAAAACTGGGAATGAAGAGCGAGGCTGAAAAATACCGGGCAGCTGCCGAAACACTTAAAAAAGCTATCCGCGAGCTTTGCTATGACGAACGTAACGGCTTTTATTACAGCGTTGATTTAAATCTTTTACCTGTAGAGCCTAATCAAACGCTGCACAGCGGCTGTCCGCGAAACTGGAATACGCTCATTCAGCGTATAGATGTCTGGTCCGGATTTATGGCTATGTGGGCGGGTATAGCAACAAAGGAGCAGGCAGAGCGAATGGTCAAAGAAAATTATCTTGACGAAAGACTGTTTTATGCCCCTTGGGGAGTTCGCACACTTTCCAAATGTGAAAAAATGTATCAGATTGTAAAAAGCGGCAATCCATCGTGCTGGCTCGGTCCTGTATGGGGAGTATCAAATTATATTACATTCAGATCACTGCTCAAATACGGGTATGACGGGCTTGCAGAAGAACTTGCGGATAAGACTGTAAAGCTATTCGGTCGGGATATAGCCGAATGCGGAGAGATGCACGAATATTACGATCCGGAAACGGGACGCGGAGTAAACAATCAGGGCTTTCAGAGCTGGAATTTACTGTGTGCCAATATTATTTCATGGAAGAAAAAAGGAATAGCAGTCTGTGAAGTATAGCAAAAGGCGTGTTGCTTTGAAAAGCGTATCACTGTTTGCAAACCGGTTGATGGCAGCTTGCGGATAAAAGAACCCGAATTTCTCATTTGCTTATGGAGGTAAATATGCCGGTATTTTATGACGAAAAAACCAAAACCTTTAAGCTTGATACCAAAAATTCAAGCTATATAGTAGCTGTTTATGATGAAAACTATCTTTTAAATCTGTATTACGGAGCATATATTCCTGAGAGTTATGTGCCGGAGAGAGAAAAACGAACGATAAATGCTTCCTTCAGTCCCGTTAATCCGGTGATAGGTGAGAACGGCTTTTCCCCGGATACCGCGCCTATTGAATACGGCACACACGGAGCAGGAGATTTCAGGATTTCCGCACTTGAAATCATAAATAAAAACGGCGACAGTATTACCGATATACGCTATACGGGGTATAAAATATATAACGGAAAAAAAGAAATACAGGGAATGCCGTCAACTTATGTTAATAATGAGAGCGAGGCACAGACACTTGAGATTTATACGGAGGATTTTGTTACGGGAGCAGAGGTCACGCTTTATTATACGGTTTTTCCCGAATATGATGTTATAACAAGACATATAAAGGTAAAAAATGTTTCTTCAGATAATATGAGAATTGAGAGAGTGATGAGTATGTGTCTCGATTTGCCCGATATGGATTACGATATGATCACTCTTTACGGCTGTCACGCAAAGGAAAGAAATATAGAACGGCGCAGACTCGCCCACGGAGTTCAGGGGGTCGAGAGCAGACGCGGGTCTTCAAGCAATACTCAAAATCCATTCGTCGCGCTGGCACAAAGGGGCTCAAATGAGGAACACGGTGATGTTTACGGCTTCAGCCTTGTATATTCCGGCAATTTTTCGGCGCTTGCGGAATGTGATTTCAACTGCACCACAAGGTTTATTATGGGAATCGAACCACAGACATTCTCCTGGCTGCTCAACAGCGGCGAAAGCTTTTATGCACCTGAGGCAGTAATGGTGTTTACTGCGGGCGGCATAGGAGAAATTAGCCGTAAGCTGCACAGATTTTATAACAATAATTTAATACGGGGGCGGTATAAAACCGAAAAAAGACCTCTGTTGATTAACAGTTGGGAAGCCGCCTATTTTGATTTTGATGAAGATAAGTTGATAAGCTTTGCAAGGGAAGCCAAAAAATTGGGCGTGGAACTGCTTGTTATGGACGACGGCTGGTTCGGTCACAGAGATGACGATACTTCCTCGCTCGGCGACTGGTATGTAAACAAAAATAAACTGCCGGGCGGACTTAATAAGCTTATAGAGCATATCAATGCCGAAGGGCTGAAGTTCGGTATTTGGTTTGAACCGGAAATGATTTCACCCGATTCCGATTTGTTCCGCGCTCACCCTGATTGGTGTGTAAGAGCGTCAGGCAGAGAGCCTATGCTCGGAAGAAATCAGTATGTGATAGATATTTCACGCGAGGATGTAAGAGATAACATATGGAAACAGATGTATTCGGTACTGTCACAAAATAATATCGAATATCTGAAATGGGATTTCAACAGAAATATTACCGATGCCGACTCTGCGCTCTTGCCTCCGGAAAGAAAAAAGGAGTTTTTTCATCGGTTCGTGCTTGGAACGTACGACCTGATGAACCGGCTTGTAACAAGCTTTCCGAATATTCTTTTTGAGAACTGCTCGGGCGGTGGCGGACGCTTTGACCCGGCTATGCTTTGTTATTCGCCGCAAATTTGGGCGAGCGACAATACCGACCCTATAGAAAGGCTTTATATCCAGTTCGGGACTTCAATGTGCTATCCTGCCTCGGCTATGGGGGCTCATGTTTCGGCAACAAACAGGACGGGCTATGAAACTAAATGCAGGGTTGCAAAGTGGGGCACCTTTGGGCTTGAACTTGATCCGACCAGGCTGAGTGATGAGGAAAAAAATATTATCTGCCGGCAAATAGAGGAATATCACAAGGATTATGAACTTATTAACAGAGGAGATCTATACAGGCTGATTTCTCCGTTTGATAATCCGTACAGAGCAGCATGGCAGTTTGTGTCGTCCGACAAATCACAGGCAATGGTTACACTTGTCACAATGCGGTGGGAATGTCATCAGCATTTGATAATAAGGCTTCGCGGACTTGAACCCGAGGCTTATTATAAAGATACAGAAACGGGCAAAGTATTTTCCGGCGCAATGCTGATGAATGCTGGGATAGTTTTTACCGATATAGCTCAGGGTACAGGAGAAAGCGCTGTAATACATATAGAAAAGGTATTATAAATGTGCTCGACAGGCTTACAACCATACGCTGTACACCGGTTTTTGTTTTTGACAAATAATTCTCGCTCAATAATTTGTTTTTGTAGGTGATGACCTTTTCTTTCGTTACCTGTGTGCCGTTAAAAAAAACGGCAAAAGCATTTACATCCCGCAAATATTTTTCTAAAGTGTTTTGGCTTTTTTCTTCGCTTTTAAGATAGCAGGAAAATTCTGAGATAAGCTTTTCTGTTAAAATTCGTCCTTTCATTTTTATTTACCTCCGGATAATTTTTTTATTATTTTACCCGAAAAGTATGATACGGAAACGGTTTTCCTCGTTATCCATTCAGAGGTTGTGGTATGTTAACTTAGATAAAAATATTTTTCAAGATACAATTTACACTTGCAAAAGAACGGATGTTCTGATATACTGAAGATACTTCCTTTCCGGTCATAAGGCGAAAAGCCTGTGATAAAATATTTTTTATGTGCCGATGAGGTCACAACTGTGTGACCTCAGATTTCACCGAAGCTCCTAAGGCAATCAGCTGTAGATAGGATAAACCTTGAAGTCAACAGTTTAATGGTGCTGTTTCGGCAGACCCTGTGACCTTTCCCCCGGCGGAAAGGAAATGTATTGGGGAATACCATTGTTAAATACGGCGAAAGTGAAATTTCAGTTTCAAAAGAGGTTGCAGATTTTTTAGAAGCCGACAGAAAAAGGCAGGCGGCAGAAGGTCGGAGCGACCGCCGGCACACGAGTAAGAGTGATTCCGAAACAGTGCTGCAAACTGCTCATAATACGGCTTTTAGTGACCCTACCTTTGATGCGGTGCTTAAAAACCTCTGCTTTGAAAAACTGCAAAAAATTACCTGCTGCCTTACAGATGACGAACGGATATTGATTCGGCGTTACTTTTTTGAGGAACGCACTATGGAACAAATCGGCGAAGAATTCGGCATCAGTAAAATGGCGGTATCAAAGCGGCTGAAAAAACTGCTTTCCCGGATGCGGAGACTTATGGAAACATAGGTCTCCGTATTTTTTAGAAAAAGTTTTACATTTCCGGTTTACAAACCTCTTTTAACTGTCCTAATAAGTAGGGGATAAATTTCGGAGCATAGATAGCACCCGTTAAATGTGTCTGATGCGTACCGAGATTTATCTCTCTTATTTTTTATATAAAGGGAGCTGATGCCGGATGATTGCGCCGCAAAATAAAAGCGGTAATTTTTTATGGTTTCAAACCGTATATTTGATTTCAAATTAAAGCCGCGGGATTTCACCGTCTACTGCTGTCTTGTAAAACACAGCGATATAAACGGCGTATGTTTTCCGTCGCGTCGGCTTATATCAAAAGAATGTCATATGGATATTAAAACGGTAGATATTGCAGTAAGAAATCTCGAAGAAACCGGACTTCTGAAAAAGGAACAGCGCCGCCGAAAGGACGGCACAAATACAAGCAGCCTATATAAGCTCGACCTGTTACGGTAGAGTAATTTTTGTATTTGGGATGGGTTTAAAAACGGAACAGCATAAGAAGACTCATTAAACTAAACCCACTAATATATTACAGCAGAAGATATATAAGCCGTATAATCATTTTAAATGCCCTGTGTGCCAAATAAGTGCGAAGCCGAGTAAACATATTGAAAGAGTTGAATTTTACTATAACGGCGACAATGAAAAGTTTGACCGGTTTTTAAGCTCGGCAATAAAAGAATATATCAGTACGGATATTCTTGCCCGAAAATCAGGAGCCTGAGTGTATTATTGCGGCGTGTATGAAACCAAAATCGCCTGAAATGCGTGAAGCCGTGCGATTTGCCGAGAGGTATGTGCGGCAGCCAATGCAGCTCTCGCAGGAGAAATGCGGAAGCATAGATGAGATACGAGCTTATATTTCCAACCGCGAGATGAAAATTGCCAAGGAGCAAAGCCTATCGCGAGCATTGGAAAAACAAGCTGCGCAGCGCAAAAACGTCCGAACAGACCGCTGAATATATTAAAAAGCACAACCGCTGCACCGAAATGCTCAAAAATCTGCGTTTTCAAAAACTGGTTGCAGGAACGCTTGTTAGCGATGAAGCGAAAATCAAACGGCTCTTGAAATCCGAGCAGAATATTCAGTGCGGCAATGATCCATACGAGTGGGCAAACGGCTACCGTATGCGCGATGCAAAAGCCGACAAAACACTGTCAGGATAAACTTAAGCAATTCGTTTCAAATTCAAATTTTCGATTAACATCTTCGGAAACGGCGGACGGAATAACCGTCACGGTGAATGAAATCACCAAATTTGACCAATAATGAAAATGTGAGGAGTTTGATAAAATGGAATTTGTAATGGATAACGAACTGAAGCTGGCAAAGGTGTGGTGCTCCCACGCCGACCAAAGGGACGAGGCAAAGCAGCAGAAATTAAAGCAGTTTATTGCCGATTGCAGAAAAAAAAAGATCTTCGTCTGCGTTTATGAATCGGGCTACGGCGACCTTTTGGAAAATACAAAAGAGCTGCTTGCCTACAATCTCAATAATCCGGCACCGCGTGCAAAGACTTAAAAATCGCGCGACACGCGGTAAAGCGGCGTTTCGCCGCGTACATAGTTTTTAACATTTTTAAATATTACTTTTTGCTTGACTGCAAGTCAGATAGTTAAAAACAGGGGACATTTGACGGTGATTTACCCTATCAAATGTTCCCTATAAATTTATTTATAGCACTCGGAAAATGCCGGGCGCATATCCTCAATGTCCGCGCGCGAGATCCCGTATTTTGCCGCTAATGCCTCCCAATTGCACCTAACGGTATCAAGTATGCCGTCGGCAATTTCTTTTGCTTTTTGGCTGTCAATGCCGAACCGGAATGCGGTTTCTATTGCAAGCGGCACCGAAATCATATTATCGGTTTCGTTGACATTTAAAGAAAGCTCGTCACCGTAAGGCACGGGGTTCACATCATACAGGGGAGAGAGCATCCATCCGCTTTTGCAGTATATAAAGGCGTGATTCCGCAAATGGTCGTCCGTGTTTGAGACTGCCATATTGAATACGATTCTTTTCCACAGCTCAACCAAATCGTCTTTTGGATTGCTGCCGTCTGATTTGATGAACGACGCAATGTCCAGATAGCTTGTTCCGTCGGCGGCGGAAGCACCGTCCGTCTTCCCCAGCAGGGTCATAGCTGAGGCAAAGTGGATTCTTTTTGTTTTGTTGCGGTCGAAACGCTTTACAAGAAATGTGCTGCCGTATTTTGAAAACTTCTCAATCCTAGACTCCGGAGCATTCAGTCCGCAAAGCTTTGCCAAATCGGACGCGACCTTTTCCCATGCACCGGTATTGTTTTCATCGTTTTTAGACGGGAATTTCGCAATCCATAGCTGCCCATCTGTGTCGGTTACCGTTGCTTTCGGTCTTGCGCCGCCGAGCGACGACCCGGGTCTTAGCAACTGATTCAGCCATTTCTCGTTCAGCGATTCATCGTTTTCAAACTGACGGGACGCCTCCTCCAATGTTCGCAGCGTTGTCCATGGCGGTGCGGCGGTTTCCCTGTCGCAGGATAAAAACTCTCCGTCGAGGTCTGTTTTAAAGCGTATGCCGCCCATTCGGGTCTCATCGTAAACGCCCAAAAGGTAATCGCTTTCAAGAAGCTTTCTCGGCTTGCGCTTTTCGCGGTCGGCAAGCTTGCGCTCTTTTTTATTCATCAAAACCCGTCCCCAGCGGTCGGGCGAAGCGTCGGAAAAGACGCCGAAAATGCTGTTTCCGTTCGGAAACTGTCTTCCGACAAAGGGAAACAAATCGGGGTCAATGTTTGCGTTTCCGTTATTCTGTTTTAACCATTCTTCTGTATATTCAAAGGAATAGCTTTCGCCGCCTTTAATGGTATCGACATATAAATTGCCAATGTGTACAGGCGCGTCGCCAGAAAAACCATCAAATACATAAATCGTTTTCATATGCTGCCTCCTTACCTTTTATTTTTGCCCATTAAATCCATATCCTGCAGCTTTCTGCCGAGTTCGTCGTCGCCTGCGATTTTTAAGAGATCCTTATCCATATTATTGAGTGCGTGCAAAACGGCGGCATAAATACCGACGGCAACCGACGGATTGCCGTTTTCCACCTTCCACAGCGTCGAGCGGCTGACTCCGGCGCGTTCGGAAACCAATGTTGCGGACAGCTTTCTTCTGAGCCGTGCCATTTTTATTTGCTCGCCCATTGTTTTAAGAATATTTTCCGTATCAGGCATAATATTATACGCAGCATTTTTCATTTGCATCCACCTCTTGCGTTTTCTATTATAAACACTTAATGCTGTTTTGTCAATAGTAGCGAACATAAATGACTTGGCAACATGATTCCTCTTGATACGTATTGACTTTTTGCTTCGATTGTATTACAATGTTGTTAGTTAGAAATACAGAAAGGAAAAACAAAGTTGAAAATTGACGGATACGCCCGAATTTCGGTGGATTTGCAGGAAGACAGCCACGAGAACACCAGTATCGAAAACCAAAAACGAATCATCCGCGATTTTGTAGCGAAAGAATTTCCCGACGCGGAGCTGATCATATACGAGGACAGAGACCGCAGCGGCTACACCTTTTCTCAGCGAGAAAACTATCAGAAAATGCGTAAGGAGCTGATAAACGGCGATGTGCGCATCTTAATCGTCAAGGATTTCTCCCGTTTCTCCCGCCGCAACAGCTTAGGGCTTTTGGAGCTTGAGACGCTGCGCGACGCGGGTATCCGCATTATCTCGATAGGCGACAATATTGACTACCCTACCCGTGATGACTGGATGCTTATTCAGTTTAAATTTCTGATGAATGAAATGCCGGTCACCGACACCTCGAAAAAAATCAAGCAGATGATAGACAACCGACAGAAAAACGGGCAGTGGATATGCGCCGTGCCCTACGGCTACCGCATCACTAACACCAAGGAAATGACCTACGAAATCGATCCGCCTGCGGCGGAGGTTGTGCGCGAGGTTTTCAGGCTTTACAATCTCGGTTGGGGATATAAAAAAATCGCCAATCACCTGACCGACAGCGGCGTGCCGACACCGAGGGCAAACGAGATTGCCCAAAAGGAAGCCGAGGGCAAGGCGACCAAGCTTACTGCGCGCAGCGAATGGAGCATTATCACAGTGCAGACAATTCTCAAAAACGATTTTTACATCGGCACGCTCCGTCAGCGCAAGTATACGCGCAAGGGCATTAACGGCAAGGATGTAAAGCTCGGTGATGAGGAAAATATTGTGATTGAAAACGCGCATGAGCCGATTGTGGACAGCAAGACCTTTGCCTATACAAAAGAGCAGCTTGAGCTGCGCTCAAAGGGCAATTATCGCGGCGAAAAGAAGTATGCTACCGACTATTCGGGCTTTATGTTCTGCGGCGACTGCGGCAGCCCGATGTTCTCTATGTCGCGCCCCGAACTGTCGCCTGCCTACACCTGCGGTACATACCACAAGCGCGGTTTAAAGGGCTGTACCTCGCACCATATCCGCGTGGATGTGCTTGACAGGCTGCTCAAGGAATTTATCCTCCGCGTGCGCGATAACTGCAAGGGTATGATTGACGAGCTGCAAAAGACGATTGATGAGCAGCCAGAGCGGGAGGAACAGCTCGGCGCGACGGTGGAAAGCATTGAAACGCAGCTTAACGAGACCAAGGCAAAGCTCAAAGCGCTTTATAAAGAAAAAATGCTGATTGACGCAGGGCTGTCCGACGCCAAAAGCCGAACTAAGGCGGCGCTTTACAACGAAATGGAGGAAGAGCTGCTCACCCGCATTGAAATGCTCGAAAAGCAGTTCGGCGACATCAACAATATGCGCAACAATATGATTACCGCCAACCGAAAGGCGAAAACGGTTATCGAGGTCTTTGACGGAGTCCTGAGAAAAGAAAAGCTTGACAAGCGCGACATCGGTTTGATTGTTGAGAAAATCACGGTGTTTGAGGATCATTTGAATGTAAAGCTCAAATCCGATGTGGACGGGCTTTTGTCGCTTGAGGATACGGAGCATACCGTAAATTTTAAGTCGGGCAGTAAGGATATCGCAGTTGCCCAAAAGTCCGCGAACCGCGCGGACAAGGTCTTTACTGTCAATGTTATCAGAGAGGGCGACCCGCTTGAAATATACACAAATTCCGGAGGAGAGGTAATATTCAAGAAGTATTCACCGATAGGTGAGCTTTCGTCGTTCGCCTCTCAGTACGCCGAGGCGCTGAACGCGGCGACCGATCTTACGGTTCTTATTTGCGACCGTGACCACTGCATAGCGGCGTCTGGCATATCAAAAAAAGAAGTGCTTGAGAGAAGAGTCACACAAACTGTCGAAGATATTATGGAGGGCAGGAGAGTAGAAGTTTATCCGAGCGGAAAGGCGCTGCCGGCGATTGAGGGTATAGACCAGAAAATCGCGGTTGCCGCCCCCATAATGTCAGAGGGCGATGTCAGCGGAGCGGTTGTGCTTACTTCGGCTGCCGGTGAGACCGCGAGCGACAGTGATATAAAGCTCGCCACCGTCGCCGCTTCTTTCCTCGGCAAGCAGATGGAGTCGTAAGGCGCAGAATAAACCGAAACGGACAATATATGGTTTTTTTGAAATTTATTAATTATTGTCCGTTTTTACATATAACAGTTAAAGATATAAAAAGCCGAACAGGAAAATCGGGAATACAGAAAAATATTATGAGTTTTTCTTGACAAAGTAAGGTCGCTGTGATAAAATGTTTAAGCCGCATATTGTGGGCTTTTTTAAGTTGCGCTGAATTAGCCGCGCCCACCGTAGCGAGACTGTATAAACGGCAGGTGTAAAAAATGTACGCAATTATTGAAACAGGCGGAAAGCAGTACCGTGTTGAGAGCGGCGACGTTATTTATGTTGAGAAGCTTAACGCCGAGGTTGACGAGGAGATCACCTTCGACAAGGTTGTTGCCGTAAGCGACAAGACCCTGAAGGTAGGCAAGCCCTATGTGAAGGACGCTTTTGTAAAGGGCACCGTTCTTAAAAACGGAAAGGGTAAGAAGATAACGGTCTTTACCTATAAGCCCAAGAAGAGCAGTTCACGCAAAATGGGCCACAGACAGCCTTATACCAAGGTTCAGATCAACGAGATCGGCTAACCGTGACAAGGGTAAAATTTTCAGCTGACGGAAAAAGGCTTTCGGGCTTTGAAATCAGCGGTCACTGTTCGTCGGACAGTGACGATATGACCGGTAAAATCGTCTGCGCGGCAGTTTCTTCGGCGGCATATATGGCGGCAAACACTGTTACTGAAATAATAGGTGACGAGGCGGAGGCCGAAATTGACGACGCCGTGATGAAATTCAGGGTAATAAATCCGTCGGACGCAGCGGTAAAGGTTTTGGAGGGGCTTAAGCTCCATCTTGAGCAGTTGTCCGGTCAGTACGGCAGTAACATAAGGATATACGGAGGTGCAAAGCATGTTAAAGATTAACATTCAGTTATTCGCTCATAAAAAAGGTATGGGTTCAACAAAGAACGGCCGTGACAGCGAGGCGAAACGTCTCGGAGTAAAACGCGCGGACGGTCAGTTTGTTCTGGCTGGCAACATTCTGGTACGCCAGAGAGGAACTCACATTCACGCCGGCAATAATGTCGGCCGCGGTTCAGACGATACACTGTTCGCTCTTATCGACGGCAAGGTAAAGTTTGAGCGTGTCGGAAGAGACCGCAAGCAGGTCAGCATTTACGCTGTTGAGCAGTAAACACTATATCCGGGCGGCGAACACCTCCCGGATTTTATTTTTTTAATGAAAGGAATTGAAAACTATGAAAATCTGTCATGTATGCAAGGCTGAGTGTGAGGATGAGGCTGAGCTTTGTCCGGTTTGCGGTGCTGATTTGACCGGCGGGGAAGAGGAAAACAGTGAGGAAGAAATTGTAATAAACAATCCGGTGCTTCTCGCTACGGTTGACGATGTGGTATCTTCAGAAATTCTGAAAGATCTCCTTAAAGAAAATGGGATACTGTTTACCTGTGATTCTGACGAAGAGGGTACTCTCAAAGTAACATTCGGCGGTTCTTTTATTGCTGACGATATATATGTTGACGAGTCGGATTTTGAAAGAGCCTCACAGATATATGATGATTTTCTCAATTCCGAGCCGGAGTTTGACGGAGAGTTTTTTGATGAGGAAACGGAATATGATATTGATGAGGAGAACGGGGAAACGGAGAATTTCTGAATATGAGTTTCTTTAAGAAGAGAAAAGAGGAGCCGGAAAGTGACGGAAGTGAGCCTGTTCTTGCGGCTACTATAACAAACCATGTTTCTTCGGAAATATATCAGGATATGTTAAGGGAAAACGGTATTCCTTTTGTATGCCGGCAGGAAGGAGCGGGAGGTTATCTTAAAATACTTCTCGGCGCCGGTATAATTCCGGATAATATATATGTAGCCGAGAAAAACTATGAGCGCGCGAGAGAAATATATGAGGCTTATCTGCTCACCGAGCCGCCGGAGGAGGACGACGGTGATATTTCCGGCGAATAGGATTATTGAAAGGTAATTGATTTATGTTTGTAGATACTGCGAAAATTCATTTAAAGGCGGGCGACGGCGGCGACGGCGCGGTGTCATTCCACAGAGAGAAGTATGTTGCTGCCGGAGGACCTGACGGCGGCGACGGCGGCAGAGGCGGAAATATTGTTTTTAAGGCTGACAGCAATCTTTCCACACTTGCGGATTTCAGGTATAAGCGCAAATACGCCGCGGCTGCCGGTGAGCGCGGAGGCTCCGGCAGATGTACCGGCAAAAGCGCGGCCGATCTTGTGGTTTCGGTGCCGGTCGGCACGCTTGTGAAGGACGCGGAAACCGGCAGAATTATTGCCGATATATCGGACGGTGAGCCGGTCGTGATAGCCAAAGGCGGAAACGGCGGCTGGGGAAACCAGCATTTTGCCACAGCTACAAGACAGGTGCCGAGATTTGCCAAAAAAGGCAACCCGGGCGAAGAGCTTGATGTTACGCTTGAGCTTAAGCTGCTGGCGGACGTAGGGCTTATAGGCTTTCCGAACGTGGGTAAATCCACGCTTATTTCGGTAGTGAGCGAGGCAAAGCCGAAAATCGCCAACTATCATTTCACCACACTTACACCGGTGCTTGGCGTTGTGCGCATGGGCGAGGGCAGTTCTTTTGTAATGGCGGATATTCCGGGGCTTATAGAGGGTGCCGGAGAGGGTGTGGGACTCGGTCATGAGTTTCTGCGCCATGTGGAGCGCTGCCGTATGCTGCTACATGTGATAGATGTTTCGGGCAGCGAAGGCAGAGACCCGATAGATGATTTCAATAAGATAAATAAAGAGCTTGCCGTGTTCAGCAGCGAGCTTGAAAGCCGTCCGCAGATAGTTGTCGGAAACAAATGCGATCTTGCCGACGAGTCGGAAATTAAAAGGGTGTCTGATTATTTTACCGAAAAGGGCTACAAATTCTTTCCTGTAATGGCGGCTATCGCCGAGGGTACCGACGAGCTTATAAACTGCGTGGCGGCAGAGCTTTCAAAGCTGCCGCCGATAAAGCGGTACGAGGCTGAGCCGAAGCCCGCAGAGGACTTCACAAAGGATAAAAAGCGCAGCTTCAGTATACGTGTCTGCGACGGAGTTTACTTTGTTGAGGACTGTCCGTGGATAATGGATATAATGAACACGGTTGACCCGGACGATTATGAGTCGCTCCAGTATTTTGAGCGGGTACTCCGGTCGAGCGGCATTATCGCGGCGCTTGAAAAAGCGGGGATAAAGCAGGGCGATACGGTAAGCGTTTACGATATAGAATTTGATTATGTAATGTAAGGCGTGTTATAATGGCTGAAAATCCTGATTTGCTGAGCCCGTCTGTGTTGGCGTTCGTGGGCGACGCGGTTTACGGGCTTTATGTAAGAACAGCTCTTGCGGAGGTGAACCGTCCGTCGGGAGAACTTCACAGGCTTTCGGTAAAGGCTGTGAACGCGGCGGCTCAAGCAAGCGCATTTTCGGTGATTGAGCCTTTACTTGACGAAAAAGAGCTTTCGGTTTTTAAAAGAGGAAGAAATTTTCATACCTCGTCGTCACCTAAAAGCGCCACCGCGGGGCAGTACCATACCGCAACGGGACTTGAATGTCTGTTTGGCTGGCTTTACCTGTCTGGCAGGACAAGCCGTGCCGATGAGCTTTTCGGTGTTATAAGAGATAATATAATGTAAAAAAATCGGCGCAGAACGGTATTATAACCGTCTCTGCGCCGATTTTTTTATTTTTTAAAAACAAAAACAGCTTTATTGTCTGAGATCCATGAATCTGCAATATGCAGCTCAAGCTCTGACCAGTTTTCCGGGATCTCAACGGAATACCACCCCGTCATTTTCTTACCGGGTGCAATATCGCCGTCTAATGTTCCGTCAGGGAAAGCTGCTGCCGCCGAAAACGAAAATTCGCATTTTGTTCCATCCGCATAAGCTTCAAAAAGCAGAAGCGAACTTACTGTCTGTGTCTCTTGGGATATGTTTTCTACTGTAAAATTGATTCCGGTGAAAGTTTTCCCTTCTTCAGCGGAAATAAAACCGGTTTCGTCTTTTTTAACTTCTTTAAGTTCATTGGCTGTAATTTTAAGATTTTCAAATGCTGCTGTTTCACCTGTCGTAAAGGTTGTAGTTTCTTCAGGTTTATTAGCTTCTGTTTCCTTAAAAGGTTCAGAAGCATTTTCTTTAGTAGGCGGAGTTTCGGTGCAGGCGGAAGAAAGGAATAGAACCGATGCGCAGAGTAAAAATAAAAGTGTTCGGAATACTGAATTTTTAGAAAACAAGTTTTGGTTTGACATTATTTAACACCTCATTTAATTGATGCTCACATTATATGACATATTGTCATAATTGTCAAGTGAAAATATGAAAAAATGTCAATTAGGTGATGTTATGAAGAATAATTTGAAGATTTTACGCTTAAAATCAGGTCTTACACAGATAAATTTACAAATGAAAACGGGCATAGAACAGTCGCTTTTGTCAAAATTTGAAAACGGCGAAAGGATACCGCCTACTGATACACTAATGACGCTTGCGGATTTTTATGGAGTGAGTATAGATTATATTTTATGCCGTACGGATAATCCCGAAATAAACAGGTGACTTTTTCAGATTTGTCTTTCCGTTTTATTAATCACGCCGAAAAGGGATAAACTAATTGTATAAAATTTTTTCGGGGTGAATATTTTGGATAAAAAAAGGCTGCTTACGTGGGTTGCCGACATAGCTGTGTTTATTGCGGGCGGAGCAATTTACGCTGTTGCGGTCATTTTATTTTTGTCGGGCAATGAAATATCACCGGGAGGGCTTACCGGAATTTCCACCATGCTCAATTATCTTTACGGTCTGCCGGTCGGAACAGTTGTATTTATTTTGAATATTCCCATTCTTGTGGTGGGCTTCATAAAATTCGGAGGTATTTTTATTGTGAAGACCGCAGTTTCGACAGTAGTCATATCGATAACTCTCGATATCGCTGAGGAGCTGCTGCCGGAGCTTAAAATCGATCCGGTGCTTGCGGCGGTTTTCGGCGGTCTGCTGCTGGGTATGGCAATAAGTCTGTTTATGCTCAGAGGCGCAACTACCGGAGGCGTCGATATAATAGCAAAGTTGATAAACAGGCGATTCCCGCACCTTACTGTGGGGCGTATGATACTTCTTTTTGACGCCTGCATAGTAGCTTTTTCGGCTTTTGCTTATAAAAATATTGAAAGTGCGCTTTATTCAGTTATAGCGCTTTATACATCATCGCGAATGATAGACATTATGCTTTACGGAGCCGATAAAGGAAAGATAGTGTATATAGTGACAGAAAACTCTGCGCCCATTTCAAAAGAGATAATGTCGATTGTCAAAAGAGGACTTACCGTAATCAAGGTAACCGGAGCATATACAGGCAGGCAGCTGGATATGCTGATGTGTACTGTACGGCGTAATGAGGTTTCGGCAGTATGCAAGGCGGCACGTGAAAATGACTGCGGGGCTTTTATTGTCATAGCCGAAGCAGGAGAGATTTTAGGTCAGGGTTTTAAGCCGAACGGATAAAAAATCGGAAATTTTTTAAATTTACACTTGAAGTTTCAAGAATTTGTGGTATAATGAATAATGTTCCAACAATATATAGTGTATTTTTGATTTTAGAAAACGGCTTCTGAACGGGGGAAACAGTATGAAAATAATTAAGAGAAGCGGTGCCGAAGAGGATTTCAATCCTAAAAAAATAGAAATAGCTGTTAAAAAAGCCAATGAAAGCGTTGTTCCGAGCGCGCGTATGTCGGACATTCAGATAAAGCGTATAGCGGAGGATGTCGAAAGCGCGGCGCTTAATGTCAACAGGTCATTAAGCGTTGAGGAAATACAGGATATGGTAGAGGATCAGATAATGAACCAGCGTGCGTTTGACGTAGCGCGCAGGTACATAACCTACCGCTACCAGCGTGCGCTTGTAAGAAAGGCAAATACGACTGACGAGCAGATATTGAGTCTCATCGAGTGTAACAATGAGGAAGTAAAACAGGAAAATTCCAACAAAAACCCGACTGTCAACAGCGTACAGCGCGACTATATGGCGGGCGAGGTAAGCAAGGATATAACAAAGCGTTTGCTTCTTGATTCGGACATTGTTGAGGCGCATGAGCAGGGAATTATCCACTTTCATGACGCCGATTATTTTGCCCAGCATATGCACAACTGCGACCTTGTGAACCTTGAGGATATGCTTCAGAACGGCACGGTCATAAGCGGTACGCTTATAGAAAAGCCGCACAGCTTTTCAACTGCCTGCAATATCGCCACACAGATAATAGCGCAGGTTGCGTCATGCCAGTACGGCGGTCAGAGCATAAGCCTTACGCATCTTGCTCCGTTTGTCGATGTAAGCCGCAAAAAGATATACTCCGATGTCTGCGAGGAATTTAAGGACGCGGGCGCCCAGATAGACGAGGAAAAGATAAAGAAAATAACCGAAAAGCGTCTGCTTAAAGAAGTAAGCAAGGGCGTTCAGATGATACAGTATCAGGTCGTAACTCTTATGACCACTAACGGACAGGCTCCGTTTGTCACGGTATTCATGTATCTGAACGAGGCGAAGAACGAGCAGGAAAAGCATGACCTCGCACTCATAATAGAGGAGGTTCTGCGTCAGCGCTATCAGGGCGTAAAGAACGAAAAGGGCGTATGGATTACACCGGCGTTCCCCAAACTCATTTATGTGCTTGAGGAAGACAATGTAAGGGAAGGCACAGAATACTGGTATCTTACCAAGCTGTCGGCTAAATGCACGGCCAAGCGCATGGTGCCCGATTACATTTCCGAAAAGGTAATGCTTCAGAATAAGATAGACAAGAACGGCAACGGCAACTGCTACACCTGCATGGGCTGCCGCAGCTTCCTTACACCGTATGTTGACGAAAACGGAAAGCCGAAGTATTACGGACGCTTCAATCAGGGCGTTGTAACTGTAAATCTTGTCGATATAGGATTGTCGGCAGAAAAGGATTTGGATAAATTCTGGGAGATATTTGACGAGCGTATGGAGCTTTGCCACAGAGCGCTTCAGGCGCGCCACGAGCGTCTTACCGGAACCGTTTCGGACGCTGCGCCCATACTCTGGCAGTATGGTGCTCTTCTCCGTCTTAAAAAGGGAGAGACGATAGACAAGTATTTACACGGCGGATATTCAACCCTTTCTCTCGGATATGCGGGACTTTGGGAATGTGTTTACAGCCTTAACGGCAAAAAGCTCACAGAGCCTGAAGGCGAGGCACTCGGACTTGAGATAATGAAGAAGCTCAACGAATACACCGCAAAATGGAAGGCCGCTGAGAACATCGATTATTCGCTGTACGGCACACCGCTTGAAAGCACAACATATAAGTTTGCGAAATGTCTGCAAAAGCGTTTCGGTATCATCAAGGGTGTTACAGACAGAAATTACATTACAAACAGCTATCATGTTCATGTTACCGAGAATATCGACGCGTTTGACAAGCTGGCGCTTGAGTCAAAGTTCCAGGCGTTGTCCCCCGGAGGCGCGATTTCATATGTCGAGGTTCCGAATATGCAGAACAATATCGACGCGGTGCTTTCGGTAATGCAGTTTATTTACGATAACATTATGTACGCCGAGCTTAACACCAAGAGCGATTACTGTCAGGTATGCGGATACGACGGCGAGATAGAGATAAAGGAAAATGAGGACGGCAAGCTGGTATGGTGCTGCCCGCAGTGCGGAAACACCGATCAGGACAAGATGAATGTCGCCCGCCGTACCTGCGGATATATAGGCACACAGTTCTGGAACCAGGGCAGAACACAGGAAATAAAGGAAAGGGTATTGCACCTTTGATTTGTATCCCCGTTTAAGTTTTTAAACGGGGATGAATTTCGGTGCAGGGAGAAACTTATGAATTACGCTGCACTGAAAAAATTTGATATTGCGAACGGTCCGGGGGTACGGGTCTCACTTTTTGTGAGCGGCTGCCGTCACCGCTGCAAAAACTGCTTTAACAGCGAAGCATGGGATTTTTCTTACGGCAATCCCTTTACAAGCGATGTGGAAAACGAAATATTGACAGAACTCGGCAAAGATTATATAATGGGTCTGTCGCTTTTAGGCGGAGAGCCGTTTGAGCCGGAAAACCGCGCGGCGCTTACGGATCTGCTTGAAAAAGCAAAGCAGAAATACCCTGAAAAGCAGGTATGGTGCTATACCGGATTTCAGTTTGAAGAGCTTCTAAAGCAGGAAACCGCGAAAGAAATGCTTAAATATATTGATGTACTGGTGGACGGTAAGTTTGTCGAGGAGCTTAAAAGCGCCGACCTTATTTTCCGCGGCTCATCAAATCAGCGCATAATAGATGTGAAAAAATCGCTTGAGGCTGGCAGTGTTGTCTGGCTTGACGGTATATGGCGCCGCGAAATGGGAAGCGGAGATATTTACAAATAAATACCGCGTCATAAAAGCTAAGAAGCCGGGCGCAGGTTAAGGGGACAGGAAGTTGAAGGTAAATTTCAAAAAGCTCGATAAAAACGCCCACGAACCGACATACGGTTCACAGTACGCCGCGGGAGCGGATTTATACGCTCTTACTGGCGGTGATAAGATATTATTTGAGCCGGGCGAAACAAAGATGATACATACGGGGCTTGCAGTTGAAATACCGGAGGGCTACGCGGGACTTGTGTACGCAAGGAGCGGAATCGCCACCAAGCGGGGACTTGCGCCTGCCAATAAGGTCGGCGTGATAGACAGCGATTATCGGGGAGAGGTTATGGTGTCGCTTCACAATCATTCGGCTTCGGTTCAGGAAATAGCGGACGGAGAGAGAATAGCCCAGCTTGTAATAGCACCGTTTCTTTCAGCCGAATTTATCGAATGCGACGAGCTTTCAGACACCGAGAGAGGCGAAGGCGGTTTCGGCTCAACAGGAAAAAAATAAATAAAGAAAAACACGGCATACTATTTTTGAATAATATACCGTGTTTATTTTTGTTTACGGAACGGAGAAAAAATGGAAAATAAACTTGAAAAGCGATATGGATTGTTTACCGCTGTTTGTATGGTAATAGGAATAGTAATAGGTTCCGGCGTATTTTTTAAAGCGCAGGATATACTTAATTATACTGACGGCAATATGCCCATGGGCATAATTGCGTGGCTTATAGGCGGAGCGATTATGGTAATATGCGCTCTTACCTTTTCAAATCTCGCTTCACAGTATGAAAAGGTCAACGGTATAGTGGATTATGCTGAGGCGTCTGTGGGCGAAAAATACGCCTATTTTGTAGGTTGGTTTATGACCACAATTTATTATCCGGGAATGACATCGGTGCTGGCATGGGTTTCGGCAAGGTATACGCTTACGCTTTTCGGCTCGTCTGATTCGTCGGGCGGATTTTGTATGACGCTCGCCGGATTCTATCTGTGCATGGCGTACGCGGTAAATACTGTCTCGCCGAAAATAGCCGGGCATATTCAGGTGAGCACCACTGTAATCAAGCTTATTCCTATTGCTGTAATGGCGCTTGTGGGAACGGTTGCGGGGATCATAAACGGCAATATGGCGGACGCTTTCGGAACATGGGAAAGCGCCGGCTCCGGCAGCGGCTCGTCGGGAATTTTCGCGGCGGTAGTGGCTTCGGCTTTCGCTTACGAGGGCTGGATTATAGCCACGTCAATAAACGCAGAGCTTAAAAACGCCAAACGCAATCTGCCGATAGCTCTTACGGGCGGCGCGCTGATAATAATACTCGCTTACATTCTTTATTATATCGGTCTTGCTGGAGCGGCAAGCGTAGATATACTGCGGCATGAGGGCTCCACCGCGGCTTTTACCGGAATGTTCGGACCGGTAGCCGGAACGGTATTCAATCTGTTTATAGTGATTTCCTGTCTTGGAACGCTGAACGGTCTTATGCTCGCGAGTACGCGGGGAATGTACTCAATAGCGGTGCGCGGCCACGGACCTGCGTCAAAGATACTGTCACAGGTAGACCAAAAAACAAATATGCCCATGAGCTCAGCGGTCTGCGCGCTGATACTATGCTCAGGCTGGCTTCTTTATTATTACGGCGCGAATTTGAATGAGCCCATATTCGGCTTCTTCAGCTTTGATTCATCGGAGCTTCCCATAGTCACAATATACGCTTTTTATATACCGATACTCATAATGTATATGGTGAAAAAAGGAAAGCAGGGCATTTTCAAAAATATCGCAATGTCTCTGCTTTCGGTTATAGCTTGTTTGTTTATGGTATTCGCCGCGGTGTACGCGCACGGGATACATTCTTATAATGTTGCGGCGGAAAAGGGTGAGTTTTCTTTCCCGGTCGCCGCTTATCTGATTGTTTTTGCTGTTATAATGTTTATCGGTGCGGTTTTTTACAAGAAAAATCCGGATATTAAGCGATAAAATTCTGATTTAACACCGAATCAATCACCGAATTCCATATTTGCAAAAATACGCTCCATTCTTGAATCGGGGAACCTTTTATCAAAGAAATCATCGACAAACGATGAGGAAGGCTGGTTATGTACTCTTTCAGACCAGCGCCAAACCGCTCCGAAAGTCATTACAGCGTTAAAAATAAGGAAAATTGTAAATGCCCAAGTCAGTATTTTACCGGCTTTATTCGGAATTTTCAGAATCAGCTTCGCTATTCTCGGATAAATGCTTTTTATCCACATAACGCCGAGTATTCCCCAAAAGAATGAATAAAGCAAGCATATCCGTCCGTTAAGATTAAACGGTATACCGCTGTAATCCCACGAAGTAGAACCGAACAGTGCTTCCTGCGCCCATGAAAGAACATACTCAATTATGCTGCCAACCACCATTCCGCCTATGAGTGAAATGGAAGCGCTGCGGTTGCGGTAACGGTAAAGCATTAAGGTCATTGCCACGGCGCCAGCTCCGTAGAGGAGGTTGAACGGACCGTAAACAAGTCCGGCGCGGCTTTCTATATATCCGTTTCTTATAAGACACCACAGCATCTCGATTATAACTCCTGCAAAGCTTCCGGATATGCAGATAATAGCGATTTTATAAAAATTGATTCCGGCGGCGAAATTGTTTAGCTTACTTTCTTCATAGTCAATTACGGAGTTTGCCGGCGCGCGGCGAAGCAGACGTCCTTTTTTTTCGCTTTTTCTGCCTTCGTTTAATCGTGTTTTAAGCTCGTCTGCCTGTTTTGATGCCCATAAATGACCTTTTCTTAAATTTGAGGACGCTTTTTCAAGAGATGTTATTTCGTCATTAACCTCGGTAGAAAGCGTTTCTATTTCATTTTCGGACATAGTGCTTTGATTTGCGAGTTTGCCGTAAAGTTCGGAATATCTTTCATTTTCTTTCTGCTCAAACTCAAGGATTTCATCGGTCAGATTTTCAAGTGTTTTAAGTTGCATATTTTTCCCCTTTTGATATAATGCTTGCCGGATAAGCGGAATCGGCTTAAATCAGGTTTGAAAGCTCTGCCAAATTATTGAGAGTGAGCTGTTCGGAGCGTACTGTTTCCGGCAGTCCGAGTTTTGCCAGCGCTTTTTTTACATATTCTTTTTCTATACCGGCTGTGTTTGAAACTGTGTTCACAAGCGTTTTGCGGCGCTGCGCAAAGCAGGCCTTTACAAGCCTGAAGAAATGATCCTCGCTGTTTACGTTTACCGGCGGTTTTTCGCGTATTTTCAGCTTTATAACCGCCGAGTCTACCTTCGGAGATGGCATAAAACAGGTTCTCGGAACCTCAAAAAGAATTTTGGGCTCTGAGTAATAGCTTACCGCTACGCTTACCGCACCGGCCTCTCTTGTTCCGACTTTTGCGCAAAGACGCTCCGCCGCCTCTTTCTGAACCATAACGGTAATATTGTCTACAGGCAATCTGCTTTCAAGCAGCCCCATAACAATCGGCGATGTTATATAGTAGGGGAGATTGGCGCATACAGCGACTTTTGCGCAGTCCGAAAACTTTTCTTCAATCAGTTCTTTTATATCCATTTTCATTATGTCACCGTAAATTATCTCGGTGTTTTTGCAGTCGGCAAGTGTTATCGGCAGTATTTTTTTAAGCCGTTCATCAAGCTCGACCGCTACAACGCGTTTAGCGGTCTTTGAAAGCTCGGCTGTAAGCACGCCTATTCCCGGACCTATTTCTATTACACCGGTATCTTTGTCGCAGGCGGCGGCAGCCATAGCGGGGCATACATCAGGGTCAATCAGGAAATTCTGTCCCAGAGATTTTTTAAAGGAAAAACCGTTTTTGTCAAGTAGTGAGCGTATTGTATTTATATCTGCAAGATCCATCAGTGTACTCCTGTAATAATTTATATTGATATTATACTTTAATTATTTTGCGCTTGCAATAAATTTTTGGTGACAAACGGCTTTTAATAATGTATAATAAAGCTGTATAAAATTTGTTTGGATGTGAATATAATTGGATAACAGATATTATGAGAAAGTAATCGAGGAAATGCAGCCGTTTCTTGAGGAACACAATTTTGTGCTTAAAGATGACGGAAGCTATAAAAACGAAACAAAATCGGTAAAAGTCGCATACGACGAGGAACGTCAGATGTATACGCTGTCGGTAGCGGATATTGAAGACGGTAAAATCGGAGATTATGCTGAAATAAACGCATGGCTGTTTGACGATTCTCAAAACGCGAAGGATGCCGTTTCGGTCGGAATAGATTTTGTAGGTTCTCTTCGCAAGAATATGGGTATAAGAATTAAACGCTCGGCTTCAAATACAGATATTGAGCTTCCTTCGGTTTCAAAGGGCGGAAGCTTCACAATCACCGGATTTACTAAGAAAATGCTTGACTTTTTCCCCACGCTTAAAGACGAATATAAAAATCACATAGCCGAAAACGGAAATTTCCTGTACCTCAACTTTTTCGGAGAATTTCTTGTCCCGCAGATTAAGAGCGTGCTTTTATCCGGAAACAAGAAGCAGATAAAAAAGCTGTTTGATTTGCTTGAGGATATGTACGTCAAGGGCGACAAGGATACCGTCAATACCCTTATAGCGGTGCTTTGTGCAGCCTCGTATAAAGATGAAAAGGCGTTTGAGGCGCTCAAATCAATGCTTGAAGAGGATAAGCATTTTCTTTCATCGGTAGAAAACTTCATAAAGGTATTTCCCAAGAGCAAAAAGCTGACAGCGGCTCTTATAAAATAAAAAACGGAGGGTATTTTTATGGAATGGGGTTTAATAATCGCGGGCATAATCATTGCTATTCTTTTTTTCGCCAACGTCAGAATTGTTCCGCAGGCAACGGAATATGTAATTGAAATTCTGGGCAAGTACAAAACCACATGGGGAGCGGGACTTCATGTAAAGATCCCGATAATAGAAAAAATTGCAAAGAAGATAACGCTTAAAGAACAGGTGATAGACTCGCCTCCTCAGCCTGTTATAACCAAAGATAACGTTACTATGCAGATAGACACAGTTGTTTATTTCAGGATTTTTGACGCGAGGCTTTACACTTATGGAGCTGTAAATCCTATAAGCGCGCTTGAAAACCTTACCGCTACGACGCTTCGTAATATAGTAGGTGAGCTTGAGCTTGACGGTACTCTTACCTCGCGTGACACTATAAACGCGAAAATGACCTCTATACTTGACGAGGCAACCGACCAGTGGGGCATAAAGGTAAACCGTGTAGAGCTTAAAAATATAATACCGCCCGCCGAAATACAGAACGCGATGGAAAAGCAGATGAAGGCTGAGCGTGAACGCAGAGAAACGCTGCTTCAGGCTGAGGGCCATAAGGCGGCAGCAATCACGAGGGCAGAGGGCGACAAGCAGGCAATGATACTTGCCGCTGAAGGCGAAAGAGACGCCAGAATTGCCAGAGCAGAAGGTGAAGCAAAGGCGATATATTTAAAGAAAAAAGCGGAAGCCGACGGTATCCGTGAAATCAAGGAAGCGGGAGCGGACAACGCGGTGCTTGAGCTCAAACGCTATGAGGCGCTTGTCAGCCTTTCGAACAGTACCGCCGCGAAGCTGATTATTCCAACCGACGCCGTAAACGCAGTTTCAAGCAATGTGCTGTTTACTGAAACAACAGGCATCGGGGATATTACCAAGCCGGCACCGAAGCCTGTTCCCAAGCCGCCCGCCGACCCTTGCTGTGACGATAAGTAACACGGCGCTTTTATGTAAAAAAAGAAACCAAAAATCAAAAAAACTATTGCATTTCAGCTTTGTTTGTGGTATTATTATTTGTACTGTGAGAAAAATGTTAGGAGGTGTCATAATGCCGAACATTAAATCCGCTAAGAAGCGTGTTTTGGTCAGCAAGGCAAATTATGAGCATAATAAGGCTTACCGTTCTGCTTTAAAAACCGCAGTAAAAAAAGCCGATGCCGCTATTGATGCTAATTCAGCCGATATGGCAGAAGTAGTTAAGGCTGCCGTTATGAAGATCGACCAGGCTGCTGTTAAGGGAATTATTCATAAGAATAATGCCGCGAGAAAGAAATCAGCGCTTGTTACACGCTACAATAAAGTCAAGGCTTAATGACAGCTTGTGATTCCGGCAATATCAGGCGTTATGCACTTTGATTGTAAAACGGAGTCTTTCCGTCACATATTCAGAACTTTGATTTTAATTGAAAAACCACCTTTTGATTTGCTTTTCCGAGAGTATTTGACTTTTCGGGGCATATCAAAAGGTGGTTTTTTAATATTGTAAAAATATTCACTGACTTTGTATACAGAAGGGAGAAGGAGAATGTTTAGCTATTAGTTGAATTTTTTTTAAGCATATCGTTTTCCGTATATGAATTATTTCCGACCGAAATCATAACAAGCGGTACCGAACGCTTATCTTTTGTTTCTTTATCAACTATGAGAGCGGACAGGGTATAATCGTTATATTCTTTAAGCGTAATTTTAAAGAGACAGCGCCCTGATTCGTAATTTGAATAATAGCGTTCTATATTTCCGGTGTTGTTGTTTTCCACTGTGAGATAATATTCACAGTCATCCGGATTTTCAGTCATAAAATATCTGAATTCATATTGATGATTTCCGTTTGAAGTGACAGAATAGTCGGTTATATACGGCTGAATCATTTCTGTGTCGTCAGTTGTATAGACTGTGTATATCGAAATAATGTGAAGCGCAATCGCCGCCCCGATTATGAGCAGAAGAGCCGCGATAACTGAAATTATAATTATTGCGGTGCGCCGGCCGGTATGTTTAGACGACTGTGTTATAACCGTGCTTTCTTGCTCAAATTTCTCTCTTCCGCAAAGCTCATCCATGCTGACATCGAGCACGTCACAAAGCATTATCAGCTTTGCAAGCTCAGGAACAGCCTCTCCTGTTTCCCATTTTGATACAGCCTGTCTTGAAACGGATAACTTTTCGGCAAGTGCCTCCTGCGACAGTCCGCGTTCTTTTCTGATTCTTGAAATATTTTGATTAAGTTCCGTAAACCCGTCCTCCTTTCGGTAAAGAAATCATACTATAAAAAGCGGTTGCAGTCTACCAACCGCGGGTTGAAGCACCGCAACCGTAGGTTGCAGGTTAAAAACAGGCTGTAAAAATTCAGTAAAAAAGCGCTGATCAGGAATTTCCGGTCAGCGCCAAAACTTATTTTATCTTGTTTATATCGTAGGGTGTAGTCTGGTAAACAAAATAGTTGAGCCAGTTTGAGTAAAGCAGATTTGCGTGTGAGCGCCATGTTACGATCGGCGGCTTTTCGGGGTCATCGTCCGGAAAATAGTTTTTCGGAATTTCTATCGGCTTGCCTTCATTTTTATCTCTGAAATATTCCGCTGCAAGAGTGCCGGCGTCGTATTCCGAATGACCTGTGATGAAAATTTGTCTGCCTTTGTCGGTTGAAATAGCGTATACTCCCGCTTCGTCTGAGGAGGCAAGAATTTTAAGCTCCGGAACCGCCTTTATGTCTTCTGTTCTGACCGTGGTGTGCCTTGACTGCGGTACCATAAACACATCGTCAAATCCTCTGAACAAAATAGAGCGCTTGTAATCTGCTTTGTGCGGAAAAACGCCGAACAGCTTTTTATCAAGCGGATATTTCTTTATACCGTAATGATAGTAAAGCCCTGCCTGAGCGCCCCAGCAAATGTGGAAGGTGCTGTGAACGTGGGTTTTGCTCCACTCCATTATTTCACACAGCTCTTCCCAGTATTCTACCTGCTCAAATTCCATAAGCTCAACAGGCGCACCGGTTATTATCATTCCGTCAAAGGTGCGGTTCTTTATGTCGTCAAAGGTTTTGTAAAAAGTAAAAAGGTGTTCCGCTGAGGTATTTTTAGATTTGTGGCTCTTGGTGTGTATAAACTCAAGGTCAACCTGAAGAGGAGAGTTTCCGAGGAGACGCGAAAGCTGTGTTTCGGTCTCAATCTTTTTAGGCATAAGATTTAACAGCAGTATTTTAAGCGGGCGTATATCCTGAGTTATAGCCCTTGTTTCGGTCATAACAAAAATGTTTTCGTCGTTAAGCGTTTTTACTGCCGGCAAATCGTTTGGTATTTTAATAGGCATAGCTTTACCGCCTTATCTGCCAATGCAGTCAAGCGCCTGCTTAATGTCCGCTATAAGGTCTTCAGAGCTTTCGAGTCCGCAGGAGAATCTTACAAGGTCAGACGGTACGCCTGCCGCCGTAAGCTCTTCCTCTGTCATCTGGCGGTGTGTTGTACTTGCCGGATGGAGACAGCAGGTGCGCGCGTCGGCAACGTGGGTTTCGATAGCGGCGATTTTAAGATTTTTCATAAAGGTTTCCGCCGCCGCTCTGCCGCCTTTAAGCGCAAAGCTGACTACACCGGTGGTGCCGTTCGGCATATACTTTTGCGCAAGTGTGTGATACTTGTCACCTTCAAGACCCGGATATACAACGTAGGAAATCCTGTCATCACAGCTCAGTGCCTTGGCGACAGCAAGAGCGTTTTCACAGTGACGCGCCATTCTCACATGGAGACTTTCAAGTCCTAAATTGAGGATAAAAGCGCTCTGCGGCGACTGAACCGAGCCAAAATCACGCATTAACTGAACGGTAGCTTTTGTGATGTAGGCGCCGCCGAGTCCGAAACGCTCGGTATAGGTAACACCGTGATAGCTTTCGTCAGGTGTGCAGAGTCCCGGGTATTTGTCCGGATATTTTGTCCAGTCAAATTTGCCGGAATCAACTATGCAGCCGCCGACCGCCGCTCCGTGGCCGTCCATATACTTTGTGGTTGAATGGGTGACAATATCCGCGCCCCATTCAAAGGGACGGCAGTTTACCGGCGTAGCAAAGGTATTGTCAACTATAAGCGGCACGCCGTGGGAGTGTGCCGCGGCAGAAAACTTTTCAAAATCGAAAACCGTAAGCGCCGGATTGGCGATAGTTTCGCCGAAAACCGCCTTTGTGTTAGGTTTGAACGCCGCGTCAAGCTCCTCTTTTGTGCAGTCGGGTGAGACAAATGTGAAATCTATTCCCATACGCTTCATAGTGACGGCGAAAAGATTGAAAGTACCACCGTAAATAGAGGAAGAGGAGACTATATGGTCTCCGCAGGAGGCAATGTTGAATATTGCGTAAAAGGACGCCGCCTGGCCTGATGAGGTAAGCATTGCCGCCGTACCTCCCTCAAGCTCGCATATTTTCGCCGCCACCGTGTCGCAGGTGGGGTTCTGAAGACGCGAGTAGAAATAACCGCTTGCCTCAAGGTCAAACAGTTTTCCCATATCCTCGCTTGTCGCATATTTAAAGGTTGTGCTCTGTATTATCGGAACCTGCCTCGGTTCACCGTTCGCGGGGGTATATCCTCCCTGAACGCATACTGTATCTCTGTTAAGATATTTCATATTTCTCACTCCAGGTCAAAAATTTTAGAGACATTAGTATTAAGTATACACTTTATTTCGTTTTCGTCAAGTCCAAGTGAGAAAAAGTATTCAATTTCCTTTTCCGCCGACCACATCGGGTAGTCGGTTCCGAACAGCACGCGGTCGGTTCCGTAGCGCCTGATAATTGCCGCCGAAGTCTCTTTCGAAAGATAATGGAACGAGGAAGAACAGTCCACATAAAAATTGGGTATGCCGCTGTACGCTCTGCTTGCTTCCTCCCATATGGACCAGCCGCCGAGGTGCGCGCCTATAACCGTAAGTCCGGTATAAATCCGAAGTATGGGCAGAAGACGGTTGGGGTTGGAGTAATCATAACGTTTATCACCCGTGTGCATAAGTATCGGGAGCTTTCTTTCCTCGCACAGTTCATAAATTTTAAGACAGCGGTAATCATCTATCTTAAATGCCTGTATATCGGGGTGCAGCTTCACTCCGTGAAGACCCAGTGACATTAAGTGTTCGATGTCGCCTCTGATATCAGAGCTGTCCGGGTGCAGGGTACCAAGACCAATAAGTGTTCCTTTGTGCTTTTCAACCTCGGAGGCTATAAATTCATTTATGCTTTTAACCTGTTTAGGCGTGGTAGCTACCGATTGGACGATAAAGCGGTCTATGCCTGCCTTGCCGCCTGTTTCAAGAAGATTACTCACAGTACCTGTTCCGATTGAATGTTCACTGTAAAAGGTATCCGTGCCGTGGATGGCGCGTTCGGCTATTTTTTCGGGGTAAATATGGCAGTGAGCGTCGGTGACGAAATATCCTTGTATCATTACGCGGTCACCACGCTGTCCGCTTTTTGAAGACCCAGCTTTTTGACCGCGTCCTCACGCATTTTGTATTTGAGTATCTTTCCGGCAACATTCATCGGGAAGCTGTCCACAAAATCGATATAACGCGGTACCTTGTGGCGCGCCATGTGAGCGTTGATGTATTCTTTCATTTCCGCCTCGGTCATGGTCTCGCCGTCTTTGAGGATTATACACGCCATTATTTCCTCACCGTACTGCTCGTCTGGTACACCGATTACCTGTACGTCCTTGACCTTCGGGTGGGTGTATATGAATTCTTCTATTTCCTTAGGATAAATATTTTCACCGCCGCGGATTATCATATCCTTAAGTCTTCCGGTTATGCGGTAATAACCCTCCGGAGTGCGGCAGGCAAGGTCACCCGTGTGCAGCCATCCGTCCTTGTCGATAGCCGCGGCGGTAGCCTTGGGCATTTTGTAATAGCCCTTCATTATATTGTAGCCGCGCGCTACAAACTCGCCCGTGACCTCGTCGGGACAGTCTTCTCCGGTTTCGGGATTTATAATTTTGCACTCTATTTCAGGCAGCGCCTTGCCTACTGTTCCGACACGCGCTTCTATCGAATCGTTGATAGAGCTCATTGTGCAGCCGGGGGACGCTTCTGTCTGACCGTAAGTGATTACGATTTCCTTCATATTCATCTTGTCCACAACGTCCCGCATAACAGAAATAGGGCAGGGACTTCCCGCCATAATTCCGGTACGCATATATGAAAAATTGGTTTTTTCAAAGTCCGGATTTTCAAGCATGGCGATAAACATTGTCGGAACGCCATGGAAAGCGGTAATATGCTCTGAGTTAATGCAGGCGAGCGCCGGCTTTGGTGAGAAATAGGGCAGTGGCAGGAGGGTTGTGCCGTGGGTCATCGCCGCCGTCATTGCCAGCACCATTCCGAAACAGTGGAACATCGGAACCTGAACCATAAGGCGGTCTGCGGTGGAAAGCTCCATACAGTCGCCTATGCACTTGCCGTTGTTTACTACATTGTAGTGGGTCAGCATTACGCCCTTTGGAAAGCCCGTCGTGCCCGAGGTGTACTGCATATTGCAGACATCGTCCTTGTCGACCGCCGCCGCCATACGGTAAACCTCGCTTACGGGTACCTGATTTCCGCGCTCGAGCGCCTCGTTCCATGTAAGACAGCCTTTCTGCTTAAAGCCTACGGTGATTACGTTGCGCAGGAAGGGCAGACGCTTGCTGTGCAGCGGCTGTCCGGGCTTTGTGTTTTCAAGCTCGGGGCAGAGCTCTGCCATAGTCTCGGAGTAATTTGAATCACGGTATCCGTCAATCATTATAAGCGTGTGTGTATCCGACTGCTTGAGCAGATATTCCGCCTCGTGAATTTTGTATGCGGTGTTCATAGATACCAGCACTGCGCCGATTTTGGTGGTAGCCCAGAAAGAAATGTACCACTGGGGAATATTGGTCGCCCATATCGCCACATGGTGACCCGGCTTTACTCCCATAGCTATGAGCGAGCGGGCAAAGGCGTCAACATCGTCGCGAAACTCGCTGTATGTCCTTGTGTAGTCAAGGGTGGTGTATTTAAAGGCGTACTGGTCGGGAAATTCCTCAACCATGCGGTCGAGAACCTCTGAGAAGGTGCAGTCGATAAGCAGATTCTTTTTCCAGACGTATTTTCCGGTATGCGCGCGGTTGTAATATAGTGTTGATTCCGCCTTTGAGGTGTCACCGTACTGGCTTATGTAATTTACAAAGTGTGAGAATATTATCTCCATATCGTCAAGCTCGGGACACCAGTCGGGATCCCATTCAAGCGAAATAAAACCGTCGTAGTTTACTGAGCGCAGCGCCAGCATCATTTCCTTAACGGGCAGTTGACCCTCGCCTATAAGACAAAATTCGGTGCCGCTTTCGGTTTTTGCGGCGTCCTTTATATGAACATGCTTTACATACGCGCCGAGATTCCTGATAGTGTCTTCAGGGCCTTCTCCGGCGGTAAAGAATGTGGAATACATATCCCATAAAGCCGCGAGGCTGTCGCAGGCGAAACTTTCAAGCAGTTCGCGCAAAACGGCGGTATCGCAGAATATGCCTGTGGTTTCTATAAGCAGCGCCACGCCCTTTTCCTCGGCGTCGGGAATAACTTTCCTAATTACCTCAGCTACGGCGTCAGCATCGCCCTCTGCCGCCTTTACGCGGACATAGGGTATATGCAGGTTTTTCGCTATATCAAGGCAGTCGGTTATTTCCTTTACGCTGATGTCCTTTTCGGCCGGAGCACCGGGATTGCATATAGCGTCGATACATGGTATCTGAAGTCCTAATTCATACAGCTTTCTTACGGTTGATGCGGCGGCGTAATCATGAAAAGCACCGTCTTTCTCTGTAAAGAGCGGTCCGTGAATATTATGCAGTTCTATTCCTTCAAATTTCAGGTCTTTGGCAATTCCGCAGAAATCCTCAAAGCTGCTGTTATGCCAGCCTTTGGTTGAAAATGCTAACTTCATTTTTTACGCCTCCTCGTATACTATCTTGTTTACCGCGTTTATGTACGCCCTTACGCTGGCACCTATAATATCGGTCGAAATTCCGTTGCCTGAATAGAGTTTGCCGTCACGGCGCAGCTTTACAAGCGCAGAGCCCATAGCTTCCTTGCCCTCTGTTACTGCCTGAATCTGGAAGTCGTCAAGCTCGTAGTGATGTCCGATTATCTGTTCAATCGCGCGGAAAGCGGCATCAATCGGACCGTCGCCTATGCAGATGCCCTTCTGCTCCTCACCGTCCTTCATAAGCGTTATCTGGGCGGTTGCGGATATTATGTTTCCGTTGTTTATCACATAGCTTATCAGCTTGTATGCAGGAGGAACCTGCATTGCGCTTGATGCGATTATGGCTTCGAGTTCTTTAGCCCCTACACGCTTTTTGTCGGCTACACGCTGAAATTCTTCAAATACCTTGCCGCAGTCCTCGTCTGATAAATCGTAACCGAGATTTTTTACAGCGGCCGTTACGGCTTCTTTATCGTCGTTGCGGTCGAGCATTACCGTGTCTTCGGTGCTTTCTACGGATGAAACAGCAGGCTTTTCCGCTTTTTTGCCTGTTATCCACATTATCTGTTTTACAATGCGGTTAAGCTCGGTATATTTTATTCCGCTTTCAAAGCCGCAGCTGTTTCCGCAGTTCTTGATCGTTCCCGCAAAGGTCTCGAGCTCTGTAATATCTCTGCAAACGGCGGTCTTTACGGTATCTGCGCCGTTTTTAACTGCAAGAATAGCGCTTGCCGCTGCCATACCGTTTTTATCGCTGCACATAACCGCGATTTCGGCTTTTCCGTTTATATGCTCGGCGGTTTTCGCTATAAATTCCGCGAATACATCGGGCATCATTTCAGCCGCGCTGTCACATATGGTTATAATGCCTGCTCCGGCGTTTATCGCGGCGTCGGTAATTTCAAAGACAAATTCGGCGTCGGCTCTTGTAGCGTCAAGCGCGCAGAACTCAACGCTTTCACATCTGGATTTAGCGGCTGAGACAAGACCTGAGACAAATTCCGCCATCTTCGGAGCTTTTTTATGACATACATACTCCATTCCGACTGTTGAAACCGGCAACTCAATGCGTATCCTCGGGTTATTTACAGGTTTAAGAGCGGTTGCCGCGTTTTCAATGCTTTCCTCGGTCATGCCTCCGCATACGGAGATAACGCTGTTTTTGGCGAAGGCGGCGACGGTTCTTACAAAAAGCGCATCGGTGCGGAAGTTTGTGATTTCGGGTATTTCTATTGTGTCCGCTCCGAGACGTTCAAGCAGGCGTGCGACCTCGATTTTTTCCTTGAAAGAGAACTGTGAGTCTTCCGTGCAAAGAGTTCTGTCAGCAATTTTGATGTTTTTCATTTCAACATACCTTTCTTTTTTTATTGTTGGACAGCGGTTCGGAAATTCCGGTATTGACAATAAAAAATCCCTGAGACTGCATTGTGCAGTCTCAGGGACGAAACATTTCGCGGTACCACCCTGATTACCGTTATAAAAACGGTCACTCAATAGAGCTCCAACAAGCTCTCTGCTCTGATAACGGTGCAGCTCCGTAACGGCTTACTGTAATTTTCAGCCGCTCTGCTCGGGAACGAGGCTTCTTTATTTTATCGTACCGGACTTTCACCGACCGCCGGCTCTCTTAACGCATACAATAAAGAATAATTCCTTCAGCGCATTTTTCGTATAAAAGTATAATACCACCATAAAGATGATTTGTCAAGAATTTTTTTATAATTCCTTGGATTTTTCTTTGCAGTCGGAGCATATGCCGTATAAAATACTTCCGTCGCAGTCAAGCGTAAACCCGTGACGTTCAGACAGATGTTTTTTAATATCGTGCATAAATCCGCAGTCAAGATGAATAAGTTTGCCGCATACCGTGCACTTGATGTGGAGATGGTCGTCGCAGCTTTCGCTGTCCGCGAGTCGGTAGACTGCTTTGTGTGTTTTACCGTCAGTGAATTTAAGAAGACTTTTTTCGGCTGTCAGCTTGTTAAGGCAGCGGTAGACCGTCGCTCTGTTTACCGTCATTCCTCTTTTTTCAAGCTGTTGCGCTATATCTGAAGCACTTACGGTTCCTTTCTGCTCTGCGAGGAAATCGAGAATGAACCTGCGTGCCTTTGTATTGTAATTCTGTCTTTCGTTCATTTTAAACCTCCGAAGAGCCGCGGACAGCGCGTAATCAAAAAGGGACTGCGCGGCGGCAGCCCCTTTAATACGGATTTATGCGCTCAAATAATACTTTACAAGTGACTGTAAAAGCGTGTCGCGGTCTATTTTTCTTATAAGATTGCGCGCGTTGTTATGAGTGGTGATGTAGGTTGGGTCCTCGGAAAGAATATAACCGACTATCTGATTGATAGGATTATAACCTTTTTCTTTCAGCGCGTCATAGACCAGAGTAAGTATATTCCGTATTTCCTGCTCGGTCTGGTCACCGATGGAAAAGGTCATCGTTCTGTCGTTCATAAAAACACCTCTCATATCCTTTTTCTATATTTTATAACGTTTCGCCCGAAAATTCAAGCATTATTTTCTCAGTTCAGCGCCGACAGACTCAAGGTTTTTGATTATTGAGGAGCTTGCCGCCTCAATTTCGGTATCGGTAAGTGTGCCGTCCGCCGAGCGGAGCCATACGCTGTAAGCAACGCTCTTTTTGCCCTCGGGTATCTGTGCGCCGGAGTAGACGTCAAACAGCTCAATTTTTTCAAGCAGTCTGCCTGCGCCCTTTATTATCGCTTTCTCAAGTGTGCCCACCGGTAAATCGCTGTCGCACAGCATAGCGAAGTCACGCTCAACAGCCGGGAATTTCGGCAGCGGCTTATATACAGTTTTACGCTTGTTTATCTGGAGAAGTATATCAAGCTTTATTTCGGCAACATAAACACGGCAGTCTATACCGTATTCTTCCGCAACTGCAGGGTGGACCTCGCCGAATACCGCCGCCGGTACATTGTTCGCTTTTACAAGCGCCTGACGTCCGGGGTGGAGATACGGCTCCGTGCTTCTTTCATACTCCGTATGAGCGCCGCACAGCTTCATTATGCTTTCTATTATTCCCTTTAATGTAAAGAAATCCTCATCTTTTCCGTAAATTCCCACTGACATCGTGGCAAGCTCGTCAGGCTGCTCGGTTATCGGAAGTGACTTTGCGATAAAGCGCTTTGAAATCTCGAAAAACCTGCCGGCGGTTATTTTCCTGCTTATATTGGTGGCAAGCACTGTAAGCATACTTGTTGTAAGCTGGGTGCGCATAACCGAGTACTCGTCGCCGAGCGGATTGATTATTTTAATCTGGTTTCTTCTCTCGTCGTTCTTATCAAGCAGCAGCGTGTCTACCGCGCCCGAACCGATAAATGAGTAGGTGGCAATTTCACGTGCGCCCGCTCCGCAGAGCAGCGCTTTGATTTTATCGGTTTTTATCCTTTCGGGCAGCTTTTTGCCTCTTACAACGTCGCCGCGCATTGGGGTGCCGACAATATGGTTATAGCCGTAAATCCTCATTACTTCCTCGGCTAAGTCAGCTCTGCCCTCAATATCGTCGCGTATAGAGGGTACTCTTACAGTAAGCTCTTTACCGTTTAAAACCGTCGTAAGACCAAGGCTGTTTAAAATGTCAGCTATTTTTTCGTCCGGAACATCAACGCCGATAAGCTCCATTATTTTATCGGTCGTCACATTTATTATCCTGTCCTCAGGCAGACCGTCGTTAATGTCTATCGTTCCGTCTATTATGTCGCCGGCATCAAGGTCGCTTATAAGCTGAAGGGCGCGCTCTGAGGCGTATTCGACATTCATAATATCGGTTCCGCGCTCATAGCGGCTGCTCGCTTCGGTGCGTACTCCGAGCGCGCGGCAGGTGTGACGGATATTGTCGCGTCTGAATTTTGCCGATTCAAGGAAAAGATCGGTCGTATCGTTTTCAATCTCGCTTTCCTTGCCGCCCATAACTCCGGCAAGGCAGGAGGGCTGCTCGCCGTCGGCTATAACAAGCATATCGGGAGTCAGCTTGTGCTCCTTGCCGTCAAGCGTAGTGATTGACTCGCCCTCGGCGGCGTTGCGCACGATTATTTTATGACCTCTTATATCGTTGTAGTTGAATGCGTGCATCGGCTGACCGGTTTCGAGCATTACAAAGTTGGTAATGTCAACAATATTGTTTATCGGTCTCATACCTGATGCGGTAATGGCTTTCTTCATCCATTCAGGTGACTCTTTTATACGCAGATTTTTAACCACTCTTCCGATGTAGCGTGGACAAAGGTCGAAATTGCGTACATCAATGCTTATATAATCATTTATATTGCCGCCTGCGGTTTTATATTCCGGTTTGGGAGCGGTAAATTTTGTCCCGAGAACTACCGAGATTTCCTTTGCGACGCCTAAAAAGCAGTTGCAGTCGGGACGGTTGGCGGTTATCTTGAAGTCGATGATATAATCGTCAAGTCCGATAACCTTTCTTATATCGGTTCCGGGAGTGGGCTCACCCTTTAAAATAAGAATACCGTTTACCTCAGCGCCCTCATAGTCGCTTTCGGTAAGACCGAGCTCCTTGCCCGAGCAGAGCATACCGTTTGACTCGACGCCTCTTAATTTGCCCGAAACTATGTGAACACCGCCGGGAAGATAGCTGTTATCAAGCGCTGCCGGTACATAGTCGCCCTCGTGAATGTTCTGCGCGCCGGTTACTATCTGTACCGGCTCTCCGGCGCCTGTGTCCATACTGCAAATCTGCAAATGGTCGCTGTTTTCGTGCGGAGCGATTTTCAGTATTTTAGCGGCGACAACATTTTTTATCTCATCACCCTGTTTTTCTATATCCTCCACCTCAAAGCCTGCCATTACCATACGGTCGCAGAGCTCTTCAACGGGAACGTTTATGTCAACGTAATATTTAAGTGTGTTAAGTGAAATTTTCATTTTTGACCCTCCTTAAAACTGATCAAGAAAACGCTTGTCGTTCTCGAACAATAGGCGTATGTCGCTTATTTTGTAGCGTGTCGTGGTTATGCGGTCAATGCCTATTCCGAAAGCGAATCCCGAATAAACGTCGGGGTCTATTCCGCAGCAGCGCAGAACGTTCGGATGCACCATTCCGGCACCGAGTATTTCTATCCAGCCGGCGCCCTTGCAGACGCGGCAGCCCTTTCCGCCGCATTCGCTGCACGAAACGTCAACCTCGACCGACGGCTCTGTGAACGGGAAGAAAGAGGGGCGGAAACGCACCTTTGTGTCGCTGCCGTAAATTTCTCTTGCAAACTGCTCAAGTACGCCTTTTAAGTCGCACATGGTAATACCCTTGTCCACCACAAGACCTTCAAGCTGGTGGAAAACAGGGGAGTGGGTGGCGTCAACCTCGTCCGCGCGGAAAACACGGCCGGGGCAAATAACACGGATAGGCGGCTTGCGCGTTTCCATGGTGCGAATCTGCGCGGCGGAGGTCTGCGTGCGGAGAAGAAGATTTTCCGCGAGATAGAATGTGTCCTGCATATCTCTTGCCGGGTGGTCTGCCGGAACATTAAGACATTCAAAATTGTAGTAGTCGGTTTCAACCTCAGGACCGTCCACTACGTCGAAGCCCATAGACTGGAAAATGTCTATCATATCGTTTATAACAATATTGAGCGGATGAAGACCGCCGGCGTTTATTTCTTTCGCGGGCATAGTAATATCTATTGTCTCGGCTTTAAGCTTAAGCTCAGTAGCTTTTGCTTTCAGCGCTTCTTTCTTTTCGGCAATCAGCGTTTCAAGCTCCTGCTTTGCCTCGTTTACAAGCTGTCCCATAGCCGGACGCTCTTCGGGTGAGAGCGAGCCCATCTGCTTGAGAATAGCGGTAAGCTCACCCTTTTTTCCGAGATATTTAACCCTTAATTCCTCGATAATATTTTCGCTGTCAGCGGCGGCAATGGCGTTTTGCGCAGCCGCTTTTATGGCTTTTAGCTTTTCTTTCATAAAAATTCCTCCGTACAAAAAAATAAACTTCGTCCCGCAATAACAGGACGAAGCATTGAAATCTCCGCGGTACCACCCGTAATTTTCGCTCAAAGAGCAAACACTCTCCCGGCTGTAACGGTGCCAACCGTCGCCGCCTACTGTATTTTCAGCGGCGCTGCTCGGAAGGGAACTTCAAAAAAGGTCTTGCATACTTCCGCTTGCAGCCATGGCGGATGCTCTCTTAAAGAAGACGATTTTTCTACTTTTCTTCGTCAGCGCATTTTTGTTAATAATATCATTGCGGGCAAAAAAAGTCAAGTATTTTGAAGAAAAAACTTTTAAAGAAGCAGAAACGGTGATATAATGTATAAATACCGAAAGGACAGTGAGTTTTTATTATGGAACTTAAGGAACAGGCGGCGGCCGCCGCGCGTGAGATAATTGAGGTATCAGGCATTCAAAGAGGTCAGATGCTTGTTGTGGGCTGCTCGACAAGCGAGATTTCAGGGCATAAAATTGGCACTGATTCTTCTCCATCGACCGCGAAAGAGGTTTTTGACGGGATTTATTCTGTTGTAAAAGAAAAGGGAATTTATCTTGCCTGCCAGTGCTGTGAGCACTTAAACCGCGCGATAATAACCGAGCGCGCGGCGGTGCCTTTTTCGGATATCGTAAATGTTGTTCCGCAGCCGAAGGCGGGCGGCTCGTTCGCGACCGCGGCGTACGCCGCCTTTGAGGATCCGGTGGCGGTTGAGGAGATAAGGGCGGACGCCGGACTTGACATAGGCTTTACAATGATCGGTATGCACCTTAAAAAGGTGGCGGTGCCGGTAAGGCTTCAGAATAATAAGATAGGCGAGGCGACGGTGCTTGCGGCAAGGGTGAGGCCTAAATTCATAGGCGGGGAAAGAGCACATTATGATGCAAGCCTTGAGTGATTTTGCTTGACAAAAGCCGGATAATGGGTTATGATTATAACATAGAGAATAAACGCTTTGATGGAAAGAAAGTAGCCGCGGCGAGGGCTTAAAGAGAGAAGATGGCAGGTGAAAATCTTCGGCATAACCGCAGTGAAGCTGTTTCCGGAGCGGCTCCCGAAAGGGAAGACGGCAGCCACCGTTACAGGGCGCAAGGTATTTATTGTACCGTTGAGTGCGGAAATTATTTCCGAATAAGGGTGGTAACACGGATTATATTCGTCCCGGGCGCGTGAGCGTTCGGGGCGATTTTTTTTAAGGAGGAAAATAAAATGAAATACGAAATACTTAAACTTCTTGCACGCAACGCCAAATACACCGCGGAGGATATAGCGGTAATGCTCGGAGCCGAAGAGGCAGAGGTTAAAAAGGAAATTAAGCAGCTTGAAAACGACGGTTTTATAAGGGGATACCGCGCCGTTATAGACTGGGAAAAGATTGAAAATCCGTATGTGTCTGCGATAATTGAAATAAATGTTGTGCCTAAAGCCGGACTTGGCTTTGAGGAGGTGGCGGAAAAGATAATGAAGCACCCGGAGGTTGAGTCGGTTTACCTTATGTCGGGAGTTTACGACCTTAACGTAGTTGTTAAGGCTAAAACGCTTCAGGATATCGCGCGCTTTGTGGCGAAGGAGCTGGCTACAATAGACTCGGTGACATCTACAACAACTCATTTTGTTATGCGCCGCTACAAGGAGATGGATGTTGAGCTTGTGAGCAGCGACGAGGACGACAGGGGGCAGCTCTGGATATGATGGATTATTCGTCATTGCTTAATAAGACGGTAAAGGATATAAAGCCGTCGGGAATACGGAAGTTTTTTGATATTGCCGCCACTATGGACAATGTGATTTCCCTTGGTGTCGGTGAGCCGGATTTCCAGACGCCGTGGCAGATCAGAAAAGCGGGAATAGAGTCGCTTGAAAAGGGCAAGACAAAGTATACCTCTAACTGGGGTATAGACCGCCTGCGCTCTGAAATATCAGGATACCTTGAAAGAAAATTCAATTTAAAATACTGCCCTGATGAAGAAATACTTGTGACCGTAGGCGGCAGCGAAGCGATAGATATGTGCATAAGAGCCGTTGTAAACCCGGGGGACGAGGTTATAATACCCCAGCCGAGCTATGTCTGCTACGAGCCGGTAACAAGGCTTGCAGGCGGGGTGCCGGTTATTATCGAGACAAAGGCGGAAAACGACTTCAAGGTAACGCCGGAGGAACTTGAAAACGCTATGAGCGAGCGTACAAAGCTGCTTATACTGCCATATCCCTGCAATCCCACCGGCGCTATAATGGAAAGGGAAGATATTGAAAAACTGTATGATGTAATAAAGGACACAAACATACTCGTTCTTTCCGACGAAATATACGCTGAACTTACCTTCGGAGGAAAAAAGCATGTTTCGCCTGCCTCGGTAGAGGGAATGTGGGAGAGAACCGTTACTGTAAACGGATTTTCAAAGGCCTTCTCTATGACCGGCTGGAGGCTCGGTTTTGCCTGCGGTCCGAGAGAAATCATGGACCAGATAACAAAGATACACCAGTTTGCCATAATGTGCGCGCCGACCACCTCGCAGTACGCGGCGATAGAGGCTTTGCGCGGCTGCGATGACGATGTGGAATATATGGTAAAGGAATACGATATGCGCCGCCGTATGATGGTGTCGGGCTTTAATAAGATTGGCCTTGAGTGCCGCGAACCCAAAGGCGCTTTTTACGCCTTTCCGAGTATAAAAAGCACGGGTATGACAAGCGATGAGTTCTGCGAAAAGCTGCTTTACAGCAAGAATGTGGCGGTCGTTCCGGGCACGGCGTTCGGCGCGAGCGGCGAGGGCTTTATACGCGCGTCGTACTGTTATTCAGTTGAGCATATCAAGGAAGCCGTAAGCCGTATAGGCGAGTTTTTGAAGGAATTATAAAATATTACTTTAACTTAAAGAAAAAAGCGTCCGCAAGCCTTAAGCGGACGCTTTTTATCGTATAACCGATATAACATATGGTGCGGCGGTAAAGCCGTTTTTTATTCTACTGTTTCGTCTGCCGAAACAGTAACATCGGAGCTGCCTGCTGATTCAGGAGGCAGAGCGCTGTCGGTTCCGGACGAATCGGTTTTATCGCTTGATGTGCTGCTGTCCGCCGGTGTATCAGACACTTGCGGCTTTACGTTCAGAACTATATTTACGGTGTTTTTGCTGTTTGACGCGGTTGTAAGTGTTATTTTTTTCTCTGTGCATTCAGACGTATACCCTTCGGGAACCGTAAATTTGAGTGTATACTCTCCGTACGAAAGGTACTCCTCTGTCAGTTTGCCGCTTGCGCCGGTAGTTCCGAGAGAAACCGCGGCGCCGTTTTTTCCGCTTGTCAGGGTGACCTTTGAACCGGAAACGGTGTTTCCTTCATTGTCTGTCACATTTACCTCAATCATAGCCGACATCCTGATATTAGACGGCGGCGTGATAACCGCTATCGGCCACTGCGGGTCGGGACCGAACTTCATACGCTCAACAGAGCAGAATTCCGGACCGTTTGAGTTGCCGACATGGAATACCCAGTGATATCCGTTTTTGTACCCGGCATATATAACAACGTGACTGCAATAGTCGCTCCTGTTTTTCCAGTCGCAGAAGGCGATTATCGAGCCTATCGGAATATCCTCCGAAGGGGTGAATTTGATAGCGGCGGCCGTATTTTTTGCCGTAAATGATATTTTTCTTGAGTATCCCTTTTTAATCCAGTCCTTGGCGGCTGTGTACCAGTCGTTCGCAGAGGTGGAACGCACCGGCTTTGTAAGCGAGGAAGTATCTATCCCCGCCACATTCGGCAGATAATTGAAATATACATAGGTGACATAGGACGCGCAGACAAGACCGTGCTTTTCAAAATAGGAAATATTCGGCTTGCCGTTCTTTGTCTCGTATCCTGTTGAACCTCCGGCGTAGGTTATATCAGAAAGATAGCCGAGACCGCGTTTTTGTGGAGCAAGTATATATTTCCACATATTTCCGTCGGATCTGTGCTTTTCTATGTTGTAACCGGTATATATCATCGCGTCGAAGAACACATTATCCTCAATATCAAGATTTGTGTTGTATTTGAAGCTGCCCGACTGTGAGGGCTTGCCCGCTTGCGACGGGGCATCAGACGAAGACACAGAGACAGAGCTGCTCTTCGGCTTTGAGGAGGAAACAGCAGTTTCTTTTGGAACCTCTGATACAATCTTGCTTGTTTCAGATGATTCGGGCAGTTCGGTTGAAACATTGTTAGACTGAATATCAGATTCGGTTTCAGACGGTAAACTGCTTACTGTTTGCGGGGCGTCACTGTTCGCTGAATAGTACACCGCAGTAACTGTTATACATAAAGCCACTGCCACTGCTGTTATAGCGGTTGCGGCTCGGCGCTTTTTTACAAATGAGTAAATATTGGCTGCTATTCTATATAAGCCGCTTTTTTGCGGCAAGTTATCCAGCTGCTTCACTTCATATCTCCTTTAAATATGATATACCCGTTTATTCTATACTAATAAACTTTATATGTCAACAATTTTTGCCTATGTGTAACAATTATTTGAATTTTTTAATGTTTTATTGATTTTATCAAACGCTTGTGTTAAAATAACACCGTAACACGGAGCTGATATTTCCGCCCGCAGCTGACGGACGGGTTCTGCGTCCGGTTTATAATGAAAAAAAAGGAGTGTTTACAATGAAATATGTTTGCCCCTGCGGATATATTTACGATCCCGAAGTAGGCGACGAGGAAAACGGCATAGCGCCCGGAACTGCGTGGGAGGATCTTCCCGAGGATTGGGTATGTCCGGTCTGCGGCCTTGATAAGGACGCTTTCGAAGCCGAATAATATAAAGTGAATAAGCGTTTTTTAAAGCACATTTAATTGTTTTAAATGTGCTTTTTTTATAGTGTGCTCGGCACGCGTAATAACTTGGTGGTGAAAGTCCGCTACAGGCTTGGCAGTAGGAACTGTTAG
>CALWIZ010000002.1 GCA_944380885.1 uncultured Clostridia bacterium | reverse complement strand
AACGGGAGTTTTTGCTCGTTGCGTGAAGCTTTTCTATGATTTCGTGAGCTATCTTTTCATTTTAACTTTACAGTGCCAGTTTTTATATATTTAGTATAATATTTTTTAAGGTTTTTTTCAAGATTTTTCATCAGAGACCTGAATTTAAAGTAAAAATGAGCGTGCCGAAAAAGCCGACACGCTCATTTTTATAATATTTTTCACTTTAAAGCATTTACTGTTTGCCGACACTTTTAAAAGTATGGCAAAGTTTTCTGTTTCAGTTACGTCGGTGAAACCGAAAATGAAAAATCAATATGTTTTTCATTTAACTGATATTTTTCCTCAAGCTTCGGTCCGCAAGAGTTAGAACCTAATCCTGAGTTTTTATAATCAATTCGCAGATGAGCAAATCCGTCTGTCTTTAGTTCATCCGTATGCTTTGATTTTTCAATCTCCTCAATTCCGTAATTTGAAACGGAAAATTCAAACTCCGTATCAGTCTTAAAAACCATATCCCCGATTTTAAGCATTTTTGTATTTATATGATTTCCGTGTTCCTGCGGACGGACATAGTTTACATACTCTTTATCAGTATTGCTTTCATAAAGTCCTACTTTAGAGCCGTGAGATAAATCACAGTAATTTTCTATCGGCCCTCTCCCATAGTATGTAAATTTTTTTGAACTAGCAGGTAAGATAAATTCATAACCTAATCTCGGAAGCCAAACCGTATCTTCTCTTATATCTCCGATTAAACGGATAAAAATTTGTCCGTTTTTATCAATCTTAAATGTTGCAAAATAGTGCAAATAAGGCTTTCGCGACACCCCCGCCAGAGAGCCTTTAACACAAATATCGCCGTTTTCTATTCGGCAGTCATATATTTTTGAAAACTGTACGTCAAAATTTTCTCCCTGCCAGATTGTAATGTTATTCCAACGGAATTGAATATGACAGTCATTGTCTGTTACGGCTCTTCTTGAAGAAAGCATCGGAACCGAACAAATCTGTTCCCTGCCGTTTATTTTAATACTTTCAAAGTTTCCGTAATGCTTTGAGAAAACATATCGGAAATTTTCCCCGCTCGCGTATATATATAAATTATCCTCCTTTAGTTCAGCTTTTTTATCAAAAACAGTTTCAGAGGAAACATCGGTAATTTTATGCTGTGTTTGCGCTGTTTCTTCGCCGTTCCTTATAACCGATACATTAAGATACGCGCCTAACTCACTTTTAAATTCAGGTATCTCAGGTATAAATTCTGCCGTTTCGTGCGGAAAAACATTAAGGTTTATTTTATCTTTTTTAACAACATTGCCGTCGACTTCCGTAGAAATAAAAATCTCACACTCATTAAGATTGGTAAAATCATAGCGATTTGTTATTCTCAGAACCCCGTTTTTAAATTCCGTGCGAACAGGCTGATATGCCGCCTTTACTTCAAGCGAGCCTGCTTTTAACGAGCGATCGGAAAATACCATGCCGTCACAGCAGAAATTACCGTCATTAGTAAGCTCACCCTCAAAGTCTCCTCCGTACTTTTGAACCCCATCTACCAAGACAGTATGATCAGCCCATTCCCATACGCAACCGCCGATAAGCTTAGGATACCGATCAAAAAGTTCATTATAATCCCAAACATCTCCGGGGCCGTTACCCATCGCGTGCGAATATTCACATAGAAATACCGGCATATTTATGTCCTCGTTTTTCGCGAAATCCTCCGTATCTTTAAGTGACGGATACATTCTTGAATACACATCCGCGTTATGTATCTGACCCTTGCGAGAAGCATTTTCACAGTGAATCAAGCGGGTATTATCCCTGCTTCTGATCCATTTGATCATTTCTATATGATTTCTTCCGTGCCCGCTTTCATTACCCGTAGACCACATAATAATACTGGCATAATTTTTGAAGCATTCTACCGCTCGCTTCATCCGCTCAATAAACTCGTCTTCCCATTCGGGGTTGGTGCACGGCCAATCCGAACTCTCAACATCAAAATGGTACGGCACATTCGGAAGCCTTCTTAAAAAGCCGTGAGTCTCTATATCCGTTTCCAAAATCACATAAAAACCCATCTCGTCGCACATGTCAAGAAAAGCCGGAGTAGGCGGATAATGTGATGTTCGCACGCAGTTAATGTTGAGCTTTTTCATCAGCTCAAGATCTTTTTTTAACTCTTCATTGGTTTGGTACCAGCCGCTGTTCGGACTCGTATCATGATGATTGACTCCATGAAGCTTAACCGCTTGACCGTTTACCAACAATTCATATTTTTTTGAAACCTTTATGCTTCTGAGGCCTGCTTTAAGCGATATCAGTTCCCCGTCTTTTTCTATATCAATATTATAAAGAAACGGTTTTTCAGCATTCCACAATATCGGATTTTCAGGTGAAAAGTCAACCTCACTTACTGATTTTTGGGCGTATAAGAGCTTTTTCCCTTCTGAAATTCTTATATCCGCAACACCGTCGAGCTTTATATTAAAACCTTTATCATCAGGTATAATCTCAATATCCCTTATGTGGTTATCAGGACGTTGAAGGATATAGCAATCTCTGAATATGCCGTTAAAACGGAAGCAATCCTGATCTTCAAGATAAGAGCCTACACACCATTTCAAGACCTTAACCCGAAGTGTATTATCGCCTTCTTTTACATACGGAGTAATATCAAACTCTGCCTGCAGACGGCTTCCCTCGGTAAACCCGACATATTCGCCGTTTATCCAAACGAATCCGCAGCTTGACACACCCTCAAGAACAAAATAAACCTTACCCCAAACAGAGGAAAGTTCAAAATTTCTTTCATAAATTCCGCACGGATTGTCATCGGGGACAAAAGGAGGGTCGACAGGATAAGGATAATTGATATTAGTATAATTGGGATTATCATATCCAAGATTCTGCCAACAGGACGGAACCTTTATCTTATCCCAATTTTCTATATGTTCCGGAACGTCAATATCTCTTTTAAAATAAGCGAATCTCCATTCGCCGTTTAAAAGATAATATTGGCTTTTACCGGCCGGAATATAATAACTTCTCGGACTTAACCGATTTTCGCTTGTCTTATTCAGATCTTCATAAATTCTCTTCATATATTCTTATCCTTTTTCAACAAACCCTTTTCTTATAAAAAAAGCTGTGAATTCGTGCAGTAGAAAATATCTTCTCTGCCGGATATAATTTTACAGAATTTCTCGAACTCCTGCCAATCATTTTCTGTTAAAAACTCAAAGCTGTGTCCCCAAATATAAAACACCGATTTTTCTGTTGGCTCAAGTTCAATAAACTGTTCCGCAAGTTGAAATAATTTTGCGTCGTTAAATCTGCAGGTAGGATGCAAAAGAGGGAGCTCTGAAGGAAAATCAAAAGAATATGTACTTTTGGTTGTTCTGGCGTAAAGATAATTGAGTTTCTTTATCATTTCCACTGTCTCATCGGTATATCTGCCGTAAGGAAATGCCATACCCCTGATTTCTGTTTTATATAATGCCTCAAGATATACTTTGTCAAGCAACAGCTCATTATAAAACGCAATAGGAGTTGCCACACACGGATCAACATGGTTTACAGTGTGACTTGCGATTTCATGCCCATCATACAAATTTATGGTTTCCGTATAGTATAAGCTTCTTACCGGTCTTACATCTTTGAACATCCAATGGACTCTTCTGTTTGAAAGCATGCCTGAATTCAGATTAAATGTTGCTTTTAATCCGTATTTGTTAAGAAGGGCTACCAAACGAATATCATCGGCTACACCGTCATCGAAAGAAAATGTAATTGCTTTTTTTAATCCGTTTTTAAACATAAACATCTACTCCCATATAAAGCTTTATATTCTTTTTAATTATAATTTAAAAAAATCTTATTTAAAAGAAAATTATTGCTGTCTATATGAAAAAACTTGTCAATTGCACATGTTTTTTCTTCTGAATATTACTTTTGCTCTTTGAAGCGAATATTTTAGATTGCATATACATATTATTAAGAACTTAAAACAAAATAATCAGGTAACGTAGATTTAATACTACATTGTACGCCTTTCTCTGCAAAGTACACGCGAGATTAAATATAAGGTTTCTAAACAAAAAAGCTTAGGCAGAAATTTCGTTGCCCAAGCCTTTTTCTGTTATTATACTACCGGCCACACAAACCGTTCTGTATTTTTACACCTGTTGGTTGTTTGATTTGCAGATATTAAACCCATACCGCCGATCTCACGGCGGCTCCGGTGTCAAGTATGTATTCTATGATTATCTCCGCCCTTTTCTGTGCCGGCTATTTCATGCAATAGACTGCTTAAAGGTGTCAATTTCCGTGCTCAGGTTGACTGTTTATTATATACTAACAAATATCACAATGTATATATGTATTTTTCTTTTTAAATAATATGTTCGTAACTTTCTTTTTAAGGTATTTTAACTTTAAAAGGCTGTGTTATGCCGCGGCAGCAGTTTTTTGTTGCTTTTTAATATGAATTATGGTAGAATTATACGGAAAATATGCTTATATATTTTTTAAGAATATTTTTCCGATTATATGAACCGTCGGGTGAAATTTATGCGCATTGACAAGCAGGACTCCGGTACCGCGCCTCTTGTGTCGGTTTACTGTATGACCTACAATCAGGAAAAAACCGTGGCGCAGGCAATCGAAAGCGTGGTTTCCCAGAAAACGGATTTTGCGTTTGAGCTTATTGTACATGACGATGCCTCGACCGACTCAACCGCCGATATAATAAAGGAATACGCGCGCCGGTATCCGGACATTGTCCGTCCCGTAATTCAGACCGAGAACCGTTACAGGGAGCATAATATTATATATGAATATATGCATCCTATCTCAAAAGGCAGGTTCATAGCGCTCTGTGAGGGTGACGATTACTGGTCCGATCCTGAAAAACTCAGCATTCAGACCCGTATAATGCTTGACAATCCCGACTGTACGCTCAGCTTTCACGCCGTAAATCAGCTCGCGGCGGACGGTACGGTTTCTTCTTTCCGTCCGATGAAAAAAAGCGGGGAGGTTTCCGCGTCGCTTATAGTGAAGCGCGGAGGTATGTTCTGTCCCACCGTTTCGCTTATGTTCAGACGAGACATTCTTGACAGCTGGCCGGACTTCCGAGCCGCTGCGGATGTTTACGATTATCCGCTACAGGTGCTTGCCGCCGCTTCCGGAAAGGTAATTTATACCGACAGGATAATGGGTGTATACCGTTTCGCCTCCGAAGGCTCTTGGACAAGCATGCATTTAAACGAGGTTGATTTCGGGCATATTGAAAACGAGACGGTATGGCTCGGTATGTTTGACAGATATACGGGCGGCAGATTCAGCACCGAAATAAGTTTTCATATGGCTCACATATGGCTCACCGAATACCGCAAAACCCTTGATCCGGGGATCAGGCAGCGCGCTAAGAAATATATAAAGCGTCTTCCGCTTAAAGAGCGTTTACTTTTTAATCTGACTTTTGCCTTTTTTTCGGTTTTCGGTAAAACGGCGGACAGACTTTTCGGTTTTATTAAAAAGCGGCTTTTAAAATAAACCGTATTTATAGGAGAAGGTATGACAAATGGATATTAAAATTCCCGTGACACGCTCCTCAATGCCGGATTTTGAGGAGTATACGGAGGAAATCCGTTCGCTCTGGGATACGAGGTGGCTCACAAATTCCGGCGAAAAGCATCAGCTTCTCGAAAGCAGGCTGCGTGATTTTCTCGGGGTGGACAACGTCGCCCTGTGCGTAAACGGTCACCTTGCGCTTGAATGCATACTTGAGGCGCTTGAACTTAAAGGCGAGGTGATAACTACACCGTTCACCTTTGTCTCGACCACGAACGCGCTTATAAGAAAAGGTCTTACCCCTGTTTTCTGCGATATCGACCCGGATAACTACACTATTAACCCTGATCTTATAGAGCCGCTGATTACCGAAAAAACTTCGGCGATACTCGGAGTTCATGTATACGGAAATCTCTGCAATGATGAAAAAATAGAAAAAATTGCCCGTAAGCACGGACTTAAAGTAATATACGACGCTGCCCATGCCTTCGGGGTCACAAAAAACGGCAGAAGCGCCGCCGCGATGGGCGACGCATCAATGTTCAGCTTCCATGCCACAAAGGTTTTCCACTGTATTGAGGGCGGCGCGGCGATATTCAGGGACAGCAGCCTTTACACAAAGCTCTGCCATCTTAAAAACTTCGGAATGACATCTCCGGAAAAGCTGACATATGCCGGCGGAAACGCCAAAATGAACGAATTCTGCGCCGCCATGGGGCTTTGCAACCTTCGTCATCTTGACAGGGCGATAGCCGCAAGAAAGCGTGTTTACGGGCGCTATACCGAACGTTTGGGCATACTTGACGGAATAAAGCTGTGTTATGTACCGGAAGACACAAACAGCAACTACGCTTACTTCCCTGTTGTAATAGACGCGGAAAAATTCGGCTGCACAAGGGACGAGCTTGCGGACAGGCTCGCCGAAAACGGCATAGGCGCGCGCAAATATTTCTATCCGCTCACAAGCACGGTCGGCTGTCTTGACGGAAAAAATCCGAACAGTACTCCGGTAGCGCAGAAAATTTCTGACAACGTACTCTGCCTGCCGATTTACGAAGATCTTGACGAAAAAAGCACGGATTACATCTGTGATACAATAATATCAGTTTCAGAAAGGTGAATAATATGAACATAGCACTTATTATCGCAGGCGGAAGCGGACAGCGCATGCATCAGAATATACCAAAGCAGTTTCTGACGGTGGAAGAGCGTCCGGTCATTGTCTATACCCTTGAGGCGTTCCAGAACCATTCGGATATTGACGCGATCGCGGTAGTATGCATCGAAGGCTGGGAAACGGTGCTTCAGGCGTATGCCAATCAGTTTAATATCACAAAATTAAAGCACATAATACCCGGCGGCAAAAACGGACAGGACTCTATCCGCAACGGCGTATATGAGCTTGAAAAGCACTATGGAAAGGACGATATAGTTCTGATACATGACGCTATACGCCCTATGGTTTCTCAGGAAATTATTTCCGACTGCATTGTAAAGACCGCTCAACACGGCTGTGCCATATCGGTCATTCCCTGCGCCGAGGCAATGGTGGTCACAGACGACGAGATATCTTCAGGCGAAAGCTATCCGCGCGACAGGCTCAAGCGTACCCAGACGCCGCAGGGCTTCAGGCTCGGCAAGATATGCGATCTCCACAGGCGCGCTCTCGAAGCGGGGATCACAAATTCCGTGGCGTCGGTAACGCTTATGATAGAAATGGGCGAAAAGGTTTATTTCTCAGCCGGTTCCGAAAAAAATATCAAGCTCACCACAATAGACGATATAGACATATTCAAAGCTCTGCTGAACGTTAAGCGTTCAAACTGGATAAAACAGAAGTGAGGAATTAATTTTGTTTTTATACGGCAGCGATATTTACAAAAGCGATCTTAGCACCGCTATATCCTCTGTAACCGATATAGATAAGCTGCGCGGCTCTTCCGTGCTGATAACCGGAGCTACCGGTCTTATAGGCTCGTTTATAACCGATATGCTTGCCGAATACAGCCGTGAAAGCGGCGCCGGTATTACGGTATACGCAACAGGAAGAAGCCTTAAAAGGCTTGAGGAACGTTTTTGCGGGTGTCCGGACGATACAGTCCGTCTTATAGAATACGATGTAAATACTCCCGCGGATTTCGGTTTTGACGCCGATTTTATAATTCACGCCGCAGGAAACGCCTATCCCGCTGCCTTTACAGGCGACCCGGTAGGAACGGTGATGAGCAATATTACCGGAACGGCAAATCTGCTCAGTTATGCGAAAAACCGCGGCGCCAAACGGTTTGTTTTTGTGTCGTCGGGCGAGGTTTACGGGAAAGCTCCGGAAACCGTAACCGCATTTAAAGAAGATTACAGCGGCTATGTTGACCCCACCCTCCCCCGTTCCTGCTACCCGTCGTCCAAAAGAGCGGCTGAAACACTCTGCGCCGCTTACAGGGCGCAGTACGGAGTTGATACCGTTATTGTCCGTCCCTGCCACACCTACGGACCGAATGCAACGGGAAGCGACAATCGGGCAAACGTGCAGTTTGTGAACAACGCGCTGGCGGGCAGGGATATAGTAATGAACAGTCCGGGGCTTCAGCTGCGTTCTTACTGCTATATAGCGGACTGCGCCTCGGCAATACTTTCGGTAATGCTTAAAGGCGCGGGCGGCGAGGCTTACAATATCGCAAATCCCGACGCGACGGTAACTATTGCCGGATTTGCGAGGGAAGTTGCCGCATACACCGGAAAGAAGGTTATATTCTCGGTTCCCGATGACGCGGCAAAGGCACAGCAGACATTTATTCCGCACGCCGTGCTGGACAGCAGCAAGCTCTGTTCTCTCGGCTGGACGGGAAAATACACCGTTGAAAAAGGCGTATCACATACGATTGATGTCCTGCGCGGTACAGAAAAATAAAAGGAAGTTATCCAATGCAAACCAAAAACGATTTCAAATACGCAGCTCTTTTTGACAGTAAAACCGGACGATGCAATACCGAACCGGGTGCCGAAGGGCTTACGATGGGTCCCGAAACCGCCGCACGCGCCGCTAAAAACGACGGCTGCGCCGTAACAATCTGCTGTATCACCTACAAGCACGAGGAGTATATTCGCAGCGCGCTCGACAGCTTTTTAATGCAGAAAACCAACTTTAAATTCAAGGTATTTGTCGGCGAAGACCACGGTCCTGACGGTACGGCGGATATTGTAAGGGAATACGCCGAAAAGTATCCGGATATAATAGTTCCGTTTTTAAGGGAAAAGAATATGGGCGCGCAGGCAAACCTTATCGACCTGTGCAATCACGCGGACAGTCCGTATATTGCCTTCTGCGAGGGTGACGACTACTGGGTTGATGAATACAAACTCCAAAAGCAGTATGACTATATGCAGGAACATGATGATGTCCGTGTCTGCTTTTCAAAAGCAAGGATAAGTGCTCCGGACGATTGGTTTTTGCGCGACTGGTTCAAGCCTGATAAAAACGGTGAGCTTATTTTTCCGGACTGTGAGCCTACCTATCATCATAAGGGCTCGGATTTCACCTGTGATGACTGTGTATGGGTTTTTCCGGCGCATACAGCGACCGTTTTTTACCGCTGGAACTACGATGTTATAATTCCGGACTGGTATTATACCGGAATAATCGGAGACCATCCCATATTTCTTATGCAGCTCGGCGAAGGCACAGGGCATATGCTGCCTGATATAACCGCGGTTTACCGCAGAAGCAATGTCGGCGTATATATGAGCGTCGATATGGAGGAGCATTTCATAAAAACCCGCCTTGACCATGTGCGCTGGATGACGGGTATACTCAGCTGGTACGAAATATACCAGGAAAACTATCCGAAGCAGGCGTTTGAAAACAGGATAAAGCACGAGACCTATAATTATCTGAAAACCTTAATAGAAATGAATGACTTTGATGCTGTTACGGATTTTTTCAAATCTCACCAACAGACAGCAATTTTCTCTCTTAATGCATATCTTTCCTTTTATCGAGACAGCCGAGCGCTTATAAATGCATTCGGTTGGAATGGATATCAGTCGATAATGAGGAAAAAGTATTACCGATACCCACTGAAAATATATTCTTATTTCGTATTGGCTTTTGAAAGTTTCAAAATAGGAATAAAGAAACTGCTCAAAACTCTTTATAATTTTGCAGGCTTATTGGCTTACTGGTTTTATACTTTTTTTCCAAAGCGCAAAAACTTATGGGTTATTACCAGCTTTCGCGGACATAATTATTTGGACAACGCCAAATACTTTTACGAATATATAATTGCAAATCATCCGGAAATAGAATTATACTGGCTTACGAATGACAATGAAGTATTAGATTTTCTTAAAAACGAAAATAAACCGGTGTGCAAATTCGGAACAAGGCGCAGCCGGAAAATTCTATCCCACGCCTATATTGCTATAACAGATCATAATGTTATGTCAGATTACGGAAAACTTTCAGGTATAAATAACAGGACAAAAATCGTTCAACTGTGGCACGGAGTAGGATTTAAGGCTATGGGTGACGGAAAAACAGTAAAAACTGTTACAGAACCTGGAGTAGTGTATAGCACAAATATACTTCCAAATGAGTCTGATAGTTTATTTAAGCGTTTTTCTAAGAGTTTCAAATATTTCTTTCTTTCCCCCTTCAGAGAGAAATTTGAAAAATACTTTTTATTTGTTTGTCCGGGTCAGGAACGGCTTGATATGATTGCAGATATATGGAATATTCCTCGTGAAAATTGTTTTATGGCAGGACATCCTCGAGACATTCTGATGTATCAGATGAAACCGGATTATAGCGCTCCTGTAATACTGTATGCCCCAACATTTCGTTATTCACAACAGAAAGAAAATGAACTTATAAACAACTGCCTTAATTCTCTTGACTCGATTCAACAGCTTATGGAAAAAATTAACGGTACATTCTTAATTCGTCTTCACCCACATACTTGGCGTAATTACAGCTCTAAAATACTTCATAAAATCAGCAAATACTCAAGAATTCATTACAATGACGAAAAAGATATATACACAAAGTTAGGCTTATACAACATTGTAATAACAGATTATTCATCTATTTCACTTGATTTTGCTTTACTAGGGCGACCAGCAATTTATTATTGCCCTGATATTGTATGGTTTAAGGAAAAACAGGCAGGTTTTAATCTCGATTTTGAAAATTCTGTTCCGGGTCCTATAACATCAAGCTGGGAAGAAACTCTTAAATGCGTTGAGGAATACTGCGAAAATCCGGAAAAAGACGCCGACCTGCGTGCCGAAAAGATCAAATACTTCTTTGACAAATCGGTCAACGGGCCTGACAATTCGGAGCGTATTGTAAACGAGATCAAAAAGCGGCTGGGGATTTAAGCGCCTGCCGTACAAAACAGAAAGGAAAGGCGGCGCGGGTATTCCCGCGTCTGTCTGCTGAAATAATGGAACAGATCAACATAATGGTATTTCCCTGCGGTTCGGAAATAGGTCTTGAGCTGCACCGTGCCCTCAAGGATATACGCTTTATCACACTTTACGGCGCCTCCAGCGCGGAAGACCACGGAAAATGGGTATATAAAAACTATATTGGCGGCATACCGTATATAGACGCGCCGGAAATTATAGATGTTCTCAACCGACATATTGATGAAAACGGCATTGATTTTATTTTTCCGGCACTTGACAGCGTTATAGCTTTTTTAAGCCGTAACCGCGATAGGCTGCACGCAAAGCTTCTTACCTCGCCTGACGAAACGGTACAGATATGCCGGAGCAAATCAAAAACTTACAGCCGGCTTGCCGGCTGCGGCTTTTTGCCGGCAATTTACAAGGCTCCCGATGAAATAAAGGATTATCCGGTAATTATAAAGCCGGCGGAATCACAGGGAAGCCAGGGGTTCGAGATAATAAGAAGTCCCGAACAGCTTTGTTACGAATTAAGCACGAGAACCGCCGAGCAGGTAATATGTGAGTATCTTCCGGGAGAGGAATACACCGTCGACTGTTTTACCGACAAAAACGGTGACCTCAAATTTGCCTCCTGCAGGACACGCAGCCGTGTTAAAAACGGCATAAGCGTAAATTCCTCGCTTGTAGAGCCTGACGGTGAAGTATTGAAAATTGCCGAAGAAATAAACGGCAGAATGGATTTCCGCGGAGTTTGGTTCTTCCAGCTCAAAAGGAATAAAGACGGTGATTACCGTCTGCTTGAGTGCGCCACAAGAGTAGCGGGCACCATGTGCGTGGAAAGGGCAGCGGGCGTTAATCTCGCCCTGCTGACGGTTTTTGACGCTATGGGTTTTGAGCTTGATTTTCCCGAGACCGTAGCGGGTGTTACCGTTGACCGGGCGCTGAATAATATTTTCAAACTCGATATAAACTATGATGAAGTGTATATGGATTTTGACGATACCGTAACGGTACACGGCGGCGTTAATTTCTCCGCGCTGGAATTTGTTTATCAGTGCGTGGAACACAGAATACCTGTAACGCTGCTCACAAGGCATGAGACCGATATATACGCCGACCTCAGAGCCTTAAGAATTATGCCTGAGCTTTTTGACAGAATAATATGTCTGCCGCGCTCGGAAAGAAAAACCGACCATGTATCCCCGTCAAAAAACGCTTTGTTTATCGACGATTCCTTTGCAGAGCGCAAAGAAATGAAGGACGCTTTCGGCATAACCGTGCTGGGAGTGGACGCGATAGAAGCGCTGCTTGACAGAAGGCAGTAAACGAAAGAAGGTTATATGCTTGCTTGAAAAGCTGAAAAAAAACCGGTTCCTGTTTGAGGAACTTGTAAAAAGAGATTTCAAGAAAAAATACAAACGCACGGTTCTCGGTATGCTGTGGAGCCTTTTGGCGCCGCTGCTTAACGTACTGATACTTATGCTTGTATTCGTAAATATATTCGGCAGGACGCAGGAGCATTTCATTATATATATTTTCTGCGGAACTCTTGTCATGTCCTTTTATACAGAAGCGACACAGGGATGTATGCGGGCGCTTATGGCGAACGCCCCGATATTCACAAAGATAAATGTACCGAAATATCTTTTTCTGCTTTCAAAAACCTTTCAGGCGTTTATAAACTTTGCCCTTACCCTTGTTATTTTTATAATTTTCTGTATCGGCGACAAGATACACTTCGGCATCCATATGTTTTCGCTTATTTATCCGATACTCTTCCTGCTGGTGTTCTGTTTCGGAGTTGGAATGGTGCTTTCGGCGCTTTTTGTGTTTTTCAGGGACGTTGAATATCTTTACAGCATATTCCTGACACTCCTTAACTATGTTTCCGCTATTTTTTATCCGGTAACTATTTTGCCGGAAAATCTGCGGCATATATTTTATATTAACCCTGTATATGTATATATTTTCTATTTCCGCTGTGTGGTTATCGACGGCTATATGCCGTCTCTTGCCATTCATATACTAGCTGCGGCTTATGCGGCGATCTTCCTGCTGGCAGGCTGCCTGCTTTACAAGAAATGCAATCACGAATTTTTGTATTATGTTTAAAAGGAATGGCTTTATATGACGGTTCTTGAATGTAAAAACGTATCGATAAGGTACAAGACCGGAGACCTCCAGTCGATAGGACTTAAAGACTATGTTATCCAGAAGCTGAGAGGAAAATACAAAGTACAGGAGTTCTGGGCGGACAAAAACATCACCTTTTCCCTTGAGAAAGGCGATATGCTCGGAATTGTAGGAACAAACGGCGCCGGAAAATCGACCCTTTTAAAAGCGGTAACAGGTATAATGGTGCCCACCGAAGGACAGGTTATAACAAGAGGAAATATCGCCGCTCTTTTGGAGCTTGCTTCAGGCTTTGACCCAGAACTCACCGTAAGGGAAAATACTTTTCTGCGCGGTGCCCTGCTCGGTTACACAAGAAAATTCATTGAGGAAAAATATGACGAAATAATTGCGTTCGCAGAGCTTGAGGCATTTCAGGATCATATGTTCAAGCAGCTTTCAAGCGGAATGAAAAGCCGTCTCGCTTTCTCAATAGCCTGCCTTGTCAATCCCGATATACTTATTCTCGACGAGGTACTGAGCGTAGGAGACGAGGCTTTCAAGGACAAGAGCGCACAGCGCATAAAAAGCATATTAGCTAAAGGTGTTACAGGCATACTTGTGTCCCATTCGGTACAGCAGGTAAGAGATTTGTGCAATAAATGTCTCTGGCTTGATCACGGCAAACAAATAGCATTTGGCCCTACACCTCTTATTTGCAATGCTTACAGCACTTTTCTTTTTACTCCCAAAGATAAACGAAGACTCCCGACAGACGAGCAGGATCTTCAGAAAATTTCAGACCGCTTCCGTATAGCATGGCGGCTCGGCGAAAAGGAGCGCGCAGCGCATACCAATCCGCCGAAAGAAAGCGAGACCGACAGGGTTTACCGCCTGCTCTGTAACGTTGATGCAATGTCTCCGGAAGAAAAATCCAAAATAGAAAACGAACTGAATGCTAAAAAGAAAGGAACTGCTGAAAAATGAAAGGAATTATTCTCGCCGGAGGCTCCGGAACAAGACTATATCCGCTAACCTGCGTAACCTCAAAACAGCTTCTGCCGATTTACGATAAGCCGATGATATACTATCCGCTTTCATCGCTTATGCTTGCCGGAATAAGGGATATCCTGATTATTTCCACCCCGACCGACACGCCGAGATTCAAAGAGCTGCTCGGAGATGGTCACCAGTTCGGGGTAAACCTGTCCTACGCGGTTCAGGAAAGTCCCGACGGACTTGCTCAGGCATTTATAATCGGCGAGTCATTTATAGGTGATGAGCCCTGCGCGATGATACTCGGGGACAATATTTTTTACGGCGGTTATTTCACGAAGCTGCTAAACGAAGCCGTGGCAAACGCCCAGAACGGGTATTCCACAATCTTCGGTTATTACGTAAAGGACCCGGAAAGATTCGGCGTTGTTGAGTTTGACGATAATATGAACGTCCTTTCGCTTGAGGAAAAGCCGAAAGAGCCTAAATCAAATTACTGCATAACCGGACTTTATTTCTATGACAACCGCGCGGTGCAGATGGCAAAAAAGGTAAAGCCGTCGGTAAGAGGCGAGCTTGAGATAACCGATATGAACCGGCTGTATCTTGATGAAAACCGCCTTAAGGTTCAGATACTCGGCAGGGGGTTCGCGTGGCTTGACACCGGAACGGTGGACAGCCTTATGGAAGCAGCGCTTTTTGTCCAGACCGTGCAGAACCAGCAGGGCGTCGTTATCTCAGCCCCCGAGGAAATTGCTTTCCGCAAAAAATGGATTACAAAGGACGAGCTTTTAAAATCCGCCGACCTTTACGGGAAATCACCCTACGGGGAGCATTTGAGAAGAGTCGCCACCGCAAAGCTGCGTTTCTGAGCTTACGGAAGTATACCGCACCGTTAAAATTGTTTTTGAAAGGAAGGTCCTGTATGACCGTTATAGTCACGGGAGGAGCCGGATTTATCGGCTCGAACTTTATTTTCTATATGCTTAAAAAGCACCCCGATTACCGCATCGTCTGCGTAGACAAGCTGACCTACGCCGGAAATCTCTCAACGCTTGAGCCGGTGATGAAGCTGCCGAACTTCCGCTTTGTAAAGCTGGACATATGCGACAGGGAAGGTATTTACAAACTGTTTGAAGAGGAAAAGCCGGATATTACGGTCAATTTCGCGGCTGAAAGCCATGTTGACCGCTCGATTGAAAATCCCGATATATTTCTTAAAACAAACATACTTGGCACCGCAGTTTTAATGGACGCATGCCGCAAATACGGAATAAAAAGATACCATCAGGTCTCGACCGACGAGGTGTACGGCGACCTTCCGCTTGACCGCCCCGACCTTTTTTTCACAGAGGATACCCCGATTCATACAAGCAGCCCTTACAGCAGCTCAAAAGCCGGCGCCGATCTCCTTGTGCTGTCATATTACCGCACCTTCGACCTGCCGGTGACCGTAAGCCGCTGCTCGAATAACTACGGACCTTACCACTTTCCCGAAAAGCTGATACCGCTTATGATAGCCAACGCCCTGCATGACAAGCCGCTTCCGGTCTACGGAAAGGGTCTTAACGTGCGCGACTGGCTCTATGTAGAGGATCATTGCAAAGCACTCGACCTTATTATACACAAGGGTCGCGTGGGAGAGGTCTATAACATCGGCGGTCACAACGAAATGCGGAATATCGACATAGTAAAGCTGATATGCCGCGAGCTCGGCAAGCCCGAAAGCCTTATAACCTATGTTACCGACCGCAAGGGTCACGATATGCGCTACGCTATCGACCCGACAAAGATAAAGAACGAGCTCGGCTGGACTCCCGAGACAAAATTTGAGGACGGAATAAAGAAAACCATACGCTGGTATCTTGACAACCGCGAATGGTGGGAAACCATAATAAACGGTGAGTACCGCGACTATTACGAAAGAATGTACGCTAACCGCTGACAGGAGGATACCGATATGCTTGAAGAGCTTAAAAAGCAGGTTTGCGACGCGAATCTTGAGCTTGTAAGGAAAGGCGTCGTTATTTACACATGGGGGAACGTGAGCGGTATTGACCGTGAAAAGGGGCTTGTGGTAATAAAGCCGTCCGGCGTTGACTATTCCGGAATGACGCCTGACGATATGGTGGTGGTTGAGCTTTCAACCGGAAAAACCGCTGAGGGCAAATGGAAGCCTTCTTCCGACACGCCTACCCACCTTGAGCTTTACAGGAGATTTGAGAAAATCGGAGGAATAACCCATACCCACTCTGTAAACGCGGTTTCCTTCGCTCAGGCGGGAACAGATATTCCGGCGCTCGGAACCACCCACGCCGACTATTTCTGGGGCGCGGTTCCCTGCACAAGGGAGCTTACCGAAAAAGAGGTGACCGAGGCATACGAGGTCAATACCGGAAAGGTGATAATCGAAACGGTTGAGAACCGCGGCTATGACCCCATGGCGGTGCCGGGCATAATCGTAAAGAACCACGGCCCTTTCACATGGGGAAAAAACGCCGCCGAATCGGTTTACAACGCCGTCGTGCTTGAGACTGTTTCAGATATGGCGTTCAAAACCCTTATGCTTAACAGGGACAGCAGCATAAAGCAGTATGTGCTTGACAAGCACTACGAGCGCAAGCACGGAGCGAACGCCTATTACGGCCAGCGCTGATTTTCGGGTTATTTCCGAAATCGACCAGCCGTGAGCTTACCCGCGGCTTTACCGCCGCAGAAATTCAAAATCAGTATAAAATCATTATTAAAAAAATTGAGCCGGTCAGTTAAACAGACCGGCTTTTTGCATTTTCAAAAATAATGATACAGTATATAAAAATTATACAGCAGAGATTTCGAGGCACCTCTTCAGCTTGTTAAGCGCCGGAATAATCTCCTCCTCCCTAATTCCGGCAAAGCAGAGCCGAAGTTTCGTACCGCCCGCCGGCTCGCTTAACGCTATTCCGTCTTTAAGCGCCGCCGCGAAGACCGCCGCCGCGTCAAATCCGTCTTTAAAGTCAAGCTGAACCGTAAGCGAGGACTCAAAAAGCGTTACGGACGCGTCCGGAAAAATCTTTCCCGCCGCCTCGCAAAAATAGCGGCTTTTGGCGTAATACAGCTTCCTAAGCCTTCTTAAATGCTTTTCGAGCTCCCCCGACTCAATATAAATTTTAAGCGCCGACTGCTCGGTTTTGCCGCAGGTCTGATTGTATACTCCCCTGCGGGCGGTAAACTCCGGCACAAGACAGTCAGGCAGTACCATATAGGCGATACGCACGCTCGGCAGCAGCAGCTTTGAAAAGCTGCCTATATATACCGTGCTCTCAGGACACTTCGGCTGAAAAGCCGTTACGCTGCGTGCGGTATAGCGCAGCTCGCCGTTATAATCGTCCTCTATTACAAGCCTGTTTTCGTCTGCCGCCCACTTCAAAAAGCTGTTTCGGCGGGCGGAAAGCCCCGTAACGCTGAATTTAGACAGCGCCGACGGCATAAGGAAAAGAATGTCCGCACCGCTTTTTTCAAGACTTTCCGCTCTCGCGCCGTTTCTGTCCCTTTCTAAAGTAACCGTATTTATTCCGTAATCGGAAAAAATACTTTCCGCCTGCTCAAAACGGCTCTCCATGGCGACGGTAACGTCTCTTCCGGTAAGTCCGCACAGAATATTTAAAAGCGGCCCTATTCCGGCGCCTATCACTATGTTTTCCGGCTTTGTACGCACTCCCCTCGCCTTGTATGAGTACTCCGCGAGCGCAGCGCGCAGCTCCGGCTCACCCTGCGGGTCGCCGTAGGAAATAAGCGCGTCGGTATCGCGCAGAACCTGCCTTACCGTCCTGCGCCAGTAATCGATGTCGGCTGAAAATGTGTCAATGCTCCTGCCCGATAAGTCATATTTCACCTTCGGCTCCGATTTCTGACTCGAAATTTTCCCGTGCTCCGCCCTGCCGGCCCCTAAAATATAATACCCCCTCTGCGGTGAGCTTTCGGCTATTCCCTCTATGCAAAGCCGTATGTAGGCGTTTTCCACCGTTGTGCGGCTCACCGAAAGAAATTCCGAGGCTTCCCTTATAGAGGGAAGTCTCTCTCCTTTTTTTATTATCCCTTTTTCCACCGCCTGCGAGATAGCGGCGTAAAGCCGCTTGTAAACCGCTCCGGTGCCGGTATCAAGCTCAACAAAATCAAGCAGCATAATAAAACTGTCCTTTAAAAAAAGTATTATTTTGTGTATTTATTCGCGTACACTTTGCTGGTATAATAATAACACTTGCAAAACGCGTACGCAACACTTTTTTTGAAAACGGGGAATGTTTATGAAAACAACACATCAGAAAATACTTGACGTTACATTTATAGCGCTTTTCGCAGCGCTCTGCTACATAGCGCTGACGGTATTTTTCATACCCTTCGCGAATATGTACATACATTTCGGCAATATGATAGTAGTTCTCGCGGCGCTGCTGGTAGGCGGCTGGCAGGGCGGCCTCGCCGGCTCTGTGGGTATGGGACTTTACGACATTTTAGGCGGTCACATCGATTCCGCTCCCAAAACCTTTGTTTTAAAGCTGCTTATCGGTCTTGCGACCGGTATCGTATATGCCCTGCTCGCCAAGCGTAAAAAATATCCTTCGGTTCCGCTTTATATTTCGGGTGTTATTTCTCTTATGGTAGCGTCGGGACTGCTTGTTTACACACTTGTAAAGAACAGCGCATACACCGGAGAGGGCGCGATTTTAAGCCCGATATTCTTTGTAATAGGGATATTCTGCATAGTTTTCGGACTTCTTAAAAATAAATTCTCACACAAGACCGCGGCGGCTATTGTGGGTGCCTCCTGCGGAATGCTTGTAAATATCGTGGGCGAGACCGCATGGAAATTTGTTTCCTACGTGATTGCCGGCTCGGCGCCGCAGGCGGCGTTTGTGACCGCGGTGCTCGGTCAGGCATCCACCCTTATAAACGCCGGAATAGCTATTGCCGGCGGCGTGGCTCTTTTCTGCGCGCTCGAAAAGCCTTTTTCAAAAATCCTCGGTAAATAAACCGTACATAAATCAAGCGGACTGGCAACGGGCAAGCCGTACCCCTCATATACTTTACAAAGTATTATGAAATGAGGGATACGGCTTGTTTTTTACTTTACTGATGGAGGTTGCCCTTAATATTTATTATTTCGCGCTGCACGTTACGGGTGCCGGCTCGTTTCCGCCGCCGCTGTCCGCCGCCAAAGAGGCGGAGCTGCTTGAAAAAAGCCGCGCGGGCGATACTGCCGCCAGAAATCAGCTTATAGAGCATAATCTGCGGCTTGTGGCGCATATAGTAAAAAAATACTACAACACCGGCGCCGACCAGGACGATATGATATCAATAGGCACAATAGGGCTTATAAAGGCGGTCTCCACCTTCAACAGCGACAAGGGGATACACCTTGCCACCTACGCGGCGCGCTGCATTGAAAACGAAATACTTATGTTTTTCCGCAACCAGAAAAAAACCGCGCAGGACGTTTTTATAAGCGATCCGATAGACACCGACAACGACGGCAACGCACTTACTCTTATAGACGTAATAGCCGACAATAGCGATATTGCCGAGGAAATAGACACCAAAATAAAGCTTGAAAAGCTGAAAGTGATACTTTCGGGCTGTCTTGACGAGCGTGAAAAGGCGATAATCAGAATGCGCTACGGCCTTGACGGCTGTGAGGAGCTTACCCAGCGTGACATAGCCAAAAAGCTGAATATATCAAGAAGCTATGTTTCGAGGATAGAAAAATCCGCCCTTGAAAAATTGAGAAAACAATTTTAAAATAAATTTGTGAAAATCTGTGACCTTCAGATAATTTTTCCTGTCTTTTAAGGTGAAGAGCTTTTCATGGGGACGGAGGGGCAAAATGGAGGACGAAAGAATAACCGGTCTGTTCTTCGAGCGGAACGAGGAAGCGCTGAATGAAAGCCGTATAAAATACGGCGCCTACTGCCGCAAAATAGCCTACAATATACTTGAAAGCAGCGAGGATGCGGAGGAAATCGTAAGCGACACACTTTTTAAAGCGTGGAACGCTATTCCTCCCGCGCGCCCCGATAGACTCGGCGCATATCTTGGCAGAATAGCGCGCAATTTAGCGCTCAACCGCTGGGAAAGCCGCCGCGCGCGCTGCAAAGGCTGGGACGAGACCGCCCGCATTACGGACGAGCTTGAGATTTGCCTGCCCTCAGAAATCACGGTCGAAAGCGAAAGCGACGAAAGAACCCTCTGCTCCCTTATAAACAGCTTTCTTGAGACGCTGCCCAAAGAAACACGCATAGTTTTTGTCAGGCGGTACTGGTATATGCAGCAGGTAAAGGAAATAAGCCGTGCCTGCGGTATAACCGAGAGCAAGACAAAAATGCTGCTTCTGCGCACAAGAAACAGCCTTAAGGATTTTCTTGACAGGGAGGATTTTAAAGTATGAAAAACAAAATGATTAACGCTATAGGCGGTATTGACGATAAATTCATAGACGAGGCGGCGCAGCCCGCGCGGAAAAAAGCGGTAATAATAAGATGGTGCGCCGCTGCCGCCGGCTTCTGCGTTATAGCCGGACTTGCCGCGGCTGTGTGGATAAGCTCAGGCGCGAACGGTATTTTCTTAAGCAAAGAGTCAAATTCCGCCGGCGAAGCCTTAGAAGGGACGCTGAGCGAAGAATACGACGGCGATTACAAGGCGAACGGCACGGCGGATACGGCGCCGGGAGACAGCGAGACTTACACGGAAGAAGCAGACGATATGGTTTCCGAGCCCACGTCAAGTCAGGACATTTACGAGGTCCCGAGCTGGGACGATATGACCGTTACGCAGAAATTCCCTTACCTTTCCTTTAACGGGTATGAATACAGCACGGCGGACAGAACTGTTCCCGAAGAAAGTGCCGGAAAGAAAATAACCTCCGCCACCCTTACGGGAACAGACAGCCGCACCGGCAAAACCTACGCGATAAACGCCGATATTTACGAAATAACCGGCATTTCAAAAAACTGCGCGGTATCAATTAAATTTGAGGGCTACAAAGAGCTGTATGTATGCCGCAATTCAGGCTACCGCCCCGAAACGCTCGGTCAGCTTACCGACGACCTTAATCTCCGCGAAACGCTTACCTTCGGAAAGGCTTACGCCACCGTTAAAAAGGGTGACACCTATACCGAAACCGAATACAGCGGTCTTGACGGAGAGAAGGTATGGGAAATGCTGCTTTCTGACCGGGAACTCAAAAATGTCAAAGACTATGACAGTATGAATTTCGGAAAAAAGCTGATTTCGGTAAGTATAAATATCGAGCTTTTAGGCTACGAAAACATCAGTCTTACGGTAACAGAGGACGGGTATCTCACCACAAATATTCTGGACACCGGAAAGGCGTTCTTTATAGGCAAGGAAAAGGCGGAAAATTTCGCGGAATATGTGCGTGAAAACTGCAAGGCAGTCGAAAAAGGCAGCTTCACGGCTCCGTCCGGCGGCACGGGCGCCGCGTCTTCCGCTTATGACCCGGGCAATACGGCAAGCAGACAGTAAAAAAATTTAAAAGGCGGTGAAAGAAATGTCAGCAAACAAAGAAAATAACATCCCTACTGAAAATAACGCGAAAAAAAGCGGAACCAGAAAAAACTTTATTTTAGCGCTTGCGGCGGTGTTCCTCTGTGCGGCGGTTACCTTCTCGGCGCTGGGGATAGCCGCGAGGCATACCGGCGGTACGCCCTCCGCTCCCGCGGAGGACATAAAGCCGCTTAAAACCGCGGACGGCTACGGCGATATATACGATACAGTAAAAGCCTTTGCCCCGACTTTTTGGGACAGAGTAGTCGATTACGCCTACGATTTAGGAAGCGCAGTCACCGGCAATGCAAAAAACAGTGGTGCCGCAGTCTATGAGCAGGAAACCACAGGTACGGCAGAAGAAAACGCCGATTACAGCGGCACAACCTTACAGGTCGAGGGTGTTGACGAGGCGGACAGAGTAAAAACCGACGGCAGATATATTTATATTCTCTCAACAAAAAACGGCTGCACCGTTAAAATCGCCGGCGTTTCAGGCGGCGCTCCGGTACAGCTTGCCGACATAAAGACGGAGGGAATATACTGCTCGGATATGTATTTAAGCTCCGGCAGACTGGTGATAATCGGCGCCGAACAGGGAAGCAGCGATACTCTCGCCGTTATATACGACGTAAACGACCCGACAGCTCCGAAAGAGGCCGCGAGATGCAGACAAAGCGGCTGGTATAACCAGTCAAGGCTTATAGGCGATAAGCTCTACATTCTCTCGAACCATTATATAGATACGCAGTCCATTATAAAAGATACCCCCGCGTCTTTCGTGCCGTCAGTCGAGTGCGGAGATTACTGCGGCGCGGTTGAGCCCTCAAGCATATGTATTTATAATAATTGTGAACGTCCCGAATATACGGTGATTTCGGCTTATGACATTGAAGACGGCTCGCTTGCCGGAACACAGTCGCTTTTAGGCGGCAGCAGCACCGTTTACGCCGGTACCGAAAATATAATTACCTGCGGAATATCAAGTGTCACAACGCAGGTAGCGCGTTTTTCGATAGACGACGGCAAAATCGGGCTTAAAGCCACGGGTGAAATATCCGGCACACTTCTGAACCAGTTTTCTATTGACGAGTATAAAGGATATTTCCGCTTTGTAACCACAAGAATCAAATATGAAAGCAGCCAGTTTCCGTCTGATACGGTAAATGTGCTTACCGTGCTTGACGGCGGGCTTAAACAGGTTTCAAAGATAGACAACATCGCCCCGGGCGAGCAGGTGTACTCGGTACGCTTTATGGGCGACACCGCCTATTTTGTAACCTTCAGGCAGGTTGACCCTCTCTTCAGCGTGGATTTAAGCGACCCTGCTTCACCTAAAATAATAGGCAGCCTTAAAATCCCGGGATTTTCTGATTATCTCTTCCCCTACGGAGACGGACTGCTTTTAGGCATAGGCAGAAACGCCGACGAAAACACCGGCAAAGTTCAGAATATGAAGCTCTCGATGTTCGATATAAGCGACCCGTCAGATGTGACGGAATGCGCGAAACGCAGTCTCGTGCCGAGCTATTCCGACTCGCTTTACTCCCACAAGGCGACCCTTGCCGACCCCGGCAAAAACATTATAGGCTTTTCCGCCTACGGAAACCACGGGCCTGAATACTATATTTATTCCTTTGAAAACGGACAGTTCAGTGAAAAGCTGTATGTACCGCTCGATATAAATTCAGAATTCAGCCGCGGACTTTATATAAACGATATTTTCTATATCGTTTCCGACACACAGATACTTTCCTATTCGCTTGACGGCTTTGCGCCGCTTGGTACGCTTATTCTTAAATAGCAAAAAATAAAAAGGTCCGGCACTGTCCGGATCTTTTTTCAATTTTGAATTATAGGTTTTCTCTATAAGATGTATATAACTTATGTATTTTACAAATAGCCATAGATATGTTAAAATTTTCATCAGCAGAAAGGGGATACAAAAATGCAGAAAGATTACAAAAAGCTCTGGCCGCTTTTTCGGGCGATGTTCGTATTGAGCGCCTGCACCTTCGGCGGCGGATTTGTCATAGTGTCGCTAATGAAAAAGAAATTCGTAGAGCAGCTCGGCTGGATAGACGAGGACGAAATGCTTGACGTTACGGCAATCACCCAGTCCTCCCCCGGCCCTCTGCCGGTAAACGCCTCGGTAATAATAGGATACCGGGTAGCCGGTGTTTTAGGCTCGGCGGTGGCGGTGCTCGGCTCTATACTGCCGCCTATGATAATAATATCGGTAATATCGGTTTTTTACGACCAGTTCAGGACAAACACCTATATAGCAACAGCGCTTCAGGTAATGCGCGCGGGTGTCGCGGCGGTTATAATCGACGTTGTTATAAATCTGGCGAAAAACGTATGTAAAACCAGACGCGTATTATACATTGCGATGATGTGCATTGCCTTTGTATGCACATATCTTTTAGGCGTAAGTGCTATGATAATAATCTTTGTATGCTTAGGTATAGGCATAGCCGACCTGCTTATCTCAATAAGAAAGGAGAAAAAGAAATGCCGCTGCTCTTAAAACTGTTTTTTGCGTTTATTCAGGTCGGACTGTTCAGCGTAGGCGGAGGCTACGCCGCCATTCCGCTTATACAGGAACAGATTGTAAATATTCATGAGCTTCTTACTATTGAAGAGTTTTCCGACCTTATAACCGTGGCGGAAATGACTCCAGGTCCCATTTCAATAAACTCTGCGACCTTTGTGGGAATGAGGCTCGGAGGTATCGGCGGCGTGCTGCTCTGCTCGCTCGGCTGTATAATTCCTTCATTCTGTATATGCCTTATACTTGCCCATTTTTACTATAAATACCGCTCCTTCGGCGGCGTGCAGACCGTACTCGGAGCGCTGCGTCCGGCGGTTGTGGCGCTTATAGGCTCCGCCGGCTTCTCGATACTTATGCTCGGACTATTTAAGAGTGATATCTTTTCCGCAAGCCTTTCGGATTTCCGCGTAGTGGAATTCGGAATATTTGCCGTCGCGCTGTTTATACTGCGGAAATTCAAGGTAAGCGCCGTAGCCGTCATACTGGGCAGCGGTGTTATAGGAACGCTTATTTATACTGTCGCGGGTATGGTGTGATTGCAAATGACCTTTAAAATGTGCTATAATGAGAAAAACATTTTTAAGGTGAGCAAAATGACCATACGGCATTTAAAAATATTCATAGCCGTGGCGGAGACCGGCACCATGAGCGGAGCGGCGCAGCGGCTGTATATAACCCAGCCGACGGTGAGTCAGGCTGTGGCTGAGCTTGAAAAGCATTACGGTATACTGCTTTTCGAGCGGCTCTCCCAGCGTCTTTACATTACTGAGGCGGGGCGGGAGCTTTTGTCCCGCGCGCGGCATATTGTCGGAGCTTTCGACGATATGGAAACCGATATGTCAAACGCCTCGCACAGCAAAATCCGCATAGGCTGCAGCGTTTCGGTCGGCACGGTGCTTATAAACGACCTGCTTGATATAGCCGAGACCGCCATGCCGGACTGCGTTTTCAGCGTCACGGTGGACAATACCTCCCGAATTGAGCGCAGCATTTTGTCAAACGAGGCTGACATCGGAATAATAGAGGGCATAGCCGAAAGCGAAGAACTGACTCTTCTGCCCCTGATGACCGACGAACTGGTGCTTATATGCGGAAAAAATCACCGTCTCGCCTTATCCGGAAAAATAAATTTTAAAGACCTTGAAGGAGAAAATCTTATATCCCGCGAGAAAGGCAGCTATGAAAGAAACCAGTTTGAAAAGCTGGCGGAGCGAATGGGGATATCATTTAACCGCAGCTGGAGCTGCACCAATACCGAGGCCATCAAAAACGCCGTGATAAAGGGCAGAGGCATTGCCGTTATGTCCGCAATGCTTATAAAGCGTGAGCTTGAAGCAGGAGAGCTTGTGACCCTCGACCTTGATGAGCTGCCTATCCGCCGCACGGTACACCTTATTCACCATAAAAACAAGTATATTACCCCGGCAATCGCCGCATTTACCGAAATCTGCAAAAATTACGCATAATTGAAAAAATAAAAAAGGCTGTCCGCGAACGTAAAATTCGTGGGGCAGCTTCTTTTTATTTGTCTGTAAACAGCTCGTCCTCCCCGTTTTCAAGCAGTACGAGCGCGCATGAAAAGAGGTATTTAAAATGATTATCGGCAAGCTCCGGCTCAAGTCCGAAATCCTCCTTTATCTTGCGCATTCGGTAAAGTACTGTGTTGCGGTGGGTGTAAAGCCGCTCGCAGGTCTCTTTAAGCGAATGGTGGCATATAAGATAAGTATAAAGGGTAAGACAAAGCTCTGCGGAATTTTCCCTGTCATATGCCGCAAGCTCCGTCACCTGAGGAACAATAACGCCGCTCTTATCTTCTATGCTTTTTAGCGCCATCAGGCGCGCGTATTTCCGGCTTTCGGCGCAGAATCCGGTTTTTCCGGACGAAATCAGATAATCAAGCACGCGCGACACCATGCCGTACATTTTTCTGAGCGAGTAAATCCCCTCAAGCGCAGGAGAAACCGCAATGCAAAGGTTGCCCGCCTTTGCGGTACGGCTTAACAGATTGAGGTCATGGTCCATATGAAGAAACATCACTATACGGTCCCTGTAAAAAAACGGATGCGAGCCGTGGAAGCTGCTTTCAAGACTTTTTCTCAGCATATCGCCTGCCACATCGGAATTTTCAAGTCCCGTCATTGCCACGACCGCGAACCGTTCCGGACTGAAATTTGAGAGGAAGGTTGCCGACGCCTGAAGACGGAAATGCTCCTCGTCGGTAAAATCGCCGTTTAAAAGAGTTATTAACACGTCCTCGGCGGTGTCAAGCGACATCCGGCGGCGCTCAAGGCAAAGCTGCTTTGATATAAGCGCCGCGGTGAACATAATGTTTTCCGCGGTCATAGCCCCGGTGTTTTCCTCTCCCGCGGCGACGATTATCATATATCCTATCATTGCGCCGCCGTTTCTCAGCACCGCTACACGGTAGCTCCTGCCGTTTCTGCCGAACTCAAAAAAATCCTCGCCTTTTTCCGCCGCCTCACCCGATATTTGCGCCGCCGCCTCAAAGGAAAGCTGGCTGTGGCTCACCGCTGTTCTGTACTCCTCATATTCTCCTCCGCGCGCCGCGAAGCTCGCCGCTATACGGAAAGCCTCGTCAACCACTATTATCGGCGCGCCAAGCAGTATTCCGGCGCTTTCTGTAAGAGCGGAAAGGCTGTTCCCCTGCAAAAAAGCATTTAAAAGCTGTTCTTTAAACATACGAACCCCCCTTTTGTGCTGTCAGCACATATATTACTGCGTTTATTATACCACCAGACCATTGTAAATTCAAGTATTTTGCGTATAATAATAGACGTAAAAAGAAAAAAGAAACCGGTACGGAAAATCAAAACCGTGCCGATAACACAAAAGAGGATGATACCAATGTGTAGCAAAAATGCGTATCAGCCGCCGGTCTGCTGAGAAAAACATAAAAGACCGGATAAATTAAAAAAATTCGGAGGTATTTATTATGTTTGAAATGAGACCTTATTCAAGAAAAAATAATTCCCTTTATAATCCGTTCAGAGAGATGGACGACTTTGAAAGAAACTTCTTCTCTTCACCTTTCGGCTTCTTCGGTTCAGGCACGCTTGACGAGTTCAAGACCGATATAAAGGACGAGGGCGATCATTACGAGCTTGAGGCTGACCTGCCGGGCTTCGACAAGAAGGACATAAAGCTCGTTATCAACGGCGATGTGCTTACCGTCAGCGCCGAGAGACACTCGGAGCACGAGGAAAAGGACAAGAAGGGCAAATATGTACGCTGTGAGCGTTCTTACGGCTCTTACAGCCGTGACTTTGACCTGTCGGGCGTAAATTCCGAGGGTATCAAGGCGAAATACGAAAACGGTGTACTGAAGCTAACGCTGCCTAAGAAGACACAGGCTCTGCCTGAATCAAAGCATCTTGAAATTGAATAATCTTTCCGTCGCCGTTTAACAAGACGGCGGCAGGAAAGCTTAAAAGGCGCCCCAAGCGGGACGCCTTTTTTATTATTGCAGTCAGGTAAAATCACACAGTCTGATAACTGTATCCGAAAATCCACCTATACATACTCGTTACGGTTTAAATTTCAATTTTTCCGTTGCTTTGCTCAAATTCCGCCACGCGTTTTTTAAGGTACTGCTCAATTTCCTTATTCGCAGAGCGCCCCTCCGACTCGGCTATATAACGGAATTTTCTGAAAAGCGTCCTGTCAACACGCAGTGTATATCTCAGTAATTTATCCTCCATTTTTTATTCCTCCGGCATTATTATGACTTAATTATAGTGAAAATATTGCGTCATAACGAAAATGATGGTATTATGGTGGTATAATGACGAATAGAATTGAGGGGTCTATTTTGAAAATTGCAATTATAGGTTCAAGAAATCTGACAGTAAATAATCTTGAAAAATATCTTCCGCAGGGAGTAACCGAGATAGTCTCAGGCGGAGCAAAGGGAATCGATTCCTGTGCGCGAAATTATGCACAAGAAAACAATATTAAGCTCACAGAATTTCTTCCCCAATACGAAAAATACGGTAAGGGAGCGCCGCTAAGGCGAAATTTACAGATTATCAACTATTCTGACGAAGTGCTTGCTTTTTGGGACGGGAAATCACGCGGCATAAAGTACGTAATTGATCAGTGCCGTAAGAATAATAAAAAAGTGATCATTCAAAAATCCTCCGAAGACGGTTTTATAAAATTTAAAAAATAAAGTGCGTCTTTTATGCAAAACACGCTTGTATTTTTCTCGTTTATATTGTAAAATGCCTTTCTTTATGTTAAAATTACCTTTAAAAAGGAGTCTTTTGTATGAGCTTTGAGAAAATAAATAAAAAGCTGGGCTTCGGCTGTATGCGCCTTAAAATGGACGGCGACAAGGTGGATTACAACGAGTTCAATAAAATGATAGATATGTTTACGGAAGCCGGATTTAACTATTTTGACACAGCGCACGGCTACATAGGCGGACTGAGCGAAACTTCGATCCGCGACTGCCTTTCGGCAAGGTATCCGAGAGAGTCGTTTGTGCTGGCGGATAAGCTGTCTGACCCGTATTTTGAAAAGGAAGAGGATATTTTACCCCTTTTTGAAAGTCAGCTTGCGCTCTGCGGCGTGGATTACTTTGATTTCTATCTTTTCCACTGTCTTAACCGCAATCTTTATAAAAAGCACAAAAGCTGCAACGCTTTCGGGATAGTGCAGAGATTAAAGGAAGAAGGCAAAATAAAGCATATCGCTATGTCTTTTCACGATACGGCGGATATTCTCGATATGATTCTGACCGAACAGCCCTTTATAGAAGCGGTTCAGCTTCAGATTAACTATCTTGATTACGACGACCCGGCGGTTCAGAGCAAAAAGTGCTACGATGTGGCGGTAAAGCACGGCAAAAAGGTTATCGTCATGGAGCCGGTAAGGGGCGGCGCCCTCGCTGACCTGCCGCCTGCTGCGGCAAAGCTGTTTGACGACCTCGGAGGCGGCAGCCGCGCCTCCTACGCAATCAGGTACGCCGCAAGCTACCCCGAGGTGTTTATGGTGCTTTCGGGAATGGGCAATACCGATATGATGGCCGACAATATAAACACCATGAAAAATTTTGTGCCGCTTAATGAAAAAGAACTTGCGGCGACCGACCGTGCGAGGGAAATTATACGCGAGGTAAGACGCATTCCCTGCACCGGCTGCGACTACTGCGCCGAAGGCTGCCCGAAAAAAATCCCGATTTCAAAAATATTCGCCGCATACAACGGTTTTCTTTCCGCCGCCTGCACAAAGGGCGAGGCAAAGAAAAGAATGCCGAAAACAGGTGGAAAGCCTTCCGACTGTATTTCCTGCGGCGCCTGCGAAAAAATATGTCCGCAGGGCATTGAGATAAGAAAACATCTCAAAACGATTTCAGACGATATGAGATAAGGTGACAAAAATGGAAAAAACAGCAATAAGAAAAATAACGCTCAGAAAAGCGGCGCTCTGCTCGGCGGCGGCTGTTACCGCCGCCGTGGCTCTGCCGCAGCTTGTACATATGCTTGGCAGGCTTACGGGAACCGGTGCCCTTACCGGTCAGATACTGCTGCCTATGTATCTGCCGGTGCTACTGCTCGGCTTTTACGCCGGTCCCGCGGCAGGCGCCGTTGCCGGTATTGTTTCCCCTCTGCTCAGCTTTGCGCTTACGGGTATGCCGGCTCCCTCACAGCTCGGAATAATGACCGCAGAGCTTTTCTGTTACGGACTTTTCGCCGGAATTTTCGCACCGCTTCGCGTAAATCCCGCGCTTAAAGCCCTCGCGGCTTCCGCAGCGGCAAGACTGCTGCGCCTCGCTGTGACAGCGGCGGCGGTGCTCATATTCAAGGCAGACGGCTTAAGCCTTTCCGGCACGCTATACATTCTTGCGCTCGGACTGCCCGGAATGGCGGTTCAGACCGTCATTGCCGCGTATTTTATAAAAAAGACGGGCGTAGGCGAATGAACAGCGCGGAACGTGCGGAAAATCTCCTTATATCGGAAGGTTACACCTGCGTTTTATGCCGCGGAGAGGAAATTTATCCGTCCGATAAACGGGGAGTGGCTCCGTTGCTTGAGCTTCTCAGTTCAGGAAAAGATTTCAGCGGTTTTGCCGCGGCGGACAAAACGGTGGGCGCCGGCGCAGCTTATCTATATGTCCTGCTCGGCATAAGAGAGGTTCGCGCCGGAATAATAAGCTCCGCAGGGCTCAAAATACTTGAGGACGCCGGTATAGTCTGCCGCTTCAAAAATAAGGTGCCATATATAATAAACCGCGCGGGTGACGGTATGTGCCCGATAGAAAGCGCGGTAAAAGACGCGGGCTCTCCCGAAGAGGCGCTCGCAATAATAAAGCAGACCCTTGGAAGGCTTAAAGGCTGATTCAGGGAAATATACAGGTGAACAAAATGCAGCTTAAGGAAGACGCGCTCGGCAGGGAAAAGCTGTCGGGCCTTATGGTAAAAATGGCGGTGCCGTCGGTCATCGCGCAGGTTATAAACATTCTTTACAATATTGTTGACCGGGTATACATAGGTCATATTCCCGACGTCTCGTCCGACGCGCTTACCGGTGTCGGCGTGGCGTTTCCGATTGTGACCTTTATTTCGGCGTTTTCCGCTTTTGTCGGAGCCGGCGGCGCCCCGCTCTCCGCTATCTGGCAGGGCAAGGGCGACCACGACAGGGCGGAAAAGATACTCGGAAACGGCGTAACACTGCTGATATTTTTCAGCGTCGCGCTGATGATTGTTTTTTCGGTTTTCGCCGAGCCGCTCCTCTATCTTTTCGGCGCGAGCGACGAGACGGTCGGCTACGGAAAAACCTACATTCTGATATATCTTACAGGCACGCTTTTTGTGGAGCTTGCGCTCGGACTCAACCCTTATATTATAGCGCAGGGCGCGGCAAAGACAGGTATGATGTCGATCGTGATAGGCGCCGTGATAAACATTGTTCTTGACCCTGTATTTATCTTTGTGTTTGATATGGGGGTTGCGGGAGCCGCTATCGCCACGGTAATATCCCAGCTTGTGAGCGCGGCATGGGTGGTCGGCTTCCTTATGAGCAAAAAAGCCGTGCTTAAAATAAGGCTTAAAAACCTCAAGCCCGATTTTAACATTATCAAAAAGGTTTCGGCGCTCGGTGTATCCCCCTTTGTAATGCGCTCGACCGAAAGCCTTGTGGGAATAGTGCTGAACAGCGGAATGCAGCGATACGGCGGAGACTTATATGTCGGCTCGATAACCATTATGCAGAGTATTCTGCAGTTTTTCTCGGCTCCGCTCAGCGGATTTACTCAGGGAATACAGCCGATTATAAGCTATAATTTCGGCGCCGGAAAGTTCGACAGGGCTAAAAAGACCTACCGCAGCATGATACTGATAAGCGGCGCTTTTTCCTTTATAGGGACTATAATCATAATGGCGTTCCCCCGGCTTTTCGCCGCCATGTTTACCAACTCCGGGGAGCTTATCGACCTTTGCGGGGCAAAAATGCCGCTGTTTATCTGCGGTATGCTGCTGTTCGGTCTGCAAATGGGAATCCAGCCCACCTTTATGGCGCTCGGTCAGGCGAAAATATCGCTTTTCATAGCGGCGCTCAGAAAGGTGATACTTCTCGTGCCGCTGGCGCTTATTCTTCCTGTTTTCTTAGGATATGACGGTATCTATCTCGCCGAACCGATCTCGGACTTCACCTCTGCGACTGTGGCAACGGTGCTGTTCCTTATAAATATCAAAAAAATACTTACCAAGGAAACGCTTGATAAAATCAAGTGATTTTGCAAAAAAAAGCCCGGTTCCGTAAGAAGCCGGGCACAGTCTGTCGAAAAAGCCATCTCTGATTGGAAAATTGCATAAATAAAGAATCAGTTAAAGGGAAACCCCCGACGAGGGTTTCCCCTAAAAAACAGTCCACCGGACTGTTTTTTTCACCCTTTCCTGCGTTTTATAAGGCTTAAGAGTTCCGCTTTCTGCGGAAAGCGGCCAAAGGCTCTGCCTTTTGAAACCGCAAACCTTTGAAAAGGTTTGATCGAAACTTTTGCGTTTGTACAATTTGCTTTTCCTTCAAGGTTTATCGACAGTCTGAGCCCGGTTCCGTAAGGAGCCGGGCATATTTTATACCTCTAAGAAATTTATATTTTATGCTTTACTTTAAGTATTATAATCACTGCCGCCGCTCCGGCTATAAGTACGGCGGTTATAACCGCCGCCGCAATAGGAAAGCCCTTTTCCCCGTCAGGTTCAGATGCTGCACCGGACCCGCCGGCCGTCTCCTCAGAAGAATCTTCCTGACTATACGAGCTGTTGGTTTCCCCGCTCAAAGTACCGCTCTCTTGGCTGCTCCCCGAGCTGTCCGAGCCGCTTTGCATAGCGCTGTTATCCCCGACGGCAGAAGATGAACCGGACGAAGCCGTGTTTTCCTTATCCGGAGCCTCTGACGAACCGCCTGACGGCTTTTCGGACGTGCTGCCTCCCTGCGTGCCGGACGAAACGGAGCTGTCAGCAGTGAGCGCCGACTCGTCAAGCGCCGGAACCGAGCTGCCGAAAAGCATTATATTGCCGCCCTTTATAACCGCCGTGAATGCCGCAAAAGCCTGCTCTGTCGCCATACCGTTGGTTCCTTCGCCCGTTTTGTGGCAGAAGCTGCCGTCATCAAGCCGGAATTTCAGTATGCCGTCTGTTACGGTATTACCGTTTTTTATAAATCGGCTGTCGGAAAGTATGTCTATTCCCAAAGCACAGAGAGCTATCAAGGTTTGAGATGCGCTTTCCGAGGTTTCTGTGCCGTAGCTTTTGTATCCGCCGTCCTGCTGCTGACTGCGGCTTAAAAAACCGAGCGCGGCGTCCGCCGCCTTTTTTACCGCGGCGCTTTTCCCATAATAGGGCGCGAGCGCCTGCAATGTCATAGCGGTTATATCCACATTGCCGTTCTTTCCGACAAGCGCCCAGCCGCCGTCCGAAAGCTGCCGCTCAAGCAGAGTCTTCACGGTCTGTGTGGCTTTCTTCTCACCGCCGGGTATGCCGTTATTTATAAGGTGAAGACCATAGACATAGGTCATCAGCCCCTGTTTACCTACGGTATCGTCAAGAGCGGTATCAAGATATCCTCCGCTTTTTCTGCCGCAGGCTATAAGGGCAAGCGCGGTTTTCTGGCGTGAAGCCGCCGCCGATGTGAAATTATCGCTTTCCGAATAAGCGGCAAACGCGTCGGCGCAGCCCGAATAGTCAAGCGATGGCGCGTATTTTTTAAGCGCCATCACGTACCCCTCAGACGAGCCCGCCGTATCGCTTAAATTCCCGTCAAGCCACTGCTGAATACTTCCCGCTCCGGATTTTTTGAGATTGTATTCAATTATATCCTGTGCCGCGGCCTCAGCGGTGATTTCAGCCGCCGAGACAGGAACCGCCGTACATAGCAGCAGCACCGCCGCTGCCGCTGTAAAAAGACGTAAAATAATATTATTTTTCATAGCTCTTTTTAAGGGTAAGAACCGCAAGGCATATCACCGCGAGCATTGCCGCTGAAAGTACCGCGACCGATGCGGCGGTATTGTTTTCGCCCGTAACGGGTGATTTCGGCGTATCGTCTTTTTCGTCATCGGAGGTGTTATTGTTGGCGCCGTCGGTCTCTGCCGCGGAAACCGACGCCTTGCATACCGGAGGAACAAGAACGGTATCCTCTGACACAGCGCTTATAACAAGTGCTCCCGCCGTATCGAGCTTTAAGGTTACCTTGCCTTCCTTATCGGTCTTTAAGCCCGTCTTAACTCCGTTTACTGTTATTTCGGCGTTTTCGGCCGGAACTGTTATGGGGTTCCACTGGTCGTCATAGCCTGCCGCGGAAAGGGTCAGGGTCACTTCTTCACCGGCCTTGGCACTTACGGTGTTTTTATCAAAATAGCAGTATGTATCAGAATAATTTACCGTATCGGTATACACAAAAGCGGTAAGATAATCACCGTCTTCCATCTTGTCCGTGAGAGAATACGCAGAAACGTTGTTTACATAATATCCGTATCCGCTGCCGTTTTCGGCGCCCCAGAGCTTTGTTATTGACAGTCCGTACTGACCGTATTCAGTGCCGTATCCGGCTTCGGCTCCGCCCTCATAATACTGCTCATGTGCGGCGTAAAGCGCATCGTTCACGGTTACCTCGCCGTCATTGTCGATGTCGGCCGCGGTGATAAGCTCTCCGGCTATTTTAAGGTTGCCGTTCGCTATTGTCACATAAACCTCGGCGGTTTTCGCCGGCTTGGCAATACATACAGGAGGAACCAGCACCATATCCTCCGAAACAGCGCTTATAACAGCGTCATCGGTTATATCGAGCTTGAGCGCGGCCTTGCCGTTTTCATCGGTTTTTACACCGGTTTTTACGCCGTCTACCGTAATTTCAGCATTTTCAAACGGAACTGTTATCGGGTTCCACTGGTCGTCATAACCTGCCGCGTAAAGGGTAAGGGTCACTTCTTCACCCGCCTTGGCGCTTACGGTGTTTTTATTAAAATAGCAGTATGTATCAGAGTAATTTACCGTATCGGTATACACAAAAGCATTTGCATAATCTCCATCTTTAACAGGATCGTCGAGCGAATTAGCCGAAGCGTTGTTTACATAATATCCGTATCCGCTTCCGCTCTCAACACCCCAGAGCTTTGTAAGTGAAAGTCCGTATTCAGTATATTCTGAATCATATCCTGCCTCGGCTCCGCCCTCATAATACTGCTCGTGAGCGGCGTAAAACGCGTCGTCAAGCGTCAGCTTGCCGTCCGAATTGTAATCGGTCACCTCTACCGGCTCCTGCGCCAGCAAAAGTTCGCCGTTTGCGACCGTCATAAAGACGTTTGCCGAAAGGGTCTCGTCAGCGGCGAAAACGCCGGTTCCGAACAGGTTAAGCAGCAGCGCCGCTATTACAGCCGCTGCAAATGTTTTTCTGATTTTCATTCTGAAAACTCCTTTTAAAAATCTTTGCTGTATTATGAAATTATCCGGTTTTACCGGTTATTTCCTCTTTTTCCGCCCCCTGCGGCGGCTTTGCGCTCTTTTAAGCCAGCTGCCTCGAGCGCCCTCGGCCACGGTCCCAAAAATGCCTTAATCCGTGAAAGCGTGACCGGGTCGAAATCTTCCTTTTTAGGCAGTCTTCCGGTCTCACGGCTTTTTTCAGTAAGCCTCTCAACCGCCCATTCTTTCTTTTCTCCGTTCATCTTTTCCCTCACAAAATCAAAAAACTCTTTCCGTTTTCCGGAAAGAGTGCAGCATATACCGGCACGGAAAGACATACAGGGCGCGGCTGTACCGCAGAACTGTATTCCGTGCTGATAAACGGCTGCACTCTTCTCACCAAAGCTGTGTGAACCTAAAAAATACGGCAGGTCTCCTGACTTGTGAACCCCTTTTAAAGGGCAGAGCCGCCTTCTCGGAAAAATCCAATGGCATACGCTCTCTTGCGTCAGATACAGTAATGGCGGTTGTTCCGGATTCCGACCGGATTCCCTTTTAATCTTACGGGCGGCGCCCGCAGAACCGTACTTTCCTATCTTCTTATTTGATTTTATTTATCGCCGTAGAATTCAGCCGCCGCCTCAAAGAAAGCGTCGATATTCTCCCACGGGCTCATAGGCGGAATATCGCAGCCCGACGAGATGACAAAATTCGGGTACTTGCAGCATTCGCCCATTATGCGTTTGGTTTCCGCCTTTATAGACTCAGGCGTACCGTTCCTGAACTGCGCGGCGGGGTCGACGTTGCCCATTGCCAGCACATCAGACGGTATGTGCTTCATCATTTCCGACATATCTATCGAGTTGCCGAAGTGGTAAGCAAGCGCGCCTGTTCTTAAAATCAAGTCAATCTGTCTTATCGTGCAGTCGCCGCAATTATGGTACACGACCGCAAACTCATCATCCTGCACGGCGTCGACTATGCGCTTTACATAAGGCTCGGAGAACTCCTCGGTAAGGTCAGGCGAAAGAAGACCCGCGAGCGGCTCGGCTATTACTATACCGTTCGCTCCGACCGCCTTGTAGGCTTTCGCGTATTCTATAAGGAACTGAGCGGCTTTTTCCAGCACTATATGCACCATTTCAGGCTCCTCATAGCACTTTATCATCGCCTCGTTCACATCGATAAGACGACCCGTAAGGGAGAAAGGTCCGATTATACCGGCAAGCACCGGACGGTCGGTTATAAGCTGCACCGCTTTTTCAATAGCCTTTATGTAAAGCCCTGTTCTTCCGGCACCTACCTCCGGAACCTTGAGCGCTTTCGCCTCTTCCTCGTCTGAAGCTATCGCTCCGATTACGGTCGGTACCTCGTCGTCCGAAACCCTTATCACCGAGCCGAACGCCTCAGCCTCGACCGAGAGATCCATCATGCTGACCGAAGCCGAAGCCCTGTTGCGGTCGGCAACGGCTTTCATACCCTTTGCCTGAAGCTCCGGGTCGGAAATAAGCTCCTTTACTGCATTATCTTATACATAATATCCGAATGCTTTACGCTTGAGAAATCGAACGAGTAATGTATAAACCGGTGCATTATAACCGTTATCCAGGCGCTCATATCCTCAATAGAGGAAATTTCCTCTATCTGCTTTATATTGCCCTCGTTGAAAAGCAGTATCTCCTGTATGCCGGCGCCCGCGTCGATAGCCGAGCGCGAAAGCAGCACAAGCATTTCTATAAGCCTTGCCTTTATCGTGGACAGATCCGCTTTTCCGGTAAAAAAGATGTATCCCAGTATCTCGTTGAGCAGCTTCTGCGCCCCGTCCTTGTCCTTATTGGCGATAAGGCTGTTAAGCTCCTTTTCGCTGCGTATGAGAAACGCCGAATCGTCGCTGTCGTTTCTCAGCTCGTCCTGAATCTCATAAAGCTCGGAAAGCATTTTTTCCTGCTCGTATACATATGTGCCGTACCGGTTCTGTGCCGAGCCCGACACCGACGCCGCAACCGCGCTTAAAATTTCCTCGGCATAGCGCACCTTTGACGTGTCCCACACCGGAAGCTCCGACACGCTCTTGCAGAAATCCGCGTTTTCAAACATACCTATGGTATCGTCCGGCTCGCCCATCACGACCGGTCCCAGCACCATTCCTCCCGAAAGGCTTCCCTGCTCGTCGGCTATCGACGCGGCGATAAACACAAGGCCCTTAGGACAGTAAAACACATATTTTCCGTTCCAGCGGTATGCCTCGCTGCAGCCGTAATGCAGAGTATTGCAGTAATCACAGCCGCAGTACCTGCTGCACAGCCAGTCTTCCCCCACGCAGGAAAGCTTTATGTCCGGCTCAAGCGACAAAAATGCACAGGAGGCGCCGCACAGCCCGCTCATATTTTTGCATAGCGATTCCGCTTTTTTTATTCTCCGAAGCCATGACAACACCTCCCTTTACGGATTATTTTATTATATTTTAACTTGAAAAAACCGATAAATCAACATTTATCGCTCATAAAGGATAATTTTACCTTTACGGCATATAAAAAAGCGCCTCGAATAAAAATCCGTGGCACTTTTCCGGCGAATTTCTGAAAGCGCCGTTTTATCCGTTTTTATGAGCAGAACGCAAGCGCCGCGTCGGCGGCAGAAGCCGCGTCAGAGGTGTAGCAGTCGGCGCCGATTGAGTCGCAGAAGCTCTGTGTTACGGGCGCTCCGCCTACCATGATCTTTACCTTGTCGCGTATTCCCTTTTCCTTGGCGCACTCGACAACGTTCTTCATCTCGCCCATTGTGGTGGTGAGCAGCGCCGAACAGCAGATTATGTCGGCATTGTTGTCAATAGCCGCCTGAACCTTTTCCTTTACTATCAGGGCTCTGCCCTTCTGTAAAAACTCGCTGATTTCGTCTAAAATCGCCATATGTACTACTCCTTTTCATCAATTTCTTTATTTTGATTTTAACAGATAAAAACTCAAAAATATTGCAAAAAATATTGATTTTTGGTATTTTATTTTAATCCGCCGTATTTTTCAGCCGCCTTTTATTCCTCTTCGCCGAGGAATATGCCGCCGAAATATGTAACCGTATTCTGCCCGTTTATGTACTTCATTCCGGCTAGCACCGCAAGCTCTGACACCTGTATACAGTAAGACTCAAGCGACGCCACGGTTTCGTCCGGATGACGGCAGGGCTCGCCGGTTTTCGCCGCGCAGCTTTCGCACAGCCGGCAGCCTCCCGCGCCCAGAGTAAGGGGCGACCGGAATTTTTCTTTTGCGAGCGCCGAGACCGCCTGTATCACCGAGTGAAATTCCTTGCCCGCCTCGACCATGCCGTAAAAATCGTAGCTGTCCTCAAGCGGATAAATCTTCTGATATACTATCACCGTTTTATATGACGAGGCTTTTTCAATACACTCCTCAGCTTCTCCCACAAAAGGAGGACAGGTATAGCACTTGCCGAAATTTCCGCAAGTATTCACCTCGCACGCCCCTCGCAGCTCGGAATGAAAAATCTTTTTATCTACATCGCAGATTCCGCAGTTTACCCCGTATTCCTCAGTTATACGGCTGACAAACGCTTCTTTTTTATCCATATCCGCACCCTTCCTTTTCTCAGCAAAAAAAATTTGTATCTTATCTGCATTTTAGCACTCATAAAAGCGTTTTTTCTATTAAAAATTAACGCTTTTTTGAAATATTTTTCGGAAATTACGGCGGGATTATAAATTTATTTTATTTTTTATAATAATTTAATTCAATGGCGGCAGGGTGCTTGACCTTGCGGCGTTACTCGGTTAAAATATTAAGGTAATGCGATATGAAAGAGGTATATAAAATATGAAAAGGCTCCTGCCGCTTATCGCGGTGCTTTTTATTCTCTGCGGCTGCAGCGTTGAGCTGCCGGGCGGGGTTTCCTCCGACACGGTGCCTGAAGAGGGACAGGCGTCCTGCACGGTGACGATAGAATGCAAAACGGTGCTTGACAATATGGATATGCTCGACCCAGACAAAAAGGATATTATTCCGCCGGACGGTATAATTCTTCCGGAATGCGTGGCGGCGATAGACGAGGGTGACACAGTTTTTGACCTGCTCGCCGACGTGACCCGCAAAAATGGCATTCACATGGAATTTAATTCCACCCCAGCGTACGACAGCAAGTATATAGAGGGTATAGCCAACCTTTACGCGTTTGACTGCGGTGAGCTTTCAGGCTGGATGTTCAGCGTCAACGGCGAGTTCCCGACGGTCGGGGCAAATGCGGTAAAGCTAAAGGACGGGGATAATGTGCGTGTGCTTTACACCTGCGAATTAGGTCAGGATATAGGCAATATTTACGGTGAGGAATAATGGGCAGAGCGTTTGACACACTGCACCCGTGGGTTAGCTTTATTTTCTTCGCGGTCTGTATTGTTTTCTCGATGGTTTCCTCCTCGCCGGTCATGCTTGCGGTGTCGTTCGCTTCGGCGCTTGTCCTGCTATGTGTGCTAAGCGGAGTCAAAGCGCTTCGGTACCTGCTTTTTTCGGTTCCGGCGATAATCGCGGCGGCGGCGGTCAACACTGCCTTCAATCACGAGGGGGCTACGGTGCTGCTTTATATAAACGGCAACCCGATAACCCTTGAATCGGTTATATACGGAGCTGTTTCAGGCACTGTGCTTATGACTGTTATAATCTGGTTCGCCTGCTTCAGCAGGATTATGACATCGGAAAAGATTATGTTCCTGTTTGCTAAGGTCTCTCCCTCTCTTTCTCTGCTTTTTTCAATGATACTTCGCTTTGTGCCGCAGGTCACGGCAAAGGCAAGACAGATAAATGAGGCACAGCGCCTGTCGTACGGAACTCCGGCAGGTCTTTACGGCAGGATAAAAAGAGGGCTTACGGTGATATACGCGCTGCTGCTGCGCAGCTTTGAGGACGCGGCGGACACGGCTGACTCGATGAAATGCCGCGGCTACGGTCTGCCGGGCAGGACGGCGTTTTCACGCTTCAGGTTTACGCTGCTCGACGGCGCGGTGCTTGCCGTAATGCTCGTACTTACCGCTGCCGCCGCGGCTGCAGCCGGTACAGGCGCCGTCAGAAGTGCATATTTTCCGCTTTTTTCGGGCATTAAAACCGGCCCTTACGCCGTAATAACCTATACCCTTTACGCGGCGCTTCTGAATATTCCGGCGGCGCTGTGTTTAACGGAGGAAATAAAATGGTCCTATTTGAAATCAAGGATTTGAGCTTTACATATCCCGGTGAGAAAAACAAGGCGCTGGACAGCGTTTCGCTTTCGGTAGGGAGAGGGGATTTTCTTGTGCTGTGCGGTCCGTCGGGCTGCGGAAAAACCACCCTGCTGCGCCACTTTAAGCCGGCCGTAACCCCCCACGGGGAAAGAAGCGGCAGCCTGCTTTATAAAGGCACTCCTCTTTCGGAGACCGCCGAAAGAGTGCTCGCCGAGGAAATAGGCTTCGTGTTTCAGGACCCGGACAGCCAGATCGTGACCGACAAGGTATGGCACGAGCTGGCGTTCAGCCTTGAAAGCCTTGGCTTTGAAAACAGCGTGATACGGCGCAGAGTGGCTGAAATGGCGAGCTTTTTCGGCATAACCGAATGGTTTGAGCGTGACGTTTCCACCCTTTCAGGCGGACAAAAGCAGCTTTTAAACCTTGCCTCGGTAATGGCGACCTCGCCCGAGGTGCTTGTGCTTGACGAGCCGACCGCGCAGCTTGATCCGATAGCGGCGGCGGATTTTCTATCCACTCTTGTAAGGATAAACCGCGAGCTTGCCACGACGGTGATACTTTCAGAGCACCGTCTTGAGGAGATTCTGCCCTATACCGACCGTATGGCGGTTATGGAAAACGGAAAACTGACCGCCGACGGTTCTCCGCAGGAAGTAGGAGAGCTTCTTAAAAGCACCGGAAGCCGTATGTACGGGGCAATGCCATCCGCTATGCGGATATATTCGGCGCTTGATTTGGGCGGCAGTTGTCCGGTTTCGGTAAGGGACGGTATAGAATATCTCAGCCGCGAGGTGACCGCCGGCGGAGAAATAGAACGCGAGCCGTTTCCCGAAACAGAGCCGGCGGCAGAGCTTAAAGACGTTTGGTTCAGATATGAGAAAAGCTCTCCGGATATTTTAAAAGACCTTAACCTTACTGTCCCGAAAAGCAGCTTTTTTGCCGTGGTAGGCGCGAACGGCGCCGGAAAATCGACCATGCTGTCGCTTATGGCGGGGCTTAACACGCCATACCGCGGCAGCGTAAAGCTGTTTGGCAAAAAAATCGGAAAATATAAGGAAAGCGAGCTTTATCCGAAGACGGTGGCTCTCCTTCCCCAGAACCCGATGTCGCTTTTTACGTCAAACTCCGTAAGGGAAGAACTTGAGGCGGTGGCGAAAGCGCACGGTGTTCCGGCGGAAGATGCGGAAAAAACCGCGCAGATTACAGGCTGCGGCGAATTTCTTTCACGTCACCCCTACGATTTGAGCGGAGGGGAACGCCAGCGTGCGGCACTCGCGGCGCTTATAATGACAAAGCCGAAAATTCTTTTACTTGACGAACCGACAAAAGGACTTGACGCGGCGTATAAAAAAGAGCTTGCGGCAATACTGAAATGTCTCTGCTCAGACGGCACCACGGTTATTGCCGTATCGCATGATATTGAGTTCTGCGCGGAATACGCCGACATATGCGCACTTATTTTTACCGGTTCAACCGCCGCATACGGGGAAGCAAGGGAATTTTTCGCGGGCAACAGCTTTTACACGACATCGGCCAACCGCATATCACGCAGATTTTTCAAAAACGCGGTCACTAACGACGAGGTGGTATATCTTTGCAGGAAACAAAAAGAAAACACAGCCGCGGCGCGGTAATAAGCACGGCCGCGGCGGTTCTGCTCATTCCGCTCACGATAGCGGCGGGACAGTTTTTCCCGGGTGACAGGAAATATTACATAATAAGCCTGCTTATAATACTTTATCTTATGCTGCCCTTTTTCGCGGCGTTTGAGAGCAGGAAGCCGCAGCCGCGTGAGCTTGTCATTATAGCGGTGATGTGCGCGGTGGCGATAGGCGGAAGGCTGGCGTTTTTCTGGCTGCCGCAGTTCAAGCCGATGACCGCCGTTGTCATACTCTCCGGCATAGCCTTCGGAGGGCAGACCGGCTTTCTGACCGGAGCTGTTACCGCCTTTGTCTCGAATTTTTATTTCGGCCAGGGCCCGTGGACGCCGTGGCAGATGTTTGCGCTGGGGCTTACGGGTCTGATATCCGGTCTGATATTAAAGCGTGACTATGTGCCGCGCCGCACGCTTGCGGTGATACCCGCGCTGTACGGAGCGGCGGCGACGCTTCTTATATACGGCGGAATAGTAAACCCCGGTTCGCTGCTCATAGCCGCAGGAAAAATAACGCCGCAGTCGCTTTTTGCGGCATATGCCGCGGGGCTGCCTATGGATCTGGTACACGCGGCGGCGACCTTTTTCTTTCTCCTCATCGGCGCAAAGCCCATACTGAAAATTTTATGCCGGGTTAAGACAAAATACGGTCTTTTTGCCTGATTTTTTGTATTGCGGCTGCCTTTTTGCGGCCGCCGCTTTTTTTCTCTTTACACGGCGTGTAAAAAAGGATATAATTATATAAAATACAGTAAAATCGGAGAAATATATGGAGCTTAACTCAAAAAATATAAAAAAGATACTGCTGATTATTTTTATCGGCTCGGTATTTTTCACAGCGGTACAGAATATTGAATATATTTTTGTACGGCTCGGCGTAATTCTCGGATTTTTCCGTCCCGTTATAGCGGCGCTGTGCATAGCGTTTGTGCTTAACGTCCTTATGTCCGCGCTGGAAAGACGGGTTTTCGGATTTATGGGTCGGTGCAGGTACACTTTTGTCCGCAAGGCAAAGCGTCCTCTCTGCATACTGCTCACCTATCTCATAGCACTCGGCGTGCTGTCCGTGCTCATATGGGTGATTCTGCCGGATATATCCGAAACATTTCTGCTGCTCGCGGAAAAGCTGCCCTCTTTCGCCAACGACGCGCGCATATGGATTGAGGATATGCTTGAAAAATTCAATCTGTCACAGCATTATGTGCCTAATATTGAAATAGACTGGGCGGCAGCCGGCGAAAAGCTCAAGGACTATATAATGGGATATTCCGAAGCGATATTCGGCAGCGCGGTAACGATTACGACTTCACTGGCATCCGGTGTTTACAACACTGTTTTCAGCATACTTATATCTGTTTATATTCTCGCACAGAAAGAGCGTATAGGCAGCTTTACCGTCCGGTGCATTGACGCTTTCATACCCAAAAAAGCGGCGGAAAAGATATATCATGTTGCCGAGCAGGCGTATGACTCTTTCTCAAAGTTTATAGGGGGACAGCTCACCGAATCGGTGATACTCGGGCTGCTTTTCTATATAGGAATGTCGGTTTTCCGTTTTCCGAACGCTCCGGTCATCTCCATACTCATATGTATCACCTCGCTTGTGCCGATAGTCGGCGCCACGATAGGCGTGATAATCGGGTTTCTTTTAATTCTCATGACAAACCCGATAAAAGCTCTGCTGTTCATAGTTTTCTTTGTAGTGATTCAGCAGATAGAGGGTTCGCTCATTTACCCGAAGGTTGTCGGCAAATCGGTGGGGCTTCCGGGCGTAATAGTGGTCTGCGCCGTACTTGTCGGCGGTAATATCGGCGGCATACTCGGCGCGCTGATGGCGGTTCCGACCTGCGCCGTGATTTTTGTGCTTTTAAAGGAAGCGATAGCCGCCCGCTCGCCCGCAAGGCATCCGGCCGAAGCCTCGGCGGAGGCGTCTGCGCAGGAGCCTTCCGTGGAAAAAAAGCCGTCTGCTGAGACAGGAAGGCAGAAAAACTCTTCCGGAAACAAAAAAACCTGATTTTAATAAAAAAGGACAAAGTGTAAAAATTCTGTTTTCAAATTGCAAAAGGCAAAAATTCCGTAACCGTGGAATTTTTGCCTTTATTTTTTTATATAAACGATTTTTTTCACCTATCCGGTACATGGGCATATTATGTTATTGAAGTTTGTATCTTCAATAAATTTACAGGAGGCTACATTATGGCAGAATTAAAAAACGGCTGCCCGCCCGAAAACGCCGAGTTCAAGGAAGCCGTATGCGTTGACGCAGGAAGAGTTTACGATTCCTGCTGTGACCGTGACTGTCTTGAAGACCTGCGCTGTTTCTTCCTTCCCGAAGACCAGGCGCTGCTCTCAGGAGCAATCAGCATCCGTCTGCGCTCGGCAGAGGTACTTAATGTTTTCATCGACGTTGAGCCGGTAAACTTCAACAAGGGATTTTATTCCTGTGACCTTACCTTCTTCTTCCTTTTGCAGTTCGACCTCTTTACCGCTCCCCATTCCTGTCCCCAGACTATCAAGGGAATATCCTCATTCTCTAAAAAGGTGATACTCTACGGAAGCGACGGAAACGTAAAGATATTCTCAAGCAAAACCGCCGACAGCATAGACTGCGACACCCTGACCCGCAGAAGCTCCAATATGCCGAAATGCGTGGTTCAGGCGGTTGACCCGGTACCGCTCTCTGCGAGAATCGGCGAAATACACGACTGCTACGAGAATATGCGCTGCATACCCAAGAGCATCAGCGAATGTATAGGCGGCAACGTAATGACCAACCTTAAGAGCGGAGACCCTACCGTTTACGTTACTCTCGGGCTGTTCACAATAGTTCAGCTGATAAGAAACGTGCAGATGCTTATACCCGTATACGATTTCTGCATTCCGGAAAAGCAGTGCGACTGCTCTACTGACCAGCCCTGCGAGGCGTTCAGGAAAATCAAGTTTCCGACCGACGACTTCTTCCCGCCCCGTCCCTGCGATATCAGCGACGGCTGCGGCTGCGGCTGCCGGGATACCGACTGACACTGAAACGGCGGGAGCCGGACTAAAGTTCAGCTCCCGCCGTAAGCGCGGAAATATTATACCTTAAGAGGGCTTGTATCGAGCCCGTCAAAACGGCTGAAAAATTCCTTTAAATCTTCCATATCCCGCTTTATGCCGCCTTTTACATTGCTTTCAAAATTCATAGGCATTACCGGGTCGTGCACGCTGAGTCTCAAAAGGAAAAATCCGTCAGGTGTGGAAACTCTTATGCCCTCGCGGTTATCATCGGCAATTTTATACTCCGGCTTCAGTGCGGCATAGGCCTCAAGCTCCTTTATTACCCTTTCGCCGTACTCCTTGAAATCGGGAACAAGTATATTGAAGCGTATTTCGCACTCCTCCGCCGGCATTTTAAGCGGAGCGAGTATTTTTTCTATATCGTTTCCGCGCGCGAGCTCAATCACTATTTTTGTAACAAGATATGCGCCGTCGTCAAGGAAGTAGTTTTCCCTTAATGCCGCGTGACCCGATGTCTCAATGGCAAGCGGGCAGTCTATTCCCTTGCGGCAAAGCTCCTGCGCTTTGTTTATTACGTTCTTGTATCCTCTGCGGTAACGGTAATGCACGCCGCCCAATGTGTTTTCTATATACTCTTTAAGCCCGTCGCTCGTGACTGAGTCTGTAACAACGGTAACGCCCTTTTTCCCCTGCGACACCATATATGCCGCCAGAGCTATAAGGCGGTTGCGGTTGATTTCCTCACCGTCGGCTCCGACGCAGCCGGCACGGTCAACGTCGGTATCAAAAATAATTCCGAGATCGGCGCCGTTTTTCTTCACCGCCGAGCATATGCTCTTCATCGCTTCCTCGTTTTCCGGGTTTGGAATATGGTTCGGGAACATACCGTCAGGCTCTAAAAATTGGCTGCCCGTGGTGTCCGCCCCGAGTCTTGCCAAAACCTCTCCGGCATAAAATCCGCCTGCGCCGTTTCCGGCGTCCACAATAATTTTATACCCTTTAAGCGGCTGCTCCTCTTCGGTTTTCCCAACCGAATCGCATATCAGCTTTCTGAGCCTCGCGGCGTACAAGGTCATATAGTCGGTCGGTATAATTTCGCCTTTCCGGTCGCTTACCACCGATTCGCCGTTATCCGCGAGTGCGGTGATTTCGGAAATATCCGGCGAGTCAAGTCCGCCCTCGGGTGTGAAAAATTTAAGGCCGTTGCGGTCAAACGGGTGGTGGCTCGCTGTTATCTGTACGGCGGCGTCAGCCTTCAGATCAACCGTTGTCATAAACATCGCCGGCGTTGAGGCAAGTTGGCAGTCAAGCACCGTTATTCCCGCGTCAGTAAGAGCGGCTTTGACCTTCCCGGCTATCGCCTCACCCGTTATCCTCGAATCGTGTCCCACCGAGACACGCAGGTCAGACGGGTCCTTTTCGTACTTATTTATGTACCATACCACAAACGCGGCGGTTATATCGTACACCGCTTCGGGCGTGAGATTTACTTCTTTGCCGCCCAGAGGGCTCGCTACTCCCCTTATGTCCGTTCCGCTTTTCAAAACACTGTAACTCATTTTTTATTCTCCTGTCTCAGCCGAAAAAATATCCGGCAGAAAAATATCCTATCACAAGCAGCACTATTGCAGCCGCCGTATAGAGCATTGCTTTAAAGAACGCCGCTTTCGCGCTGTCAGAAATTTTCATCTTTTTTTACCTCCGTTCTTTACATATCCATATTCTGCCCGTAAACGGAGGTTTTTAATCACTATTTATTTGCGGAGGAAACCAGATGACGGTATACAGGCTCGGCGGCAGAAAAGCCAGAATAACCCTGACCGACAGTGAGGTGCGCTCCTTTTTCGGTGAATACTCAAATCTGCGTGAAGTTACCGGAGAGGTAAGAATGACCCTTGCGCTGATACTCGAAGAAAGCCTGCCCGATTACGGAGACGCCACCGGCGACCTGATCGTAGAGGTACGTGCAAGGGAAAACTCCGGATGCGTTATTACCGTGACCGCCGCCGGCAAAATAAGAAAAAGCCCGGCAAGCGCAGTAATATTCGATTTTGACAGCTCCGAAGCCATGATAAAAGGGATACTGCGGCTTTATTCCCGTAAACGTGTGGGGATAAAAAGCCGGCTGTATAAAAAGCCGGAGGGCTACCGGCTCGTGCTGTTATGCCCCGAAAAATCCGACTTTTTCTTTATGAACGAGTTCTGCACGGCTGTCGGCGGCGGTGAAGCGCAGGCGGAATACACCGACGAGCATTTAAAGCTCCTTGCCGCTCCCGACGCCATAGGAAAAATAGGCGCGGCGTTTTTCAAAGCCCCGAACTAAACCGTTGTGAAGCCTTATTCAGAGACTTTTTATCTCCTCGGCTCTTTTTTTCATATCCTCGGCCGAGAAAATATAATTTCCCGCCACAAGCACCGTAGCTCCCGCCTTTACAGCGAGCGGCGCAGTCTCGGCGTTGATTCCGCCGTCAACCTCAAGCTCAAGGGAGAGCGACTGACGTTCCGCCTCCGCCCTGAGCGCTTCCAGCTTTCCGAGAGCCTCCGGCATAAACTTCTGACCGCCGAAGCCCGGCTCAACCGACATGACAAGCACCATATCGCAAAGCGGCAGAAACGGAAAAATTTCCTCAGGCTGTGTGCAGGGCTTTATCGTAAGGCAGCTGCGGCAGCCGTTGTTCCTTATTTCCTTTAAGGTTTCCGCCACGTCGCTGCCTGCCTCGTAATGAAAACCGAGCCAGTCCGACACCTCGCAGAACTGCTTTATGTAACGGTGCGGACGGTCGATCATAAGGTGAACGTCAAGCGGCAGGCTTGTATGCTTTTTTATTGATTGTATCACCGGCAGACCGAAAGAGATATTAGGTACGAAAATACCGTCCATAACATCGAGGTGGAGCATATCCGTCCCCGCCGCCTCAAGTTTTTTCAGATTTTCCTTAAGCTCGAGAAAATCCGCCGTAAGCACCGACGGTGAAATTTTTACTGCCATTCTGACGCCTCCCAAACACATTAAAACGCATTTTATATTTTATCCCCAATACTCCCGATTGTCAACAAAAAGTCCGGCAGACTTTTAATCTGCCGGACTTTTCTTTATATTTCAACTTTATATTTTAACCGCCTTCATATATTCCTCGTAATCCCTGTTCCACTGCTCGTATGCAGGGTCTCTGCGGTAATCGGTGAGCTTATAGTTTTTCATAAGGTAATCGCCTATATAACGGGTGCATTTGCGAGCTCCGAGGCTGTTGAGATGATTGCCGTTATCTCTTGTATCGGTTTTCCAGTCAAAGCCGAAGCTCTCGCGGTCGATATTAAGGTCAAGGAACGGCAGCCCGTTTTTCTCGGCGAAGTCGTTTACCGCGTTGTGTCTCTCGTAATTCCATGAGGTCTGCGACGGAATTTCGACAAGCACCAGTTTTATTCCGTTTTCGCGGCAGTGGCTCACTATCATTTCAAGCGGAACGAGGGTCGAAAGGGGTATTTCCTCCCTCTTATCGGTTTTAACCATATATTCCCCGCCGGTATAGCCGTTTATCTCATTGCTCAGCATCTGTCCCTTCGTGGCGCAGTGCGCGGTATAGTTCGGCTTTTTAAGCAGCTCGCGCGGCTTGACTGTCTTCCAGCGGTCATGGTACCAGAACACCGAGAATACAGAGCCGGCATAGGCGTTCGCCAGTCTCATCGCTCCCTCGGTAAGACCTGATTTCACAAAAAACTCGTCGGTCTCAAGGATAACCAGCTTTATGTCGTGACATTCGGTCATTTTCTTAAGCTGCGCGTAGCTCTGCGCCAGCGACTGATGTCCCTCCGCGCTGACATATGAGGTGTAGCCGAAGGTCTTCCAAAGCTCCATGGGCGAAAATCCGCTGTACGCGTCGGAATTTCCTATTACCGCTATCTCAACCGAGTTTTTGGGCTCTGAGAAAAAACCGTTCGCGCTGGGATTTATTATTCCGCCCTCGGGCGTGTTGTCCTTTGGCGCCAGCATATAAGAGCAGAGGCATATAAGCATCGCGGTGACGCAGCAGAAGCTCACCGCCTTTACAAGTCTTCCCACAGCTCTTTTTATCACATTTATCCCTCCTTATAGCATAAAAGCCTAAAACTGCGCGTAAATAAAGTCAACCGCGTCATATCCGGTGCCGTAAGCGCCGAACACAACTATCGCCAGAATAAGTCCCGCATATGCCGCCCAGCGAACCGGCAGGTACTGCCTTGCAACACTTTCGCGTATATTGATTCCCTTTTCCTGTAAAATACTCACAGCGAGCATCGCCGCGGCGCCTATTCCCACAATATAAAAATCGTGGATATCCATACCGCAGCCGACCACAGCCTGCATAAATTCAGACGAGCCGAAATCGGTAAATATACGCCTTATCATCTCGGTCCACTCCGTAACCGATCCGGCGCGGAACAGCATCATTCCGCCGACAACTATCGCCGCGGTCCTGAACATTCTTATTATATTAAGCGGCAGACAGTCACGCTTTATGCGCGATACCGAAAACGCCCTTGCGATAAGCGGCTCAAGCCACATCCCTGCGACCATAAAGGCGTAATAATACATTCCGTAAACGATAAACCTCAGCCCCGCGCCGTGCCAGAAACCTATTAATACCCATGTAAAGAAAAGTGCCAAAGTTGCCGGAACCATGGAGCCGGCATACTCTCCGAAATGCTTTTTCGTGAATCTGCCGAGCCCCATGAATGCCGGTGAGAAAGAAAGAGGGTAGAAAACATAATCCTTGAGCCACGCGCCGAGCGTTATGTGCCAGCGCCGCCAGAACTCGCTGACGCTCTTTGAGAAGAACGGGCGCTCAAAATTTTTGTCAAGCTCAACCGAGAAAAGCTGCGCGCTGCCGGTCACTATATCCATACAGGCGGAAAACTCGGCATATATTTGCAGGGTATAAAGCGCGCCCGCCGCCAGTATCAGGCTGCCTGAGCGTTCAGTATAGTTGCCGAATACATCGGCGACAAATATATTGAGCCTGTCGGCAATCACCATTTTCTTAAAGAGTCCCCAGCAGATAAGCTGAAGACCGGCGGTTACATTTTCATAGCTGAACCGGTGTCCTTCGTAAAGCGGGTCGGCAAGACGGTCGAACCTGCCTATCGGCCCCTGCACTATCTGGGGAAAAAACGACAGAAAAAGCGCGACCTTGCCGAAATTGTAGGACGCCCTGTATTTGCCGCGGTATACGTCTATAAGATACCCTGCCGCCTGAAGCGTGTAATAGGATATTCCCAGAGGCATAACAAAGCTGAAAACCGGCAGTGAAACATCAACACCCGAAAACGCCGCGGCGCGGTTGAAAAGGTTTGCGAAAAATCCCGAATACTTAATCACAAGCAGCATTCCGAATATAATGCAGAGCGTAAGGGCGGCAACCGCTTTTTTCTGGAAGGAAATAAGGCTTTTAAGCTGCTTTTTTTCCTCTTTTTCAAGTCCTTTTTTGCCAAGCGCTGCCGTCTCGCCTATTTTGTCAAGCAGTATTCCGCCTAAATACACCGCCGTCGTGGCGGCGATCAGAAACACGGCGAGCCTTCCGCTGCTTATCCAGTAAAAGCCGTAGCTTGCCGCAAGCAGTACCGTCCATTTGAACCTGCGCGGCATAACGGTGTAGAAAAACAGCACCGAGCCGAGGAAAATAAGAAGATATTTATAAGAGGCATAGCCCATACAAAGCCCTCCTATTCGTCTTCAAGTCTGCCAACAAGCCGGGCAATAGCTTCAGCACTGCAAAAATTTTCCGGCACAACGTCCATCGGGGTTATTTTTATGTCAAATTCATCATTGAGCGCCCCGACCAGCTGAACTATTCTGAGGGAATCGAGAATACGGTTCCCTATAAGGTCGGTTTCTTTCTCCCAGTTTACCGTTGGGTTTATCTCATTGAGTACTTTTATTATTCTTTCCATTTAAACTCTCCCTTTCCTTTTACCCGCCGAAGCTTTCCGCAAGCATTCTGCGGTCGATTTTTCCGTTCGCGTTAAGCGGCATCGTGCTTATCAGTATTACTTTCTGGGGCATCATATAATCCGGCAGCCTGCCAGCCAGCTCAGAGGTTATGACCGAGCCGTCCTTTTCTTTGCCGGTGCAGAAAAGCACGATTTTATCGGACTTTCTGTCATACACCGCCGCGCAGGAATTTATCCCGCTCACCGCTGAAGCCGCCGCTTCTATCTCGCCTAACTCTATCCTGTAACCCATACGCTTTATCTGAAAATCTGCGCGGGTTATATACATAAGCTCTCCCTTTTCGTTGTACTTCACAAGGTCTCCGGTCTTATAAACCGTTTCCGGATAGCTTTTGTTAAGCGGATTCTGCACGAAAGCCGCCGCCGTCTTTTCGGGGTCGTTGTAATATCCGAGCGCCAAAAACGAGCCTCTCGCGTACAGCTCGCCTTCTTCTCCCGGCGCCGCCTCAGTGCCGTCCTCCTTTACCACGAAAACATCGCAGTTATCGCAGTGCCTGCCTATCGGAAGGCTCTCGCCGTCAGAAAATTCACGGTCAACCTTATAGTAGGTGCAGATGTCCGTGGTTTCGGTCGGACCGAAAAGATTGGCGAAAAGCGCTTTAGGCAGCTTTTTTATCCAGTAGTTGAGCTGACGGACCGGCATAACCTCGCCGGCGAAAAGCACCTTTTTTATGTATTTCAGCTCCGCGTAGTCAAGCACCCGCCAGTTGGCAATTATTCCGAGCGCAGACGGCACCCAGTACACCGTGTTGACCTTACGGGCGTTCAAGAACTCTATCAGCTTCATCGGGAAGGAGAAAAGCTCTTTCGGAATTATGTCTATCGTCGCGCCCGTAAACACGGTCGAGAAAACATCGGATACCGACATACTGAAATAAAACGGGGTCTGACTGCCGAAAACCGTGTTTTCATCTATACCGAATGTTTTTGAAAACCAGTTTATATAAGCTATTACGCTTCTGTGGCTCACCACCGCCCCTTTAGGTCTTCCGGTCGAGCCTGAGGTAAAAAGCACATAAGCCGGGTCGGTATCTATCGCTTTCCGCGCCGTTTCTTTAAGCAGCCTTATATCCGGCTGTGACGTGACTGCCTGCTCATAGTCCGCCGTAAATCCGCCGTAGCCTGTCTGTTCGAGCTTTTCCGAATATTCCTCAGAAACTATCACCGCGGCGGGACAGAGGGTATCGAATATGTTTTTTATTCTCTCCGCCGGCATTTCGGTGTCTATCACAGTGTAGAAATTTCCGCCGTAAAGACAGCCGAACATAGCCGCCGGAGTTTTTACCGAGCGTCCGGTCATAATCGCCACCGGAGAACGGGTGATACCCCTGCCGGCAAGAAAGCTCCCTATCCGTCGCGCCGTATCGGCAAAAGTCTTATAAGTCATCTCTGTGGCGCTGTCCCTTAAAGCGGGCTTGTCAGGAAATCTTGCGGCTGACCTGTCGAGCATTTCAGTTATGTTTTTCATTTCTTTCACTGCCTTTCGGGCGGCGGCTTTTTAAAACCGCCGCCGTATTTTTATTTGATTTTTATCTGTTCCTTATCGCGTCAATCGGGCGCTTTGAGGCTATCCGCCTTACCGGCAGGAAGCTGGCAAGGAACGCCACCAGTATACTTACAGCAAGCAGGAGCACTATTTGACGTACTCCGAAGTTAAGCACGGTTATCAGTATTCCCACATTGCGGCGCAGCAGGTAGTTTATAAGTGCGGTAGCGGTAAATACGCCCGCAGCCGACAGCACAAAGTTTATCATCGCTATTATAAAGCTCTCGGCGAAGAATATCCTGAACACATCGTTGCTGCGCGAGCCTATGGCGCGGAGTATGCCGATTTCCTGCTTTTTGTAGGAAATGCTGGTGCCTATGAAGTTTGCGAGCATCAGCGCCGCGAACGCCGCGAAGCCTACTCCTATCCAGAAGAAGTATTTTGAAAGCACCTTGAGCACCTCATTTACCGAGTCAAGCTCATAGGTGACCGAGTTCTGTATCTGATAGCGCACCGGACTGTCCTCACGGTAGCAGTAGGACACCGCCGAACGCAGCGCGTCCTTGTCCTGCGGAATCGCACCGACCGCGAAATCGTAGATATTGTCCGCGCCGTCCGTAAACCTTTCAAAAAGGCTGTCGCTTGCGACAACGGTTGAGCTGAGCTTTGAGCCGCTGTCTTCGGCAGAGTTGTCTATTATTCCCACCAGCTTGTAGCCGTCGGTGTTTTTGTCATCGGTAAAGTTGTACTCCCACGCCGAAAGAGTATTGTTGTTCTTGAAAAATTCCGCGTAATCGGTTATCTGTCCGTCCTCGGTATAAACCTGCAGAGCGTCGGCAGTCGCGATTATCTCCTTTTCGCCGAGAGTTTTTTTCTCACCGTCGAGCCATATAATGCTTTCGCCCTTGATATCGTCAAGCCTCGCCATATACTGCGAATCCACGCCGTAATCGCCGCCCGTGCCGCTGAAGCTGATAAAGCCTTCTGTAATAGCAGTCATGGGAGGCTCGGCGGCAACCATTTTCCCGATATGTCCGGCGCCTACCATCGCTATTCCGGCGTAGCTGTAAGCCGAAGCCGTTGAGTACTCATTATAAAGCACAAAATCTATCATTTTATCGGCGTTTGACTGATAATCCTTTTTTTCGGTAAGCGACTTGTATCTGTCAATATCAAAATTGGTGTCAACAATCGCGGTTATGGTATATTTTACACCGTCAAGCGTTAATGTTTTTCCCAAAAGATCTGCATAACTGTTTATTTTTTCGTAAACCGATGCAGTACCGTCGGTATAACCCGCCTTTTTGAAAACCTCGTAAATATACTCGCTTACCGCGATCTCGTCTTTGCCGCCGTCAGGCAGGCTGCCCGCAAGCGCCCTGAAGCCCATATCCACGAGAACATCACTGTCAATTTCGGCAAATCCCGAAAACGCGGTGGAATAAATATTATACTCCGTTTCGGTCAGCTTAGCAGAGGGGTCTGTCTGTGACTCAAAGGAAAGATTCCCGTTCATAGGCTTGAACACACCGTGCATTTTTGAGCCCACGCCCTCAGAGATTTCCGAAAGGTTTTTATCCGATATGCCGTAGCCGTAGGTTTTCCAGTATTCTCCGGCGCCCTCGCCCACCTTCTTTGACTTGGCGACCGACAGGTATTTCACACCGCTGTCAACAAGTGAATTGGTACAGGTTTCAATATGATTGTAAGCTCCGAAGGTATCCGAAAGGCCGAAAAGTCCGAAGGATATACAGGAAAGCAGAATTGTCATCACAAGTCTGAACTTCTTGTATTTTAGTCCCGCCGCGCCTATTTTGAAGGCGTTTTTAAGCGGCAGCTTTGATTTTATCAGCTTAAAGCCCGAACCGTCACGGTCGGCGATTTTAGAAATATCGGTATTTTTGAATTTATGCAGCGAAGCCGTCTTTATATTCATATGCGCCGGCTGCGAGGCGAGTTTTTGAATATACTCGTTTATAGCGGCTCGGTCGTCTTCTGTCAGGTGATAGCCGCCGGGTATTTCTATCACATTTCCGCTGAAGCTGAGCGTTTCCTTTGTATCATCGGTATTATCAGCAGTGTCAAGCTCAACATCGCTGATAACGTGACCGTCGGACAGCTCAATTATCCTGTCCGCGTACTGCTCCGCGAACTCACGGTCGTGGGATACCACTATAACGAGTTTTTCCGCCGACAGCTTTTTGAGCGTATCGAAAACCTGACGTCCGGTATTTGAGTCAAGAGCGCCGGTAGGTTCGTCCGCCATTATTATTCTCGGGTTTTTAACAAGCGCCCTTGCTATCGCCACACGCTGCTTCTGTCCGCCCGAAAGCTCGTTAGGCTTTCTCGCCCCGAAGCCCTCAAGGTCAACCTCTTTTAATATATCGTTTATTTCCGCGTCCGACGCCTTGCGGTTCTGAAGCTCTATCGCGAGCGCAATATTCGCTCCCACGGTAAACTCGTCAAGCACGTTGTATTCCTGAAAAATAAATCCGACATATGTGTTGCGGTAGGAATCAAAATGCTGCTGCGTGAAATTCTTTGATGAAACGCCGTTTATGATTATTTCGCCGCCGTCATACTTATCAAGTCCGCCCAGCACATTAAGAAGAGTGGATTTACCGCTTCCCGATTTTCCCAGCAGGAAAACCATTCCCTTATCCGGAAATTTAAGCGATATTCTGTCCAGCGCCGTAACCGGCACACCCTTTTTAGGCTTGTAAATTTTGACAAGTTCTCTCGTTTCTAACATTGTTTTCTGTTCTCCTCCGTACTAATCGTGCTAACCGTACTAACTCAAATAGTACAGTTGTATGATAACACACCCTTGGCGTGTTGTCAATATAGGTTACAAAATTTTAATTTTTGAACGCGTACTCAGCTTTAATTATATTTTTTTGCCTGTACCTCGCGATTATTTAAGCTGAAAACCTGATTTTTGAACGCGTATTTTTGCACGCGTGCTCAGCTTTCATTATATTTTTATTCAGTGGCTCGCGATTATTTAATCTGCAAACCGATTTTCTGAACACGGACTCAGTTGCTATTTTATTTTCCCGTAACCCGAGAATTTTTAATTCCGAATTACGCATTACGCATTCCGAATTATTTTTTCTTTTCTCTGTAAGCGCATATTTTGTTATATATAAAAAGTCCGAGAAGACTTAACAATACGGTAGCCGCGAAAACCGCTATGGCAAACTCATACTTCTTCATTCCGAGAGCGCTTCCGCCCACCGTTGAGGTAATAACCGACGGAAGCCTCGCAACAGAGGCTATAATCACAAACTTTGACAGCTTTATATCGGTAAGACCCACAAAATAGGTAAGCAGGTCTTTAGGCGTTCCCGGCAGAAAGAAGACTATAAAGGTTATTAAATCAAGCCGTTTTTCGTTTTGCAGGAATTTGAGCTTTTTAATTTTTTCAAAATCAAAGAACACTTCTATAAGCCTTATGCCGAACTTTCTTACAAGCCCGAAAACAAGAAGACTGCCTAAAGTCACACCGGCAACGCAGAGCAGTGTTCCCTCTATCGCGCCGAAGGCGTAGCCCGCGCCTATCTCAAGCGGCTCGCCGGGAACCAGCGCTATCACCACCTGAAAAATCATCATACCTATGAATATAAAACGGCTCCAGAGTCCCTTTGATTCTACCCAGTCCCTGAACTGCTCAGGCTCTGACACAAGACTTACCATCGGCCTGCCGATAAACCACGTCACCGCGGCGGTGAATACCGCAAGCAGTATTATCACAAATACGCTTATTATTCTTTTCTGTTTTCCCGTAAGTCTTTTTTCCTCAGTCAAAATCCTCATCTGACTTTTCACCAACGTCCTTTATAAGCTGATTCCACGCGTCCTCGTGCTCCACGTAATAAAGCGGGCAGAGTTTTTCCGTAATATCATAATGCCTTATAACGTCAGTTTCGTCAAGTCCTAAATTGTTAACAAGCCACGCGGTCAGCTTTATTACCGACTCATATGTCACGTCTGAAAACTTCCCGCTCTCGTCGGGGTGACAGACCTCTATCGATATTGTATCGTTGTTCCGCCAGTTGCTCGCCGCCGATTTTTCCCACAGCGGCACACACTGTATTATCTCGCCGTCAAGCCCCACAAGAAAGTGTGAGCTTACCTCGGTCGAGGGCTTGTTGTAGTAGTCCCTGTTGTTCTGCGCCGACGTTCCGGGGTTTCCGACATAATGTATAACTATATTTTTAACATCATCAAGCGGAGTTCCCGTGCGCGCCGTATTGTGAACGTATATTATCTGCTCGTCTATCCAGTCGGGTATTTCTATCGCCTTTAACTTTTCGGTAACCGCCGTGCTTTCACCCGTTCCCGTGAAAAAGCGGTTATACAGCTTTACTCCGCCCACGGACAGACCTGTTATTACAGCCGCGAAAAGCACAAAACATATTATTCTTCTCGCTACTATCTTTCTTCTTCTGCGCCGCCGCCGCTCATAATAAGCGCGGCGGGCGCTGTAACTGCTCTGTTCCACCTTTAACTTCCCCTTATACGGCGCCGAAAGAAACCGTAACCTTGAAAAGGTCGCCGTCTATATCAATTTTGAGCGTTCCGCCCTGAATTTCAGTAAGACTTCTTGCTATTGAAAGTCCCAGTCCGCTGCCCTCGGTGCTTCTTGAGCGGTCGCCCCTTACAAACCTTTCGGTAAGCTCCTCGCCCGAAATATTAAGCTCATACGCCGAAATATTCTTGAAGGTGACGTTTACCCTGCCGGCGTTTTCGCTCACGTCAAGATATACCCTCGTCCCCTTCTGCGAATACTTGCATATATTATTCATCAGATTGTCAAATACTCTCCATAGGTGTCTGCCGTCCGCCATTATCCTGACCGGCTTTTCGGGCGTGTTTATCACCGCCGTGAGCCCGGCCGCTTTAAGCCGTTCGTCAAACTCCCCGACGGTCTGGGAAAGCAGTACCGACGGGTCACATTCGGCAAGATTTACCGCCACACTGCCCGAAGACGCCTTTGACGCTTCCACCAAATCCTCAATCAGCTTTTTAAGCCTGCCCGACTGACGGTCAAGCACCGAGATATATTCCCTTATCTTTTCGTTTTCCGGCTCTTCCTTTTTTATCAGGTCAACATAGTTGATTATCGAGGTAAGCGGAGTTTTTATATCGTGCGATACGTTTGTGATAAGCTCGGTCTTGAACCGCTCGCTCTTCATTTTTTCGCTTACCGCCGCCGAAATACCCTTGTTTATATTGTTGAGCGTACCGCAGAAATCCCTGAAATCGCCGTACATATACTTTGTGTCTATTTTGTAGTCAAGGTCGCCTCCGGCTATTCTTTCGCCGCCCTCCTTTATTTTCTGCAGCGTAATGGCGACATAGATTATAACCGCCGTTATGCACAGCGCGAAAAACAGCCAGAAAACAACCATTTCGCCTGTATTGTAAGCAAACAGACCGTATACTATAAGCTGGAAAAGTATCGCCGCGCCGCATATTGCCGCGGTTCTTATAACAAGCGGAATATTCTTGAGATTGTAGCCGATAAATCCGAAAAGGCTTTTTAATTTTTTGATCAGAAATTTCAGAACTTTGTATATAACGGTATTTTTTATAAGTGTTCGGGTTTTAAGGCGGGTCGCAAATGTCATTGTAAAGGCAAGAGCTATAAAATAATCCGCTGAAAGGGTAAGAATTGCCTCTGTCATCATAGGCGCCCACGATCCGTATCCCGCCTCGCCTACTAAAGCAATGCTTGCCGCAGCCGCCGCGATAACCGCCGCCGTAACTATATCAAAGGGTACGCGGTCGAGATAATTCAGCTTAACCGTTCCGTCCTTCCTGTGCCCCGCCGCCGAATAAAGGAAACAGAGCAGAATTATCCACAGAAGTAAGCATATTCCGCCGGTAAAGAACACGGTATAGCGCACCGAGTAAAGGAAATCCGTAAATTTTACAATCAGCGCGTAATCATCGTTCATAACCGTTTCTTCAGGAATATATACGGTCACGGTAATATACTCATTCGTATAAGGATCCCGGTATAATTCCCCACTGGTTTCATCTATCGCGCTGCCTTCCATTGTCCTGCCCTCAAGGTATTTGAGCAGATAAGTCTCGCCGCTGTAATTTGTCTTGACAATCTCGCCGTTTTCGTCTGATACGGCGTAATAAATATGATTCTGCTCGGCATAGGCGTCTATATCCTGCTTTCTTTCGTAAAAATTGAGAATATCCGCAAGATAATCGTAGCCTCTATATCCGGCTGCCGCCCCTTCAATCAGCTCTTTGCGGCTTTTTGTGTAAAAGCCGTTATCTATCATATAGACTGCCGCCGCCGCCGACAAAAAGGCAACGGCAAGCATAAGAAAGGAAAGTATTATCGCGGTTATCTTTGCCGCGAGGCTTTCTGTAAGCCTTTTCATTTTTTATCACCGTTCTCCATTTTGTACCCGTGAGCCCACACAACCTTCAAATAGCGCGGCTCGGCGGGATTTATCTCTATTTTCTCACGCAGGTGCCTTATATGCACCGCCACAGTGCTTTCGGCGCCGTATCCGTCGCCGCCCCATACCTCGCGGTATATTTCTTTAGGCGACAGCACCGCTCCCGCGTTTTTCATAAGCAGCTTTAAAATCTCAAACTCGGTAGGCGTGAGATTTACCTCCTCGCCGTCGGAGAATACCTGCTTTGTCTTGTCGTTAAGCTCAATGCCGCCTATTGTATAGCCTGACTGAGGTTCGGACTTCTGTCCGCCGCCCAGCTGCATATACCGCCTCAGCTGTGATTTTACCCTCGCGATTACCTCAACCGGATTAAAGGGCTTTGTCACGTAATCGTCGGCGCCGACGGTAAGCCCTAAAATCTTGTCCGTGTCCTCGCTCTTGGCGGTGAGAAGTATGACCGGAATATTTGAAATTTCCCTTATTTTGACCATAGCGGTGATTCCGTCGCATACCGGCATCATTATATCCATAAGCACAAGGTGTATCCCGTTTTGTTTAACGGCTTCGACCGCCTCGCTGCCGTTAAAGGCGGTAAAAACGTTATACCCCTCGGACTCAAGATATATTTTCAGCGCCGAAACTATATCCCTTTCGTCATCGCACACCAGAATATTGTACATACTCCCCCGACCTCCGGTAATTATTATAGCAGAACAATTTTTAAGATAAAATACTCTTAAATATTAAGATTTCTTTAAGATTGAAAAAACATTCTTTAAGTGGTATTATTATAATAATAATACATATTGTACGGAGTTGCAATTATGAAGCTCGAAATTTTACGCTCATGTCCCGATTTCATAAGGGATTTTTTAACCTACAACGAGACTATAAAGGGCAAGTCCTCACGCTCTGTCGAGGGGTATTATATCGACCTGCGCACCTTTTTAAGGTACATGCTGCTTATCCGCGGCAGGGTGGAAAAGGGTACGGAATTTGACAAAATAGATATTTCATCGGCGGATAAAGAGCTTGTCCGCTCAGTCACGGTTTCCGACCTGTACGCGTTTATGGTTTTCTGCAAGGAGGAACTTAAAAACAACACCGCCACGAGGGCGCGCAAAACCTCGACGCTGAGGATTTTTTTCAAATATATGTCGGTTCAGACCCACCAGATAGAAAACAATCCGGCGGAGCTTCTTGAGTCCCCCAAAGTAAAGCAGTCGCTGCCCAAGCACCTGACGCTTGAAAACTCGCTTGAGCTTTTAAACGCGGTGGACGGGGCGAATATGCATCGCGACTACTGCATACTGACCCTTTTCCTTAACTGCGGGCTGCGTCTTTCAGAGCTTTGCGGACTTAACCTTTCGGATATTTCGGGCGACGGCACCATGACCGTGACCGGAAAGGGCAACAAGGAAAGAATGGTTTATTTAAACGATTCCTGCCTCGCGGCTTTAAAAAACTATCTCGCGGTAAGACCTAACGAGGGAATACCGGCGACCGAAAGAAACGCCCTTTTTATAAGCCGCAATCACCGTCGGATAAGTCCGAAAACTGTACAGCATATAGTAAAGAGTTATCTTGAAAAAGCCGGACTCGGAGATATGGGGTTTTCCACCCACAAGCTGCGGCACACCGCCGCCACGCTTATGTACCAGCACGGCAATGTTGACATCAGGGTTTTAAAGGATATTTTAGGACACGCGAACTTAGGCACAACCCAGATATACACCCACGTTTCAGACAAGCAGATCAAAAAAGCGGTCGATTCAAACCCGCTCTCAACGGTAAAGTCAAAAAAATAAACAATGCCAAAAAACAACGTACGAGGTTTTTTTAATACCGCGTACGTTGTTCTGTATTTTCCTGTTTTATATCAAATATCTTCACTGTCATTTGCGTAAAGCGCAGATGTCAGTTTATCGGTAGCCGACCAGACGCAGAAAATAAGCAGCACCAGTATTCCGGCAGGAACGGCAAGCACTGCTATTACCGCTATGCCGAGCGCGGAAATCAAACACCTTAATATCTTTAAAAGAAATCTCATAGGTTATCATTCCGCATTCCGCTGACTAATCGGTAATACGATCGCGATGTAGCGCGGTAAACAACAAGATAAAACGCCGCGAATATCAGGTAGCATACGGCGGTTGCAGCGACAAGGAAGGGCAGGTTTACAAGCCCGAATATCATCAGCATTTTCCGTATTATCGGGAAAGCGAAGGCAAGATGTATTCCGGAGGCTATAAGCGGCATAAAAAACACCGTCAGCACCTGCGAATTGATGCTTCCCTGTATTTCACGCTTTGTCATGCCCACCTTCCTCATAATTTCAAACCTCGACTGGTCCTCATACCCTTCCGAAATCTGCTTGTAGTAAATTATAAGCACCGCCGCCGAAATAAAGACAAGTCCGAGAAGTATGCCGAGGAAAAATAAACCGCCGTACAGTCCGTAAAAATCCGCCCTTTCTTTCGCCACTCCCTCGGTAATCATATGAAAGTACGAAAACTCTTCATCTGTTTTCTCAAGCTCCGCCGTTTTTTCGGTTATCCTGTTCTGGATTTCTATCTGGGTATCGTCGGCGCAGTCAAGGTCAAAGCCGTAATACCAGTGAAGGCTTACAAGCCCGATATCATCGTCTGAACGCGCTCCGGCAATCGGATTTACAACGGCGTCGAAATCCGGCACGAACAGATAAAGCGTCGGGAATATCTGCATTGAGTCCACGCCGTTGTCGGCAAAATCGTTTACACGCTTTTTTACCGTCAGCGTCTCCCCGTCGCCTATACGGATTGTGTTATTGTCATAAGGAACCTCTTTTGTGGTATATATCAGCGTTTCTCCGGACGACAGCGTTTCATTCTGACCCATTAGCCGGTTATAGTCGTCGAGAGAGACTATAAATATCTGCCATACCTCGTCCATTTTATCGAGCCTGTTCTCGTAAACCGAGCTGTCGTAAATTATTTTTTCTCCCTCTATCACCCCGCCGAACGCGGCACAGCCGTATTCAAGTATATTTTCGGGGCTTGCGCCGTTTTCTGAGGCTGTTTCCTCTATAATCTGCTTTACCCGCTCTGTCTGCGGTCCGTCAAGCAGTGCAGTGCTGCTTACAGCCGCGTCCAGATTTATATTTCGGGGATAACGCTGACGCAGGCTGTCCTCCTTGCCGGCGTAAAGGCAGACGGTTGAGGAAATCATAACCAGCACCATTGTGCAGAGTATACAGATAGAGGCAAGCCCCGCTCCGTTGCGCTTCATACGGTATGCCATTGAGGAAACCGAAACAAAATGATTTGTTTTGTAATAGTAGCGTTTATTTTTCTGCAAAATCCGGCAGAGCGTGACCGAACCGGATATAAAAAGCAGATATGTCGCGATAATAACCATAACGACCGCGAAAAAGAAAACGGTAATCGCCGTGACCGGATCCTCGACTGAAAGCGCTGTATAATACGCCGCGCCGAGAATAAGAATGCCGATTATAGCACCGATCCAGTTGGCTTTAGGCGGTTTTTCGCCCGTGCTCTCGCTTTTGAGCAGGCCAATAGGGTTTGTAAGCCTTATCTGCAAAAGAGTATAAAGATAAATAACAAGGAAAATTCCGGCGAACTGCACTGCCGTCATCACAACCGACGCATAACTGACGGTAAAGGTAAATTTCGCCGACCCGCCGAGTATCCTCACAAGGCAGAGCTCGGAGAGCTTTGAGAAAAGTATGCCCGAAAGCAGTCCGCCCGCAATAGAAACAAGCGCCACGGTAAGGGTTTCCGCTGCGAGCACGGCGGCGAGATTGCGTTTCCCGAGACCGAGAATATTGTAAAGCCCTAGTTCCTTTTTCCGTCTTCTTATCAGAAAAGAATTGGTGTAAAACAGGAAGATAAGCGAGAAAACCGCCATTACCCCTATGCCGACCGAAAGAAAGCCCTGCACCGTATTACCGCCCGGGATTTTTCCGAACTCGGAAGACTGCGAGAGAAAGGAAATAATGTAGCACATCATCACGGTTCCGGCGCAGGTGAGAATATACGGCAGATAAAGCCGGCTGTTTTTTCTTATGCCGCTTAACGCCAGCTTGCGGTAAATACCTTTTTTCATAACCGCTCACCGCCCGCCGCAAGTACTGTAAGCGTGTCGGAAATTTTCTGGTAAAACTCGTTTTCCGTACAGCTGCCTCTATATATCTGATGATATACCTCTCCGTCCTTTATAAACAGCACGCGACCCGCGTGGCTCGCCGCCTTAACCGAATGGGTGACCATAAGAATAGTCTGTCCTTTGCGGTTTATCTCCTCAAACATACAAAGCAGCTCGTCTGTTGATTTTGAGTCGAGCGCGCCGGTCGGTTCGTCGGCAAGAATAAGCCGCGGCGAGGTTATAAGGGCGCGCGCCACCGCCGCGCGCTGCTTTTGTCCGCCCGAAACCTCATACGGATATTTTTTAAGCAGCTTTGTTATATGAAGCTGTTCGGCTATCGGCTCAAGCCGGCTTTTCATTTCCGACGGTGATTTTCCCGCCAGCACCAGCGGCAGATAAATATTGTCCTCAAGAGAAAAGGTATCAAGCAGGTTGAACTCCTGAAACACAAAGCCGAGGTTATCTCTTCTGAACGCCGCCATTTGCGATTCCTTTATGCCCGAAAGCTCCCGACCGTCAAGCCGGATATTTCCGGCTGTGGGTCTGTCAAGCGCCGCTAAAATATTAAGAAGCGTGGTCTTGCCCGACCCCGATTCGCCCATTATCGCGACGTATTCGCCCTCTTCGACCTTGAAACTTACATTTGAAAGCGCCTGCACCGGATTTCCGCCGAAACGGGTGGTATATATTTTCTTTACGGCGTCGACTTCAAGAATACTCATCGTAAAATCTCCTTTTTGTTTTTAGCATATACATTTTAACAAAAAGGGAAATGCGACGCCATCGATCCGTCTTACATTTCCCGCCTCATTTCTTACATTTTTGTAAGAATCAGAAAATTATTCGGTTTTAACATTTTCCCGCGCAAGACAGATACGCACCTCGGTGCCGCTCTCCGATGATGAAATGCTTATTTTATGTCCGAGACCGTCGCATATACGCTTGCAGAGATACAGTCCTATGCCGCTCGCCTTTTTGTCCGCCCGTCCGTTGTATCCGGTGTAGCTTTTTTCAAACACGCGCGGCAGGTCCTCGGGCGCGATGCCTATTCCGGTATCCCTTATGCAAAGAGTCATGTTTTCCTCAAGCGCTATTGTAATTGAACCCTCGTTTGTATATTTAAGCGCGTTTGAAAGCAGCTGCTCAATAACAAATGAAAGCCATTTCTCATCGGTAAGCACCTTAGCGCCGGTCGGCTCATAGCAAAGGCACAGCTTTTTTCTTATAAACAGTCCGGAAAATTTCTTTACCGATTCTTTTATAAGAGGGTCAAGCTCCTGCTCACGGAAAACATAATCGCTTGTGCCTGAATCAAGCCTTATAAAAGCAAGCACCATTTCCGCGTACTGCTCTATCCGCCTGAGCTCCTCTGAAAGCTGTCTTGAAACGGGCGTGTCCTCGCCGCCGAGTATCAGCCGCATTGCGGCAATCGGCGTTTTTATCTGGTGCGCCCATACGGTGTAATATTCCACCGTGTCCTGATAGCGCAGTTTCATCTGCGTTACGGTGTCCTTATGCTCACGCCGCAGAGCCTCTATTACAGCGCGGTAATCCTCGTCGTCCTGACTGCGCGCCTCCGGAAAATGCTCCATAGTCTCCGCCGTCATACGGCTTATTTCGGAAAGCCGGCGGTGCTTTTTCACGGTTCTGCAAAAATCGGCGGCAAAAAATATAAGCGACAGCACGGCGCATATAACCACCGGATACCCCACCGCCGCGGCAGGCAGCTCATAAAGGTAAAAGGTCACAAGAAATACGGCGGAAAACAAGGCGAACATCAGAAGCCCGCTTCTTCTCTGCTTTACATACATTCTCAAAAGCTCCACTTGCGTCTCTCCCTATTCTATAAGATACCCTTCGCCGAATTTTGTTGTGATAAACCCGGCAAGCCCCGCCGCGTCCAGCTTTTTTCTCAGGCGGTTCACATTTACCGTCAAAGTGTTTTCGTCCACAAAGCTGTCGGTCTCCCACAGCTTCTCCATCAGCTTCTCGCGGCTCACCGTTTTCCCCTTGCTCTGCATCAGGGCGAGAAGTATGCGGTGCTCGTTCTTGGTAAGCTCTATAACCCCGCCGCCGTAGGTCAGCGTACCGTCTCCGGTATTAAGCAGCGCGCCCCTGTGCTCCAGCACCGGAACCGACTGCGCGTAATCGTAGGTGCGTCTTAGCAGCGCCTGTATTTTCGCGGTAAGCACGCTCATATCAAACGGCTTGGCAATAAAATCGTCGGCGCCCATGTTCATCGCCATTATAATATTCATATTATCAGATGCGGAGGAAATAAATATTATCGGCGTCCCCGACACCTTTCTTATCTCGCCGCACCAGTAATACCCGTTGAAAAAGGGCAGAGAAATATCAAGCAGCACAAGCTGCGGCGCGTAATCCGAAAATTCGGCAATCACGTTTTTGAAATCCTTTACGCAGCGGGCGTCAAGCCCCCATTCCTTAAGCTGTTTTTCCACGGCGGAGGAAATCAAGGGATCGTCCTCCGCTATTAAAATCCGGTACATATTTGTTCACCCCGTATCAGCTTTTTGTTTTTTGTATTATAACCTATCCGCGCGAAAAACACAATATAGAACAAAAGCGCCGGATAACCGACGCTTTGCTTTTCTGTTTCTTTATTTGCGAGCCGCTTAATATTTTTCTATTGCTGTTTTTCCGGATTTTCAAAAAGCTCATCAACCGGGACCTCAAGAATTTTCGCTATAACATATATTTCTTTATCGGTGGCAAGCCGCAGCTGACCTTCGAGCTTTGAATAGCTTGTCGGGTTCATATCAATACCCATAACCTGAATTTTTGAAATAAAATCCTTCTGCGATATATTTTTCTGTTTTCTTAAAAGCTCAATATTTCTGCCCACCATATTGCGGTTTCCGTACTCCTGCTTTCTTGATTTCATTTTATCCCAGCTTTTATACTTTAACAAAATATATTGCGGAATAAAAAAATTCCGCAGAATTATTATAGCATAAATAATTCTTCTGCGGAATTAAAATCTTTCAAAATTTCATCAGAGTATTATGCATACAAGTCCGTTGCAGCCCTCGTTTATTACCCGCTCTATGGTTTCCTGTATCCTCATTCTCGCGTCAGCCGGCATACGGGACAGCTTTGTGTGCAGTCCCTCGTTTACAAGCTCGTGCAGCGATTTTCCGAAAATATTTGAGTCCCAAATTTTTACCGGGTCCTCTTCAAATTCGCTGAGCAGATACATAACAAGATCTTCCGACTGCTTCTCGCTGCCGACTATCGGGCTTACCTCGGTGGTTATATCGGCCTTCATTAGGTGTATTGACGGCGCCGACGCGCGGAGCCTTACCCCGTAGCGTCCGCCCTGCTTCATAATCTCAGGCTCTTCGAGCTTTAAATCCTCTATTTCAGGCATTATTATGCCGTATCCGGTGGCCTCCACCTCGTCGAGCGCGCCCTTGACCTTCGTGTATTCCTTCTTCATAGCGGCAAGCTCTCTTATGTTTTCCATAAGCTCCTGCTCGTCGTTTATGACAAGTCCCGTAGTTTCCGCAAGCACCTTATAAAACAGCGCGCTGCCTATTTTTATCATTACCGAGGCGCTTCCGGTGCCGAGGTCGATTGACTCCACCTTTGCGCCCTCCACATTTTCACTGTCCGAAAACGCCGTTTCAAAGCGGTAGATATCCCTTATATGATGAAGTCCCGAAGCCGACTCCTTTATAGAGGTAATAAGGTCGTTTCTCAGCCAGTGGTCAAGCGGCAGAGAGTTAATCCATCGCGGGAAGTTTATGCAGATTTCCTTAATCGGGAACTCAAACAGCACGCGCGAGATTATCCCCTTTATATCTTCCTCGGTAAGCTCAAGACAGTTTACCGGCTGAACCGGAATACCGTATTTTTCAGTAAGTCTCGCCGCGGTTGCCGCCGCCTCCTCGGTCTCGGGGTACATACAGTTGAGCAGTATGACAAACGGCTTGTTTATAGCCTTAAGCTCATCTATTACCCGTTCCTCGGCTTCCTCGTACTCGCTTCTCGGAATATCGCTGATACTTCCGTCGGTCGTTATTACAAGCCCTATCGTCGAATGCTCGTTTATAACCTTTCTGGTACCTATTTCCGCCGCCATATTAAAGGGCACCGGCTCGTCAAACCACGGCGTCATAACCATACGCGGCTGGTCGCCCTCTATGTAGCCTAAAGCGCTCGGTACAATATACCCTACGCAATCTATAAGCCGCACATTCATTGAAGCGGAATCGTCTATATTTATCTGAACGCCCTTTTCTGGTATGAACTTCGGCTCGGTGGTCATTATAGTTCTTCCGGAGGAGGACTGCGGCAGCTCGTCGTTGGCGCGCTCCTTCTGGTAGTCGCCGGAGATATTAGGCAGCACGAGTTTATCCATAAACTGCTTTATAAATGTGGATTTTCCGGTTCTCACGGGCCCTACTATGCCGATATAAATATCTCCGCCGGTGCGCGCGGCGATATCCCTGTATATACTTGCGTTTGTCATAATGCTTCCTCCATACCTTCAACTGTCTTTTGGTAAAGCATATGCCGCGGCGGACAGATTTATGACAAAAGTGGGACTGCTTTTATATCTGACCTTTAAAAACAGTAAATTTTTCGTAAACAATTTGTATATGGTGTATCTGCGGCTTGTTAAAAAAATTTTTTTGTGTTACAATGTTAAAAAAATCGGGAGGGATAAAAAATGCAGCTTCTGGAATCGGGCGAAATGTATCTTGAGACAATACTTGTTTTAAGCCGTAAAAATCCTTTTGTCCGCTCTGTTGACATAAGCGCCGAAATGGGATTTTCAAAGCCCAGCGTGAGCCGCGCGGTGGGGCTTTTAAAGGACGGCGGATATATTGAAATCGACTCTTCCGGTCATATAGCCCTTACCGATAAGGGCAGGCAAAAAGCCGAACAGATTTACGAACGGCACCGTGTGCTGTCGGATATGTTCATAAAGCTCGGAGTTTCCTCTGTTACCGCCGAGGAGGACGCCTGCAAAATCGAGCACATAATAAGCGACGAGACCTTTGAGGCGATAAAACGCCATATAAATAAAAAGGAGTGAGCGGAATGTCCGTAAATCTTTATTTTTCTGAAAAAGGATACGGCACACCGCTTGTACTGCTGCACGGCAACAGGGAGGACGGCGGTTTTTTCAAGAATCAGATTGATTTTTTCGCCGCGAAATACCGTGTGATAACGCCCGATACAAGGGGTCACGGCAAGTCTCCGCGAGGAACGGAGCCGTTTACCTTTGACACCTTTGCCGATGACCTTAAAAATCTGCTTTGCTCACTTGGAATAGAAAAAGCGCATATTTTAGGCTTTTCGGACGGCGGCAACATAGCCGCGGTCTTCGCGTTAAAATATCCGGAGTATGTGGAAAGCCTCATACTAAACAGCGCAAACCTTTCCCCCGCGGGGCTTAAAAAATCTTTTCTGATTAAAGCAAGGGCGGATTATTTGAAGTACTGTCTGCTCTCGCATTTCAAAAAAAGGGCGCAAAAGCGCCGTGAGCTGCTGCACCTTATGGTAAAACAGCCCGACATAAAGCCCGAACAGCTTAAAAGCATAAAATGCCCCACGCTTGTTGTAGCCGGCACGCGAGACCTTATAACCGCCGGCCATACCCGCCTTATAGCCGATTCAATACCCGGCGCCCGTCTTGTGTTCATTGAGGGAGGACACGACATAGCGCAGACCGCGAGCGTGGAATTCAACAAAACCGTCGAGCGCTTTCTCGAAGAAACACTTTAATTGTAAATTCGTAATTCGGAATGCGTAATTCGGAATTTTTGAGCCGCGAACCGGGCTTATATTTAATCCGCAGTCTTATCGCCGCGAGTAAATCACCGTATTTCTAGGCCGCGGACACAGACTCTTAAAATATTTATTTTCTTCTCACGCGAATTTAATTTTACATAATTTCAGATTTCAGATATGAAAAAAGCGGCCGCAAAATCGCGGCTGCTCTTTTTTATGTGCTTTTCACTTTCCGTCTTTATCTTCTTTTATCTCTCCGTTTTTATCCTCGAAATCCCGTATGCACTGTCTGATAAGGTATAAAATCTGACCGTTTGCCGAACGCCCCTCATATTTAGCAATATAATGAAGCTTCCTGTGCAGCTCCGGTTCTACCTCTATCCCCAAATGCTTATTATTCTTATTTCTCATTTTGTCACCTTAAAATCTTAATTCAAGTATATTTTAAGATTATTCTGTGATATAATGTTGTTGGTATACTCAAATCAAGTACACCAAATATTTTTTAAGGTGATTTTTTATGATATGTACTTTTTTCGGACACTCTGACACACCGCTAGAAGCAGAACCTTTACTGAGAAAAACACTAATATGGCTTATTCAAGAAAAAGATGTTAAATTATTTTATGTAGGAAACCACGGAAATTTTGATAAAATGGTCAGAAAAAATCTTAAAGAACTAACCTTTCTTTATCCTCATATACGATATGCAGTTGTTTTGGCGTATCTTCCAAGCACTTCGGATTGTGAAGATTTTTCAGACACAATATATCCTGATGGAATGGAGCATATACCTTTCAAATATGCAATAATAAAGCGTAATGAATGGATGATTGAAAAATCAGATTATGTTATAACATATGTAAAACGAACCCGAGGAGGCGCCGCTCGGTTTAAGCAAATTGCGGAACGCAAAAATAAATATGTGATAAATATTGCCAAATAAAAGAACTTCGTTGATTTATTTTATTGCCGTAGGTTTTCAATCTCCTTGTTTTTCTTAAGTTCGGAAAAAAATAAAGCCGGATTTTGTCCGGCTTTAAAATATATTACTGTTCTTCCCCGTCAAACTCAATGTCCGCCACGTTGACATTAACCTGTGTGACCGCGTTGCCGGTCATAGACTGTATCTTTTCCTTGATATTGCTCTGCACCTTTTCGGCGACTTCCTTAACGCGGGCGTTCTGCTTCACGCAGATGAACACGCTTATCTCGACAGCGCCGTTGATATTTTCAACCTTGACGCCCTTAAAAGCGTTTTTGGATTTTACTATTCCCTTTAAATCGATGGTCTTTTTTGACAAACCGGCTACGCCGTCAACTTCCTTCGCGGCGATTTCCGCCATTTTTTCTATTACCTCGGTATTTACGGACAGTTCTGTTTTATTGTTAGCCATTGATATACCTCCGCTGTTAAACATACTTGTTATTTTATTATACCACATTTTTTTAATAACACAACAGTTTTATTTAACCGGCACGATTTTTATGTCCGAAAGCTGGATATTTGTCTCTGATGTTATGACATCCTGTATCTGAAGCGTCTGTGCGGAGGTAAGACCGTCGGATTTTACGACCACGCTGATACCCGTGTCGCCGATTACCGCCACCGCCTTTTCAAAGCCCTTTGCCTTGAGCAGCGTTTCTATATTTGTTTCACTTTCCATTCTGCCCGCCATCTCCTCGATTTTGGCAAGGGCGGATTTTTTATCCTCGTCGCTTAAATTCTTGCTGTTGAGTGTTTCCTCTATCGCCTCTTTGGCTTCCTCGCGGGTCTCCTCGCGCTCCTTTTTGACCGTTGTGAAATAGTCTTCCTTTTCGTCCGCTCCCGCCGAGGTCTGTACCGTTTCGCCGTCGGTGCTGCTGCCGCTTACATAAGACGCTTCGCCTAAATATTTGCCCGAGGTCGGAGTATATTTCATATTAAGCCAGACCGCCGCAGCCAGCGCCAGCACCATCACCGTTACGGCTATCTGGCTTTTTCCGAAAACTTTACCTTTTTTCATCATAGCTTCCTCCCGCTATATAAACTCTTTTAGATGTGATATCAAGCGCCGCCGTGACGGCGTTTTCTATTTTCTCGTTTATTGCCTCGCTGTCGCCTCCCTCGCACACGATTGCGACGCCGCGCACTTCAGGCATTTCGGTTGTCACCAGCAGCGCCTGCTCGCCGCCGTCGGCGGTTTTTACGGTTATGTAGCTCTGTTTTGACTCGCTTGCCGTGCTTTTGGAATCGCTTTCGGTCTTGTCGGACGACACCCCCTCGTTTACATCGGCGTATGAATAGACAAGACCGCTTTCAAGAGTTATCGCCACACTGACTTTATCGCTTCCGGTTATACTGCTGACTATTCCGCGTATGCTTTCCTCAAGCTGCAACCGGTATTCCTCGGTGCTTATTTCACCCGCGGAAACCTTCGCCTGACGGCTTGCCGTGTCATCTTCTTTCCCGAAAAGCGAGGAAAGAAAAATAAGCAGTATGCCGCAAAGCCCCGCGATCATCAGTATTTTCGGCGATTTGATTTTTTCGGTCAGTTTTTTTAGTGCGTCATTCATTTATAACCTCAACCTCGTAATTCTCCGCTACGACGCCAAGCGCTTCCTTTACCGTCCGCTCATCGCAGCCGGTATAAATAATAACCTTAGTAATTATTATGCTGTCGTCGTCGCTTTTATCCGTACAAACAGTAATTTTAGAAAAATTTATTCCCGAAGCCTCAAGCACCGCCCCGTAAACGTACTCCGCCGACGCCGCGTCAAGGCTCTGTCGGGGTATTTCATCAGCCGCCGGAAATACCGCGTCCCACTCCGCCGTGCCGAGCGTTACACCTGCTGACGATATCACAACCACAAGAAACACAAGTCCAAGTATATACCGTACCGGCTTTTCCATTATGCCGCCGGGAGAGAGCATATGCAGCGCCCCGGTAAAAACACAGGCGGCGCAAAGCGCGGTAATAAAAGCGGTTATATGGCTCATGCAGGCCTCACCCCCGTCACTACCGCCGCGAGCGAGATAATGAACATCGCCCCGACCAGCAGTATCACTCCGGCAAGCACCGAGAGCATTGAGTCCACCGCGCGCAGCAGTCCGGATATTTCGGAGAGTGAGAAAAGCTCCGCCGCCGCCGAGGTCACAAGCAGCACCAGACGCCAGATAAGCAGCTCAGCTATAAGCGGCAGAAGCATCGCCGCGCAGGCAAGAGCTCCGTATATTCCTACCGACGATTTCAAAAGCCCCATAGAGGCAGTAACGGTGCCGAGCGCTTCCGAAAGCACTCCGCCGGCAACCGGCACCGACGAGCCTATAATGAATTTTGCGGTTTTTGAGACAAGGCTGTCGGCGGAGGAATTGACGGCGGTCTGTATCCCGAGAATACCGAGAAATACAGTCGATATAAACGCCATTATCCACATGGCGGCTTTTTTAAGTATATCCGCTATGCCGGTCCGGCGCATGAGGGGTGAGACCGCAGAGCTTATGCTTACCGCAAGATAACCGCCCATAAGGGGCAGAACGGCGAAGCCCGAAACGTATGTAACCCCCTGCGCGGCGGCAAGAAGGAGGGCGCTCATCGATACCGAGGTTGCCGGCGCTCCCGCCGACGCTACTATAACAGCGAAGACCGGAATAAACGAAAGCATAAAGACCCCTGTGCCTTTAATGGCGTTTACCGAGGCGTTCACGACCGAAGCCACCGGCACCGCCACTACCGCCGCGGCGGCCGCCGCAGAAGCATAAACCGCAGCGGTAACCGCCCCGCTTTTTATCTCTGCCGACGCCAGAGCGGCGGTAATGAGTATTACCGCGAGTATCGCTGCCCCCGCCCGCAGCGGTGATTTCGCGCCCGACGCAATAAATCCGAAAATATGCGAAAAAACGCTTTCGGCGGTCAGATTATCTACCCAGCCGTAATCGGACGGGTCTATGCCGCTCTCTTCAAAATATTCGCGCACACTGTCGGGCAGGTTCTCGCTTAATTCGCCCGCTCCGCTCTTTTCGTACTGCTCGGCGTAAAATTCCTCCGCCGAACCGGCTTGGGCGGTCTCTCCGGTCTCGGCGGCGGCGGGTAAAATAAAAAACGCCGCCGTACATAATACCGCCAGCAGTAATTTTACTTTTCTCATCACAGCAGACTCACCGCCGTTTCAAGCACCGACGAAATAAGCGGCAGCGAAATTATAAGTATGGCGCACTTTCCGGCAAGCTCCGCCTTTGCCGCAAGCGAGGTTTGTCCGCTGTCACGGCAGGCGTCGGCGATAAATCCGGTAACATATCCTATTCCAAGCGCCTTGAACGCCACCGTAAAATACTCCGCCTTTATGCCGTATCCGGCAAGCTGGGCTTTTATATATTCTATCGGGGGAATTATCCCCATTATTATATAAGCGGTTACCGCGGCTCCGCCAGCCAGCGCCACAGCCAAAGCGTACTCTCCCTTGTACTGCCTGAGCACCAGCGCCAGCACGGCGGTTATAAGGCATACCGCAAGAATTTTGAATATTTCCATGGCTATAACCCGAAAAGGCTTTTTACCGCGTCAAACAGGTCGGCAATGGCGTTTACCACCATAAGCAGCACCACGACAAGTCCGGCGAGTGTGGTAAGCAGCGCCTGATCCTCCCTGCCGGAACGCACCAGCACAAGATTCAGCACCGTAACGATTATGCCTATCGCGGCTATCCTGAATATAAAATCAACGTCCATCAGTTTCACCTACAAGAAAAAAATACATAAAAACACGCCGCACAGCACTCCGAGAGTATTGTAAAGCCGGCAGAGTTCCCCGCATTTTTTCTCCGCCTCGCCGCATCTTGTTTCGAAAAGTTTTATGTAAAGCTCGGTTCTGCCGCATTCGGCGTCCGCGTCCGCCATACCCATATTGTCAAAAAACTCACGCAGCAGAGCGACGTCCGGCTTTTCGAGGTACGCGGGATTTATTTCCGCTCCCCGTCCCGTATATACCGCGGTATCCCTTTCAAAGCAGCGATTTACTATATCGCCCGTCTCTCCGGCGCCGAGTCTTATATGCTCCTTAAGCTCAGACAGCGAACGGCAGATTTCAGACAGCTTTAAGTGTCTTTTTTTAAGCCTGAGGGATTTCAAAAAGCCGGCGAGCGACGAAGCGGAGAAAATGAGTACAAGTCCTGCCAGCTTAAACAGCCAGTCCACGGAAAAGCTCCTTTGTGTCGAGCATTTTTATGGTGCCGCCGTGAAGAGAAGGCAGAAACGCGACAGAGTTTATCGCTCCGCTCTTTATCAGCTCTCTTGTGACCGCGCGCCGCATAAGGTCTTCCTCGCTGCCGGCGTGAGCGGTGGTTATTATGCTGACTCCCGCGTTAAAGCTGCCGCTGACTCCGGCAAGCTCCTTTTCGGTTCCTATCTCGTCAAACGCCACTATATCGGGGAACATTGTTCTTACCGCTATTTCAAGTCCCGCCGCTTTGTCGGAGGTCAGCAGAACATCGGTTCCGGCTCCTAAATCGTTATAGGCAACTCCGCCGCTGCTGCCCGAAATTTCTCCCCTGCTGTCAATTACCGCCACGCGGTAAATCCTGCCGCACAGTCCGCCCGCGAGCTGCCGCACAAGGTCACGCAGCACCGTGGTCTTTCCGCTGCCCGGAGGCCCGGCTATAAGCAGTCCGCCACCCTTGTAGGCCCTCGCAATATCGTTAGCGGCACCGAAAATTTCCCGCGCTATTCTTATATTGACCGACGACACATCGTGCATTACGCCGTTTCCGGTCAGTCTGCCGCACACTCCGGCTCTGTGACCGCCCTCCATCATAATAAAACCGTTTTTAAGCTCTTCGGAATGAGCAAAAGCCGAATTTTTACAAAGCAGTCTGAAGCTCTCCTCAACGTCACGCTTTTCGGCTTTTAAAAGCCCCTGCGTAATATAAAACGAAACCCTGCCGCTTTCGAGTACAAAAACCGTCTCACCGCCCACGGTAAGCGCCACGGGAAGACCTGTCCGCAGTCTTATTTCCTCGGCGCCCTGTTTTACCGTAGTGGGCAGTTTTTCAAGTTTTTCTCTTATTCTCTCCGCCACTCCGTAAAGAGCGGAATTAAAGCTGTCTCTGTTTTCCATACCCTGTCACCTCACAATAAATAGTATGCCGAGGTTGTCCCGGTTAGAACGCTTTTAAAATTTTTTCCGGACAGCCTTTTTTATTCTTTTTTTATTTTTTAAGCTCCGAAAACCAACATACGGAATTTTTTGAGATTTTTGAGGAATGTTATTAAAAGAAATCTACAGGAGGTATTATATGAAAAAAACGATTTCTTTTATATTATCTATAATCTGCGCGCTCTCCTGCGCCTCGCTTGCGGGCTGCGGAGAAAAAGACAGCACGGAGGTGTATTTTCTTAACTTTAAGCCCGAATCCGCTTCAGTTTACGAGGAGCTTGCCAAAAAGTACGAAGAGGAAAAAGGCGTAAAGGTAAAGGTTGTCACCGCTGCCGCCAATAACTACGAACAGACTCTCAAATCGGAAATAGCCAAATCCAGCGCCCCTACCATTTTTCAGGTAAACGGTCCGGTAGGCTATGAGGCATGGAAAAGCTACTGTCTCGACATAAAGGACAGCAAGCTCTACGATATGCTGTCGGATAAGTCGCTTGCCATAAAGGAAGGCGACGGAGTGTACGCCATTCCCTATGTGGTAGAAGGCTATGGCATAATTTACAATGACGCGATAATGAAAAAGTACTTCGCTCTGCCTAACAAAAAGACTGACCTTAAATCCGCTGACGAAATTGACAGCTTTGACAAGCTCAAGGCGGTTGTCGAGGATATGAGCAAAAACCTTTCCGCACTCGGAATAGAAGGCGTGTTCGCCTCGACCTCGCTTGCGAGCGGCGAGGACTGGCGCTGGCAGACACATCTGCTCAATGTTCCGATTTATTACGAATTTGCCGAGAAAAACGAGGAAAACGCCGACCTTCCGCTTGCGGTGCTTGACGCCGGCGAAATCGAATACAAGTATGCCGAGAACTTTGAAAATCTTTTTGACCTTTATATAAACAATTCCGTAACAAAGCCTTCGCTTTTAGGCTCGAAATCGGTTGCCGATTCGATGGCGGAGTTTGCACTCGGCAAAGCGGCAATGGTTCAGAACGGAAACTGGGCATGGTCGCAGATTTCCGGAGTTGAGGGCAATACCGTCAAAAAAGAAGATATTAAAATGCTGCCCCTTTACACCGGTGTCGAGGGTGAAAAAGGACAGGGCATATGTATAGGCACAGAAAACTACCTTGCTATAAACAAAAACGCTTCCGAAGAGCAGCAGAAAAACTCACTTGATTTTCTTGAGTGGCTTTTCAGCAGTGAGACAGGCAAAAAATATGTAACCGAAAAGCTCGGATTTATAACCCCGTTCAACACATTTTCTGAAGACGAGCTTCCCGACGACCCGCTCGCAAAGGAAATAGCCCGTTATATGAATGACGACTCGGTAAAGAATATACCGTGGGTATTTACCGGATTTCCGAGTGAAGCCTTCAAAAAGGATACCGGAAGCGCTCTGCTTGACTACGTCCAGGGCGACAAGAAATGGGAAGACGTAAGAAAAATAATAACCGACAAATGGAAGAGTGAGCGAGCTTAAATGGAAAAAACGGTGAAACGCTGGTTTCCGATATTCGTACTGCCGACCCTTGCGGCATTTCTCATAGCCTTTGTAATACCGTTTATAATGGGCGTCCTGCTCTCGTTTACCGAGTTCCGCACCGTTACCGACGCGCAGTTTGTCGGATTTTCAAACTATATCCGCGCGTTTACCGACGACCGGCTTTTTATCGATTCCTTAATCTTTACGGTAAAATTTGCGGCGGTTTCTGTCATAGGCATAAACGTTCTGGCATTCGCGCTGGCTCTTTTATTTACAAGGGAGCTGCCCGGCACAAATTTTTTCCGAACAGTATTCTTTATGCCGAACCTTATAGGCGGAATCGTGCTCGGTTATATATGGCAGGTCATTATTAACGGTATTCTTTACCGCTTCGGCTACTCTATAACCTCTGACCCATCCTTCGGATTCTGGGGACTTGTAGTGCTTATGCACTGGCAGATGATAGGCTATATGATGATAATTTATATAGCCGGTATCCAGAATATCCCGGGCGATATTTTAGAGGCGGCAAGAGTGGACGGAGCGAACGCCGCCACCGTACTTTTCAGAATAACAATTCCGTCGGTAATGCCGTCGGTCACTATATGCCTTTTTCTGACCATAACTAATTCCTTCAAGCTGTTTGATCAGAACCTGGCTCTGACCGCCGGCGCTCCCGCCGACCGCACACAGATGGTGGCTCTCGATATTTTCAACACATTTTATTCCCGAACCGGATATGAGGGAGTAGGACAGGCGAAAGCCGTCATATTCTTTATAATAGTGGCGGTAATAGCTCTCGCGCAGCTGTGGCTGACAAGAAGAAAAGAGGTTGAAAGCTGATGGCAAGAAAAATACTCAACATTATTTTCTTTCTGCTTCTCTGCGCTTTTGCCGCCGTCTTTATCTTTCCGGTAGCGGTAATTCTGATAAACTCATTCAAGGCAAAATTCTCGATAAGCCAGAGCCCCTTTACGATACCAACGGGAAATGATTTTGTGGGTCTGTCCAATTACACCACGGGTATAAGCAGCACGGGTTTTCCGTCGGCATTCGGGTGGTCGCTCTTTATAACCCTTTTCTCGATCGCGGCTATAATTATTTTTACGTCAATGTGCGCGTGGTATATTGTGAGAGTAAAAACCGTTTACACCTCTGCGCTTTACTACGCGCTTGTCTTCTCAATTATAGTACCGTTTCAGATGGTTATGTTTACGATGTCAAAAACCGCCAACGTCTTGCATCTTGACAATCCGATTGGTATAATATTAATATACCTCGGCTTCGGGGCGGGACTTTCGGTTTTTATGTTTACCGGCTTTATAAAAACGGTGCCGCTCGGCATTGAGGAGGCAGCGACAATAGACGGCTGTTCTCCCTTCGAGACCTTTTGGCTGGTCGTTTTTCCGATTCTCAAGCCTACCGCCATAACCGTCGCCATACTCAATTCGATGTGGATATGGAACGATTACCTGCTGCCCTACCTTGTAATAGGCGGAGATTACCGCACCATACCGATAGCAGTGCAGTATCTCAAGGGCGGCTACGGCTCAGTTGATATGGGCGCTCTTATGGCGATGCTGGTGCTTTCGGTAATACCGGTAATAGTTTTTTATCTTTCCAGTCAGAAATATATAATAAAAGGAGTTGCGGCGGGTGCGGTTAAAGGGTAACGAGCCAAAATACAAAAGGGAAAGCGGTATTCTGCTGCATCTTTCCTCCCTGCCCGACCGCTGCGGTATAGGCTCGCTCGGCAGCGAGGCTTACAGATTTGTTGATTTTTTAAAAGGCAGCCGTCAGTCCTGCTGGCAGCTGCTTCCGCTGTGTCCGGTCGGTAAGGGCAACTCGCCATACAGCTCGGTCAGCGCCTTTGCCGGTGAGCTGCTTTTTATAGACCTCGAATTGCTTGTAAACGACGGGCTGTTAAATCCGGCTGATATTCCCGAGCATGATTTTCCGCAAAATGTCAATTACCGCGCGGTTCGTGAGTTCAAGCTGCCGCTTATTAAAAAAGCGGCGGAGAATTTTGACCCGCGCTCGCGTGATTTCAAACGCTTCTGCAAAGAAAACGAATTTTGGCTTGAGGATTTTGCGCTTTTCTCGGCTATAAGGGAGGTTAAGCGCAAAAAGAGCTTTCTGGAACTTGACGACGGGCTTAAATACCGTCTTCCGGCAGCTATACAGCAGTTTAAGAACCGCCATGCGGAAAAGATACTTTTCTATAAAATAACGCAGTATTTTTTCTTCAGCCAGTATATGCGGCTCAAAACCTACGCCAATGAAAACGGCATAAAGCTGATAGGTGATATTCCTTTTTACGTTCAGCTTGAAAGCGCCGACGTCTGGAGCAATCCCGATAATTTCCGTTTAGGCCGTGATATGACTCCGGTGCTGGTAGCGGGTGTGCCGCCTGATATTTTCTCAGCTGACGGACAGCTGTGGGGCAATCCGATTTACGACTGGGATTACCAAAAAAACGACGGCTACGACTGGTGGAAGCGGCGGCTTATGCACAATTCGACTATGTACGATATTATACGCATAGACCATTTCAGGGCGTTTGCCGACTATTACACCATTCCCTACGGCGCAGAAACCGCGCGCAGCGGCACCTGGGAAAAGGGCGCGGGGATGGGCTTCTGGAACGCGGTTAAGGAAAATGTCCGTGCGGAAATAATAGCCGAGGATTTAGGCGGAGACACGCCGGAAGTAAAGAAGCTGGTCAGCGACACCGGATTTCCCGATATGAAGGTGCTGCAGTTTGCCTTCAGCTCAGACCTGTCAAATCAGTTTTTGCCTAAAAATTTCAGCAGAAACTGCATATGCTACACCGGCACGCACGACAACGACACCACACGCGGCTGGTACGAAAAGGCGACCGACAAGGAACGGCTTATGTTCTCGCGGCTTGTGCCTGCCGATAAATCCGGTTCGGCGGTTTTAAGCCTTATATCCTACGCGATGAAATCAAAGGCGCGCATGGTAATAATACCTATGCAGGACTATCTTGAGCTTGATTCCTCGGCAAGGCTCAACACTCCCGGAGTGCCGTCGGGCAACTGGGAATGGCGGCTCTCGCCTGATGACCTTAACGAAAATCTTGAAAAAACCGTGCGCCGGCTGTCGTCGGGCAGGAACAGGGACTGAATAAAACAAATAAAAAAACGGCAGTGCTTTCCGGATACCGCGTCAACCGCGGCCTGAATAAAGCTGCCGTTTTATTATATTTAATTTTCCTGCTCCGCTGATTTATTTCTCCGCGGATTTCAGATTGAGCGGAAGCCCTTGCCGATAATTTCACTGCTGTTTACAATGGTTATAAAGGCGTGCGGGTCCTCTTTGCGTATAAAATTCCGGAGCGTTGCCGCCTCACGGCGGGTCAGCACCGTCATAAGCACCTTTTCGGCATTATTGCTGTAAGCGCCGTGCGCCTCCTGCTCAGTCGCGGTGCGCTTTAACTGCTCCATTATAAATTTCTTTACCTTATCAGGCTCGCTGCTTATCACTGTGCACACCTTTCGCAGATTGAGGCTTTCTATCGCGCTGTCTACCACCGTGCATTTGAGTATCATACCGAGTATGCAGTACAGTCCGGTCGAGGCGCCGTAAAGATACGCCGCGATAAGCACTATACCGAGGTCGCTTATCAGCAGCGACTTTCCTATTTCAAGGCTTGTGTGCTTATTGAGTATCATCGCTATTATATCGGTGCCGCCGGTTGACGCGCCGATATTGAAGACAATCGCCGAGCCTATCGCCGGAAGTATCACCGCGAAGCAGAACTCCAGAAAGCGCTGGTCGGTAAGCGGGTTTTCAAGCGGAAACAGCTTTTCACATACAGTTACATAAAAGGACAGTGCAAAAGATGAGTAAACCGTCCAACCCATTGATTTTATATTTAGAAATATTACGCCAAGCACCACAAGCAGAGCGTTTACTATCCACATCGCGCCGCCGACATTCAGCTTAGGGAAAACTGTTGAGAGTATAATTGACATTCCCGAGGTGCCTCCAAAGGCGAGGTGATTAGGCGTTTTAAACACAGATATCCCCACCGCGGTAAAGATAAGTCCGAGATTAAGCAGCAGAAAAAATTTAATATTATAGACCGCTTCCGCGCGGCTCAGCTTTTTGAATTTTTTTCCCATATCCGCTTTTCCTTTCCGCAAAATCAAAATATTTTACCCTTTATTTTAAGAATAACACAATCGGAACATATTGTAAAGCGGCAGCTTTCTGTTATTTGCCGCGGCATTTCTGTTTCAGGTGTTTTATTATGTTTCCGGCGGCTTTAAGCCTGAGCTTACAGCAGATTCAAGCCACTTATATTTTTTCCCCGCCGCGTTTTTTTGTTTCCGGCGTCCGTCCTGTGCCTTTCAGGGCGGACGCCGGTTCACTGTCTCCGCTGCAATTTCGCGGGGGCAAAAAGCGATTAAAAAACTATGGACACAAAAGCCGTAAACGCCAAAAATCGCTGACGCAAAAACCGCAAATTCAAAAAAATTGCTGACGCAAAAACCGCCGCGGGGCATAAGCCCTGCGGCGGTTCGGATTACGGACAGGCCTGAAAATTCAATTTCACGGCTTATGTCTGTTTTTTGTTTTAGTACACACATTATCGGCGCAAAACGCCGCGTCAAACGGCATATGCCTGTAAGGCTGCGCCGTGCCCAATGTGAGCACTAAACCCACGAAGTTATACTAACTCGATTATAGCCATCTCGGCAGCGTCACCGCGGCGCGGTCCGGTCTTTACAATACGGCAGTAACCGCCGTTTACCTCAGCGTACTTCGGAGCAATTTCATTGAACAGCTTGCTCACAACGTCTTCCTTGGTGATGAACGCCATAGCCTGACGCTTATTACTTAAGGTGTTTTCCTTTGCGAGTGTAATATACTTCTCTGCCATTGATCTTACTTCTTTGGCTCTGGTCACAGTAGTCTCTATTCTGCCGTTCTCAAGCAGAAAGGTCACCATTGCTCTTAACATGGCGGTTCTGTGATCGCTGGTTCTTCCCAGTTTGCGGGTACCTGGCATTTCTATTCACTCCTTAACAGTGATTTTGCTTTATTCATCGTCGTTTTTAAGGGTAAAACCGAATGAATTCAGTTTAGCAATAACCTCTTCAAGCGACTTGCGGCCGAGATTCCTTACCTTCATCATATCCTCCTCGGACTTGTTGATAAGGTCTTCCACCGTGTTTATACCTGCGCGCTTCAGGCAGTTGAAGCTGCGTACAGATAAATCCAGCTCGTCGATCGTGAGATCGAGAACCTTTTCCTTTTCGTTGTCGTTCTTCTCTGCCATTATGCTCTCGCCCTCGCAGGCGCCCTCGGTCAGATCGAGGAAAAGCTCAAGATGCTCTATAAGCACCTTAGCGGACATCGAGACCGCCTCGTTTGCTCTTATCGAGCCGTCGGTCCAGACCTCAAGCGTGAGCTTGCCCTTATCGGTAACGTTGCCCACACGGGTATTGTCCACAATGAAATTCGCCTTGAGCACAGGCGTATAGATAGAGTCAACCGGAATTACGCCGATAACATTCTGCGCCGGTCTGTTCTGGTCGGCGGGTACATAGCCCCTGCCCTTGTCAAGAGTCATCTCCATATTGAGCTTGGCTCCCGCGTCAAGCGTGGCAATGTACATATCAGGATTGAGAATCTCAACCTCGGAATCGGCCTTTATCGAAGCGGCGGTCACCACGCAGGGGCCCTCTGCCTCAATATATATCTTTTTCGCCGTATCTGCATGGAGCTTTGCTATCAGACCCTTTATGTTGAGGATTATCTCGGTGACGTCCTCTTTTACGCCGGGAATAGTGGAAAACTCATGCACAACACCGTCTATCTTCACAGAGGTCACCGCGACGCCGGGCAGTATCGAAAGCAGTACGCGGCGCATACTGTTGCCGAGTGTCGTTGCGTAGCCTCTCTCAAGCGGCTCCATGACAAATTTGCCGTAGGTTCCGTCGTTTGTGAGCTGAACGGTTTCAATTCTGGGCTTTTCAATTTCTATCATTTAAAAGCTCCGTTTCTCCGTACAGTTATTTTATGCCGCGGCGCCCGTACGGAAGACGCCGGCAAAGTTCGCTTTATTACTTAGAATAGAACTCGACGATGAGCTGCTCGTCAACAGGAGCCTCTATCTGGTCTCTTGTCGGCAGAGCGATAACTTTAGCAGTAAGCTGCTCGCGGTCAACATCTATCCACTGCGGAACAGGTCTCGCGCTGTTAGCCTCAACAACAGCCTTTATCTTCTCGCTGCCGCGGCTCTTCTCGCATATCGAGACAACGTCTCCGGCCCTTAAAAGATAGGAAGCGATATCAACACGCTTGCCGTTTACCTCAAAATGACCGTGGCCTACAAGCTGACGAGCCTCCGCTCTTGAAGAAGCGAATCCGACTCTGTATACTACATTATCAAGACGGCTCTCAAGAATTTTTAAAAGGTTGTCGCCGGTAATGCCCTGCTTCTTTTCAGCAATTTCAAAATAATGATAGAACTGATTCTCCTGGACTCCGTAGAAACGTCTCGCGGTCTGCTTCGCGCGAAGCTGCATACCGTATTCAGACGACTTCTTTCTGCCCTGACCGTGCTGGCCGGGCGCGTAGCCTCTGATGCCTACCGAGCATTTTTCCGAATAGCAGCGCTCGCCCTTGAGGAACAGCTTCTGACCCTCGCGGCGGCAAAGTCTGCAAACTGCACCGGTATATCTTGCCATCTGTTACACCTCCAAATTTTTAACGCAATTACTATTGCACAGATAATTTAAAATTATTATACGCGTCTTCTCTTGGGAGGACGGCAGCCGTTGTGCGGAATCGGGGTAACGTCCTTTATAAGGCTTACCTCAAGACCTGCGGTCTGCAGCGCGCGGATAGCCGCCTCACGTCCTGCACCCGGACCCTTAACATACACTTCAACAGTCTTAAGACCGTGCTCCATTGCCGCCTTCGCAGCAGTCTCGGCCGCGCTCTGCGCAGCGAAAGGAGTAGACTTTCTTGAACCTCTGAAACCTAACTCGCCCGCGGAAGCCCATGAAAGAGCGTTGCCCTGCGTATCGGTTATGGTAACGATTGTATTGTTGAAGGTAGACTGGATATGGGCTGAGCCACGTTCGATATTTTTCTTCTCACGGCGACGGCGTGTAGCGGTCGTCTTGCCCTTTGCAGTAGCCATATTATCTTCCTCCTACTTATTTCTTCTTGTTAGCTATGGTCTTCTTCGGACCCTTGCGTGTGCGCGCATTGGTCTTTGAACGCTGACCTCTTACGGGCAGGTTCTTGCGATGGCGCAGACCGCGATAGCTTCCGATTTCGATAAGTCTCTTTATGTCAAACGCGATGGTACGGCGACGGTCACCCTCAACCTGAAGGTTGTGGTCGATATATTCACGCAGTTTGGAAATATCGTCCTCGGTTAAGTCCTTGACGCGGGTATCGGGATTGATACCGGTATCGGCAAGGATTTTTTTCGATGTTGTAAGGCCGATTCCGAATATATAGGTGAGTCCTATCTCGACTCGCTTCTCGTTCGGAAGATCAACACCAGCAATACGTGCCATTTATCAAAGCACCTCCATATTTTTTTCTCGCGCAATTAACCCTGACGCTGCTTGTGCTTCGGGTTCTCGCAGATAACCATTACCTTGCCCTTGCGCTTGATGATTTTGCATTTCTCGCAAATTTTTTTAACAGAAGGTCTGACTTTCATTAGATTTTGCCTCCTTTAAATTCTTGACTGTTATTTTGAACGCCAGGTTATACGTCCCTTTGAAAGGTCGTACGGGGACATCTCAACAGTCACCTTGTCACCCGGAAGTATGCGTATGAAATTCATGCGCAGCTTGCCGGAAATGTGAGCAAGTATTACATGTCCCCCCTGAATTTCCACTTTGAACATTGCGTTGGGCATTGCCTCAACAACGGTGCCTTCAAGCTCTATCATGTCTTCCTTGGACATATCGGTTCCTCCTTAACGCTCCCCGCGTCTCTGTACGCCGCGAGAGCCCGTCTTAATTGTTTGTCGGTACTGTAACTGTTTTCACCGAGCACTGTGCCGGTAAAGCTCAGATGCTTCGGATTCTTTTTCTTAGGCCTTTCAAGAGAGCGCTCCTTTCCGTCACAGACGAAAAGCGCGTTCCCCTCTTCCTTTACCACAACAAGGAAATGTCCCTTGTCCCTGCCCGCCTTCGAACATACTACGCGACCTACCATAAACTTCCCTCAGACCACAGTCATGATCTTCGGACCGTCCGCGGTGATAGCCACCGTGTGCTCGAAATGAGCCGATAAAGAACCGTCCCTTGTCAAAACAGTCCATCCGTCCGGCAATACCCTGACTCCCGGCGCGCCCGCATTTACCATGGGCTCTATCGCCAGCGTCATTCCGGGCATGAGACGGATCCCTCTGCCGGGAGTACCGAAATTCGGAACCTCCGGAGCCTCATGCAGGTTTAACCCTACGCCGTGTCCGACAAACTGCCGCACGACCGAGTATCCCCTTGCCTCGACATACTGCTGCACCGCATGACCTATATCACCGATCCTGCCGCCTGCGCACGCGGCGCGTATTCCCTCGTAAAGGCTTTCGCGCGTTGTGTCCATCAGCCGCTTCGCCTCCTCGGATATGTCCCCGCAGGCGAAAGTGGCGGCATTGTCTCCATGATATCCGTCAAACTTCGCGCCGAGGTCGATACTTACTATATCGCCCGCGCGCAGCTTTCTTGTGTGCGACGGTATGCCGTGAATAACTTCGTTGTTGATTGATATACAGGCGGTAGCGGGATAGCCCTCATAATTCTTGAAGTTGGGCTCGCCGCCCTGACTTCGGATATAATCCTCCGCCAGACGGTCAAGCTCAGCCGTTGTAACTCCTGGCTCCACCGCTTTGCCGGCTGCTTGTAACGCTCCGGCCGATATTCTGCAGGCTTCCTTCATAATCTGAAGCTCGCGGCCGGTTTTAAGCATAATCATATCTGATTCTCCAATGCTTCGAGCACAAGGCGGGTGGTATCCTTTACCTCATCCTGACCCTGTACCTCTATGAGCTTTCCGCAGCTCTTGTAAAAATCCTTGAGCGGCTCGGTCTGCTCGTGATAAACATTAAGTCTGTTTTTCACTGTTTCCGGCTCGTCGTCCTTACGGATAACAAGTTGGCCTCCGCATACGTTGCACACGCCATCAACCTTTGGCTTCTTGTACTCAGTGTGATAGCTCGCTCCGCATTTCTCGCAGACCCGTCTGCCGGACATACGTTTTACTATCTCACTGTCCGCGACCTCAATGGAGAGCGCCGCGTCAATCACAAAGCCCATATCGTCAAGCGCTACCGCCTGCGGAATGGTGCGCGGGAAACCGTCAAGAATGTAGCCTTTCTTACAGTCCGGCTCACTCAGGCGCTCCTTGATAATGCCTATCACGACATTGTCCGGAACAAGCTCGCCCGCGTCTATATAGGATTTTGCCTTAAGTCCCATTTCGGTGCCGTTCTTAAGAGCGGCGCGGATAATATTACCCGTCGAAACGGTCGGAATATTGTATTTTTCGGAGATTATCTCCGCCTGGGTACCTTTTCCGGCGCCCGGTGCTCCCAAAAGAATGAGCTTCATATTCTTTCTCCTTAAATCTTAATCAAGGAATCCCTTGTAATGACGCATCATCATCTGGGACTCAAGATTACGAACCGTGTCAAGCGCAACACCGACCATAATCAGTACCGAGGTGCCGCCCAGCGAAATGTTTATTCCGCCGACAGAGCCTATGATTATCGGAAGTATCGCGATAACGCTTAAGAAAAGCGCTCCCATCAGTGTTATTCTTGACAGTATTTTGGAAATGAAATCAGAAGTGGATTTTCCGGGACGGATTCCGGGAATGGCTCCGCCGTTCTTACGCAGGTTGTTTGCCATTTCAATCGGATTGAACTGGATAGTCGCATAGAAGTATGCGAATCCGATTATCAGTATGAAATAGATTACCGCGTAGAATATGCCCTGAACGCTGAAAAGCGAAAGAGCCTTGTACCAGAAATTGTCCGTGTTTGTCATAAATGACAGTATCATGGTCGGAAGCATGAGTATAGATGAAGCGAAGATTATCGGCATAACACCCGACATATTTACCTTTATCGGAATATGTGTGTTCTGTCCGCCGTACATCTTGTTGCCGACAACACGCTTTGCGTATTGCACCGGAATGCGGCGCTCCGCGTTGGTCATCCATACTATAAATACGATAACCGCGAGGAAAAGCACCACGATGCCCACAACCGCGACCTGACGGTCAAGATTCCAGTAGGAAATGAGCGCCCTGAACGCATGCGGACCGCGGGAAAGTATACCCGCGAAAAGCAGTATCGAAATACCGTTTCCGATACCCTTTACGTCTATCTGCTCGCCCAGCCACATAACAAGCGCCGAGCCTGCCGTGAAAGCAAGCACTATAACGAACGCCGCGAATATTACCGCGCCGCCGCTGACGCTTAAAAAGCCGCTGTTCTTGAGATAAATGAAGTATGCGGTACCCTGTATCAGCGCAAGTATAACCGTCGCGTAACGGGTTATCTGCGCCAGCTTCTTCTGACCCTCCTCGCCCTCTTTTGAGAGTCTCTCAAGAGCAGGGATAGCAACACAGAGAAGCTGAATTATAATTGAAGAGTTGATGTACGGGGTGACAGACATTGCGAATATCGCGCCGTACTCAAGTCCGCCGCCCGTCAAAATCGACAGGTAGCTGAAAAACTCATTTGTCGTTCCGTCGGTCGAAGCGTTTCTCAGCGCCTCAACGTCAATGTAGGGAACCGGAATTACCGAACCTACGCGGAAAACCAAAATGATGAAAATGGTAAAAAGAATCTTATTGCGAATTTCTTTTATCTTCCAGGCGTTTCTTAATGTTTCTAACATCAGATCACCTCTGCCTTTCCGCCGACGGAATTGATCTTCTCAGCGGCAGACGCGGAGAAAGCATTGAGCTTTACGGTCAGCTTCTTTGTGAGCTTGCCGTTGCCGAGCACCTTTACGGGGCGGCATGCCTTCTTGATTATTCCCTTTTCGGCAAGAGCGGCTGCGTCTACCGTGGCGCCGTCCTCGAACACTTCGAGAGCCGAAAGATTGATTGCCGACCATTCCTCGGCAAAAATATTGTTGAAGCCGCGCTTCGGAACGCGTCTCTGAAGCGGCATCTGACCGCCTTCAAAGCCCGGTCTCATACCGTGACCGGCACGCGCCTTCTGACCCTTGTGGCCCTTGCCGGCGGTTTTGCCGTTTCCGGAGCCGTGACCTCTGCCTATGCGCTTTGCCTCCCTGACGGAGCCGAAAGCCGGAGATAATTCATGCATTTTCATTGTTCGCACCTCCTTGCTTAATTCACGCGGAACTTTCCGCATTCCCGCGGATGTCCGCGGATAAGGGTTCCTTAACCCTCTGTTACCTCTACAAGATGTGAAATCTTGTTTATTTTGCCTCTGGTCTGAGCGTTATCCGGCTGGATTTTCTCGTCGCCGATCTTGAAAAGACCCAGGGCATTTGCGGTAGCGATCTGGTCCTTCTTGGAACCGATAGTGCTCTTTACCAGCTTTACCTTAAGGCCGGCAGCCTTCTTTGTTGCCATAACGCTGCTCCTCCTTAACCTATGATTTCCTTAACGGATTTGCCGCGTACAGCCGCAACCTCTTCGGCGCTGCGGAGTGAGGCAAGACCCGCTACCGTGGCGCGAACCACGTTGCACGGATTGTTAGAGCGCAAAGCCTTGGTACGAATGTCGGAAATGCCGACAGTCTCAACCACCGCACGGACTGCGCCGCCGGCTATAACGCCGGTACCGGGAGCAGCAGGCTTCAAGAGGACTCTGCCGGCGCCGAAAGCACCGATTACCTCGTGCGGAATGGTAGTACCCTTAAGGGATACCTTTATAAGATTCTTTTTAGCGTCTTCAATTCCTTTACGGATAGCGTCCGGAACTTCGGCAGCCTTGCCGAGACCGTAGCCTACTATGCCGTTGCCGTCTCCTACAACCACAAGCGCCGCAAACTTCATTATGCGTCCGCCCTTGACAGTCTTTGAAACACGGTTTATCGAAACTACACGCTCTTTGAGATCCAGTGTTGATGCGTCAATATTTGTAGCCAAAAGTATTCCTCCCTTATCAGAACTTGAGTCCGCCCTCGCGGGCACCTTCGGCAAGCTCCTTGACACGGCCGTGATAAATGTATCCGCCGCGGTCAAATACAACCTCGGTGATGCCCTTTTCAGCGGCGCGTTCAGCAATTAACTTTCCAACCTTGCGTGCGCCCTCGATGTTGCCGCCGGATATTCCGAAATCCTTCTCGTTTGAAGAAGCGGCTGCAAGAGTCACACCGTTTACATCGTCGATAAGCTGGGCGTAAATGTTGCTGTTGGAGCGGAATACATCAAGGCGGGGGCAGGAAGCGGTGCCGCTGATCTTTGAACGAACGCGTGCATGGCGCTTAAGCCTTGCCTTATTGCTATTCGGTTTATTAACCATTGTTTGTACACTCCTTTATTATTTCTTCGCACCCTTGCCGGCTTTACCTTCCTTGCGGCGGATATGCTCGTCGGCGTACTTGATACCCTTGCCCTTATACGGCTCGGGCGGACGCTTCTCGCGAACCTCCGCGGCAAACTGGCCGACCTGCTGCTTATCTGCACCGCTGATAACCACCTGGTTAGGAGCCGGTACATCGATTGTGATACCCGGAACCTCAGGTACGATTACCTGATGTGAAAATCCCAGGTTCATTACAAGATTCTTTCCCTGCTTCTGCGCACGGTAACCTACACCGTTTACCTCAAGCGTCTTTGAATAGCCGTTGGTAACTCCCTCTACCATGTTGGCGATGAGGGTGCGGGTAAGTCCGTGAAGCGCACGGTGATTCTTGTCGTCCGTCGGGCGGGTTACGATTATCTCGCTGCCCTCCATGGCAATGGATATCTCCGGATTGAAGGTGCTGTGAAGCTCTCCCTTCGGTCCCTTGACGGTAACCTCATTTCCGTTTATCGTCACATTGACGCCCGCGGGAACCGTGATAGGCTTTTTTCCTATTCGTGACATTCCTAAAGCACCTCCTTACCAGACAAACGCGAGGACTTCGCCGCCGACATTGGCCTTGCGCGCCTGCTTGTCTGTCATTATACCCTTAGAGGTGGAAAGAATGGCAATGCCGAGGCCCTTCATGACCTTGGGCATCTCCTCTACGTTTGTGTAAATACGCAGTCCGGGCTTTGAAACTCTCCTGATGCCGTTTATGATCTGCGCCTTATTGCGGCCGTACTTCAGTGTGATGTGAATTACGCCCTGCTTTCCGTCTTCCTCGACCTGAAAGCCTGTTATATATCCCTCGTCAAGTAATATCTGAGCAATAGCTTTCTTTACGTTTGACGCAGGAACATCTACCGAATCATGCTTTGCAGCAGATGCGTTACGGATTCTCGTAAGCATATCTGCTATTGTATCGCTGATTTGCATGCCGTCAACCTCCTTTGCGTATCTGCCTTACCAACTGGCCTTCTTCACTCCGGGGATCTCGCCCTTATAGGCAAGCTCTCTGAAGCATATACGGCATATGCCGTACTTGCGAAGATAAGCATGTGGGCGGCCGCAGATTTTACATCTGTTGTACTTTCTTGTTGAAAACTTAGCAGGTCTTGCCTGCTTAACTTTCATAGCAGTCTTAGCCATATTTCTTCTCCTTATCTCGCAAACGGAGCGCCCATAAGTGTGAGTAACTCACGAGCCTCTTCATCTGTATTAGCAGTGGTGACAAAAATTATGTCCATTCCGCGGACCTTGTCGATCTTGTCATACTCGATCTCAGGGAAAATAAGCTGCTCCTTAACGCCCATGGCATAGTTGCCGCGGCCGTCAAAGGCGTTGGGGTTGATTCCCCTGAAGTCTCTGACTCTCGGAAGAGCTGCATAGAAAAGTCTTTCGATAAATTCATACATGCGCTCTCCGCGAAGTGTCACCTTAGCGCCGATCGGCATACCCTCACGGAGCTTAAAGTTCGCAACCGACTTCTTCGCACGGCAGGGAACACCCTTCTGTCCAGTTATCTTGCTTAAATCATTGAGTATCGCGTCAATAACCTTTGAATTGTCCTTCGCCTCGCCGGCGCCTACATTGATAACGACCTTCTCGAGCTTCGGGATCTGCATGACGCTCTTGTAGCCAAATTTTGTCATCAGTGCGGGTGCGATCGAATTTTTATATTCGTTCGACAGTGTTGACATATGTCATGTCCTCCTTATCTCTTAAAAAGTCTCGCCGCATTTTTTGCACATGCGGTCTTTTTTGCCGTCCTCGTAGATCTTTGTTCCTACTCTGGTCGGCTTGTTGCACTTCGGGCATACTACCTGCACCTTGCATGCGTATACAGCGCCCTCGGTCTCGATTATTCCGGAAGCGTCGCCAGCCTTCTTCGGCTTGGTGTGCTTCTTTACCTTGTTGATTCCCTCAACGATTACCTTTCCCTCTTTGGGGCTGACCTCAAGCACCTTTCCGGTCTTCCTGCGGTCCTTCTTGTCTCCTGTGAGGAGGATTACGGTATCGCCGGTTTTAACGTGAAGCTTACTCATCTGTTTCTACCTCCCATTAAAGCACTTCGGGAGCCAGGGACAGGATTTTTGTATAGTCCTTGTCGCGCAGCTCTCTGGCTACCGGCCCGAAAATACGCGTGCCTCTCGGGTTCTTGTCATCACGGATGATGACCGCCGCGTTTTCATCGAATCTGATGTATGTGCCGTCATTGCGGCGAAGACCTCTTGCGGAACGAACCACAACCGCCTTCACAACATCGCCCTTCTTAACTGTACCGCCCGGAGCGGCTTTCTTGACAGAAGCCACGATGACGTCTCCAATGTTGGCATACCTCCTTCTGGAGCCTCCAAGTACGCGGATGCACATGATTTCCTTGGCACCCGTGTTGTCGGCAACCTTGAGGTAACTCTGTTGTTGTATCACAGTGTTTTCCTCCTTGTCAGGCTTACTTAGCCTTTTCGATTATTTCAGCCACGCGCCAGTTTTTATCCTTGGAGAGTGGTCTGGTCTCCATAATAAGAACTCTGTCGCCAACGCCACAGGAATTATTCTCATCATGAGCTTTAAGTCTTATAGTGTTCTTTATGATCTTCTTGTAGAGCGGATGCTTTACATTGTCCTCGATGGCAACTACAACGGTTTTGTCCATCTTGTCGCTTACGACTCTGCCCACTCTTGTTTTACGAAGGTTTCTTTCGCTCATTTAGCTTTCCTCCCTCTTTTAAGCGTTTGTGCTGTCGTTTTTGATCTCGTTCTCGCGTATCACGGTCTTGATACGGGCGATATCCTTCTTGACAGCAGCTATACGCATGGGGTTGTCGAGCTGGTTGATAGCAAGCTTGAAACGCAGATTGAATAATTCTTCCTTCAGCTTTGTCAGCTGCTCATTAAGCTCGGGCAAAGTGTTCTGTCTGATTTCCTTTGCATTCATTACTGCTCACCACCCATTTCCTGCTTGGTAACAAACTTGCACTTGATAGGCAGTTTGTTGGCTGCGAGACGCATAGCCTCTCTCGCTAACTCCTCGGTAACTCCGCCGATCTCAAACATTACACGGCCGGGCTTTACGACCGCTACCCAGTACTCCGGCGAGCCTTTACCTGAACCCATTCGGGTCTCGGCCGGCTTTTCGGTTATCGGCTTATCCGGGAAAATCTTTATCCATACCTTACCGCCACGCTTTATATAACGGGTCATGGCGATACGGGCGGCCTCTATCTGATTGGAGGTTATCCATGCGGGCTCTAAGGCCTGCAGACCGAAATCTCCGTGTGTCACCGTGGTGCCTCTTGAGGCTGTTCCGGTAAGACGGCCGCGGTGAACTCTGCGGTATTTAACACGCTTTGGCATTAACATCAGCGTGCTCCTCCTTCCTTTTTGACCTTGCGGTTATCAGCGAGGACTTCACCCTTATATATCCATACCTTTACGCCGATACGTCCGTAAGTGGTGTTCGCCTCGGCGAAACCGTACTCAATGTCGGCTCTTAAGGTCTGGAGCGGTATTGTTCCCTCGTGATACTGCTCGCTTCTTGCTATTTCAGCACCGCCGAGACGGCCTGAAACCTGTGTCTTTATACCCTTCACTCCGAGTCTCATTGCTCTGCCGATGGCGAGCTTCATGGCACGGCGGAAGGAAATACGCTTCTCAAGCTGAGCCGCTATATTCTCAGCGATCAGCTGAGCGTTGGTGTCCGGATTCTTTATCTCAACAATGTTGATGACAACCGGCTTGCCCAGCATCTGCTGGCATGTCGCGCGGAGCTTCTCTATCTCGCTGCCGTTGCGTCCGATGACCATTCCCGGCTTTGCGCAGTGAATGTGAAGCCTGACGCGCTTATCGTCACGCTCGATTTCGATTTTGGCAATACCTGCCGAGAAAAGTGTCTTCTTCAGGTATTTACGGAGGTTGTAGTCCTCAACCAATATATCGCCGAAAACGCTGTCATTGGCAAACCAACGCGAGTCCCAGTTTTTTATAACGCCCACGCGTAAGCCGTGGGGATTAACCTTCTGACCCATATCTTAACCTCCTTTTAAATCTCGCGTTCTTTAAGAACGATTGTAACATGGCTTGTTCTTTTCAAGATCCTGTGGGCTCTGCCGTGATCCTTCGGACGGATTCTCTTGAGAGTCGGTCCGGGGGATACGAAACATTCCGCCACATAAAGTCTTGAAACGTCCATGTTGTGATTGTTTTCTGCATTAGCCATTGCTGACGCTAAAAGCTTCTCCAAATACTCGCAAGCGGACTTAGGAGTAAATTTGAGTATAGCCATAGCTTTGTCAGCATCCTGATTGCGGATAAGATCCAGAACAATCTTCACCTTGCGGGGTGATATACGGGCATATCTGAGTACAGCCCTTGCTTCCATAGTTAAACTCTCCTTTCAGCCGCTTACTTTCCGGTGGTCTTGGAACCCGCGTGACCTTTAAAGGTCCTTGTGGGGGCAAATTCACCGAGCTTGTGGCCAACCATATCCTCAGTTACATATACCGGAACGTGCTTGCGTCCGTCGTGAACTGCGAAGGTGTGTCCGACGAAATCGGGGAATATGGTCGACGAACGGCTCCATGTCTTAAGAACACGCTTCTCACCGGCTTCGTTCATTTCCTTGACCCTTTTTAAAAGTACGGGTTGTACATAAGGGCCCTTTTTAATGCTTCTTCCCATGATTTATCTCCTTTCGTCGACTTACTTACGGCGCTTTACGATATACTTATCGCTGTGCTTGTGCTTCTGGCGGGTCTTGTATCCGAGAGCGGGCTTGCCCCACGGAGTAACAGGTCCCGGACGGCCGATCGGGGATTTGCCCTCGCCGCCGCCGTGCGGGTGGTCGCAGGGGTTCATTACCGAACCGCGGACGGTCGGTCTCCAGCCCATGTGACGCTTTCTGCCGGCTTTACCGTAGTTTACATTGGCGTGGTCGGGGTTTGATACAGCGCCGACGGTAGCCATGCAGCCTGCCGGTACGTTGCGGAGCTCGCCTGACGGAAGTCTAAGGAGCGCCATGCCGTTTTCCTTTGCCATAAGCTGCGCCATATTGCCGGCGGAGCGGGCAAGCTGAGCGCCCTTGCCGGGATAAAGCTCAATATTGTGTAAGAAAGTACCTACCGGTATATTGTTGAGCGGGAGCGCGTTGCCGGGCTTGATGTCGGCGTCGGGGCCGCTTACTATAACATCGCCCACCTTAAGGTCCTGCGGAGCGATGATGTAGCGCTTCTCGCCGTCCTCATACTGAACGAGGGCGATGAAGGCGGAACGGTTCGGATCGTACTCAAGAGTCATAACGGTCGCGGGGATCCCGAAACGCTCTCTCTTGAAATCAATGACCCTGTATTTTCTGCGGTTTCCGCCGCCTCTGTGGCGGACGGTTATTCTGCCGTAGCTGTTGCGTCCGGCATTCTTCTTGATAGGCTCAAGCAAGCTTCTTTCCGGAGCTACCTTTGAAAGACCCGAATAATCCATCGTGGTCATATTGCGGCGGCCCGGAGTGGTAGGCTTGTAAAATTTTATTGCCATTTGTTTCACTCTCCTGTTTTGGCTTAGCGAAGCCTCTTAGGCTTCATACATCACCGGAGCCGTTCGGCTCCATTACGCGGCGGCAGGCGCCGGTCAGATAAGTCCGTCAAAGAAATCGATTGACTTTGAATCGGGCTTTAAGGTAACTATCGCCTTTTTCCATGACGCGGTGTAGCCGCTGTAACGGCCCATTCTCTTCTGCTTGCCGCGCATATTCACGGTGTTGACCTTAGCAACGCTTACCTTGAACAGCTTCTCGACAGCGTCGGCTATCTCTATTTTGTTGGCGTCCTTCGCTACCTTAAAGGTGTACTTCTTGTCGGCAATTCCTGACATACTCTTTTCGGTTATTACCGGAGCGATAATGATATCCTGTGCGGTTTTCATTATGCATACACCTCCTCAAGCTTTGCTACGGCGTTCTTTACAATGACAAGCGTGTCCGCGTTGATAACGTCGTAGGTGTTTATGGTGTTTACCTGAGCGGATTTGGCACCCGCTATGTTGGCTATGCTCTTTACCGCGTAGGCGCTGTTGTCCTCAAGAACGACAAGCGTCTTCTTTCCGGCGCCGATTGCCTTTAAGCATCCGGCAACGGTCTTGGTGCTGTAACCGTCGAGCTTGAGCTCGTCGAGCACGATGAGTCCGCCGGTGAGAACCTTGTCGGACAGAGCGGATTTGAGAGCAAGTCTTCTTACCTTCTTGTTGAGCTCATAGGAATAATCCCTCGGCTTCGGAGCGTGAACAACGCCGCCGTGTCTCCACTGGGGAGCTCTGGTCGAGCCCTGTCTCGCGTGTCCTGTGCCCTTCTGTCTCCACGGCTTCTTTCCGCCGCCGGAAACCTCTGTACGGGTCAGAGTGGACTGTGTGCCCTGACGCTGGTTCGCAATGTAGTTTACAACCGCCATATGCATTACCACAGCGTTGGGAGCTATTCCGAAAACGGCGTCGCTTAAGGCGATTTCGCCCACGCTTTTGCCCGCCATATCGACTACTGCTATATTAGGCATAATTTACTGCACTCCTTCCCTTAAGCCTTGACGCTGTCGAAAAGCATAACGATTCCGCCCTTGGGACCGGGAACGGCGCCCTTTACGGCGATGATATTCTTTTCAGCGTCTACCTTGACGACACTCAGGTTCTGAACGGTTACGCGCTCATTGCCGAGATGTCCGGCCATTTTCTTGCCCTTGAAAACTCTTGAGGGGCTTGAGCAGGCGCCCAGTGAACCGCCGTGACGGTGTACCGGACCTGTACCGTGCGACTCCTTGAGTCTTCCGAAATTCCAGCGCTTGATAGTGCCGGCGTAGCCCTTACCCTTTGAAGTGCCGCGGACGTCTACCGCGTCGCCCTCCGCGAATATGTCAGCCTTGATTATATCGCCTACGTTCATAGCCGATATATCGTCAAAGCGGAACTCGCGCAGAACCTTCTTGGGAGCTACATCGCCCTTCGCGAAGTGACCCTTCGCAGGCTTGCTTACCTTTGAGGCCTTAAGGTCGCCGTAGCCTACCTGAACTGCCTCGTATCCGTCGTTCTCGGCGGTCTTCTTCTGCGCGATAACGCAGGGACCCGCTTCAATTACGGTTACCGGAACGACATTTCCGTTTGCGTCAAAAAGCTGGGTCATGCCGAGCTTCTTGCCAACGATACCTTTTTGCATCTTTATTTCCTCCTTTGGTTATTGGTTGGCGTCTGCCAACTTGACCACACCGTGAAACGAAACCGCCTTACAGCTTGATTTCGATTTCTACACCGGCGGGGAGCTCAAGATTTGTCAGAGACTCAACAGTCTTGTTGGATGGTCTGATGATGTCTATGAGCCTTTTGTGTGTCCGCATCTCAAACTGCTCGCGGCTGTCCTTATACTTGTGAACGGCGCGCAGAATGGTGACGATCTCTTTCTCGGTCGGGAGCGGTACCGGTCCCGATACCCTTGCACCTGTACGTTTAGCGGTTTCCACTATTTTCTCAGCGGACTGGTCTACAAGCGCGTGGTCGTAACCTTTGATACGAATACGGATTTTTTCTTTCACTGCCATGTGAAATTCGCCTCCTTAAATAGTTGGCGGGCAAAACTTACAACCTGCCGTGTATTTCTTTACGGCACATTATAAAACCGGCAATTGCTGGGGTCACAGACAATTCCGGACAGCGGATCGCTCCGCCGCTGCACACAAAGGCCGCAAGATCCTTTATGTACTCCTTGTTCTTTCGCCCGGTTTAAAATCGGACATACTCCGCGGAAATTTCCCGACTCGTGGTCGGCCACCTCCCGCATCAACGCATGTTTCACGCCATACTTACACAGCGTACCATAGTATAATAGCACAATCCCCGCCGAAAATCAAGCCTTTTTTTGCATTTTTTTTGCTTTTTTTCAATGTTTTTAAGACGTTTCAATATTTAGTTGCCGAAGTGTTATATACATTATATATGTAGTATCCGCTGTACAGTAATTTTAATATTTCTGCCGATTTTTTTCAAAAAGGTTTAAAAAAGCGCCGGATTCTGTCCGGCGCAGCCTTAATGCTTCCGTTAGCCGCAATAAAAGCACAGACGGAAAATTATTTTTTATTTTTTTTGAACGTCCAGAATTTATTGAGCAGGAAATTACAGGGTATTGTAACTACCAGCACGAGCAAAGGACTCAGAAATTCAGAAATACCGCATATGTCAACAAGCAGATAAAGCAGCGCGTTATACAGAAAAATTCCGGTGAGGGCATAGGAGCAGTAGGTTTTCAGTATGCCCCGCCAGCGCTTCCCGCTGCTTTCAAAAACAAACCGGTCGTTCCAGAAATAGGCGTTGGCGGTGCTTACGATGAAAGCAATAAGGCTGCCGGCGATATAATATACGCCCGCAAGAACCATCAAGGCATACACTGCATAGTTTACCGCCGTGTTCAAAACTCCCACGGCGCAGAATTTGACAAGCTGAATAAGCGCTTCGGCTTTCGGACTGTCCGGCTCAACACCGAAAAGCCCGAAAAAACGCAGAAATATCTTTTCAAGTAAAATATCCGCCCTGTTTTTCATACCGCTCTCCCAATGTGCCCGACATACCTTAAAGTCAGCCGGCGTTTTTTATCACAGTCAGAAAATCAGCCGCCGAGGCGACGCTACGGATAATATACTAATACTTTTTTTATCAGCTGTCAAGCGCCGCCGGTTTTTCACGCGGTGTTGAAAATACGCAGAAATTGTTGTATAATGTAACCGCTTTATGCCGGAACTTTTTTTGATATCCGGCGCAGAATGAACGGAGTAGATATAAAATGCACAAAACACTTGCAGCCTGTACGGGATTTATAAAGCGTGAAACGGTGCTGTGCGCCGCTTTGCTGCTCGCGCTCGTGTCGGTTTTTCTTGTACCGCCAGACGCCGCCTATGCCGGCTATGTCGACTGGGACACCCTGACCCTGCTTTTTTCGCTTATGGCGGTGATGCAGGGCTTTTCGGGCGGCGGACTTTTCGTTTTTCTCGGCGAAAGGCTTTTAATAAAGACCCGCACCTCGTCTCAGATGCTTCTCGCGCTTGTCTTTCTGCCCTTTTTCTTCAGCATGGTCATAACAAACGACGTTGCCCTCATAACCTTTGTGCCGTTCGGGATCGCGGTGCTTAAAATGTCGGGGCAGGAGCGGCTTGCCGTGCCGGTGATTGCTCTGCAGACCGTGGCGGCGAATATGGGCAGCTCGCTTACGCCGATGGGCAATCCGCAGAATCTCTATCTCTATTCAAAATTTTCGGTCGGATTTTCCGGACTTGTTCTCCTTATGCTGCCTTATGTGCTCATATCAGGTATTTGCACGGCTCTGCTCGTACTGCTGCGCCGTTCCGCTCCGGTAGTACCTCCCGCACCGTCCGCAACAGTACTTTCAAAAAAGCGCTGTCTTATCTCGGCCGTAGGCTTCGCGGTCTGCCTGCTTGCCCTTTTCGGGATAATTCCGCCCGTTGCGGTCGCGGCGGTGTTTCTTGTCTTTCTCGCCGCTGCCGACCGAAAGCTTCTTGCAAAAATAGACTATTCTCTGCTTGCCACCTTCGCAGCGTTTTTTGTCTTTATAGGGAACATAGGCAGGATAGAGCAGTTCAGGGAGTTTATCTCCTCTGCGATAGAGGGAAGAGTCGTGCCGGTTTCGGCGCTTACCAGTCAGGTTGTGAGCAATGTTCCGGCGGCGCTGCTGCTTTCCGGCTTTTCCGACGACTGGCGCGGGCTTATCGCCGGCTGCAACATAGGCGGTCTCGGAACCCTTATTGCCTCGATGGCAAGCCTTATTTCATACAAATTTCTCGCAAAGGAGTTTCCGGAGCAGCGCGGGCGCTATCTGATATATTTTACCCTCTGCAATATCGGACTGCTGGCGCTTCTTCTGGCGGTAAGCTTTATTCTTTAAATTATACAAATGCATTCAAATGGGCTGCCGCAGGTGATTTCAATCATCTGCGGCAGCCCATTTCCGGTAACTGTATATTTATTATTTCGAGAAAATCACACGTTCGCTGTTGAACATTTTTGAGAGCACGAAAACACCTATTCCGGTAAATACAAGATTTGCCGCTACGGTCACTCCGATATACTGCGGAACAATATCGAACGAGAATATCCCCACCATGCTCTGAACTGAATTGTAAAGCGGTATGAGATAGTAAACTATGCTGTGCTTTATTCCGCCGCCGAACATTCCGGTCACTCCTACCAGCATGGTAAGAATCATAAGCGGGGACACATACCCCTGAGCCTCTTTTATGGTTTTGGCAAACGCGGATATTATCGACACTGCCGTTACAAGCAGCAGAACCGTAGAGAAAATCACCAATGCGAGCCATGCGTAATCCCCCGGATTATAGGCGTCCGCCGACATTCCGTCGGTTGCACCGCCCATCAGCTTGGGCAGTGACAGCACCGTGCCTATCGTGCTTGAGGCGCCGCTTAAGATCGCTATCACCGAAAGGGCCAAAATTTTGCCGAGCGCTATATGGGAACGCTTTACCGGAGTTATCAGCAGCGTGGCTATCGTGCCGCGCTCCTTTTCACCGGCTATTGACTCGGGCGCCACCGCCATACAGCCGCTGAACATAAAGATAAGCAGCAGCATCGGCAGCATTGTCGAGAATATCATTCCGGTTATGTCCTTTTCATCGGCGAGGTCGTATTTTTCCGAAGTGTTGTTTATGTCAAACTTGTTTGTCATGGTGGATTCGTAGGAATCCAGCAGCGCTGTCAGAGTACCGTATGCCGTCTGCCCGTCGGTATTGCTCGAATTATAGTATATTTCTATATTCGGCGCCGCCGTTCCGCCCGATGGGTCATACTGTGCCACCGCACTGTCAAAATCCTCCGGGAAAACGGCGCACAGGTCGGTTTCGCTGTCAGTTATGCTCTGCTTTATACTGTCAAGATCTTTCTCGTCGCATATTTCTATGTCAAAATTCGCGGCTTCGAGCAGCGCGTTCATCGACTCAGGCATATTTATGACCGAGAGCGAGGGCTTGTACTCCGCGTCCGGCATAAAACTGTTTGTTATCGCGTCGCCCATAAAGGTGTAAATCACATATATAAGTATTCCGGGAAGAAATATAGTTGTTAGCGCCATTCGCTTATCGCCGAAAAACCGGAATATTTCCTTTTTCATTATTGTAAAAATCGCATTTTTCATACCGCTTCACCTACCGCCGCAGAGTATATCTCAAAAAATCTGTCCTCAAGCGGCATGCCGTCCTTTACCGCCTCGAGCGTGTCGCAGGCGGTCATTTTGCCGTCTATGATTATACCTACGCGGTCACAGATTTTCTCGACGAGACTGAAAATATGTGTGGAAACTATTATTGTCTTGCCCTTTCTCTTAAGCTCCAGCAGAAAATCGGTCACTACCTTGGCGGTTATAACGTCAAGACCGTTTGTAGGCTCGTCGAAAATAATAATGTCCGGGTCGTGAACAAGCGAAATCGCGAGCGACGCCTTCTGCTTCATACCGGTTGAAAGGCTTGATACCTTTACCTCGGCAAAACTGTCTATACCGAAAATTCCGAAAAGCTCCTTCTTGCGCTGATCCCGCACATCGGCGGGTATGCCGTGCAGCTCGGAAAAAAAGTCGAACAGGTAGTTCGGCGTGAAAAACTCCTCGAGCTTCAGCTCACTGGTCAGAAAGCCTATTTTTGAGCGCACCTTATCCGGCTCATTCACAATGCTCGAACCGTCCACAAACGCGTCTCCGCTGTCCGGCTTGATAAGCGTCGCGAGCATTCTGAGCGTTGTCGTTTTTCCCGCGCCGTTAGGCCCTAACAGCCCGAATATCTCGCCTTCATATGCGGAAAATGATACCTTATCTGCCGCAACCTTTATTTTGGCTTTGGTTTTTTCCAGCATCTGCTGTTTTTTTGAAAGGCGGAAGGTTTTTGTAAGTCCGTCCGCTCTTAAAAGTTCTCTCAATCAAAGCACTCCCTTTCTGTGGATAGTATACCTTTCTCACATTCTTTTGTCAATATTCTTTTTTCATCATCACCTGCAGCATGGCATTCAAAAATAAATATACAAATGTTTGCACTTATATAGGTGCATATGTATAATAACATCTTCATATAATTATGTCAAGAGGTTTTGTTCTTAAATAAGTGCAAAGGTGATATTATGAATCCTGATATTGAGAAAGCTATCGGAGCAAATATAAAAAAGCTGCGTGAAAAAGCGGGACTTACACAGGAAAATCTTGCGGCAAAGCTCCAGATTGAGGGGTGCGACATAACAAGAAGCGCCGTCGCCAAAATAGAGGTGGGGCAGCGCCATATATACCCCGACGAGCTTATACTGCTTAAAAAAATTCTCCGCACGGAATATGACGAGCTGCTGAATACCGACCGTTCCTCATTTTAATAATAATCGGCACGCCTGCCGTCTTTTAAGCCGCGCTTTCCGGTACAAAAGCATACCGCGCCATTCTCCGGAAAAGAAATTCAGGGTACAGTGACAGTCTGTGCCGCGCCGCGAAAATGCGGCGCGGCGTTTTTTTACAGCCTTATTTCCTCCGGAAAGGCCTGCCGCCTCCGCAATTAGCGTAAGATATACTGCCGCGATTTATTTGACGGCTTTGACCGTACAGGTCGCGCCCCACTGCTTCAGAACCGAAACACGCGAAAAACCGGCTTCTTTAAGCGCCTGTATTTCGTGTTCCGCCGTAAGCGGGGTGTCAAAATGATACAGCCCGCTGTCGCTTATTCCCTCTTTTGTCTTTATCCGCCGCAGCTCTTCCCTGAGCCGCAGCTCGGTTTCTTCAGATTCGGCGAAATAGTCGGTAAGAATAAAAAATCCGCCCGGCGACAAAGCCTGCCTTACTTTCTTGTAAAGCGGTACTTTTTCTTCCTTTGTGAAATGGTGAAGCGACTCAACCGATACCGCCGCGTCATAGCAGTAATTCTCAAACAGGACGTCAAAATAAGAACCCTTTATGACTGTGATTGCTTTATCAGAAAATCTCTTTTTCAGAACTTCAAGCATATCTTCCGCGATATCAATGCCCGTGACCCGCGCTGTCGGATTCAAGCGAAAATAATAATCAAGCTCCAGACCCGTGCCGCAGCCCAAATCCAAAACGGAAGCGTTAGGCATTTCAGGCAGACATTCCGCCGTGAACGGATAAAATTCTTTTGCGCAGTCTATCGCGTTTAACTGATGTTCCTCATATAAATCCACTCTGTTATTAAAAAACTCTTCCATTTTTTCAAGCATATCTTTTCTTCCCTCAGCCCAGCTTCAGCCGTTATTCCTCTTAAAACAAAACGGGTATCCGTTTTAAAGGATACCCGTTTTTATTATCTGCTGATAACAACCGCTTGCTTAAGCGGCAATCATAAGCGTTTTGCAAAGCAAATAAGCTGCGCTGCAAACCGGTTTAATTAGCCGTTTATCTTGGTAACAACGCCTGAGCCTACGGTACGGCCACCCTCACGGATAGCGAAACGGAGACCCTCTTCAATAGCGATAGGAGTGATAAGCTCAACGTCCATCTCTACGTTATCACCAGGCATGCACATCTCGGTTCCCTCGGGAAGAGTGATGACGCCGGTAACGTCGGTAGTTCTGAAATAGAACTGCGGACGGTAGTTGTTGAAGAACGGAGTGTGACGTCCGCCTTCCTCTTTAGTAAGAACGTAAACCTGACCATGGAACTTGGTGTGCGGATTGATTGTGCCGGGCTTGCAGAGAACCTGACCACGCTCAACCTCATCACGGCCTATACCGCGGAGCAGCGCACCAACGTTATCGCCGGCCTCGCAGTAATCAAGAGTCTTGCGGAACATTTCCATAGAAGTAACAACGGTCTTCTTTCTCTCTTCGGTAAGACCGATGATCTCAACCTCATCGCCCGCCTTGAGCTGTCCGCGCTCAACACGTCCGGTAACAACGGTACCGCGTCCGGAAATGGTCATAACGTCCTCGATCGGCATAAGGAACGGGAGGTCAGACTTACGGTCCGGAGTAGGAATATAGTTGTCAACAGCGTCCATGAGTTCCTTGATCGGAGCATACTCAGGAGCGTTGGGATCGGTGGAAGTGCTCTCAAGAGCAAGAAGAGCGGAGCCCTTGATGATCGGGGTGTCGTCGCCCGGGAACTCATACTTGTCAAGAGTCTCGCGGATTTCCATCTCAACGAGCTCAAGAAGCTCTTCATCGTCAACCTGGTCGCACTTGTTCATGAATACAACAATGTACGGAACGCCAACCTGACGGGCAAGGAGAAGGTGCTCCTTGGTCTGGGCCATCGGGCCGTCGGTAGCAGCTATAACGAGGATAGCACCGTCCATCTGAGCAGCACCGGTGATCATGTTCTTAACATAGTCGGCATGTCCGGGGCAGTCAACGTGAGCATAGTGACGAGCATCAGTCTCATACTCAACGTGAGCGGTGTTGATTGTGATTCCGCGCTCTCTCTCCTCAGGAGCCTTATCGATGTTCGCGTAATCCTCGAACTGAGCCTGACCCTTGAGTGAAAGATACTTTGTAATAGCCGCGGTAAGAGTGGTCTTGCCATGGTCAACGTGGCCGATGGTACCAATGTTTACATGGGGTTTATTACGTTCAAATTTTGCCTTTGCCATTGTATATTTTCCTCCTTAATTTACAGTAAAGCCATATAGCTATAGTTTAACAAATAACAACACAAATTTCAAGTGTTATTTAAGTGAATATCAGTCTTTCTTGGCACGCGAGGAGATAATCTTCTCCGCAATGCTCTTCGGAACTTCCTTGTAACCGTCGGGCTCCATTACATACTGACCGCGTCCCTGTGTCTTTGAACGCAGGTCGGTAGCGTAACCGAACATATCGCCGAGCGGTACACGCGCGTTGATCTGCTTAACGCCGGATCTGTCCTCAAAACCCTGGATTTCGCCGCGGCGGGCATTAAGGTCGCCTATTACATCGCCCATATATTCCTCAGGAACGATAACCGTAACCTTCATTATAGGCTCGAGAAGCATAGGATCGGCAAGACGGCAGGCCTCCTTGAACGCCATTGAACCGGCGATCTTGAATGCCATTTCAGAGGAGTCAACCTCGTGATAAGAACCGTCGTACAGAGTAACCTTAACGTCAACAACCGGATATCCCGCAAGCACGCCGGCCTGCAAAGCGCCTCTGATACCTGTATCAACCGCAGGAATAAACTCCTTCGGAATGGTACCGCCGGTAACGGCGTTGATGAACTCGTAGCCCTTGCCCGACTCGTTCGGCTCGACAATGATCTTGACGTGACCGTACTGACCCGAACCGCCCGACTGACGCTTGTACTTGGTCTCGTGGTCGACCTTCTTGCGGATGCTTTCCTTGTAAGCAACCTGCGGAGCTCCGACGTTTGCCTCAACCTTGAATTCACGCAGAAGTCTGTCAACAATTATCTCGAGGTGCAGCTCACCCATTCCGGCGATAATTGTCTGACCGGTTTCCTCATCGGTGTAGCACTTGAAGGTCGGGTCTTCCTCGGCGAGCTTCGCGAGGGCAAGTCCCATCTTCTCCTGACCGGCCTTGGTCTTGGGCTCGATAGCCACGCGGATAACCGGCTCGGGGAAGTTCATTGATTCAAGTATTACAGGGTGCTTCTCATCGCACAGTGTGTCACCTGTGGTAGTGTTCTTGAGACCGACCGCGGCAGCAATGTCGCCCGAATAGCAGGTCTCGATATCCTCACGGTGATTGGCGTGCATCTGGAGTATGCGACCCATACGCTCCTTGTTCTGCTTTACCGAGTTATAAACGCCCGAGCCCGCGTCAACGGTACCCGAGTACACACGGAAGAAGCAGATCTTTCCGACAAACGGGTCGGTGGCTATTTTGAAAGCGAGCGCCGAGAAAGGCTCTGTGTCGGAGGAATGTCTTACCTCTTCCTCGCCGGTCTCTGGGTTTACTCCCTTGATAGCCTCAATGTCGGTCGGAGCCGGCATATAGTCAACAATGGCGTCAAGCAGCGGCTGAACGCCCTTGTTTCTGTAAGATGTGCCGCAGGTGATCGGAACCATTTTATTGGCTATTGTGGACTCACGGATAATCTTCTTTATCTGCTCAACAGACGGCTCCTCGCCCTCGAAGTATTTTTCCATCAATTCCTCGTCCTGCTCGACAACATGCTCTATAAGCTCGGTGCGGTACTTGTTGGCAAGCTCAAGCATATCCTCCGGAATAGGCTCGTGCCTTACGTCCTTGCCGAGATCGTCGTAATAAATTTCAGCGTCCATATTCACAAGGTCAACAATGCCCTTGAAGGTGTCTTCACAGCCGATAGGCAGCTGAATCGGAACGCCGTTGCAGTTGAAACGCTCTTTGATCATATCAAGAACGTGATAGAAATCCGCACCCATTATATCCATCTTGTTTACATAGATCATTCTGGGTACGTGATATTCGTCAGCCTGTCTCCAAACGGTTTCAGACTGCGGCTCAACACCGCCCTTGGCGCAGAGAACGGTAACAGAACCGTCCAGCACGCGCAGTGAACGCTGAACCTCAACGGTAAAATCAACGTGTCCGGGAGTGTCGATAATATTGATACGATGGTCCTTCCAGAAACAGGTGGTCGCGGCGGAGGTAATTGTAATACCTCTCTCCTGCTCCTGCTCCATCCAGTCCATAGTTGACGCACCGTCATGAGTTTCACCCATCTTGCGGTTTATACCGGTGTAGAAAAGGATACGCTCCGTCGTAGTAGTCTTACCGGCGTCAATATGTGCCATTATACCAATATTTCTTGTCATTTCAAGAGATACTTTTCTTGGCATATAAACCTCCATTCCGCCTTTCAGGCGGCAGTGTTATAGGTGGGTGAACTACCATCTGTAATGAGCGAAAGCTCTGTTGGCCTCTGCCATCTTGTGAGTATCCTCACGCTTCTTGGCAGCGCCTCCCATGCCGTTGACGGCGTCCATTATCTCGCCGGCGAGACGCTCTTTCATGGTTCTTTCAGAGCGCGCGCGGCTGTAAGTCGTCAGCCAGCGCAGACCCAAGGTCTGCTTTCTTTCGGGACGGACCTCAAACGGCACCTGATAGGTAGCGCCGCCCTTGCGGACAGCCTTGACCTCAAGCTGCGGCATAACGTTTTCCATAGCCTGGTCAAATACCTCAAGCGGGTCCTTGCCCGTTTTTTCACTTATAATGTCGAAAGCACCATATACAATCTTCTGGGCGACACCCTTCTTACCGTCAAGCATAATATTGTTGATAAGGCGGGTCACCTTCTTTGAATTGTAAATCGGATCCGGCAGTACGTCGCGTTTCGCGACAAAGCCTCTTCTTGGCACTTTACTTCCCTCCTTCATAATAATGATATCATAGGTACTCGAAGCTTTTCCCCCGTGTCACCAAGCAAAGGCGTAAATATTATATATAAACGCCGCTGCCTGTATACGCAGCAGAGATAAATTGTTTAAAAAATTACTTCGCACCTGCTTTAGGACGCTTTGCGCCGTATTTTGAACGGCCCTGCATTCTCTTTGCGACGCCCTGTGTGTCAAGAGTTCCGCGTACGATATGGTAACGCACACCGGGAAGATCCTTAACACGTCCTCCGCGGATAAGAACGACGCTGTGCTCCTGAAGATTGTGGCCGATTCCGGGAATATAGGCTGAAACCTCGATTCCGTTGGAAAGACGCACTCTCGCGATTTTACGAAGAGCAGAGTTCGGCTTCTTAGGCGTGGAAGTCTTAACGGCTGTGCAGACACCGCGCTTCTGAGGAGAATCGTTATCGGTCTGTCTGCGCTTCATTGAGTTATAACCCTTCAGAAGAGCAGGAGCCTTCGCCTTCTTCTCGACGGTCTCACGTCCGTTACGGACAAGCTGGTTAAACGTAGGCACTGTTACACCTCCCAAAATAAAAATTTTAAATGCGAAAAATAAAGACAATTCCGCATACTAAAGCAGTATAGCACGTTTTCGCGGAATTGTCAAATATTTTTTATTTTTTATTTAAAAACCGGAGAACGTCCGAAAAGACGCTCTCCGGCAGGTGAGCCTTACGCTTTTTTCATGTTGTATACATTACCGAGAAAATACTTTCTCAGCAGCGCGAGGTCATACGCGTCGGTATAGCCGTCCGAGTCAATATCGCCGGCGGTACCGGTATCCGTGCCTGCCGCCTGCTTTTTGAGCCTTATAAGGTCTCTTATATCAACCTCTCCGTCGCCGTTTATATCGCCGGTCTCGCCCACAGTCCAGATAATACAGTTATTCTCCGTTATCTGCGGAATATAGTCGTAAACGGCGCAATCCCTTGTGCAGTAAACCACGCATTTTTCCCATACGTTGACAAAGGCATATTCATCTATTTCCGCAAGACTGTCCGGCAGCGATATCACATTAGAAGAATACGGGAACAAACAGCTGCCCAGACTCACAACCGTTTCCGGTATGATTATTTCGGTCAGATTAGTATAGGTAAAGGCGTAATCTCCGACGGCTGTCAGGGGATATCCGCCGATTTCGGAAGGAAGCACAAGCGAGCTGACGTCTCCGATATACTTAAGTAGCTTCGTTTCTCCGTTGCACGTCATGTAGATATACTTGCCGTCGTTGCAAATTGTAAACCGAGTTACATTCGATTCGGCTCCGCTGAACGACGAATATTTTATCTCATATGTTTCTTCCGAGCCGATGTCGGCAGCCAAGGTAAAGCCTCTTAAGCCGGCTGTCTGCCACTCATTATCCTTGATATTCCTGAGCATAAAAGAGTTGTAGCTGGGATAATAATCCGTGTTGGGCGTAACAATTATATTCTCATAAGAGTCCAAATCAACATCGGCTATCGGGTCGGGCAGAACATCTTCGTCGTAAACGGTCACTTCAGTGCTTCCAACCAGCTTGCCGCCTACATATGCCAGTATCGTGTCTTGCCCAAGATTTCCGGTAAAGCTGATGGTTATTTTCCCGTCGCCGTAGCTGAGCGTGAACAGTCCGCCTTTTTCAAGTGAAAAGCTGACCTTGTCCCTGTCCCCAGACGGATAGACATTATAAGTGATTTCATCGGTCCACAAATTGTTGATATCCATAATCAGGAATTGGTTATCAAACTCAAAATATGTGCCCTCAAAATTCTGGTTGTCTGTATTGACATAGCATCCGTTTTCCTCAAGCTGTCTGATGACCGCGAGAGTGTCCGGATCATTGAGATTAAGGCGGTTGCCTTCAAGATATACATCGCAGTTTTTCAGATTCAGCTCTTTAAGCACGCTTATATCCGTTATATAGTTGTATCTGAGGCTGACAGTACCGCTGAAATCGCTGAAATCAAACAGTCTGAGCGCATCAATACTGTGAATATCCGAAAAATCGAGATTCAACGTATAGAGATAAACATTATCGTAAATCTTGCCGTCAGTTCCGTATCTTTCCACAAGAGCGTTATATAATCCCTCGTCGCCTATATCCTCCAAAGTCAGAGGCTCCTTTATTCCGGTTATTTCAAGTGTAGTTATCCGCGAGCGGTAGCCGTATTCGTTCACATACGAAAACTCGTAAACACCGTTGTATTCTATATATGTGTCATATTCGACGGGTATCCATTCGCTGTCGCCCTGAGCCCTGTAATACATAGTTTCGTTATAATTCAGCGAATAGTAAAGCGTTGCAAAGGTTTGGTCATATTCAGAAACCTGGTATTCCACATCCGGCGCGAACGGGTTTGTTTTATCGTCAGAAATGATTTCAAGCGCCGCGACTTCTTCATCGCCCAGATATACCCGAAGATATGTTTTGCCTGTAACGCCGAGTGGCTCTATCCGTATCTCGTTTATTCTGACTTTATAATCCACTATACCGCTGTTATCGACAGACACGCTGATCTGATCCCTTATTTCCTCAGGAAATACATAAAGGGTAATGTTATAAATATAATTGACTTCGTCTGAATGGAATTTAAGAAACGAATTTGAAAGCCATACTTTCTGCTCATTATAAAACTGCTCATCGGTATATACATAGTAATTGTCAGCCATGAGTTTTTCTATGTCCGCCGCGGTTTTCGGGTCAGACTCGTCAAGGCAGTTGCCGGTCAGGTCTATATAGCAGTTTCTTATGCCGCTCTCGACCAGAGGGGTCAGATCGGAGATACGGTTATACGCCAAATCAATCGAGGAAGCATCCGAAAAATCAAGCAGCTCGATTCCGCCGAGATCTGTTATTCCGCAGGCGGAGGCGTTAAGATATCCTATTACCATATCCTCATAGAGTGGATAATAATTGTTTTTCAGTATGGTATACAGTGCGTTGTCCGCAAAATCGTCCGCGGTCAGCGCACATTTTATTTCGGTTATCTCAACCGTAACGATTTCCGAACGGTAGCCGTAAATGTTCTCGGCGCAGAACTCATAAATTCCGTTGCTGTATATTTTAAGGCTGTAATCCGCGGGTGTCCAGTAAGACGATCCCTGCTTTCTGTAATACAGAGTATCGTTAAAATCCATATCATACTGAACCTCGGCAGAGGTCGGATCGTATTCCCATACATTATATGTAACCGTCGGCGTGGTGACGTATGAAACATCCAGAACCGTTACAGGCTGTGTGCAAAGCACTTTATCGCCAAGGCAAAGGTACAGCTTGGTCTGACCGGCGGTCAACCCGTGAGCCAGAATATATCTGCCGTTTATAGTCGCCGTGCATATATTCGGGTTTTCGGTTCTCACAGTCAGGCTGCCGATATCAACGCTTTCATCTGCATAGGTTATATAACCGACATTTTGGCTGAGTCCCGGATCCAAAGCCGTATTATCAAATGAAACAAAGACAGATTCCTGATCCGAGGTCAGAACCGTACAGCCTTTCTGTTCAAGCTGATATATTGCCGTTACCGTCTTCGGGTCTTCAAGGTTAAGACTGTTGCAGCGCAGATCCACCGTCGCGTTTGAAATATCTGTCCTTGCAAGCTCCGAGATATCCGAAATCGCGTTGCAGCTGAGATCCAGCTCATATGTTTCCGACAGATCAAGCAGGCTTATTCCCTCAATGCTCTGAATCGAATAATTCTGGGCATTCAGATAGTAAACGTCCATACCCTTCAGCAGACCCGACGAGGGATCCGGCAGGTCGTATACCATGTTATCCCTCAGCGCGGCGTAAAACCTGTCGTCCGGTATTCCGCCGCCTGCCGTGCGTATTATATTCTCGTTATATCCCGAGCTGTAATAGCAGTTGATATCTACCGTGAGGTCGGAAAGGTATTCCGCTTCAGGCGGAAGAGTTCCAGTGACAGGCGAAAAGACATTTGTGGTACTGTAATACGTCCCGTTCATATTCTCATAGCCTATTCTCAGATATGTAAGACTGAGAAAATCGCCTATAATTGAAGGTATATGATAAACCGTCCCGTCCCCGTTATCAGGAATATAAGGTATCGTGATTTCGGTTATTTCGGCGAGATCACCGTATGTAAGCCCGCTGACGTCCAAGGGCGCCGAGTCCGGGGCTGACTGACTGAGCTGCTTGATTGCGGCTTCGGCAAGCCAGAACTCTTCCTCCCATGCGGACAGCGGCACGGCTTCGTCCGGCTGATGAATCGTTCTTCCCGCTACTGTTATATCGACATAGGCGAAAACCGAGCTGTCCGCCGCAGATGATACCTTTATCCTCGCGGCGCCGGGCGCCTTTCCCGTAACCCTTCCCGCGGCGTCAACCGAAGCGATTTCCGGTGTCTCCGAAGCGAATACGACATTCTTATCCGCCGCGCTGTCCGGCATCACCGACGCGTCAATCACCGCGGAAGAGCCGACATATATCCTGTCAAGACTGCTTTTCGCCTCAATGTATTCGGGTTCTCCCGAAAGCGTGCTTTTGCTCACGGTAAGGAGTCCGTATTTTCCCGTGCCGCGTGAGAAAATCAGCAAATCCTGACTTATGAAACTGAACGACGCAAATTCAGGATTTGTAAGCCGATTTCCGTTTTTGTCTATAAAGTAATACAGACTGTCCTTTCCGGTTTTTACCGCAGTCACTCCTCCGGTGAGCTGAAATACCGTAAAGCTGCCGTTTGTGTCATATGGCCAGTAAAGCGGTTCTATTACCGTATCGCCGTTTTCGTCAACCGTTCCTGCACGATTGCCGTAATTAACCCACGCCATACCGTCATCAAAGCCGTAAACATTTCTGAAACCGTCTGTAACAGTGCCGTCAGCCTTGTCTATAAAGCCTTCGGTCTGATTCTTGCTGAAACCGAGTTTCCCTTCACCTAAATCCGACACCATATCGTATTCCGCCGGGCATATGCAGGTGCCGTCAGTCCGGTAAGCGCCGTATTTGCCGTCACCGTCAACTATCATTATCCAGTCGTCTCTTCCGTAGGCTGTGGCGTTGCTTGAGCCGAGATAGGTTTTACTTCCGCCCGACGAAAGAATATACGGAACCGTCATACCTTCCGACGCGATAAGCAGATTGTCGCCGAAAGCGTCCACTGCCCTGTCGTACCTGCCCTCATACAGCTTTGTGCCGTCTGTTTTCGCGGAAATATAACCGTCCGCTGTTATTCCGGTCACAATGCCGCTGTCATAGCTGTCGTTTATAACATCAAATACGTCGCAGCCGAATATGTCGGTTCCTTCGCTGTTGTATACGCGCATACCGCTCTGATACAGTTCAAACCCGCTGTATGAGTTTTCAAAAATAAAGTCGTCCGATTCAAGCAGGGTTTTCACCTGTACCGACGCGCCGCTTTTCTGAGCCTTTAAAAGAGCGTATCCGCTGCCGGTGCGCTGAACCGCAGTGCCGTTTTCCGAAAGCGGGGTGTTTTTCATAAACAGAGCATTGGTAAGCGCGTTTCCGTCAGAATCTATGTAACGGTAATTATTCTCGCCGTAAAAGCGCACGCAGGCGGCGCCGAAGCTGCCGAAATCAGGAGCGGCAAGTCTGCCGGAAGCGTCATATTCGGGAATAAGGTCATTCCTGCCCGCATATTTTGCTCCTGATTTGTTAATAGCAAACATTCTGCCGTTCTGTACGACATACGCCGAACCGTCCGAAAAGCAGGTCGCCGCGTCATATACAAAATCTATAACCGTATCACCCGACAGGTTTATGTATCCCCATTTTCCCGAGGAGTTTTTGACCGGCGCGAGACCTTCGGAGAAAGGACGGGCGTCTTCATATATAAATCCGGCAGCAAGCTCGCCCGATGACGAGATAATACCGTATTTTCCGCCTTTAACCGCCGCCGCATAGCCGTTTTCAAAGCTTTCTATCTCCTCCGCCTGAGGGTCAAAGAGCACGCTGCCGTCCTCCGATGAGACAAGCCCCATCAACCCGTTTTTGCGCACGGTGATATTGCCGCTGTTGATAATAATTTCGTCCCATTCAGCCGGTACAACCACCCTTGCGTCGCTGCTCACGACTCCGTGTAAGCCGTTTTCGGTGAATACCGCATATCCGTCGCTGAAATTCCAAATCGAGTCCCATGTGCCTCCGACCAGTTTCCTCTCGTTGGTAAAGTAAAGTCCTATTTTCCCTCCGTTTTCCACCCATAAAATATCCGGATACTCATACATGAATTGATATATGCTGTCGTAAGCGTCAGGCAGCAGTATCTCAATACTTTCAGACGATGTGGCCGCCGCAGCCGTGCAAAGCGGTATGCCGGCAAAAAGTCCGGCAGCGATACTGAGACTTAGCGCCCAAGCAAGCAATTTTCTGTACCTCATAGAAAGCTCTCCCTTAACGTTTTTTGTTCCGGACGTTCTAAATCGCTCGGATTACTTTTTAATTATAATATTATATTATATGAATGTAAATAAGATAGAACAAAAAAGAAATACACAAAACCAAAACTGTTCAAAGGGCTGTTTTTCAAGCTGCGGACAAAAAAATTTCTTTTTACAAAAAAATATCTTGATATTTTGGCGGGTTTGTGATAAGATATCATTTGTTCGGGAGTATAGCCCAGACGGGGGCGTGAGCAATTCAAAAACATACCCCCGCAAAAATTTAATTCCCATTAACCCATTTGGGGCATTAGCTCAGCTGGGAGAGCGCTACACTGGCAGTGTAGAGGTCAGCGGTTCGATCCCGCTATGCTCCACCAAAGTCAAATAATCCGAATATTATCATCAATGGTGATACGTTCGGATTTTTGCTTTATACAGACAATTCAGCAAATATATAGAAAACTTACCGGCAGAAAGCGAAGCGTTCTTTGCCGGTAAGTTTTTTGTTTCCATATTTTTTATAATATTATAGAATATCTTTGGTCTGATTCCAAATCCTGTAATAAAGCCATACTTGCAATTTAAGTATTCTTGACAGATGTAATACTCAGGAAAAGCATGGTCAATTTTATCGTTTAGATACTCCTTAGAATTTTTGCCGTCAGTAATTTCAAAGTAAAAAACACCGTGTGGGCAGAACTACCTATTCTTTATATACCTTTCAGCAAAAGCAAAAAATTTTATTTGCGTATGTTTTAATAACTCTTTAACAGTTCTTGTTCTGTCGCGATATCAAATAAGCAAATAGCTGTAAAGTAAATATCGACGATATTTCTGCACCTCTTTCGCTAGCGTAGGCTTGTGCGGTATCGATATGACGATAGCCGATTTTACAGTGGAAACTACTGCTTTATCACCGTCCATAAACCAAGTACCGAGCCTCAATCCGGAAATTTTACTCCGTTATTTAAAAATTGATAATCTATTATAATTCCTACGATTACTTTTTTAATTTTCGCATAAGCTTTGCACAGTAATGGGCAATAAAGATACAAAGCCCTATAAGTACAAGATAATCGACATAAAACAAAATTCTTGATTCGCTGTAATCCAGAAATACAAATTCCGATTTAAGCAGCAGATAGGTCGGAAGCTCTCTGCTTATAAGCACCCACACACCATATCCGGCGATCGTCAATCCGGCGATAAGCAAAATAATACTGCGGATTTTTGACTTGTTTTTTATTTTCATCGCCTTTCGACACATTTCCAAAATCATATTCCAGTGCAGTCCTAAATGCAGGCTCATAAATAGAAACCCCCAATATGCACCGAGAATATGAAGCCGGCGAGCCAACGACATACCGCCGATCGGCGGTAGAAAATCAAACACATAACGTGACATAACAATGCTGCTGTACATTTGAGCCAGTATAGAAATAAACACCAAAAAATCAATGCCGAGCGTAAAAATACGTATTGCGCTGTACTTTCCTTTGAATAAGGCTTTGTGCCAATGTCCATTCAATATATGGTGAGCGATAAAAAGAAGAAACATTCCGGTGCCGACCCATTCATGGGGCGCTTCTCCCCAAAATTGATACCCCATCAAAAAAAGCAGTGCCAGCGTCATAAAAATATCTACGGCTAATTTGACAGCGGCTTTCGGTTTCATTGCTCCACCGCCTTGTTGATACAGGAAATTGCGTTCAGAATTCGAGGATAACCAATATAAGGCAAGCACTGTGAAACAACTTTCATAAGAAAATCTTTGTCATTTCCCATATTGATGTTCCCCTTTGCGTGAGCGATCAGCTGCGGTTCACAGCCGCCCTGTGCCATCAAAAAGCAAAAAGTAATCAGTTCACGCTCTGCCAAGTTAAGACCGTTTCGTGTATAGTAATCGCCGAAACAGTTTGCCGCCAGCCAGCGGCTGATATGACTTGTTTTCCAAGCCTCCTTCATATGTTCTCCGAAGATTTCAGCCTGTGCTTTGATGCCTTTTTCAAGCCGGTCATCAAGCGTAGTTGTTGCCTGACCGTCAAGCGGGAGCTTTACACCTCTTCCGATCAATATTTCGTTTGTCACATTCAAAAACGGCAGCATTCTTCCGTAACCCAAATAATCGGTTGCCTGATACACAACCTCCTTTGCGGCTATCGGCGTTATACCGTTCTCTAACGCCGAAGGCAGTATTTCCCGGTATGCCTCCACGCCCCCACAGCCGATCAGCGCCGCCAAAATCACCGTATAGCGTGTCTTTTCATCTAACTGCTGATTTTCTTCGTTTATGACTTCATTAAACGCAAAATGCTCAAAGCGTTCCGCAAATTCGGGATCAGTGATATATAAATCCATTTTCATTTCTCCTTTCAGATTTTCTGACTGCCGGTTGACCATACATGCTTGTCTTTTGAGGTGTCAGGGGTGTTTTGTGCCATTACTCCAACCAGATTATGGGGAACATAGGGCTCTTCCAAGAAAGCAAGATCATCGGCGGTCAGGGTAAGCCGGACAGCTTTTACCGCATCTTCAATATGTTGCAGCTTCGTTGCGCCCACGACAGGAGCAGTAACCTTTGTTAAAAGCCAGGCAAGTGATATTTCGGTCATTGACACGCCGTATTTGCCGGCAAGCTCTGCCACACGGCGAATGATGATACCGTCCTGCTCGGCGGTAGCGTCATATTTCAGATGCGCATAGCTGTCCTCCTGCATACGCTTTGAAGTTTCGCCGGGGCGTTTGGAGAGCCGTCCGCCTGCAAGCGCGCTGTACGGCGTCATCGCTATATTGTCTTCATGACAGAGCCTTGCCATTTCCCGTTCTTCCTCACGGAAGATCAGATTATAGTGTCCCTGCACCGATACAAATTTATGGAAACCCTCTTTTTCGGCAAGTGCGTTCGCTTTGCTGAGCTGATAGGCGAAACAGTTGGAAATACCGATATAACGAGCCTTGCCCGATTTTACGGCATTATTCAGTCCCTCCATAATGTCGTAAAGGGGCGTATTGTAATCCCACATATGATAAATGTATAAATCCACATAGTCAGTTCCGAGATTTTCAAGGCTCTTATCAAGCATTTTTTCAATGTGCCGCTGACCTGTAATTCCCGTTTCGATTTCGTCATTGGTACGGGGCAGAAATTTTGTTCCGATTACAACTTCATCACGCCTTGCAAAATCTCGGATTGCTCTGCCGAGATACTGTTCGCTTGTACCGCTTTGATAGGCGATTGCCGTGTCAAAAAAGTTGACTCCAAGCTCCAGGCCTCTTTTGATAATTTCACGGGAATGCTCTTCGTCAACCGTCCAGCTGTGCTGACCGTTTCCGGCTTCACCAAAGCCCATACACCCCATACAAATACGGGATACATTGAGGTCTGAGTTTCCTAATTTTGTGTATTCCATTATAGTCTCCTTTTGATTTGCCCGTTCTTTGACTTGTATTGCTTATAAAATGCTGTCCAGCCAATTTTCAAGCTCTGCGTCTGAAATACGGTTTAACACTTTGCCTTTTTTCCAATTCGCGTTCGGGCAAAGAGATTTCAGCACTTCTTCGGTTTTACCCATTCCGCTGCCGCCGGAAGTGGCAAACGGTATAATTGTTTTGCCCGAAAAATCGCAGCTTTCCACAAAGGTATCGATAATAGTCGGCGCAACATACCACCAAATAGGGAAACCTAAAAATATGGTATCGTAGTCATCAATATTGGAAAGCCGCTGTGCGATTTCGGGGCGGGAATCCGGGTCGTTCATCTCAACAGAGCTGCGGCTTTTTTTATTCGTCCAATCAAGGTCGGTACGGGTATATGGAACAGCAGGTTTAATTTCAAATAGGTCGGCGCCTGCCGCCTTTGCCAAACGCTCTGCGGCGCTTCTCGTAACTCCGCTTGCTGAAAAATACGCGACTAATTTTTTCATCTTATTTTTCCTCCAGCTTACTGTATTCTTCGTCGCTCACAGGCTCGCACCATTCGTTTGACGTGTCCTCACCCGGCACCTCTACGGCGATGTGAGAGAACCAACTGTCCTTTTTCGCTCCGTGCCAGTGCTTTACCTCTGCCGGAACGGTGATAACTGTTCCGGCGGTGAGGGAAACAGGCGGTTTGTTTTCTTCCATGTACCAACCCTCGCCCGCCGTGCAAATAAGAATCTGACCTCCTCCGCTTTTGGCGTGATGGATATGCCAGTTATTGCGGCAGCCCGGTTCAAATGTCACATTGGCAAGAAATACCGTGCCCTGCGGATTTGTCAGCGGGTTCAAAAAGGATTTGCCGGTAAAATACTGTGCATAGGCTTCGTTGAAATTTCCTGTTCCAAACACATTGATTGCCTCAAACTGTTTTTTATCTGTTACTTTCATTTTAAAAATCTCCTTTTTTATTGGATTCCGTTGCTGTTCAGCCAATCAGACACGTCACCTGAAAGCTCCGATCCACCCGAATAATGAATAGAAAGTGCTTCTCCCATTGCAGCGTTTGGTACAAGTTTGGCGATAGCCGTTAAACTTTGTCCGAAACGGCCGCCGCCGTGAGAACAGAACGGAAGTATCGTTTTTTCTGAAAAATCGTATTCTTCAAGAAAAGACGCAACCGGCATAGGAATTGAAGCCCACCAGTTGGGATAACCAATCATAACAATATCGTACTCGTCCATATTCTCTACGTGGGTTGCAAGTTCGGGGCGGGCTTGTGCGTTCTGATCGCGCTGTGCCTGATCTAAAACAGTGTTATAGTCGCTTGAATAAGGATTTAACCCTGCTCCATTTTAGGAAAGCCCACATAGATTACATCGTACTGCTCAAGGGTTTCAATACTGCCCGAAATTTCAGGGCGAGCGTTGTTTTTCTGTTCCTCCTGCGCCAAATCCAGAACAATATCATAATCATCGCTGTACGGTATGACAGGTACGATTTCAAAAATATCCGAATTGGTTTGGCTCTGAATAGACTTGGCAACATTTTCGGTGTTGCCCGACCAGGAGAAATAAACGACTAATGATTCAGAGCCGGTTTCGGCAGGCGCAGAAGTGTCGCTTGATTCTTCAGCGGCTGCGGAGTTTGGCGTGCTCGGCTGCTGCGAGGCGGATGAAAAACTATTATTATTCGTCTTGTTGCCGCATGCCGCAAAAGTAACCAGCAAAGCAAAAACCATAATCAGTGAATATAATTTTTTCATTTTGAAATTCTCCTTTTCGCTTTATTTTTGTTCTGCATTTTCATTTCAAATCTTAAATAGTCCAGACGATCTAATTGCCGCTGCTTAAAATGAATTTCATTTAGTGTCCCGCTTCTTTTGGTTTCCAGCATTTTCATTCTTTCTGCTTCGGTGGACACTCCGTCAACCAGCAAACGCATATATTTCTCTATCTCATTATTGGTAAACCCGATATCGTGCAGCGTCATAATTGTGCTTAAGCGTTCAATATCGCTGTTGTCATATTGCCACGAGCCCATTACTTTTTTTACCTCTCCGCATAATCCCCAGCTTTCATATTCCTGCAGGATTTTAATGGGAATTTTATATCGTTCACTTGCTTCGTTAATTGTCATTTCAAAATTCCTTTCCGATAGGGATAAAAAATAAAGGTGCTCCTTCGTGGAACACCTTTATTATAAATTCAGATATATGAAATGTCTAATACTTATATGTAATCATCAGAAATGCCTTTTAAGTATTGCGACGCAAAATCTATAAAGGCTGCGGTTGTCGCAGAAAATATCTGTTCCTTTTTCCACCCCAAAACCGTTGAAACATCTAAAACAGGCTGCAACGGAATAAAGCGCAGATTTTCGTAAGTACAGTTTAAGTTTATACTGAGCATTACACCGATATTTTCTTTGGCTAATACGGCTTCATTGTATGGCAGATTTGCAGTTGCTGCAATCTCTACCTGATCTTTATAATCTCCAAGCCATTTTCCGATTCGGCTTTGGTTGAAGTCGCCGGTTGCAGTCACAACCGACATTCCCGCTAAATCCGCCGGCCTTATACTGTCCTTGCCGTAAAGCGGAGAATCCTTTTGAACAAACACTCCCCATTGCTCTTTAATTGGCATATTGACGAAATTATATTTACGCATATCAATAGGCTCAGACATCAGTCCGATATCTAAAAAACCTCTTTCAATATAATCTCGGATGTTTCCTGCGTTTCCGCTGTATATCTCATATCTTACATTTGGATATTTTTTGCGGAACGCCGCAATGATTTTTGCCAGATATTCTGTGGAACGAAACTCGCCGCTGCCGATTGAAATGGTGCCGGAGAGCGCTTCATCTTTTTGCAGAAAGTCTCGCTTTGTTTTATCTGCCAAAGACAAAATTTCCTGTGCACGGCGTTTTAATATCATCCCGTCCTCGGTTAAGAAAATATTATGATTACTGCGGACGAACAGTTCAACCCCAAGTTCCTGCTCCAAATCTGCAATTTGCCGTGAAAGCGTCGGTTGTGTAACATGAAGCTGCTGCGCCGCTTTTGTAAAATTTTCTTCTCTTGCGATTGCTAAAAAGTAATTCAGCACACGAAGTTCCATTCCTCCACCTCCGCAAGCAGTATATCATAAAAAGATAAATTATTCAATATATCTGACCGTTAGTTATGCTTATTTTAAATATCTGTTTTTTCAGGTCTTCAGGTGTCTCTATCGACATTTGCTGTTTGTGGATACGAATTATTCTTTTTATGGATTTAAAAAGCAGCTTTTTTATCACAGCAGAAATTACAATGACTTTCCCATGCGTCCTCTTAACTGGAAATTTCCTGCCAATTATGTCAAGGATTACATTAAACGGGGTAAAATTATCTGATTTTGTAACACATCATTAACAAACCTACAGACTAAGTATCTCCGATTCCAGACGTGCCTTGTAAGTGCCCAGTAAAAGTGAGATAATGTTACTTCTTACATCTTTTTCGTTTTCCTCTGAGAATGATACGGTTATCTCCGTATTTCCGAACTGCATTTTTATTGTAGGATTGTACGCTGTTTTCATAATTTCACGCTTCTTTTACAATAATAAAAATCGTCTGCCCTTATTATAAACACCCTCATCAACTGTGCGGAGATTTTCGCCCCTCCGCCGGGACATACTGCAGCGATCTGACAAACCGCTTGCCGCCCAAGCCCGCGGCAAGTGTCTTTTTGCATCATCGCGAACACCGGAAGTCACCCGGCGCGTTTTTACGCCATAAAAGCGTCGCTCCGCTTGCGTTCTGCAGTATGCTTTCTATAATGCCTTACGGCATATTTGTCAAGGTGCGGTATATAACACAGATCAAGCCTGTTGTTACTTACTTTTTTATAAATAAAACTTGAAAAAAATGACTATAATGATTATAATGATTATAATGATGATTAGAAAGGAGCTTGATATGATTTTTAAAGAAACCGATACAACGGAACTTAAGGAAAAAATAACACCGGATCTGACAAAAGAAGTCATTGCGTTTGCCAACACAAACGGCGGAACTATATATATAGGCGTTGACAATAACGGAAATATTATAGGAATAGAAAATTACGACGCAGCTATTCTTCAAATCAACAATATGATTCGGGACAGCATAAAGCCTGATATAACGATGTTTGTACGTTATAATACTTTAACGGTTGATGAAAAACAAATTGTATCAGTAACTGTTGACCGCGGAACCAACCGACCCTATTATTTGGCTTCTAAAGGCTTAAAGCCTAACGGAGTTTATGTCCGTAACGGTACTGCGTCCGATCCGTCAAGTGATACAGCCATCAGGTCAATGATCAAAGAAACAGATGGCGACAGTTTTGAGAAAATGCGGTCTCTCGAACAGAATCTCACTTTTGAAGCAGCAAAAAGAGAGTTTTCAGAATTTAACATAAAATTCGGGAACGAGCAAATGAAAACGCTCGGAATTCTCAATACGGACGGAATCTACACAAATGTGGGTTTGCTGATTTCAGACCAGTGCAGACATATGATAAAGGTTGCGGTTTTTTCGGGAAATGACAAAACTGATTTTCAGGATCGTCGGGAATACTCCGGTTCTCTTTTCAGACAAATGGAAGAAGTTTACGATTTCATTGATATTCACAACCGCGTTGAAGCTCATTTTGAAGGTTTACGGCGTATCGATAAAAACGATTATCCCAAAGAGGCACTCAGAGAAAGCCTGTTGAATTGTATAGTACATCGCGATTATTCCTACAGTGCCGACACAATGATAAGTATTTTCTGCGACCGGATCGAGTTTGTGTCTGTCGGGGGATTACCGGCCGGAGTCTCCCTTAACGATATCATGCTGGGCTTATCGGTATGCCGCAATGAAAAACTGGCGCGCATTTTTTATCAACTGAAGCTCATTGAAGCATACGGCACCGGAGTTCCTAAAATAATGAGCGCTTATAAAGCAAGCGATAAAAAACCGGTTATAGAAGTAAGCGATAACGCATTTAAAATCACCCTTCCTAATTTGAATTATAACAGCTCTTTTAAAATCAATGATGATGAAAAAAATATTATTGAGTTTATAAAATCGAAGGGGAGCGTTACCCGTCCCGATATTGACAAGCTGTTGAATATAAGTCAGTCAACCTCCGGAAGAATGCTGAAGCGGTTATGCGAAAAGGGACTCATTAAAAAGCTCGGCTCCGGAAAAAATTCCAAATACAGTATTTGATCTGTTCAGAGGTCCGCCGCCGGCTGCCGGCGCGGACTTGATTTTTATATGCTTTGATTTTATAATCCGGCGTCAGCCGTAATCACATCAATATGTTTTTCAAATGCTTAATTGCCGTTGATTTCTGGGTATAAATACTGTTTAAATCAGTATCCAAAAGATAAGCGATTTCAGATAAATCCATTCCGCATAGATAATGTAATACTACGATTATCCGTTCAATACGCGCCAACTCAAGAATAGCCTGTTTAAGTGTTTCATTTTCAAGGTTTGCTTCGATTATGTTTATTACTAATTTATCTAATATTTTTCTGAACTCTAGTTTAACCTGATTTTTTCAATGTGCAGAAATATTTAACTGTTTTATACCTTGCCGAATAATTTATCAAAAAAATAAATGTTCATAAGAGGCTTCTCTTGCGCCTTATATATACATAGTCTTAATATATTATGAAAAACCTCCCCCTAAATAAAAAAACAGCAATTATTAAAAAATAATCGCTGTCGCTTTTTGTATCGAGGGTAATATTTAGGATTGTCCCGGGAATCACTTAGGGATATGCAGTTTTACATATGCTCCGACCACAACTTTTTCGATAGCACCTGATTTTATCATATTATCTACCGTAAGAGACAGCTTTGCGGTGATCCCCTTATAACCCATCGCCTTAGCCAACTCATTTAATGACATCTTTTTATTGCTTAATGCATTTATATTTCTTTGGCGATACTCCAAATCCTTGGGTTTGTTTTCTTTTTCCGGCAAAAAATACGGGTGAACAGAAAGTGTCACCGTCAGATAATTTCTGCCGTCGTCCATTTCAAATTCCGGATATGCCGATCCGTTATCACGCAGTGCATTAAGCACCGTCGGATAACCGGTATTGCGTCCCTCAATAAGATGAAGTTCCTTTAAAAAATCTCCTATTCGCCTGTTTCGGTATATAGGCGAAGTTATATCATATTCCGAAATCTTTTTATCCGTAATACTTCTGTCAAATCCCGGAAAACTCGTTATTGAAATACTCTGCGGAGTAATTCTCACAGTAATAGGCTCATTTATCTGATATGAACGATGATAAACGGCATTGGAAAGTAATTCTTCAACCGCCGCATATGGGTAATTATATATTTTTACAGACTCGGCTTTATTGGCGTCTTTAACTATTGCCTCTTTCAAAATATAGTTTTTAATGTATGCCAAAGCGTCCTTTAGCTGCCTTTGTATCGGTCCTGTAAATACCTTTTCTACCATATTAGTGCCGGTCGGGTCAGGAATATCAACAACCTCAATCCGCAATCATTACTGCAAGTCCCGGTTCCGAGGTGTCATCCGCCGGCTGTGCCAATGTGCCGATTTCGGCAATCAGGCTGCCTGGGATAGTAAGCCGTCCATAGTCTGTTTCTACCAATTTGGTAATTTCAACTGCCGTATCGGCAGCTAAGTCCTGTGCCAAAACACGCGCGCCTCTTTTGATCTTTGAAGAGAGCAATGTCAACATACTATAGTTTCCAAAAATGCCGAAGAAAATACTGTCTCCCGTATCAGCGGTAATCCGGCATTCAGGTATATAATAACGACGCCCTACGGTCCTCCCGGCAGTGGCAATCGAATATGCTCCGGAGGGATTGCGGGAGCATACAGTGAAGGGTACATTTCCCTCACCATCTGAAACGACCTCCGGCAGAGAGCATCGTCGCGCTATACGCGCAGCCGCTGTTTTAGTCAGCACATCATCCTTTAAAAAATCTTTTACGGAAAGTATGTTAAGCCACCAATGTTCTATTTCATCCCACTTACTGTCAAATCTCCATGTGTCGCTAAGCTTTACGTTGTCAAATATAAAATCGCCGCTGTCAAGTGCGAATGCCGGCGCTATCCTATGCCAGCGCGCCGCCCTTGTTATTTCAGTCAGCTTTGTTTTTATCCCGCGATGGACAGCGGGAAATGACCGGTCCGGATGTCCGTCCGGAAAATCACCGGCAAATGGGTGTCGCATAATACCCATGGTAAAGCCTCCGGCGGCAGCTATGTAAGCCTCATCCTCACAGTTGAGCAATGCAGAAAAATCTGCGTTCGGTTTGACACCACGGGCGCATAGCTCTATTTTCTCTATCGTCATCGGTATCGACATCAGCGCCGGAACGTCATAGGTGCGGAAAGCATCTGAGAAAGGAATAACCTCCGGCAAAACGGCATTTTCTATGACAAGCTTTGGGGCGTATATCCTGCCAAGCTTCGGCAGTGCTTTTCTAAATTCAATGTCACGTCCTTTTTCTCCCCAATCAACCTTCCAGTATGAAAATCCTGCTTCATTTGCGGTTTTAAGGCGGCTTACCCAGTATTCCTCAGGACTTTCGTATTTTTCTGCCGCCAACGGCTCCTGCGCGCATACCCAGCCACCGAGACCCTTCCAGCCAAGCGCTTTTACTTTATCTGTGAGATATCTTAGTGCCTCGCTGCCGTCACGTCCTGTCGTGGCCAAGGGAAATTTCCCGTGATCCGGTAAAAGGGTTCCGTAATATTTCTCGTAATCTTTTACAGGGACATCCCAACTGTCATCCATAACAAAAAACAAATCTTTCCGTGTCTTTTCATAAAAATATGCCCAGCCGTAAGGAAATGAGCGATTAAAAAGCGAATGCTCAGACATTATATTCCGCTGCTCTGCCGGAGATCCTCCGCTTACCGCATAAAGCTGTGTCTGCCATGTACAGTAATAATCAGGCGACGGATTGACGGTTTCAGGTATGATGCTTTTATGTGTTTCTGTATTCATCATTCTCTCCATATCAATTCATTATTTTTGCATCCTGTTAATCTGTATTTAGTCTTATAACATATATTTAAATTACCGTTATCTCCCGTACAAAACCATCAAAAGTTCCTCCGGTTGCAATCTGACGAAGACCTGTGTCAAGAATTTCATCTATATTGCAATGATTGTGACCGGCTATTACCGCCTTAATCATCGGCTCATTTTTAATGTACTCCAACGCCCTTAATGTTGCGGCGTCCGGTCTTATCTGATGCTGACGGTTCTTTGGATATCCGGCTAAATATTTTTCAGGTATGCCTACTTGCAGCTCAATAGCGCCATTTTCAATGTTTTTCCTGCAATACGGACCGTAAAACGGAATATGAAGACATAAGATAACCGGATACCCTTTAGCAATCTCTGCTTTAAGCATTTCAATCTGACCGTCTGAAATCATGTAATACGAATCATCCATTGTAACAAAATTCACCCCTCCGATAACGCGTGAATCAAAATAAAGATTTGATTTAATATACGGGGCTATAATTTTCATATTATTCCATTTATATTCATAATTTTCTTTTGCCTCTCCTACCCAATGGCAGAAATCATGGTTGCCTGCTGCGTAAATATAGTCATTATCCTTTTTAAAAAATTCGGCAACTGCTTTGAAATTAGCTTTTGAAAAAAAATCGATCAAATCCCCTGTATGCAGTATAGGCATATTTTTCTTTTCGGCATAACCAACCGCCAGCTTTAAATACTCCAGGGTTCTGCCCTTATGCTCACCTTCAAAGCAGCCGGCTGCGCGTCCGCTTATTCTTTCCGGATCATCAATCGCTATATGCGTATCTGTTATATGTAAAATTTTCACAGGCTTTTCAAGCCCTATTTTAACAGTTGTATAAATAACATTTAATTCATACTCCATAATCATCATATCCTTTCGGGATTAAAATGCAATAAAAATCATTTATGCAATTCGTTACGCCGCTTATGTCTCGACGGCGGCTGATAACATACGTATTTATATTTTCAGCATGTTTTTTTACTGCCTTCCTTATTCCTCAACCGCATAAACTATATTTTCCATATCTCTGAATATTTTTACATTGATATCAGTTCTCCTATTTATGATTATGTCTATTCCCAAATGCCCGTCATATCCGCTCTTGGGTGCCGTTACCCTGTATGTGAATTCGACATTCAGCTTACTTATCAGCCGGTCTATCACCTCGTTCGTTTTATACATATCGTCTATTTCTATATAAAATACAATAAGAAATTTTCTCCCCTTCTCAAGCTTTGACAAAAGCACCGTAGACCCCAGACAAAATACCGCCGCTGCTATTGCTCCTATGTAAAATCCATAGCCTATCGCTACGCCTATTATGCTTGTCGTCCATATCCCAGCTGCCGTTGTAAGTCCGGTTATGACACTGTTGTTTTTCAGTATTATCATACCGGCTCCCAGAAATCCCACTCCGCAGACCACCTGCGCAGATATCCTGAATATATCCCCGGTCTCTCCGTACTCTCTGTCCGCAAACAGGCTCATCATCGATGTCAGCACAAGCTCCAAGTCTATATTAAACCATTCCATTTCTCCGGTATCAGCTCCAATATTCAAATATACCCATGAGCAGCGATTTTCACCTGTTATTTTATGAGGCTGCCTATTTAATTATAGACAGCCCCTTTTGAAATTACAAGAAAAAAACATCATTTTCCTTTTGTTTTTCTCTTTTTTACAGCAACAGCCGAAATCACCGCACCCGCAACAATAAGAACAGCAGCGACCGGTATTATAATCAGCCAATAATTGAACCCTGATTCATCTTTTACAGTTTTATCTTCTTTGCTGTTTTCCGTCATACTATTGCTTTGGTCATTTTCATAATATTCCCCGCTGTCGCCGGTATTTTGATCCTGCGGCAACTGTGCTTCATATGCCGGTCTCTGTGCCGGTGTATCTTCCGGTTCATCGGATAAATTTTCTACATAATGCACTTTATCGCTTGTTCTGATTATCATTACATCATCAAAATAAATACTTGCGTCACCGACAGTTACGAACGATATCCATTTTGATTTTGCCACAAATGAATATGTGCATTCTGTCCATTCACCGGGTTTCAGCGTGCTTAATGACACCATTGCCTCCCTGCCGTTATCACGCTCTGCTATATCCGGCCACGTTTTGTATGCAACAGATAAATTTCCATCGGCGTTTTCAGTATTAATTTTAATCCAGAAGGTCATAGTATACTCACCGCCTACAGTCAGCTCATTCTCATAGTTTATCAAAAATTGATCCTCGGAAGAGCTGTTTCCTATTCTATGTATGGATTTATTGCCTCCGTGTACATTATCGGCGGTATATCCCAAGACTCCGGGTCTGTAATACTCGTGGTCTGTACCTATATCATACTCTGAATTTGTGTATGTTTCAAAATTCTGTATGATAGAATCCTGTTCCCAATTAGCATAAAGCGTAAGATTTGTATATGGAAAAAATTCATCTGTATATCTCCACTGTATTTCGGGATACACATACCAGCCTTCGAATTTATAGCCTTTTCTGAGCGGTGCCGGCAGCTTCAGCTCTGAGCCGACGTTTCCCGTTATCGGCTTCACAGATAAACCTTCAACATTCGTAACAAACGTAACTGTTGATTTCCGACCGTCAGCATTAGTGCCTTTATTTATTTTCGGATAGAAAATCCTTAAAACCGGTGTAGAATTGTCAACAGTTTGCCATACATTTTCATAATCAAGCCCCGGCATGCCCTTTTCGGCCGATTTGCCGAGCATATCGTCGATTGCGGCAAACCGCACTTCACCCTCGGTAGCACCGAACACATATGCATCTGTATAGCTTATTCCCCCGGAAACCACATCTCCCTTTCCATCTGCCATTTTATCAAAATTTTCAGTGCAGGCGTAACAGTCTTCGATTATCGATCCGCTGTTCCAAGCATCTCCTATTATCGCGCCGCCTCGGTAGCCGTTTGACAGCCGGCATATTGCATAGCAATTCTGAATTTTCACCGGAGACGGTATACCACCGACAATACCGGCCGCGGTTCTTGCCTTAATAATAACGGAACTGTCTACAAAACAGTTGCTTATAACCGGATAATTTTCTTCGGCCGCTTCAAGGTTTTCACTCCAATACTTAATATATGCGACCAGTCCGGCGCCGTAAACCTCACTGTTAGTCATAGACATATCAACATAACTGTCTGTTATGCCGATGTTTTTGACAATAGCGCCGGTATCAAGGCCCGGAATAAGTGAACCTTTTATATTTGCCGCGTCAGAACTGATATACATTCCTGAAACAATATGTCCCTGACCGTCAATATGACCGGCAAACGCACTGTTTACACCTGAAGCATAATACCATTGATTATTTTCTGCTTTTTCATACCAGTTTTCTTCAGAGGTATCGTTCAGCCTGATATCTTCGGTTATAACATACCACGCCGGTTTATCGCCGCTTATTACATGCTCGGTAACTAATTTGTAAAGCTGCTCTCCGGTTGCTATCTGATACGGGTCGTTTTCCGTTCCTGAACCTCCGGCATATTCCTCGGCGCATTTTCCGCTCCATACCTCTCCGGGAATGCCGTTTACAGCATCCGGATTTTCCGGAACTATCAAATGCGGATAATCATTTTCAACTACACACCATGTTGTCTCCCAATCAAGCTCCGGCATTGTGTTTAAAGCTTTTTCGCCGAGCATTTCATTCTGAGAAACAACAGTTACCGAAATGGCCCTTGCGGTAGCATCTGACGCTACGCTTTGAGAAACAGTGGCATACCTTATTCCGTCGGCAATCGTATACGATTTGCAGAATGAGAGACAGCCTGATGTATAGCTGTCATTTACCATTACGCTGCCCCACATGTCGGAATAAAAGCCTCCCTCATATTTTGAAAGACCCGGAAGCTCACCGATAAAATAGCAGCTTGTAATCTTAAGACCCGCTGCACTTATTGCGCCTACAAGTCCGCCTGCACCGTTTGCGTCGCCGAAAACAATCCCGCGCGCCGAACAGCGAACAATGCTCGATGATGCTCCGGCCTGAACATAACCTGCAATGCTTCCGATATAACACATATTACTGTTCTTCTGTCCGTCGATATATGCTTCGCGTATATGAAGATCTTTTACCGTAGAGCTTCCGGCCATAACCGGAATCAGTCCGCCCATAGTAGAAATGTCGTTATAATAGAGACCGTAAACTGTATAACCGTTACCGTTCAGATTACCCTTAAAGCCCTGATCTTCTGATAAAAGCTGTATATCGTACCACTTGTTAGGTGTGCCGTTATTATACCAATTCTGTTCTGAGATATCGTTCAAATATATGTCAGCAGCAAGCTCATAATAAGCTCCCGGTTCCGGATCATCTGCAACACAGTGCTCGTTAATCATTTTGTAAAGCTGTTCCGGAGTCTCTATAATATACGGATCGGTCTTTTCCCCTGTTCCGCCCGCATAATTAGAGGCTGTCTTACCGGACCAAACCTCACCTATTTTTCCATCGCTGTTATCTACACTGCGGTCTCCGGCGGTACTTCCCTTTATAATCGGATAATCTTCGCTGTGAGCTTCCCAAATACTCCAGTCAAGCAGCGGCATATTAGACTTTGCCTCTTCGCCCTGCATATTACCGGAGGATACGACTGTCATATTTACCTTTGTGTTATTTTTCCACCAGCTGTTTGCCGAATAAAGCGTTTCGTCAGATATTGATGCCTCGTCAATAGTCCCGGGTAGACCTGTAGTAAACCCCACGACCGTATATGAATTTTTTATGCTTACGCTCTCAGCGGCATATGAATTTGCGTTTGCAAGTATGCCGCCGCCCTTGCCTGCAGGAGAATATTCATCGTTAAACTTTACTGAAGAGCCGCAGTATTCTACCGCTATTCCCGATTCGCGTACCGGACCGACAATGCCGCCTGCATATGAATTTGTAAGACCGCTGAAATCCACAGTGCTGTCGGCAACACATTTTGAAATTTTAACATCTGACGCGCTGCCGTCTGCGTTTTTGTTTACAAAGCCGACTATTGCGCCCACATTTCCTTCATAGCTGCTTTTGTTTATGTAAGCATATCTTATATTCACATTTGATATGAACGCGCTTCCGCTTGCCATCGGGATAAGACCCATTACCGCCGCGTATTCGTTCGGATTGGCATAATACATACCGTATACCGTATAGCCGTTTCCGTCAAAGCTTCCGCGGAAGCCCTCCACTCCGGCATTTATGGTCCAGATATTCAGAAACGCCCATTCGCGCGGTGAATTATACATCCAGTTACTGTTGAAAACATCGTTAAGATATATATCCGACGTAAGTTCAAAATACTTGCCCTCTGAAACAAGCGGCTGCTCGCCGCAGTATCTCTTAACAAAGCCGTAAAGCTCGGCGGCACTTGTTATTTTATACGGGTCGGCCTCTGTTCCCGAACCCTCAAATTCATAATCCTCGCTGCCGTCCCAGACGGAATAAGCAGCAGGATTTTGAGGGTTATATGCGGTGCTGCCTTTGATAGTCGGATACGCGCCGTCGTTTGCCTGCCATATATCCCAGCCGAGCAAAGGCATATTCAAAA
>CALWIZ010000001.1 GCA_944380885.1 uncultured Clostridia bacterium | reverse complement strand
TATATATTGCTTGTCTGCGATATTTGGGTGCAAATACTATATGGTATTGACATCTCCACTTAGTATGTTCTAAACTACAGCTCAAAATCAGAATTTTTGAAAGGAATAAGAAGATAAATCGCTTTCTGCAATAAAAAAAGACCGCATAGCTCTATACGCTACAAAACTCCTAATGCCGCCAAAAAGCCTTTTATAATAATAAAAAAGGCTGAAATCTCATAGAACAAATCAGTTCAAATCTCAGAACATTTCAATTTTTATCACATGATTTTATTTTTTTAAGAGCACTATCCTATTCAATTAGTATGGATTGTTGCTCGTAAAGCCCATAAACAAAATTTATATAAAAAAACACCGGTTGTGATCCGAACAGTTTTGCTTAAATTACAACCGGTGTTCATATGGGAAGCGTTGACAAAAAAGATACCCGCTATAAACGCGAGCACTGAGCCATATAAAAAGAAAAGCCCCGAACGCGAATTGCGTGTCGAGGCTCTCGACTGGTGGAGGCGAGGAGAGTCGAACTCCTGTCCAAAAACCGATCCGTACCGGCATCTCCGAGCGCAGACATTTGTTTACATTCCCTTATCCGGACGCCAAATGCCAGGCTTCCGGACTTGGTAGCTCCCATTCCGTGACGACGGCAGGAGCGCACCGACGTTCACGTTCACCACTAAAATGACACCCTTGCCGGACCGTGGTGCTTCCGGGTCGGATGAGCAGCCTTAAATTAGGCTGCTAAAGCAACTTTATTGTTGTTAGTTAATTTTTTATGCGGATTTTAAAGCGGTTCCGCACCGCTGCTCGCTTCCGGCGCTTCAGGGTCCCTGTCGAAACCTTTACGCCCCCATATATTCGTTTTTATCTGTTCTGTTCCTTTATCGCCCTGTCAATAGCGCGTGCCGCATCCCTTTTTGCCGCGGTCTCGCGCTTGTCGTGCAGCTTTTTACCCTTACACAGCCCGAGCTGAACCTTTACAAGTGATCCCTTGAAATAAAGCGAAAGCGGTACAAGCGCCAGTCCCTCCTGCTTTACGGCTCCGAACAGCCTCATTATCTCCCGCTTGTGAAGCAAAAGCCGTCTGTTCCTTGTGGGATTTTTGTTGAATATATTGCCGTGCTCATAAGGACTTATATGCATTTGCTTGATTATCATTTCGCCGTTTTCCACCGAACACCAAGCGTCCTTCAGGTTAGCGCCGCCCTGCCGTATCGACTTTATTTCGGTACCCGAAAGCTCAATGCCGCATTCAAAGCTCTCAAGTACAAAATACTCATGAAAAGCCTTTTTGTTCGTTGTAATGGTTTTAAGATTTTCCATACGGCAGACCTCCTTCCGGAAATTAAAGTATAGCACAATGACGCAGCTGTTTCAAGTTTTTGAAATCGGAATTTAAAAGCACGGTCATAATATATCTAATCGACCGTGCTTTTTTAGTCCTTTATGACGCTTTTCTTACTATTTCAGCCTTTCCGCTGTTTACCGTTTCCTCTGTCACGGTTATTTTGGTTATAGCCGAATCAGAAGGTGAATCAAACATAAGCGGCTGAAGCACACCCTCTATAATGGAACGAAGTCCTCTCGCGCCGGTCTTGCGTTCTATCGTAAGATCGGCTATACGCTCAAGCGCTTTTTTATCAAACTCAAGCTCTATATTATCCATTTTAAAGAGCGCCTGATACTGCTTTACAATAGAGTTTTTAGGCTCGGTCATTATGCGGATAAGAGTCTCCCTGTCCATACCTTTAAGCGCGGTTATTACCGGAAGACGTCCCACAAGCTCGGGAATAAGACCGAATTTAACAAGATCCTGATGCGTTGCGGTCATCGCCTCAGCCTGTGCCTCAAGCGATTTCCTTGACTTCACATCAGCCCCGAAGCCGAGGCTGCTGCCGCCTATCCTGCGCTCAATGACCTTTTCTATACCGTCAAACGCGCCGGCGCAGATAAAGAGAATATTAGTGGTATCAATCTGTATAAATTCCTGCTGGGGATGCTTTCTGCCGCCCTGCGGGGGAACATTGGAAACTGTGCCCTCAAGTATTTTAAGAAGTGCCTGCTGAACGCCTTCGCCGCTGACGTCTCTTGTTATTGAGGCGTTTTCGGATTTTCTCGCGATTTTATCTATCTCGTCTACATAAATAATTCCGCGTTCCGCACGCTCAATATCGTAATCCGCCGCCTGAATAAGCCTCAACAAAATATTTTCAACATCTTCGCCGACATAACCTGCCTCAGTAAGAGTAGTAGCATCTGTTATAGCTATCGGAACATCAAGAATCCTCGCCAGTGTCTGGGCAAGGAGGGTTTTCCCCACTCCGGTAGGCCCCAGCATAAGCACATTGCTCTTGTTAAGCTCCACGTCGGTGTCTTCATTCATAAAAATGCGCTTATAATGATTATAAACCGCTACCGCGAGAGTTTTTTTGGCATCGTCCTGACCTATTACATACTGGTCAAGCTGCGCCTTGATTTCCTGCGGCTTCGGAAGCACAAAATTCTCTTTGCTGTTTTTCCTGCGCTTTGATTTTCCCTGAGCGCCTGTCTCGTCATCAAACAGCAGCGTATTGCAGAATTCAATGCAGCTGTCGCAGATATAGACGCCCGGACCTTCAACAAGTCTTGTCACCTCGTCCTGCGTTTTACCGCAGAACGAGCAGCGGATTTCTTTATTCTTGTCACTCGGCATTAAAACAGTACCTCTATCTCTTGGAAATTACTTTATCAATAAGTCCGTACTCCGCCGCCTCTGCCGCTGTCATAAAGTTATCCCTTTCGGTATCGAGCTGAATCTGCTCAAGTGGCTTTCCGGTAGCGTCCGCTAAAATGCGGTTGATATTTGCCCTGATTTTCTCAATATGGTGAGCATGTATAAGAATATCGGTAGCCTGACCCTTTGCCTGACCGAGCGGCTGGTGAATCATTATCTCGCTGTTGGGCAGCGCGAAACGCTTGCCCTTTGTGCCTGCCGCCAAAAGAAACGCGCCCATGCTTGCCGCCATGCCGAGACATATGGTGCTTACATCGCACTTGATATACTGCATGGTGTCATAAATCGCCATACCGTCGGTAACTGAGCCGCCGGGGCTGTTGATATAAAAGCTGATGTCCTTATCCGGGTCCTGACCCTCAAGAAAAAGCATCTGCGCAATAATTACCCCTGCAGAAGCGCTGTTTACCTCGTCGTTCAGCATTATAATACGGTCATTCAGAAGTCTTGAAAAAATATCGTAGGAGCGCTCGCCCCTGCTGGTCTGTTCAATTACATAAGGAACCAATGTCATATCCAAAATAATTACCTCCGTTTCAGGTCAAATAGATTATAGACACTCGCGTTTAATTATATTCAGTTATTCGTCTGATTTTTCCTCAGTTTTTTTAGCGGCAGTTTTTTTAGCCGCGGTCTTTTTGGCTGCCGGCTTTTCTTCGGCCTTTTCCTCGGATTTTTCTTCAGCCTTTTCGGTTATAACGGCGTTTTCCTTTATAAAGTCAATCGCCTTGCCTACGGCTATATCCTTCGCGAGCTCAGCAGCAGGTATGGCGGCCTTGACCCTGTCAACCTCTACGCCGTAATCCTTTGCCATTTTCTCATACTGTTCCTCGATTTCTTTTTCATCGGCAGTAATGTTCTCAAGCTCAACAATCTTTTCAAGAGCAAGTCTGTACTTGACCTGAGCCTCCGCCTGAGGACGGAATGATTTCTTGAAATCGTCGATATTTGAATTTGTATATTTAAGATAGGTCTCAAGGTTAAGTCCCTGACCCTGGAGCCTGTAAGCGAACTCCTCAACGCTCTGGTTAAGGCGGTTCTCATACATAGCCTCCGGAATTTCGCCCTTTATGCTGTCAACTATCTGCTGAACGAGAGCGTTCTCTACGGCTTCTTCAGCCGCTTTCTTCTTGCGGTCAAGCGCCTTTTTCTTTAAATCTGCCTTAAGCTCTTTGAGAGTATCAAACTCGCTTACGTCTTTGGCAAACTCATCGTCAACCTTCGGAAGCTCGCGGACCTTTATCTCGTGCAGCTTTACCTTGAAGAGAGCTTCCTTGCCGGCAAGCTCCTTGGCGCCGTAATCCTCGGGGAATGTGACGTTTACGTAAAACTCGTCGCCGATGTTCTTTCCGACAATCTGCTCCTCAAAGCCGGGGATAAACTGTCCTGAGCCGAGCACGAGAGAATGACCCTCAGCCTTGCCTCCGTCGAAAGCCTTGCCGTCAGTAAAGCCTTCAAAATCGATTATAACGGTATCACCGTTTGCCGCAGCGCGGTCTTCTACCGATACCATGCGGGCGTTGCGCTCAGCCATGGCATTCACTTCGGCGTTCACTTCGGCCGCGTCAACCTTGACGGCGGCCTTTTCAGCCTTAAGGCCCTTGTATTCACCCACTTCTATTTCGGGATATGTTGTTACAGAAACTTTGAAATCGACACCGTCATCTTTGGAAATGGAGACAAGGTCAAAATCCATTTTGTCGTTTATTACCTTAAGACCCGACTCGGTAATAGCATCGTCAACAAGGTCGTTGTAAAGCAGATTGAAGGCGTCCTCAAAGAAAACCTCGGAGCCGTAATATGTCTCGATAATATGGAGCGGCGCCTTGCCTTTTCTGAAGCCGGGAACGTTTATTTTCTTTCCGTTCTTTTTGTACGCTTCCTTTATCGCTTCGCGGAATTTTTCACCGTCAACGGTGATTTCAAGCTGATACCTGTTAGTATCAACCTTTTTTGTTTCTTTCAAGCTCATTTTTATACCTCCGTACAGTAAAACAAGGCCAGCGCAGGGCGCTTTTACTCATTTTACAATAGTTCAAATTATTATAGCACAGCTTAATGATTTTTTCCACATATTTTTTAAACAAACCGTAAATTCGGTAAAAATATATAATATCACACCACAAAAACCGGCGTAAAATCCACGCAATCACACGATATCAGGCTGAACTGCACGCCATCGTACTCTTTTACAGCGGCGTTGAGTCCCGCGCCGTGTATATGTCCGTGATAAATCTTTTTGATTCCGTGTTTTTTTATCACGTCGAATATTTCGCCGCAGACAGCGCCGCCGTAAACAGGCGGATAATGCAGAAACGTCAGAACAGGAAGTCCCGTTTTTTCCGCTTCCGACAGCGATGCCTCCAGTCTGCCGGCTTCACGGGCGAGCACCTTTTTATCGGCCTTGTCGTCAAAAAACCAGCCTCTTGTTCCCGCCACAGCACTGCCCTCGCATACTGCGCAGCTGTTGTATATTATATCTACCGAAGAAAATCCGTGTGCTGCAAAAAACTCACGCGTTTTTTTGGCAGTGTTCCACCACAGATCGTGATTGCCTTTAATAAGCAGTTTTTTCCCCGGAAGAGACTCAAGAAACTCAAAATCCTTTACCGTTTCCTCTAACTTAAGCCCCCACGAGAAATCGCCCGGCATAATCACCGTATCCTCCGGCTTTACAAGTCTTGTCCAGTTTGCTTTTATCCGCTCTGTATGATTGTCCCAGCCCTTAAAAATATTCATCGGCTTGTCAGTGCCGAAAGAAAGATGCAAATCGGAAATTGCGAAAATGCTCAGAAGCGCTCACCGCCTTATAAAAATTTTTTACATAAAACCGCTTTATACGCAAATAATATAAGAGACCCCGAAAAGGGTCGGAAAGGACTTGATTGATTTGTCAGACTGCAAATGCGAAACCGCTCTGTGCGTATCATGCAGCGTGAAGAACTGTGTTCATCACACCGCAGACAATATGTGCTCTGCCGGCAAAATTCAAGTTGGCAACGGAGAAGCCACAAACTGCTCTGATACCTGCTGCGATACCTTCAAGGCAAGGTAACGGTTCTCCGTAAAAGTAATATCCGGCTTTTTAAGCCGGATATTTTTTATTTTATTCCGAGCGCCGCATAGACCGCGTCAAGCATCTTATCCTTGTCGCACAGCTCCTTAAATCTTACCTCGGCATTTTCCAGCGCCTTTATCGGAGCCGGAATTTCGGTTGAAGTCACCTCGGACAGCAGACGGACGTTGCCGAATTCGCTGTCCGTCTTTTTATCGGTAACGGCGGAAAGCACGCTGTCCGCGAACTTATAAGGCGAAGCGGTAGAGGCTATGACCACCGGCTTTATGTCGCCGGTTTCCTCTCTGTATTTTTTATAAACGCCCACGGCGACAGCCGTATGCGTGTCGCACAGATAGCCGTATTTCCTGAACATACCGCCTATTGTTGCAAGCGTTTCGCCGTCGTCGCAGCTGCCGCCCCAGAAAAGCTCCGAAAGACGTTTTTTTATGGTGTCACTGACAATGAAAACTCCCTCCTGCGAAAGGTCTGCCTGCAAAGCGGCGACCGTCTTATCGTCGCACCCCGAAAGCTCAAACAGCATTCTCTCAAGATTGCTTGAGATCAGTATATCCATAGACGGCGAAATGGTTGTATAGAAATCCCTATTTTTATTGTAGGTTCCGGTTCTTATGAAATCGGTAAGAACATTATTGGCGTTTGAAGCGCATATAAGCCTGCTTATCGGCACGCCCATTTTTTCGGCGTAATACGCCGCGAGTATGTTTCCGAAGTTTCCGGTCGGCACTACGACATTGAAGCCCGCACTTAAATCTTCACCGCGCGAAAGCAGGTCGCAGTAAGCCGAAATATAATATACTATCTGCGGAGCGAGTCTTCCCCAGTTAATGGAATTAGCGGACGAGAACTGCATATTGTGCTCCGCCAGCTTCTCTTTTACGGCGCTGTCGGTGAAAATCTTTTTTACGCCGGTCTGCGCATCGTCAAAATTGCCCTTTATGGCGCATACATGGACATTTCCGCCCTTCTGCGAATCCATCTGCAGCTTCTGCATGGGACTTACGCCCTCGCTCGGATAGAATACCATTATCTCGGTATCCGGAACGTCCTTAAAGCCTTCAAGCGCCGCTTTTCCGGTATCCCCCGACGTCGCGACGAGTATAACCGTCTTTTTGCCTGACGCGGTCTTTTTTGCCGATGTGGTAAGCAGATACGGCAGCAGCTGAAGCGCCAGGTCCTTAAACGCACAGGTCGGGCCGTGCCACAGCTCAAGGATATTCATTTCCTTTCCGACAAGTGAAATCGGCGCAGGCATATCCCCGTCAAAGCTGCCGGAATATGCTCCCTTAACGCAGTAATCTATCTCTTCTTCGGTAAAATCGCCGAGGAAGTATTTAAGTACATATTTTGCCCTGCCTATATAATCAAGGCTTTTTAAGTTTTCAAAATCTTCAGCGGTAAAGCGCGGAAAGCTCTCGGGCACGAACAGTCCGCCCTCGTCCGAAATGCCTTTGGCTATCGCCTCGGCAGCCGTGACCTTTACCGATTTATCTCTTGTGCTCACATAGTTCATAACGGTTTCTCCTAATTTCAACTTCTCCGAATATTTTAAACCACATTGCGCCTTTTGTCAAAGGTTTCGGTGTATTTTTGCGCGTTTTTAAAAAATATTTTTTCGGTCAGCTCTTCTTCGAGCCCTTTTTCATAAAGAAAACGGCGCAGCTGCGGTATCTGATTTATACCGCAAAGCTCCGGAGACATATCCGCTCCGTCAAAATCCGAACCCACCGCGATATTGTTTTCCATGCCCATATCAAGCAGATGAAGTATATTTTCGTAAAATTTCTCAAACACATCTCCGCCCAGAAAATCCGGATAAAAGCACAGACCGACAATGCCGTTTTTTTCGGAAATCAGCTTTAGCTGCTCATCGGTAAGGTTGCGCTTATGTCCGCACACAGTCCGGCAGCATGCGTGGGTCACAAGCGGCATATCGGCAAGCTCCGCCGCCTTGTAAAAGCTCTTTTCGTTAAGGTGTGACAAATCGCAGCGTATATCCAGCTCATTCAGCTTTTCTATGACTCTTCTGCCGAAATGCGTAAGTCCCTTTTCGCTGTTTACCCCGCCGGCTATTCGGTTTTCGCCGTTCCATGTAAGGGTTAAAAAGCGTATTCCGTCCTCTTTAAGGTTATAGAGAAGGTCGGTGTTTTCCTCTGTCACCGCGCCGCCCTCCACCGCGAAATACGGCGTAAGGCATTCAGGTTTTTCGCCGAGCTTTTCCTTAAAACCGTCAAGCACGGCACGGTAAAGCCTGTACGGCTCGCTTACATCGTCCCTTATCCACACCGCGAAAACCTGCTTCCAATTATCAAAAATTTTTCCCTTTTCGCCTGATACGGCAAGACTGTTTTTATAAAACGGCTGATTTTTAAAAAAGCACTCATAAGGCGTGTCACAGTGCAGGTCGAAAAAATCCATACGCAACAACTCTTTTCAAAAGGCGTTTTCCATATAACTGAGCCTGTAACCGTCGCTGCCGTCCGGCTTTCTGAAAACGGTAACCTCCGCCACGTCAAAGCGCGGCTGAAGCTCGGTTTCATATTTGCTTAAAAAATCCTCTGCGGTAAGAATTATCTTACGCCGTTTTGAAACGGTCACCGACTCAGCCGGAGAAATAAGGCTGTCCTCCCGCCTTGTTTTCACCTCGGTAAAAATTATATATTCTTTACTCTCGGCTATTATGTCAATTTCTCCGTAGCGGCACTGATAATTGCGCTTTATGACCGTAAGCCCTTTTTTGCGCATAAAATCCGCGGTAAGCCGTTCGCCTTTCTCTCCGGTCCTGCCTATATTCATACTGTCACCGTTCCTGCGCTCAAAAAATCACTTTAGTATATTTTTCAGAAATGAAAGCCGGTGTATCTCGCACGGGCCGTATTTTTTAATAAGCTCTGTATGCTCCTTTGTGCCGTAGCCCTTGTGCTTCTTAAAATCGTAAAGCGGATATTTTTCATCGTATTCAAGCATAAGGCGGTCACGGCTGACCTTTGCCAGCACAGACGCCGCCGCCACCGACATAGACTTTGCGTCGCCTTTTACTACCGTTTCACAGGGGATTTTTATACCTTTAGGCACACGGTTTCCATCTATCAGCGCGAAGTCCGATTTCAGTTTTAATCCTCCTATTGCGCGGTTCATTGCGAGAAAGGTCGCCTCAAGAATATTAAACTCCTCAATTTCCTCAAGCGTTCCGTATGCCACGCAGTAAGACAGCGCCTTTTCGGTTATAACATCGAAAAGCTGCTCTCTTTTCTTTTCGGACAGCTTTTTTGAATCGTTAAGTCCCGGTATTTCAGTATCTAAAGGCAGTATAACCGCCGCCGCGCAGACCGGTCCCGCAAGCGGCCCCCTGCCGGCCTCGTCCACACCGCATATATATTTAAAGCCGCGCGAAACGGCGGCTTTCTCATATTCGTAATCAGGCATAATCCTCAACCCTTTCGAGAGTTATATTACCTATTTTACAGCTGCGGTATTCCTCAAGCAGCATATTAGCCGCCCTTTCAGTGTCGGTCTCGCCGCCCCTTATTACCATACCGCGCTTTTTGCCTATCTGACAGAGTATGTCATAGCTGTCGCTCTCAAGCTCAAGCTCTCCGTATCTTAAAAGCAGCTTTTCCGGGCATTTTTTTGAAAGAAGCTCAATAAGCCTTACCGCAAGCAGCTCAGTGTCCAGTATCCTGTCCTTTACCGCTCCGGTAAACGCCAAATGCTCGCCTACGGTTTCATCCTCAAACTTAGGCCACAGCACTCCCGGCGTGTCAAGCAGCTCAAGCTGACGGTCAATAGTAAACCACTGATTTCCCCTCGTTACTCCGGGGCGGTTCTCAACCTTCGCTTTTCCTCCGCCCGCAATACGGTTTATAAATGAGGATTTTCCAACGTTCGGTATCCCCACTACCATTATTCTGAGCGGCTTTCCGGTCATTCCCTTTTCCGCGTACATCTGAAGCCTGTCCGCCAGGGCGGTTTTTACAGTGTCCTTGAAAACGGCAAGACCCTTCCCTGTCTTGCACTCTATTCCTATTGCCGCTGTTCCTGCTGATTTATAGTGCTTTATCCATTTGGCGGTCTCTTCCGGGTCAGCCATATCGCACTTGTTTAAAAGTATTATAAGCGGCTTGTCACCTATAAGGCTTTTAAGCTCAGGGTTACGGCTGCTTACCGGCACGCGCGCGTCGGTAACCTCCGCCACCGCGTCGATAAGCGGAAGTATCTCCTTGATTTTACGGCGGGTTTTCGCCATATGCCCCGGGAACCAGCTTACATTTACCGCGTCATACGATGCTCTTTGATTTTCGCTTATTTTTACCGCTTCCTTTTTCCATTACGTCATCTATTTATTTTTTTAATAAACAAGAAATAAATCAATACTGCGTTTATAATAAAATCATATACTCTGAATCCATCAAACAAAATTACACTTGATAAAACAGATACCAACACTATACAAATACTGATTATCTTGGGAAAGAAACCCTTTTCTTTCGTAATCCATGTAAAATACGCCAATATCGGAGAAAACAAAGCAAAGACAGTCCAGCCGGCAATAAAAATATTACTGTAAACCCCTTTTGTGATAAACGCTGCAAAATAATATGTTATAAGCATACCTATGCAAAAAGGAAATACGTTAAGCATCGCTTTTTTCTTTGAGCTGCTGTAAATAGAAATCAAAACGCCGAATAAAATCCATATCGCCATTTGTGAAAATACATTACCCAAATTTTGAGTATATATATCAAGCAGTCGGCTTACTGAACCTGATAACAGACCCAGTATAAACATACTTATCGGATTAAAAATAATTTTTTTCATATTACAATTTATTTATCAAGCCTGCCTATGCTGTCAAACGGGAATATTCTTAAAATAGCGTGTCCCAGAACATACCTCGTATCTATAAGCCCGCCCTCGCCTATCTGCGTAGAACGGCTGTCAAGCGAGTTGTTGCGGTTATCACCGAGCACGAAAATATACCCTTCGGGCACATAAAGCGGAAATTCCACACCGTCTTTATTGTTAGTGGGGGTTTTGGTGTAATCCTCTTCAAGCATGACACCGTCTACATATACGACGCCGCGCTCAAAATCAATATCAACCGTCTGACCGCCGACCGCTATTACACGCTTGATAATCGGCACCTGACCGGTTTTCACATCTTCAACGGTATTTTCTATGTTCCTTGAAATCACAACTATGTCGCCCTGCTTCGGTGTATAGGCAAGATTTGAAATTATAACCTTATCGCCGGTAAAAAGCGTATTTTCCATTGATTCTCCGTCAATAGTAGCGACACGGAAAATAAGGCTGAATATTATCACAACGGCGATTATAGCGGTTGCAAGCACATCGAGCCATTCAAAAAACTCACCGGCTATACCGCTTTTTTTCTGCGGTTCAAGGCTTATCACAGGCTCCTGCGCAGCAGCAGTATCTACCGAAAAACCTTTTCCGTCATTCTCCGGAGATGAAAGATTTTCAGACTCTTTGGAATCTTCATTTTCAAATTCAAAGTAAAAATCCATAAAGAAAACCTCATTTAAGCAAAAAGGGGGAACAGTCCAACCGTTCCCCCTCTTACAGCCTTATTAACCGATAAGCTCTTTAACCTTGGCAGCCTTACCGACTCTGTCGCGCAGATAATAGAGCTTCGCTCTGCGAACCTGACCCTTGCGAACCAGTTCAACCTTGGCAACGCTCGGTGAATGTACAGGAAATACACGCTCTACACCTACGCCGTATGATACACGGCGAACGGTGAAAGTTTCGGCGATCCCGCTGTTGTTCTTTGCGATTACGGTACCCTCAAAAACCTGGATTCTTTCCTTCTCGCCTTCCTTGATTCTTACGTGTACCTTTACGGTGCTTCCGATAAGAATTTCCGGAACGTCCTTTTTGAGCATATCCGCAGTAAGTTCCTTAATTACGTCCATCTTTTTTCCTCCTTAATTACTACCAGATGTTCATGCTCCGAAAGGACAGAGGACCATCCGCTTCAATGTCGATTTACCGGCAATGAACCCACCTGTAAGGCTCAGGTGAAATCAAATTGCACATACTGACAGCAGGGCACAATAACCCCTTTATCCTGACAGCTTTACTATTCTACCACAACAATCCTCAAAAATCAAGCATTATTTTGTAAGAGTTCCGCCGTCGCTCTTAAGCAGTATTAAAATATTCTCTTCCTCAAGTGTGGAAGCGTTTATATAGACAAGTATTTCCTGCCCGTCGTCCGCCTTGCACACAAACTCGTAGCAGCGCACCTCACCGCCTGAAGAAGTCGGAATAAGCGCAAGCCCCGTTTCGCGGACGCTGAGCCTGCCGCTAACCTTTTCCCTTGCCTGTTCAGCTGTGGCGGCAGGAGTTTCAAAGGCCCGTTCGGTATGATTGGTAAGATATCCGCTCGCCTCGTAAAGCATTATCTCGCCGGTGTCCATAGCCACGCCCACCTTTACAAGGTCGGTGTAGCATATTGTCGCGCCGTCAAGATAAGCGAAGTTTATAACGCATACACCCTCATCGGTAAAATAATAAGTTTCGGTAAAACCGGTCATTCCGGTTTTTTCGAGATAACGCTTCGCTTTGTCGAGCGCCTGACTGTATTCCAGTATATAATCCCCTATCTCACGGTTTTTCCTCATATACACCGTGTATCCGCCCTGACAGCTCACTTCTGCGGCAACATTGTCGGAAACATACCTGTAAGCCGGTATTTTTCCGTTTACATTTCCGTCAAAGCTAAGCTGTTCCTTATCACATTCCGTAAAAAGCGCCGCAGTCTCAAGCGCCTGCGATTCAGTAACGGTCTCAGCGTTCTTTATCATTAAAGGCTCTTTTTCAAGTATATGGTCGGAATACGGACCGTCATAAACAAGGGTCGGATAATCGGACAGACTTTCCTCAAGCGTACCGAGCGCTCCGGCAAGAGAATCTGTGTCAACAGTGCTGTCAAGCGTCTTATCCATCTGCTCCGCCCATGCCGACGGGTTATTGTAGGAGATTGCCGAATCACCTACTGCCTTTGAAATTTTGCGTGCGGTATCCCTCAGTATCTCAATGGTGCGGGTATGCTCTTCACTCATGCCGCCGTTTTCTATAAGCGATTTTGAGACCGACATGGCGTAATTTCCCACCTGGGACAAAAATCGGTTAAGCACCGTAAGCTCCTGTCCCGACGGCAGCTGCGAGAGAGAGTTTTTGGCGCTTTCAGCCTCGCTTAAAAGCTGCGCCGCCATATTGCTTATCTGTTTTGCGGTGGTGACATACCCTGCTTTTTCAAGTATAAGGGAAATATTATTAACGCTTGAATTAAGCCCGTCAAGCGAGCGGGAATAGGTGTTCTGTATTTCGAGCCTGTACTGTTCAAGCTCAAGCCTTGATTTTACGGCAAATCCCACGGCGACAAGCACCGCGGCGGCGCAGAACGATATAAGCCTTACGGCGTTTTTTCTGTTCATAAATTTTCCTCCTGTTTTCTCCTATTATTCCCTTTAAGGAGGAAATTAATCACAACGCCGTTTTTTAATTATTTAATGTTAAGCCGCAGCCTATCAGAGCGACTTCAGGATATCTATCACCGTCTCCAGCTCGTCAGGCTTTACCTTTTCGGGTTCTTTACCGGTTCTTACGCAGTCCGCGAAATAATTTATTTCATTCGCGTAGGCGTCGCTGGCGGGAAGACCTATGTTTCCGGTATCCGAAGCGCTTCCTCCTATCGGTGAAAATATTTTTCCGTCACGCTCATAAACAGTCATTTTTCCGTTTTCAGAAGCGACAACCGCGTTTTCAAACTGGAAAAGGAACTCCGCCTTAAACGGATATGGCGAAGCGTACCACGAGGCCTCGGTTGATACAAAAAAACCGTCATAGCTGTATATGGCGTTTATGTAGTCCTGCTCCGGTCTTTTTGAGCGGAAAACGGTTTTATCAAGCGGCTTTCCGAAGGCATATACCATAAAATCAAGGTCATGAATATGCAGGTCGAAGGGAACAAGCCCGCTGCGTTTTTCATCCATCATCCAGCCGTCCCAGCTCCATTTCGGATAGCAGCCGAGCCTTCTCATATTGCCTGACAGCAGCCTGCCGTAGGTCTTTTCGTCATAGATACGTTTAAGCACCTCATATTCCGGCCAGAACCGCAGTACCTGCGCTATCATAAACTTTACGCTGTTTTTTTTCGCGGCTCCGTATACTCTCGCCACATCCTCGCGTTTAAGGGAAACCGGCTTTTCGCATATTACGTTTATTCCCTTTTCCATGGCCTTAACCGCGTAATCTGCATGGAGATAGGTGGGAAGACATATATCGAGTATATCTATTTCTTCCCTTTCGAGCATTTCGTCAAAATCGGTATAATGCCGCTTATCCGGATATTTTTCCATCTGCTCCGGGCGGATATCGCAGAGAGCGACAAGCTCCGCGTCCTCCATAGCCTCCCACGCCGGAATATGCGCGCCGCTTATCCCGCCGACGCCCGCCAATGCGATTTTAAGCATAATATCAGCCTCCGTAAACCTCATTTATTATATTTTCAAGATACTTTTTCGCGTATCTTATATCCTCGGTCTGCTGCTCCCCGTCTATTTCACGTTCTATGGTAACATACGAGTCATATCCGAGCTCTTTCAGCTTTCTGAACAGAGCCGTAAAATCCACCTTGCCGTCTCCTATTCTGGTTTCAGTGCCGAGCTCCCTGCCGTTTACGGGATAAAACCCGTCCTTTGCGTGAAGTCCTGCCACATATTTCCCGAAAACATCGAGCGCGTCAACCGGATTTGCTTTACCGTAAAGAATCACGTTTGCGGTATCAAGATTCACTTTAAGATTATCGGTTCCGACCGTCTCAAAACAGCGCAGCATGGTAACCGGAGTTTCCTGACCCGTTTCAAAAAGCAGGTTCTGCCCGTTCCGCTTTAAATGCTCCGCGACCTTTCTTACCGCTTCGCAGAAAAGCGGGAACTGCGGGTCATTCGGGTTTTCGGGTATAAAGCCCATATGCGTTACAACGTCTTTTACTCCGAGCTTCGCGGCGAAATCCGCTCCGTCGCACAGATTTTTAATTCTCATTTCCCTGTATTCAGGCGGAACAAGTCCCAGAGTGGTTTGTCCCTCGTAAAAATTCCATACGCAGGGGCCCTCCCAGCCGCACCAGAACGCCGAAACCGTTACTCCCGTTTCATCGATCATTTTCTTGAGTATCGCGGCGTTTTCATCGGTCCATAGCGCGGGCACCCAGGAAATCAGCTGACAGTTATCAAACCCCTCGCTTAACATGTCATTGAATTTTTTTGACATTTCATCAACACTGTTGAAATGTACGCAAATTCCGGTTTTCAACATAATCACTCCATTAAATTATTGCATATTCTGCGATTATATGATAACATGATAAATGTTATCATTGTAGTATTTTTTTGATTTTTTTCAGGATTATTTTGACTTTCGGAGATGATTCTGTGAAACTTGACCGCAACAAGGAGCTGACTCCCGTGCTGTACGGAGAAAGCGGCGTGAAAATTCTCGGTGACAGTGATTTTGCCGAGGGGCTTTGCTTTTGCCTGCACTGGCACGAGCGTATGGAGCTGTTATATGTAACGCGGGGTGAACTGAGTGTTCAGGTGGGAAATCTCAATGTCACTGCTCTCGCGGAAAGCGTCGTCATAATACCTCCCGGGCGTGTCCACGAAGGCTTCGCAGGTAAAAACGGTGCTAAATATTTTACTGTAATGTTCGATATACCTCCGTTTTTCAACCGTCAGCCGGCGAGTGAAAAATATCTGAAGCCACTATTCTTACAGCAGACCGATTTTCTTCCGCTCACTACCCGTCCGGAAATTGTCGGCGCTGTCCGCTCGGTTATAAAAGAACAGCTTTCGGGGGACCGCTGCGCTTCCCTTGCAGTAACAGGCGGAATATACTCGCTGATAGCTTTGCTTTACAGATACGCGCTGAGCGATACAGCTCCCGCGTATTCCGGAGGAAATTTCCGCGAAGTTACCGAATATATCGGGGAGCATTACCGCGAAAATATTTCCTCGGCGTCGTTAAGCCGCCGTTTCGGATATGACGAGGCTTATTTCTGCCGGCGTTTCAAATCGGTTACAGGCCTTCCTCCTATGACATATATACAGATACTGCGGCTTGAAGCCTCACGCGACGCAATAAGGGACGGTGAGAAAAGGATTTCTGCCGTTGCTTCTATGTGCGGATTTTCCGATGCCGCCTACTTTTCCCGCTGTTTCAAAAAAAGATACGGAATGACTCCGACCGAATACGCCGGAGCCATTCCCGAAAAATAAAAATTTCTTTAATAAAAAAGGGAGCCCGTCAAGGCTCCTTTTGCGCTGTTGTAATAACATAATCCCCGAAATCACGGGTAATAAAAGCATATCCTCCGTATATATCCTTAAGCGACAGCTCAGGCGTCACAAGCTCGGTTTTCGCCGCAAACGCCAGCGCCCCGCCCTCAGCTTTGACATAAGCCTCCTTGCGGGTCCATATAATGCAGAAACGGCGGGCGCTGTCAGCACTGTTGACATACCGCGTTTCATTATCGGTAAAAAACATATATTTTTCCCGTCTTCTGAATCTTCCGGTATTTTCAATATCTATGCCCACAGGCGTTTCAGCCACAGCGCACACGGCGTAATTCCCCGAATGTGAAATGCTGAAAAAGCAAAATTCAAGCTCCGGTTTTCCGTTTCCGTTATATGAGATCTCAAAACTCTCCCTGCCGTATATCTCTTTTATCATTTTTTTCAGCAGATACCTGCCGGCAAGGGTGCGCTTTCTGTCTTCCGGCGGGAAATTTTCCAACTTTTTAGCGATATCCGGAAAAAATTTTCCGGTTTCGGCGTATTCCGCGTCGGTAATTCGCCTTATATCAACCGTTTTTACAAACATCAGGAAATTTTGGCGTTGTCATAAAGGAAATCAACCGCTTTTTCCCTTACGGCAATGTATTCAAAATAGTAATCCCCGTAAAAATCGTTAAGCGTTTCAGCGGTCACATTTGAGCTGTTGTAGCTCTTTACCGCTTCGTCAAGCTCTTTCTGCACCTCTTCGTCGGTGATTTCTATTTTCTCGTTGTCAAGCAAAGCGTACAGCACCATCTGCTCGTCCATAAGCGGATTTATCTGATCTTCAACGGCGCTTTCCTTAAACTGCTCCTCGGTCTGGCTCATATAGCCGAGATAAGTAGCAAGATCCATTCCGTACTGACCCTGTATATTCTGCTCAAGCATATTTCTGTATGCGGTATAGATGGTTTCCGTGTCCTTTTCGGGATATTCTTTTACTTTTGAATTTTCCTTTACTTTGTCCACAAGATATGCTTTGGCGGCTCTTTCCTTTACATCGGCGGTATAGTCTTCCAGCGTGTCAAATTCAAGCTCGGAATAATAATCCTCCGGCTTTCTTTCCTCGTCCGTTTTCACATAGTTTACCGTAACCGTGAAAACAACATCCTGACCGGCAAGCTCTTCAGACTGATAATCGTCGGGAAATTTAAGATTAAGATCAACAGTGCTTCCTATTTCCGCACCGATAAGCCCGTCCTCAAAGCCTTCTATAAAAGAATCTGAGCCTATCGTGAGATATTGAGCATCAGCGGTGCCGCCGTCAAACGCCACGCCGTCCTTCTTGCCGACATAGTCGATATTCACTGTATCGCCGTCCTCAACCTTGCCCTCTGTTTTGCGGACGTAAAGGTCGTAATTAGTGATGTCCGAAGATATTTGACCGTCATAATATTCCCCGAACTCGTCGGATGAGGTGTCAACCTCTATCCCCTTATACTCGCCGAGGTTGATATACTTTGACAGACCGCTTTTATAAAGCACCCTGTCCTTTTCGCCGCAGCCGGCAAAAAGCGCTGCGAGCATAAATACGGCGAGCGCCGCGCATATAATCCTTTTCATCGCAATTCTCCTAATTATTCTGTAATTCGCCCTTTGAGGCCGCCTTCAAATAAGCGTTTATAAATCCGTCGAGATCGCCGTCCATAACTCCGTTTATATTGCCCGACTCAAAGCCTGTGCGGTGGTCCTTGGCAAGAGTGTACGGCATAAACACATAGGAGCGTATCTGCGAGCCCCACGCGATTTCCTTCTGAACGCCCTTTATATCCTCTATTTTTTCGAGATGCTCGCGCTCCTTTATTTCAAGCAGCTTTGACTTGAGCATTTTCATTGCCTGCTCCCTGTTCTGGAACTGGCTTCTCTCGTTCTGGCAGGCGACCACTATTCCGGTCGGGATATGGGTGAGCCTTACCGCAGATGAGGTCTTGTTTATGTGCTGACCGCCTGCGCCCGACGAACGGAAAACATCCATTTTAATGTCTTCCTCACGGATTTCTATATCAGCGTCGTCGCTTATTTCCGGCATAACCTCAAGCGACGCAAAGGAGGTATGCCTTCTTCCGGAAGCGTCAAACGGGGAAACTCGCACAAGGCGGTGCACGCCCGACTCGCTTTTGAGATAGCCGTAGGCGTTTTCGCCCTCTATCAGCATAACAGCGCTTTTAAGACCTGCCTCGTCGCCGTCAAGGAAGTCAAGCAGCTGAACCTTGAAGCCGTGCCGCTCGCTCCAGCGGGTATACATACGCACAAGCATCGACACCCAGTCCATAGCCTCGGTGCCGCCGGCGCCGGCGTGGAATGTGAGTATGGCGTTATTGTTGTCGTACTCGCCGGTAAGCAGGGTCTGAAGTCTTAGGGAAGCAAGCCCGCTCTCAAATTCCTCTATCGATGCGGTTATCTCCTCCACAAGTGAAAGATCCCCTACTTCATCTCCCATTTCTATAAGCACAAGCAAATCGTCATAAGACGAGCAGAGCTTATCGTAGCTTTCCACCGTGTTTTTGAGCTTTCCGGTTTTCTGAAGTATTTTCTGCGAGTTTTCGGTATCGTCCCAGAAGCCGGGTGCCGCCGCCTTCAGCTCCAGCTCGTCTATCTCCTTTTTCAGCTTTTCGTAGCCTACCGCGTCTTTAAGGTCACGAAGTTCCGCCTCGTTTTCCTCAAGCCGCAGCTTTAGCTGCTCAAATTCAAGCATCTGTTTTCCTCCTAAGCGCAAAAGCGCACCAGTTGTCCCTGTACCGCTTTTGAGAAATTTCATATCCGTGCTTTTTCGCCGCCTCAAGCACATCGTTTTCCCTTATATCGATTATGCCCGAAACTATAAGCACGCCTCCGTCGGTCATATATTTTTCCGCGCCGTCAAGCAGCCGTATTACCACATCGGCGACTATATTGGCGCAGACCACCGGAAATCTGCCGTTTACTTTTTCGGCAAGGTCGCCGACAATAAATTCCGTCCTGTCCGAAACGCCGTTCAGCTCGGCGTTTTCACGGGCGGTCTTTACCGACTGCGCGTCTATATCAACGCCTACCGCCGAATCTGCTCCCAGCAGCACCGAGGCGATAGCCAGAATACCGCTGCCGCAGCCTATATCGAACATTGCCGCGCCGTCCTTTATATAATCCTGCAAAAGCTCAAGACAAAGCGAGGTTGTAGCGTGGGTGCCGGTGCCGAACGCCGCTCCCGGATCTATATGAAGAAGCACGCGGTTTTCCCTGTTGTCATACTCCTCCCAGCTCGGCACGATAGTAAGCCTTTTTCCTATTTCTGTGGAGTGAAAATATTTTTTCCAGTTTTCGTTCCAGTCAGAGTCATTAACACCGTCCGAACCTGCTTTATACTCTATTCCAGCCGCCGTAAGCCGTTCCTTTAAAAATTCCAGCGCCTCCGCGGCATTGTCGCACTCGGAAATATAGATGTGTATTACGGATACGGTCCTGTCCTTGGCGATAAGCTCCTCGTCTATAAGATTTATATGAGCGATTTCCTCCGCTTCTTCCTCAAGGTCGGAATAATCCTCGATATAAATTCCGTAAGGCACTGTCATATTGGCTATCGCCGCCGCAGTATCGGTATATTTCTGCGGAACAGTGACCTTGATTTCTGTCCATTCCATATTTTTGCCCCTTTATAATATAAAAGCAGTTTGAAGATATATTATAGCATTTTTCCGCGCTGATTTAAAGCATTATTTAAAGTAATTTTCAATTTCCGATTCTGTCGCTGCAACAGTACCCTGTACAATACCGTTTCTGCCGCCGCCTTTTACCGCGAATTTTTTCTTAAATCCGGCGAAAAAGCCGTCAAGTTGCTCTCCGCCGCATATAGCAAAGGAATATCCGTTTTCGCAGCCTGAAAACACTCCCCTTATGCCGCCGCATTTTTTATACAGCGCGTCGGCAAAAAGCTGAAGCTCCTTTATATCAAGTCCGTCCTCAAACACAGCGGTTATTTCCCTTTCCGGCGAAAAACTTTCACTCTTAGCATTTATAAGCCGTTTTTTAAGAGTTGAAAGCTCCTGCTTCAGAAACCTGTTCTCATCGGCCAGCCTGTCCGCCGCAGCGGCGGTATCCTGCTGCTTTACCGACAGAAGATTTGATATTTTAAGCACATTATCGTATTTTACGCCGTAATCGGCAAGGGCGTCCGAGCCGCACTTTATAAAAATCCTCACCCCGCCCTTGTTGCGGAAAAAATCGAGAATTTTTATAATTCCTATCTCCCCCGTTCTTTTGACATGGGGAGCGCAGCAGGCGCATAGGTCATACCCTTCTATTTCCACAAGCCTTACATTCTCTGTAAGCTCGAGCTTGCTGCGGTAATCGAGTTTTTCAAGCTCATCCTCAGGCGGGTAATAGGCTTTTATCCTTACATTCTCATAAACCGCCCTGTTCGCGAGCCTTTCAGCCTCGTCAAGCTGTTTTCTTGTAAGCTCCCTGTCAAAATCGACCGTCATATCGGAGCCGAGATGAAAACCGACATTGTTGCAGCCGTACAGTCTATGTACTATTCCGGAAACTATATGCTCGCCCGAGTGGTTCTGCATATTGCGAAAGCGCCTTTCCCAGTCGAGTTTACATTTCACCGTCTCCCCCACGGTCAGCGGAGCGTTTGTATAATGATAAATTTCCCCGTCCTTTATCTGAACGTCAAGCACCGTGACGCCGTCAGTCACGCCCCTGTCCGACTCCTGACCGCCGCCCTCCGGGAAAAAGGCAGTGCGGTCAAGCGTGACGGCATAACCGCCGTCACACTCCTTACAATCCGTTACTCTTGCCGTAAACTCACACAAATGCGAGTCGGCGTCATACAATTTTTCCGTCATCGTTCAACCGAGCCTTTTCTGTATTATGTGCGCCGCCTTATAAATATCTCCGCCGCCCATTGTTATCACTAAATCGCCCCTGCCGGCGGTTTTTATAACCGTGTCGGCGATATTCTCAAAACCGTCGACTATAACTGCGTCCTTGAGCCCTTTTGCCAAATCCTCTGAACTTATACCGTAGGTATTGACCTCTCTTGAGCCCATAATGGGAGTAAGGATCACCTTATCCGCAAGGGACAGCGCGGAAATAAATTCGTCCTTTAAAAGCGCGGTACGGGAGAATGTGAACGGCTGGAATACCGCTATAACACGGTTATAGTCAAGCTCCTTTGCCGCCGACAGAGTCGCCCTTATCTCGGTCGGGTGGTGTGCGTAATCGTCAGCCAACATAAAGCCGCCGTACTCGCCTAAAAACTCAAACCGCCTGCCCGCTCCGGTGAATTTTTGAATAGCGTCCTTAATTCCTTCTGCCGCGACGCCCATATCATAGCATACCGCAAAAGCGGCAAGCCCGTTTAAAACATTGTGCCTGCCGGGAATATGCATATCGATATTTATTATCTTTTCATCGTTTTTAACAACGTCAAACAAAAAACCGAACTTTCCTCTTATTATATTTTCAGCGCGATAAATATTTTTCTCTCCGAAGCCGAAAGTCACGATATCCGCGCTGATACCCTCCGCCGCTTTCTTTGCCCGCTCATCGTCGCCGTTGATATACGCCCTGCCTGCCATAGCGAGGAATTTATGGAACGACAGCGTAAGGTTTTCCATCGTCTTGAAATAATCAAGATGGTCATTGTCGATATTAAGCAGTACGGCAATATCCGGCGATAGCTGCAAAAAGGTATCGACAAACTCGCAGGATTCGCAGACCATCGTTTCAGAGCCGCCCGCTATTCCGTTTGAGTTTATAAGCGGCAGCTTTCCGCCTATAACGGCAGTGGGGTCCATCTTGTTTAAAATAAGAATTTGTGTTATCATAGAGGTAACGGTGGTTTTGCCGTGGGTGCCGCAGACCCCTATCACATTGTCAAAATGGCGTGTGAGCGCACCTAACATATGCGAGCGCTCCATTGTGGGTATGCCCTGCTCCCTCGCGGCTTTAAGCTCGGGATTATCCTCGGATATCGCGGCGGAGTAGACAACCAGCTGTGCGCCCTTTATATTGTCCGCGCTGTGTCCCATAAACACCTTTATGCCGAGATTTCTTATTCTCGAAAGCGGGTCGCTCTCGTTATTGTCGGACCCCGTAAGCTCATAGCCCTTGCTGTGCAGTATTTCCGCAAGCGGACACATACCGCTGCCGCCTATTCCTATCATATGGATACGGCGGACGCCTTCTATAATTTTATCCTCATCACGCAGCTGTTTCATGAAGATTCTCCCAACATAATAAAATCTTACCTATTATTATATTGCCAAACCGCGAAAAAATAAACCTTTTTTTGAGTCAAGGAGCAAAATTATGCTGTATATACCCCCTAAAGCAGAACATATACTGTCTGTTTTAAGAAAAAACGGATACGAAGCCTTCCTTGTGGGCGGCTGTGTGCGGGATATGCTCATGGATATTCCGCCGCACGACTATGACATAACCACTTCGGCTCCGCCTGAAATAACGCTGTCGCTTTTTGAAAAAACCGTTCCTACCGGTATAAAGCACGGCACCGTAACGGTTATAGAAGACGGCACGCCGTTTGAGGTCACAACCTACCGTTCGGACGGGAAATACAGCGACTGCCGCAGGCCCGAAAGCGTGACCTTTGTAAACAGCCTTAAAGAAGACCTTGCGAGACGGGATTTTACGTCAAACGCGATAGCCTACGGAGGGGACGGCGACATAAAGGACTATTTCGGCGGCACTGTAGATATAAAGAACGGCATACTCCGCGCCGTTGGAGACCCGTCGCTCCGATTCAAGGAAGATGCGCTCAGGATTCTGAGGCTTTTCCGCTTCGCCTCCGTTCTCGGCTTTACGCCCGAGGAAAAAACGCTTAAAGCGGCACTTGAGGACTCTCCGCTGCTGAAAAAAATCAGCGCCGAGCGGATACTTGCTGAGCTTGAGAAAGCGCTTGAGGGTAAAAACCCCGCGGCACTCAAACCGCTTACCGATATAGGCGGGCTTGACTTTTTAGGGCTTGAAAAAAGCCCCGATTATAAAAAAATCGCGGCACTTCGTGGAACCGGACTTTCGCTTTTCGGCTTTTTGTATCTTTCCGGAGCGGACGTGACTGCGGCGCTTGATTTTCTTAAAGTGCCTAACAAAGCCAAAAGGCTGGCGGCGCGGCTGCTTGCCCTTCTTTCTATGCCTCTTCCTGCTGAAAAGGCGGACATAAAGGAATTGCTTTTCCTTACCGACCCCGACGCTTTTCAAAAATACCTTATTTTTGAGCGGTTTTGTCTTGACACCGAGACTTCAAAAGCTGAAGAGCTTTTCGGTGAAATTATAAAAAACGGAGAGCCGTACAGGATATGCGACCTTAAAATCAAGGGCGGCGATCTTAAAAAACTCGGAACCGAGGGTGAAAAAACCGGAGAAGTGCTTGAATATCTCCGCCGGATAACGGTGAAAGACCCGTCGATTAATAAAAAAAGCCTGCTTTATGAAAAAGCGGCTGAATTTATCCGTAACTAAATAGCCTTATGCGCCATAGACTGTAATGTACAGCGTGGCGCTTTATTTTTTACATTTTACTTACGGTAGTGATGAATTTGAAGAAAATAATCGTAATAGGCGGCGACAGCCGTATGAAAGCCGCCTGCGAACAGCTCAAAGAAGAATTTTCGGTTGAAACCCTCGGTCTTTATGAAGGTGACGGCGGTATTATCGAACAAAGCGACATAATACTGCTGCCTGTTCCTACCACAAAAGACCGGGAAACCGTTTTTGCTCCTTTGAGCGGACGCAGGATAACTCTTGAGGAAGTATCAGAAAAAGCCGGAGAGCGGCTGATACTTACCTGCAATTATATGTTTGAGGGCAAAAACTGCGCCGATTACGGTCAGCTTGACAGCTATTCCCTCCTTAATGCCGTGCCGACCGCAGAGGGCGCGGTAAAGCTCGCCATAGAAAACACAGATTTCACGCTCTTTGAAAGCAGGGTTCTTGTGACCGGATACGGCAGGTGCGGCAGGGTACTGTCTGGGACCTTAAAGTCGCTTGGCGCCTATGTAACCGTAAGTGCGCGAAAGGAATCCGATTTCGCCGCGGCGCGTATTCAGGGATTCAATACTGTAAACAGCTTGCAGCTCAATGAAATACCGCTTGATTACGACATAATATTCAACACCGTTGACGCACCGATTATAGGAGACAAAGCGCTTGAGGGCTGTACCGCGAAGCTGATGCTCGACCTTTCGAGCAAGGGCGGTTTTGATACCGAATCGGCAATAAGGCACGGCATAAAAGCCTTAAAGGCGCCGGGACTTCCCGGTAAGACCGCGCCTGTGACCGCCGGAAAAATTCTGGCAAAAACAGTAACGGACATAATAAAATCATACACATAAAAGAGGAGAACGCCATGAAAGACATTACATTGGGATATGCGTTCTGCGGTTCCTTCTGCACCATAAAAAATTCTCTCGCCGCGCTTGAAGAGCTGGCAAAAACCGGCATTAAAATAAAGCCGATAATGTCGCAGATAGTCTATACTACCGATACCCGTTTCGGAAAAGCGGAGGACCTTATTAAGCGGGTCGAGGAAATTTGCGGTGAAAAGATAATACACGATATTCCCGCCGCGGAGCCTATCGGACCCAAAAACCTGCTCGACATAATAGTTGTGGCACCCTGCACCGGCAACACGATAGCCAAAACCGCCCTCGGAATAACCGACACTCCGGTTACCATGGCGGTAAAGGCACATCTTCGCAACAACAAGCCGGTTGTGCTGGCAATCGCCACGAACGACGCCTTAGGCGCCTCCGCGAAGAATATAGGATTGCTGCACAACACACCCAACATTTTCTTTGTGCCGTACCGTCAGGACGACCCGTTTGGCAAGAATAATTCTCTTGTCTGCGATTTTACGCTTATACCGGCAACGGTTGAAAAAGCGCTTTTAAAGGAGCAGATACAGCCTGTTATACTCTGAAACGCCTGAAACGCGGAAAGGCGGCGGGAGCTGAGCCTACGGCTTTTTATCTTCCGTCGCCGGACCGTCAAGCAGCTTTCCGTTTTCTGAAAAGCGGGAACCGTGGCATGGGCAATCCCATGAATGCTCGCATTTATTCCATTTAAGGGCGCAGCCGAGGTGTGGACATCTTTTCGCTGTCGGTGTAACAAGCCCTCCGACCGCGCTTATTCCGTTTACGAAAAGCTGTTTTCTCATCATACTGCGGGACGGCGAGAACAGTTCCCTGTACGGGTTTTCCCTGCCGGTTATCATATCGCAGACAAGCTCTGCCGCCGCCATAGCCGAGGTAATACCCCACTTATTGAAGCCGGTCGTCACATACAGGTCGGGCGTGCCGGCTGAGTAATTTCCGGCGTACGGCACTCCGTCAAGGGTTATGCAGTCCTCAGCCGCCCAGAAATACTTTTGCACCGCTCCGGGGCAGCACTGCTCGGCGAATTTAAGGTTTTGCGTCCAGCCGGCCGTTTTTCTGCCGGTTCTCGCGCTTGCCGAGCCTACTATTAAAAACTCTCCGTCACTGCGGAAAGAAAAGCCGCTGTCAGCTTCATCACGGTACATACCTTTTACGGTTACGGTGTTTTCAAATGCGGAAACATACGACCTTTTCTGATACATTTTCATAAAGTACAAGCCGTGCTTGTTTATTATCGGAAAGTGTGTGGCGACTATTATTTTTTTCGCCTTTATACTTCCCGAATCCGTTACGGCGGTAAGCCCTTTAAGCTCTTTTACACGGCTGTTTTCGTATATTTCAAGCCCGTCTGACACGGCAGAAAGGAATTTAAGCGGATTGAATTTAGCCTGCTTCGGGAATCTTACCGCTCCCGCCGTAAAAATAGGCAGCTCTGTTTCTTTGCAAAAGTCAGCCTTAAATCCTATTTTGTCAAGCGCGATTATCTCTTTTTCGATTTTGCGCGGCTCATCTGTCGTATAAACATAAGAATCGGCGGTTTCAAAGCCGCAGTCGATACCGCCGCAAAGCTTGCGGTACTCTCCGAGCGCGTTCAGGTTCGCCTCAAGATACATACGCGCCTTTTCGGTGCCGAACTCGTTTATAAGACGGTTATAAATAAGTCCGTGCTGTGCGGTGATTTTAGCCGTTGTGCCGGCGGTCACTCCGCGGCATATACTGTCGGCTTCTGCTATCACACACTTTACTCCGGCACGCCTTAATTTGTAGCCGCAGAGTATTCCGGCTATTCCTCCGCCTATAATAAGAACATCTGTACTTATATTCCCTTTAAGGGACGGATATTTTTTTATTTTGACCGTAGTTTCCCAATAGGGCTGCATTATATCGCCTCCGCTCTTATTATTCCACTCTGCGCCCGCTTATTCCCGATTAACATATCTTACGGCTATGAATAATCTGTATATAGAAGAAGTACGCAACGGAGGAAAAGCTATGGGTCTTACAAAAAGCTCGGTCGGAGGCGGCGCTGTCGATTCCGGTCTTAATATAAAAAAACAAAGTCCGTTTGACAAAGTGGTGGCGCTCGCCGGAAATCCTAACGTCGGCAAAAGCACGGTTTTCAATTCGCTTACCGGTCTTAACCAGCACACCGGCAACTGGCCGGGCAAAACGGTCACAAATGCCAAAGGCTTCTGCAAAAGCGGCAAGTACAGCTATATTCTTGTGGATATTCCGGGTACATATTCCCTGATGGCGCATTCCGCCGAAGAGGAGGTTGCGCGGGATTTTATCTGCTTCGGCTCGCCTGACGCCGTGGCTGTGGTGTGCGACGCCACATGCCTTGAAAGAAACCTTAACCTTGTGCTTCAGATACTCGAAATCACACCAAATACCGCCGTATGTGTGAACCTTATGGACGAGGCAAAGCGCAAAAACATTAAAATTGACCTTAAACTGCTGTCAGAACGGCTTGGTGTGCCGGTCACAGGTATCACGGCACGCAAAAAGAGAAGCTCTGCCGGACTGCTCGACACACTTGACAGACTGGTCGAATTCCCTAAAACAGCTCCCTTTAAAGTGCGGTATCCGGAGGAAATAGAAAAAGCAGTCGCTGCAGTCGAACCGGAAATAAGAAGGCTTGCGGGCGGAAAAATCAACAGCCGCTGGCTGGCGCTCCGGCTGCTTGAGGGCGACACCACATTAAACGGCAGCATTTCAGAATGTTTAGGGGACGGCTTCCTTAATAACCCCTCGCTTTTCTCCGCCCTTGCCTTGGCAGAGGAAATGCTCACAAAATCCGGCATTACAAAAGATAAATTCAAGGACCTTATAGTATCCTCGCTTGTAAAAGCAGCGGAAAAAATCTGCCGCGGGGCGGTAATATACGAAAAAAAGCAGTACAGCGGCGCCGACCGCAAAGCGGACAGGATACTCACCGGAAAATTCACGGCCTATCCGTTAATGCTGCTTCTTTTGGCATTTGTATTCTGGCTGACAATTACCGGCGCCAACTATCCATCAGAGCTGCTTTCCCGCTTTTTTGCATTTCTCGGAGATAAGCTGTCGTTCCTAATTATGTCGGCAGGCGCTCCTCGGTGGCTGCACAGCGCGCTTATAGACGGCGTTTACCTTGTGCTCACAAGCGTTGTTTCGGTAATGCTGCCGCCTATGGCGATTTTCTTTCCGCTTTTCACCCTGCTTGAGGACGCGGGCTATCTGCCGCGCGTCGCCTACAACCTCGACCGCCCGTTCAAGCGGTGCAGCGCCTGCGGCAAACAAGCGCTCACGATATGTATGGGCTTCGGCTGCAACGCTGCAGGAGTGGTGGGCTGCCGCATAATAGATTCGCCGCGGGAGAGACTGCTCGCAGTCCTCACCAATAGCTTTATACCCTGCAACGGAAGATTTCCTATGCTCATATCCGTAATATCAATGTTTTTCATTATCGGCGGAGGTACGCTTTCATCAGTGATTTCGGCGGCGGTACTGACACTTACCATAGTCATCAGTATTGCAGTAACATTTGCGGCGACAAAGCTCCTCTCCGTCACCGTTCTTAAAGGGATACCCTCATCATTTACGCTTGAGCTGCCGCCTTACAGAAGACCGCAGATAGGCAGAGTAATAGTCCGTTCCATTTTTGACCGCACCCTTTTTGTCCTCGCAAGAGCGGCGGCGGTCGCGGCTCCCGCCGGTCTGATAATATGGCTCGCGGCTAATATTACAGCCGGCGGTGAGACGCTTCTTGACATAATGTCCGGCGCGCTCGACCCCTTAGGAAAGCTGATGGGTCTTGACGGCGTTATCCTTATCGCCTTTATTTTAGGCTTTCCCGCAAACGAAACGGTTATTCCGATAATAATAATGGCTTATATGTCGACCGGCTCGCTTACTGAGCTTTCCTCGGTTTCGGCTATGCGCGAGCTGTTTATATCAAACGGCTGGAATATTGTCACAGCAATCTGCTTTATTGTATTCGCGCTTATGCACTGGCCCTGTTCTACAACGCTGCTCACGGTAAAAAAAGAAACCGGCAGCCTTAAATGGACAGCGCTCGCCGCCGCCCTGCCCACAGCCGCCGGAATGATTTTCTGCATAATAATAAACCTTATATCCAAGCTTTTTATTTAAAGCAAAAGAGTTCCGCTTTCTGCGGAAAGCGTCCAAAGGCTCTGCCTTTAGAAACCGCAAACCTTTAAAAAAGGTTTGACCGAAACTTTTACGTTTATATAATTTATTTTCCGTTCAAAGTATATCAACAGCCTCACGCGGAAGTATTCCATATACTTCCGCGCGTTTTTCTATATCTATAAATGGGTACGTCTTATTATTTCCGCCTTTACCGCTCTTCCCTCAAATATTATCAGCGCCGCAAGCGACAATACGCTTGCCGCAACGCTCGCGAGCGAAAGCGGTATAAGGGTTACCGCGCCTGTAAGAATAAGTATGAGCGGGACAATCGCGAAAATTATATCAAGAATCATATAATATATATACTGCTCTATCGGCAGCTTGAGTATTCTTGAGGTCACCGCCATGGCAAGCATTGCCGCTATAAGCGAAATCGGCAGCACATAATCGACCGACCAGCCGGTGTATCCGGTGCCGAGGTCCCACAGAAAAGTAAGAAGCACGCCTGTCACCGTGGTGAAAAAGATGCTTTTCGCCACATTCCCCCTGAGCTTCAAAGCAACCGCAGCGGCGACCCACAGTGTTGCCGCTCCCGCTGCGACATAAAGCCACCAGCCGAAAGCCGCGCCGGTAATACAGTAATCGACAAATGCGCATATGACCACCGCGGCAAGCGTTATCATAAACGCGAGCTTAAGCGCGAAAGCCAGACGGTCAGGCTTCTTAGGTATTGTCGGATATTTCTGAGCGCCAAGAGCGGTTCCCGAAAGCTCGCCCTGACAAAGCGGACAGTAATCGGGATTGCCCTCAACGCTGACTCCGCATTTTTTACAGTACAACATTCCTGTCACTCCCGAGATTTGAGGTAATCGTCACGTCCGCACCCATAGACGTCAGCATTCTGAAAAAGCGACACTGTATATCGGTCGAGGCAAACGGAGAGGTAAAGGTTATGACAAAGCTGTCCCCGAACGAGCACATACACGCCTGTATACGTTTCGTGGAGCAGAGAACCCCGAATTTCTTTATATACCCGCTCATTTCCGGCGGCATTTTGATTATTCCGAGATTTGAAACGGCGGCGGTTACTCCCCTTTCGGCAAAATATGTGGCTATTTTAAGCCCCGGGTCCTTGATATAGACCGGCAGCACCCTTGTCGGAAAGATATTTTCCATTTTTGAGAGGCTTTCCATTCTTTTGGCTATTTTTGACCTGTCAAGGTTCTGCTTCATTCCCTCGCTGACGCTTTTTACTATATCCTCAAAGCGGTCGGACTGCTTTGAGAAATCATATTCCACATCGATTATACCGAAAAAGTTTCTCGCCGATTTAGAGCCGAAATACTGCCTTAAATCCACAGGCACGTTTATTATGACCTTCCTGCCGCGTTCTCTTACCGGCATTCCCTCGCCTATCGCCTTAAGCAGCACCGCGGTGACAAATGCCGTTACGGTGGCGTTGTAGCCGTGCGCCTTTTCAAGCAGTGTTTTTACCGATATTTCACCTTCGATAACCCCGATAGGATGCTTCGAGAGCCGTTCTCCCCTTATATGGTATGCACGCTTAGGAAAGCTGACCCCCGACGCCTCGCGCTTGTTGTAATATTTAAAAAAGCTGTCGTCCTTGCGTTCCGCCGCCGAAGCGTCGTAATCGGTCGTTTCTATATCGTCGAACTCCCTGTAATGCGCCCTTTTTACATAAAGCGCCATAAGGGTCTGGAAAAATTTTGCCGCTCCGCCGCCGTCCGCCAGCGCGTGATAAACCTCAAAATTTACCCTGTTTTTATAATATGTTACCTCAAAAAGCAGATCCTTGCGGTTTATGTCGAACAGCTCAGAGCATGGCTCCTTGTATTCCTCACGCACCTCAGGCCTTATATCGCTGCTCTCAAAATAGTACCAGAATATTCCCTTTTTAAGGATTGAACGGTAAAAAGGAAACATTTTCATAACCTCGTCAAGTGCGGACTGAAGCGCCCTTTTATCGACAGGTTCCGCCGTCTCGCAGAAAAAGCGGAAGACCCGCGCGTCCTTTTTCGAGGTTGTAGGCGGAAAGATTTTAGCCGCGTTGTCGAGCTTTATCCAGCTTTTCGCGCTGTTGTCTGAAATGCGGTCGTCGCCTAAAAACCGTCTTATCACCGCGTATGTACGTTTCTGCGGTCTGAATTTAACAGGCAGGGTAAAATATCCGTGCAGCGCGTCGGGCATTCTGTAAACCGAAACATTGTTTCCCGCGTCAGACAACCGCCTGCCGTACTCCTCGCCCTCGTCACGAAGCGGACAGAACTGCGCCGTTATAATAAGGGTATCCGGCTGACCGTGCAGGTCTTCCGCCAGCAGCGGCGCGAAATACGGATTACTAAGGTCGCTTTTATCGGATATATAAAGCTCGGTATAACCTGTAATCCGGTTTGAAGTCAAAAGATAATCCGTACCGTTTTCCCTCACTGACTCAAAAGGCGAGTTTTCGGAATGGTCATTGTAAACCGACGGATATATGAGTATCTGCCGCTTGGGGCAAAATTCTCCCCTGTCGCGCGCCATAAGCGAAACCGCCGCCGCAAGGTTGCCTCCGGCGCTGTCGCCCATCAGTATAATATCCTCCGGCAGGAAGCCTGAAACCAGCTCGCCTGAAAATAGCTTTTGCGCCACAGCATAGCAGTCCTCGGGGGCTGTCGGGAATTTATATTCGGGAGCGCGCCTGTAATCGACCGAAACTACCGTGCGTTCGAGAATTTCGCATATATCCATACATACGGAATTATATGTGTCGATATTTCCGTTGACCCAGCCGCCGCCGTGGAAGAACAGGATAACTCCTTTGGGAGCGGTCTGCCTGTGCGTGAAAATACGCACGGGTATATTATAATCGCCGCGCGTTACATATTTGTTTTCGATTTTGCAGGTTTTGGAGCTTTTTGCCCGTCCGGCGGTCAGTTTCTCAATCCTTCGGACAATCCTGTACGATTTCTTTATATCCGGATCCGGATAAGAAAGAGCCTTGAGCGCCGCTTTTGTAGCCCTGCTTATCGCCATTTGCCTCATATCCTTTCAACAAGTATATTTTAACAGAAAGGCATATATATTTCAATTTCCATTTTGTAAACATAAAGTAAAAAGGGAAAGCCGCGCTTTCCCTTTCAGTGTACTTCCGTGATTATTCATCAATTATTCATCGTCCGGCATATCCCAGTTATGCCATACCGCCTGAACATCGTCGTTTTCCTCAAGCATATCAATGAGCTTTTCCATTTTGGCGGCGCTTTCCTCATCGTCAATCGTCGCCATGGTCTGCGGCACATACTCAACCTCCGCGGAAAGAAAGCTGTAGCCCTTGCCCTCAAGCGCGTCACGCACCCTGCCGAGCGAATTTGGATCGGTCGAAATCTCAAACACATCGCCGTCAAAATTGAAATCGTCCGCTCCCGCGTCAAGCGCGTCCTCCATAACCGTGTCTTCCTCAAGTCCCTCCGCCTCAATTCGGATAAGACCCTTGCGGTCGAACATAAACATAACCGAGCCTGACTGACCGAGATTTCCGCCGCACTTGTCAAAGTAATGGCGCATTTCTCCCGCGGTGCGGTTGCGGTTGTCGGTAAGCGTCTCGACAACTACCGCCACGCCCGACGGGCCGTAGCCCTCGTATACAAGCTCCTCGTAATTGTTAGCCTCGCCGTCTCCCGCGGCTTTTTTGATTATACGCTCAATATTCTCATTCGGAACATTAGCCGCCTTGGCTTTGGCGATAGCGTCTTTCAGCTTGCTGTTCTCGTTCGGGTTTGCTCCTCCGGTTTTTACTATAACCGAAATTTCTCTTCCTATTTTAGTGAATACCTTTGCCTTTGCGGCGTCGGTCTTTTCCTTTTTGCGCTTGATGTTATTCCACTTGGAATGTCCTGACATTTATTATCAATCCTTTCAATTCAACCAAATAATTTTATCATAAATTTCTGTTCTGTTCAAGTGCTTTTTCGCATATTGCCTCAATATCCGCGATACTTTTTATTTCACCGCACATACGCCGCAGCGCCGCAGCGCCCTCAAGTCCCCTCATATACCACGCCGTATGCTTTCTTGACTCAAGCAGGGCTATATGCGGGTCCTTATATTTCATCATAAGGCCTATCTGCCGCATCATTACGGAAAAACGCCCCTCAAGTGTCGGAGGAGTATAGCTTTCTCCGCTTAAAAAAGCGTTTATCTCAGCGAAAACAAACGGGTTCCCCTCTGCCGCCCTGCCGACCGACACAAAATCGCAGCCGGTCGCCTCATACATATACCTCGCGCTTTTTCCGTCAGTCACATCGCCGTTTCCTATTACCGGAACCGAAACCGAACGCTTGACCTTTTCTATTGTTTTATAATCCACACCGGGAGCGTACATCTGCGGTCTTGTCCTGCCGTGTACGGTTATCGCCGCCGCTCCGGCGTCCTCGCACATTTTAGCAAGCTCGGGCGCGTTTATGTTTTCATTGTCATACCCCGTCCGCATTTTGACCGTGACCGGCACGTTTACCGCCTCTGCCACAGCCCGCACTATTCGCGCGGCAAGCTCCGGCTCCCTCATAAGGGCGCTTCCGCCGCCGTTTCCCGCCACCTTAGGCGCGGGACAGCCCATATTTATATCAATAAAATCGGGAGAAAACAGGAGCGCCTTTTTTGCCGCCTGAGCCATTATCTGCGGGTTGCTTCCGAAAAGCTGTGAGGCAAAGGGTCTTTCAGCGCCGCTGCACGAAAGCAGCTGGGCCGACTTTTTGTCCCCCAGAGTAATACCCCTTGAGCTTGTAAGCTCCCCTACGGTGAACGCCGCGCCGTATTCCCTGCATATTTCTCTCATCGCGCGGTCCGCAACGCCCGCCATGGGAGCTAAACCCGCGTATCCTTTGATTTCAACATTTCCTATTTTCATAAGCCGATTATAGCCCAAATGTAAACAATAGTCAAATTTTTTTAAAAAAATGATGACATATAAAGTAAAAAATGGTATACTTAATTATATATGTCCGAATTACTGGAGGTTATATTTTGAAGCTGCTCGCAATAGACGGAAACAGCATAATAAACCGCGCTTTTTACGGCATAAAGCTGCTCACCACAAAGGACGGCAGATATACAAACGCCGTATACGGTTTTATAAATATTTTAAATAAACTGTCCGACTCCGAAAAGCCGGACGGTATCGTCGTTGCATTCGACCTTAAAGCCCCTACCTTCAGGCATAAAAAGTACGCCGAATACAAGGCGGGCAGAAAAGGCATGCCCGACGAGCTTGCCTCGCAGCTTCCGATAATGAAGGAATGGCTGCGGCTTGCCGGCTGCGTCTGCGTAGAATGCGCGGGCTACGAGGCGGACGATATTTTAGGCACGCTTGCCGCAAGCTGCGAGAAAAGCGGAGACAGCTGCGTTATCGCCACCGGCGACCGTGACTCGCTCCAGCTTATTTCAGACAATACAAGGGTGCTGCTTGCCGCCACCAAAATGGGCAAGCCCGAAATAATAATATACGACAAGGCGGCGCTTTTGGAAAAATACGGTCTTACCCCTCCCGAAATGATAGAGCTCAAAAGCCTTATGGGAGACAGTTCGGACAATATTCCCGGCGTCGCCGGAGTTGGCGAAAAGACCGCGACCGACCTTATAACAAGATTTCACAGCATTGACTATATATATGAAAATCTCGACACGCTCGACATAAAGGAAAGTGTCCGCAAAAAACTGGGCGAAGGAAAGGAAAGCGCGTTTTTAAGCCGCGAGCTCGGCACCATTTGCAAAAGCGTGCCTATAAGCACGAATCCCGCCGATTACGCGCTTAAAAGCCGTAACACCGCCGGACTTGCCCGCCTTATGACCGAGCTTGAGTTTTTCGGACTGATGAAAAAAATGGGCATTACGCCGGACAGCTCGGCGGCGGCTCAGGGCAGCGCCGAAAAAACCGAGAATTTCACTGTCGCGGCTGAATTGCCGCTTAAAGCCGGAGATACCGCCGATATTTATTTTGAGAACGGCGCCTGCGCGATTGTGACAGGGCTCACCGTTTTTTCGGCTGACGAAAAAACCGCGTCGGCAGTTTTGGCTGACGGAAAAGTCAAAAAGCGTGTGTACGACAGCAAAAATCTTTATAAAAAATACGGCGATTTAAGCGGCGTTGTGTTCGACGCCATGCTGGCGGCATATCTCTGCAACCCGTCCGCCTCCTCATATTCGGCGGAGCGGCTTTTACAGGAATACACCTCAGGCTCCGCGGAAATATCCGGAGAAAGCAACGATTTTCTAAAAAACGCCTGTCTTTTCTCTATTTGCTGCGATACCCTCGCAAAAGAGCTTGAGGCTACAAATCAGCGTAAGCTGTTTGACGAAATAGAGCTGCCTCTGGCGCGCGTGCTGGCGAGTATGGAGCTTTGCGGCTTTCTTGTTGACATAAAAGGTCTTGAAAATCTCTCTGAGGAGCTTAAGGGCAGAATAGAAAAAATAGAAAACGAAATATACTCGCTGGTCGGGTATGAGTTCAACCTTAACTCACCGAAGCAGCTCGGCACTGCGCTTTTTGAAAAGCTGGGCCTTCCGGCAAAAAAGAAGACAAAAAGCGGTTACAGCACGGGAGCGGAAGTGCTTGAGGAACTGCGTTATGCCCATCCGGCGGTCGGTCTGCTGCTTGAATACAGGCAGCTTGCGAAGCTGAAATCAACATACGCGGACGGACTGCGCGAATGTGTCGCCGAGGACGGCAGAATACACTCAACCTTCAACCAGACCGAAACGAGAACAGGAAGAATAAGCTCGCTTGAGCCTAACCTTCAGAACATTCCCGTCCGCACGTCGGAGGGCAGGCGGCTGCGCGAATACTTTACCGCACCTGACGGCAGGGTGCTGTGCGACGCCGACTATTCGCAGATTGAGCTGCGTGTGCTCGCGAGCATAGCGAACGACAAAAATATGATTGCGGCGTTTTCAAGCGGAGCGGACATTCACACGGCTACGGCGGCGCAGGTTTTCGGTATGCCTGCCAGTATGATAACTCCGGAATTAAGAAGCCGGGCAAAGGCGGTCAATTTCGGAATTGTTTACGGCATAGGCGCTTTTTCGCTCTCAAAAGACATAGGTGTTTCACGCGCTGAGGCGGACAGATATATAAAAAATTATCTCGCCGGTTATCCGTCGGTCGCGGCATATATGGAAAACACCATAAGCGCCGCCAAGCGTGACGGATACGTGACAACCCTTTACGGCAGACGGCGCTGGCTGCCCGAGCTTTCAAACTCAAACGGAAATCTGCGCGCGTTCGGCGAGCGGGTGGCGAGAAACGCGCCGATACAGGGCACCGCGGCGGACATAATAAAAAAGGCAATGATAAACGTATACAGAAGCCTTTCCGAAAAATATCCGACCGCAAAGCTGATTTTACAGGTGCACGATGAGCTTATTGTGGAGTGTGACGAGGCTGACAGCGCAGGAGTATGCGCCCTGCTTGAAAACGAAATGGAAAACGCGGCACATCTTGCCGTAAGGCTCACAGCGGAGGCGCACTCCGGAAAAAACTGGCTTGAGGCAAAGGAATAATGAATATACTTTTTATATGTACCGGAAACACCTGCCGCAGTCCCATGGCGGAGGGGTACCTTAATTCAAAAAATCTCTACGGAGTTACGGCGCAAAGCCGCGGGCTCGCGGCGGACGGGTCGCCCGTAAGTGAAAATTCAAAAGCTGTTATGGCGGAAGCCGGCATTGATATAAGCGGTCACATCTCACGTCAGGTGACCGATGCCGATATAGATAAGGCGGACAAAATAATCTGTCTTTCCCGCTCCCACGCTGCGGCGCTCGCGCAGGCGGGCGTTCCCACCTTTAAGCTCTCGGTACTGGGCGGGGGAATATCCGACCCGTTCGGCGGCAGTCCCGAGGTCTACCGTAATTGCCGCGACGAAATCTTCAGGGCGGTAGATAAGCTCTGCGAGGAAGGCTTTTTCGGCAACTTCCGTATAGTTCCGATAACCGAAAAGCACATAGCGCCGATAGCAAAGCTTGAAAAAATATGTTTTTCCGAGCCTTGGTCGGCGGAGGGACTTATCGAATCGTACAGAAGCGGCACAAGGTTCTTCGTAGCCGAAAACGACAGGCATATAATAGGCTATATCGGCATAAAACCGGTAATAGACGAAGGTTATATCACAAATGTGGCGGTTTATCCGGCTTACCGCAGGCAGGGCGCCGGAACCGCGCTTTTAAAGCGTGTATTTGAATTTGCAGGGGAAGAAAAGCTGCGCTTTGTGTCGCTTGAGGTAAGGGTATCTAATTCCGCCGCCGTTTCGCTGTATCAGAAGCTCGGATTTATTACCGAGGGCAGAAGAAAGGATTTTTACAGAAATCCGCGCGAGGACGCGCTTATTATGACAAAGAGGTTTGATTATCCAGATGAAGATTCTGAGCATTGAAAGCTCCTGTGACGAGACCGCCGCGGCGGTGACCGAGGAGCGGAAAGTTCTTTCAAATATAGTCGCTACCCAGATAGCAGAGCACAGAATATACGGCGGAGTGGTGCCGGAAATCGCGTCAAGAAGGCATACCGAGGCTATTTCGGCGGTATGCGCCGAAGCGCTCGAAAAAGCCGGATTGACCTATGACGATATAGACGCGGTAGCGGTCACCTTCGCCCCGGGGCTTATCGGCGCGCTTCTTGTGGGAGTGAATTTTGCCAAGGGGCTTGCGCTTTCGCTCGGAAAACCGCTTATACCGGTGCACCATCTGCGCTCCCATATCGCGGCAAACTACATTACGAACCCCGATCTTAAGCCGCCGTTTCTCTGTCTGCTGGTATCAGGCGGCAACACGGTTATCGCGGAGGTCAAGGATTATACCAAATTCAGCATTTTAGGAGGTACAAGAGACGACGCCGCCGGCGAGTGCTTTGACAAGACGGCAAGGGCGCTCGGTCTTGAATATCCGGGAGGCGTAACGCTCGACAGAATCGCCACGCAGGCGGACTGCCAAAGGTATCCTCTTCCCCACCCTCACGTTTCCGGCGGAGAGTTTGATTTCAGCTTTTCGGGACTTAAAACCGCGGTTATGAATCTTGTAAACAACACCGCCCAGAAGGGCGGAACGGTCGATGTGCCGGTGCTCTGCGCCACGGTGCGGCAGAGGGTCTGCGATATGCTGATTGACAACACCCTGAAAGCTGCTTTAAAATTCGGCTATAAAACTGTAGCGGTCGCCGGCGGAGTTTCCGCTAACAGCGAACTACGCTCACGTATGTCGGAGGAGTGCGGAAAACTCGGCATAAAGCTTTATTATCCGGAGCTTAAATACTGCGGTGACAATGCCGCGATGGTAGGCGTGCAGGGCTATTATGAATTTCTTGACGGCAACACTGCCGACACTTCTCTGAACGCCGCGGCAACGCTTCCGATAGATTACCTATAACCTGAAAGGACGGGGTATTTATGGACAAAAGAATACTTCTTATAGTCAACCCCTGCTCCGGCAGGGCGCGTATGAGAAACGAGCTTTTGGGAGTTGTGGAAATTTTTTCGCGTGCGGGATACCTTGTTACGGTATATCCCACCAAAGCCCGCGGAGACGCTACAAGCCGTGTCACATCACTCGGTCCCTGCGAATATGACGAAATCGTTGTCTGCGGCGGAGACGGCACTCTTAACGAGGTAATAACCGGTCTTATGCGCTCAGGCAACCAATATACTCTCGGATATATACCGTCAGGCACGCTGAACGAGTGGTCATCGGGACTTAAAATATCAAGAAACATAAAAAAAGCCGCCGAGGATATTGCGTCGGGCAGAAAAATAAAACTGGATATAGGGAAATTTTCTGACAAATACTTTTCATATACCGCCTCTTTCGGTGCTTTTACAGACGCTTCGTATTCCGCTCCGCAGGATGTTAAAAACGTACTCGGGCAGGCGGCTTACTTTTTTGAGGGGATTAAAAGCCTCGGAAATATAAAGCCGGTGCATCTTAAATTCTCGGCTGACGGGCGTGAAATCGAGGGAGATTTCCTTTTCGGAGCGGTTTCAAACTCAATGTCGGTAGGCGGAATAGTCAAGTTTGACGAATCAGCCGTAAAGCTCAATGACGGCAAGTTTGAGATACTTCTCATACGCAATCCCGACAATATTTTAAAGCTCCAGCCGATAATAGACGGCATACTCAAGCGGGACTTTAACCGTGAGGGAATTGAATTTTTCACTGCGGAGAGCGTTACGGTCACGGGCGGCGACGGACTTTCATGGACGCTTGACGGCGAGTACGCGAGGGGCGACGAAAAAACCGTTATCACCAATCTTCACAACGCGATAGAGCTTGTGGTGCCGGACAACGGCGGGCAGCTTCAAATTACTGAATAAATCTGATTAAAAGGGAGTTTTCATATGTTTACGAGAGATATCGGTGTTGACTTAGGCACCGCGAATACCCTTGTCTGCGTAAAGGGCAAGGGAATAATAATGCGTGAGCCGTCGGTAGTGGCTTATGATATAAGGAGCGACGCCGTGCGGGCGGTCGGTACCGAAGCCAAGGAAATGATAGGAAGGACTCCCGGCTCGATAATCGCTGTCCGTCCGCTGAAGGACGGAGTTATCGCGGACTTCGACGTTACCGCGGCAATGCTTAAAAGATTTGTGAGACAAGCACTTAAAGGCTCTGTTTTCTCGCGTGTAAGAATGGTCGTCTGCATACCGGCGGGCGTTACCGAGGTTGAAAGCCGCGCGGTGTTTGACGCGGCTAAGCAGGCGGGCGCCACCGATGTTGACCTTGTCGAGGAGCCTATGGCGGCGGCGGTCGGTGCGGGTCTTCCGGTGTGGGACGCCGCAGGCAGCATGGTGGTTGATATAGGCGGCGGCACCAGCGAGGTCGCTGTCATTTCACTCGGAGACATCGTCACCGCGCAGTCTATCCGTGTGGCGGGCGACGACCTTGACGAAGCGATTATAAACTACGTCCGCAAAAAGCATAATCTGCTTATCGGTGAACGCACTGCGGAGCAGATAAAAATAGAAATAGGCTCGGCAAAGCCGTACGAAAACGAAACCTCCATTGAAATAAAAGGGCGCAATCAGGTGGACGGGCTTCCGAAAAATGTGATAATCACCTCCGAAGAGGTGCGAAACGCCATGACCGACCCGATTTCCCAGATAATAGACACTATAAGGCTCACGCTTGAAAAGACGCCGCCTGAGCTTGCGGCTGATATTATTGACCGCGGCATAACCCTTACCGGCGGAGGCGCTCTTTTAAGGGGATTTGCCGAACTTATAGCCGAGGAGACCGGAATGCCGGTGTCAGTAGCGGCAAATCCGCTTGACTGTGTGGTACTGGGCACCGCAAAGCGGCTTGAGGCTAACAGCGGCTTTGACAATTATGTTTTCCGGCGCGGAAAACGTTTCAGATAACTTTATATTTTTTATTCCGGAGGCAAAAAAATGCGATTTTTCTTCCGCAGCCGTCAGTTTAAAATTATACTCGCCGTAGCGGCGGCGCTTATCGCCGTTTCGGTGGCTTTTGCCGTAATAGGGGGCAGAATGTCGCCCCAGGCGGATATAATAGGCACCGTGACCGCTCCCTTCCGCTCGCTTGCCGCCAAAATATCCGGAGGCATATCGGAATTTGTTTCGATTTATACCGAAGGGGAAAAGCTCTCGCTTGAAAACGCGGAGCTTGAAAGCGAAATTGCGGAATTAAGGGAGCAGCTTGCCGATTACGAGCAGGCAAAAAGTGAAAACGAGTTTTATAAAAACTATCTTGAAATAAAGGACAATAACCCGAGTTTTCAGTTTGCCGCGGCTACACTGATTTCACGTGACAAAGAAGACCCTTATATGGGATTTGTGATAAATAAGGGCAGAGTAAACGGCATAGAGGCAAACGATCCGGTCATAACCGAATCAGGACTTGTGGGATTTGTCTCGCAGACGGGACTTACCACCTCAAAGGTGGTAACGGTGCTGAGCGCCGAGCTTACCGCCGGAGCGCTCGACAACCGGACAAATGATTCCGGAATACTGTCGGGCACCGCGGAGCTTGCGGGCGAAGGTCTTACAAAATTTTACAATCTTTCCCGCTCCTGCAATATAGCGGTAGGCGATTATGTAGTGACATCGGGAGAGGGAATTTTTCCGGCAGGACTTCTTATAGGCACCATAAAATCAATAGGCAGCGACAAATACAATACCTCGATATACGCAAATATAGAGCCTTTTGTGGATTTCAGTGAAATAAAGGGCGTAATGGTAATAACCGATTTCGAGGGTCAGGGCGGACTTATGCCAGACAGCAAAGAATAAGGGTGGTGCTATGCAGATAAAGAAACGTCACCCGTGGATCGTCCTCGCGACCATTCTGATTTTTTTCGTTACATTTATTATACATTATACCGACGCGATCGATATCAGCATAAAAAACGCGTCGCCTATGTTAATGCTTCCGCTTCTCACCGCCTTTTCGATGTTCAGCCAGCCTGTTCCGGCGGCGGCGGCGGGACTTATTACCGGAATACTTACAGACTCAGCCGCCGCGGGAACGCTGTGCTTCAATTCTGTCGCGATGATGCTTTTCGCGGCTTTTACGGCGGCTATATCAAACAACCTCTTTAACCGCAACATACGCTCGGCACTTCTGCTTTCGGTGCTTACAAGCCTTTTTTATTTCCTGCTGCGCTGGCTGTTTTTCTACGCCTTTATAACCGATATAGAAGATAACATCACTTATCTTTTGAGCTATGCGTTTCCGAGCATAATTTATACAAATATTTTTATATTTCCTTATTATTTTATTTTCAGATACTTTTACAGGCGCACAAACGCCTGAGAAAGGAGCGTATTTAATTGCCTTTCCGCAAAAAAAGTCAGGTTCAGCTTACTGTTCTGTCAGTCATACTCATAGCGGCGATTATATTTTACGCCGCACGTATGTATTCAATACAGATAGTAAACGCCGAAAAATACACAAATAAAACCGACGGCGCCACCTCGGTCAGAACAGCAGTGCTTAAAGCGCCGCGAGGCGAGATACTTGACTGCTACGGCAGAAAAATAGCTATTAACCGCGACGGATATAATGTTGTTTTCAATAAGGCGTATGTCAAAGACGACCTTAACGATGTGATACTCACACTGATAAAGCTGTTTGAGCAGAACGGCGTCGAGTGGAAGGACGAGCTTCCCATGTCGCTTTCCGCTCCATACGGCTTCAAGGAAGGGGAATCCACCGACAAGCTGATAAAAGAGCTTGAACTGGCGCATTATGCTACCGCGCAGAACTGCTTTGACGCTATGGTCGAGGAATACGGTCTCGAAAAATACACCGACGATGAAAAGCGCCGCATAATGGGCGTGCGTTACAGTATGGCGATAGCCGATTTTTCGATATCCTACCCCTACACCTTTGCGGAGGATATTCCGACCGAGCTTATGCGGAAAATTTCCGAATCAGGCTTTCTGCTTTCGGGAGTTTCGGTCGATGTTGTCCCGTTCAGGGAGTATACCGACACCTCGCTTGCCGTGAACCTTATCGGGTCGGTCGGCCCGATATACGCCGAGGACTGGGACGAATACAAGAAAAAAGGCTATTCCTACGATGACAAGGTAGGAAAAAGCGGTATCGAAGCGTGGGGAGAGGAATACCTGCGCGGCACCGACGGCGAAATAACCTACCGGTTAGACGCTAACGGAAACATAATCTCAAGCGAGGTCACGAAAGAGCCGGTAGCCGGAAAAACGATAATGCTGACGCTTGACAAGCAAATCCAGCGGAGCGCGCAGGACTCACTTGCCGCGACGGTAAAGAAACTTCAGTCCGAGGGCGGAACAGCGGTTGCCGGAGCGGCGGTGGCGGTTCATATCGAATCCGGCAAGGTAATATGCGCCGCGAACTATCCGACATATGATTCCGCTACTATGAGCGAGAACTACGACAAACTGTTAAACGACCCGACAAAGCCGCTTACCGACCGCGCTTTTCAGGGCGTTTATCCGATAGGCTCAACAATAAAGCCTATTGTAGCGATAGCCGCTCTCGAAAACGGGCTTTACAAACAGGGCGAAATCATCAGATGCGAACACACATACACTCTTTTCAGCGATTATCAGCCGAGCTGTATGGGTTATCACGGCAACATAGTACTTAAAACCGCTCTGGCGAAAAGCTGTAACTATTTCTTTTATGAGCTCGGCAGACGCGTGACCGCCACAACACTTACCGATTATTACAGACAGTTCGGGTTGGGGGTTGCCACCGGCGTAGAGGTTGACGACAGCAAGGGCATTATTCTTGATGTTGAAGACGGCACCGGCGACACTCTTCAGATAGCGATAGGTCAGTTAAACGCATTTACCCCGCTTCAGCTCGCCAACTATACCGCCACGCTTGCCAACGGCGGCACCCACTACCGCGCAAGTCTTATTGATAAGATAGTGTCCTACGATATATCTACCGTTTATAAACGCTCGGAGCCTGAAATTTTAAACGAAATCAAAATTTCAGACTCAAATTTAAGCGCCGTCAAGGAAGGTATGCTTTCGGTTACGGAAGACGGTACAGGACGGCTTGCCCTTGGGGATTATCCGATAAAGGTAGGAGGAAAAACCGGCACATCTCAGGTGGACGGAAAGGCTGATCACAGCGTGTTCATCGCGTTTGCGCCGTTTGATAATCCGGAAATTGCAATATCGGTAGTGCTTGAAAACGGCAACTCAGGATTTTCCGCCGGTACTGTCGTAAGGGAAATACTTGACGCTTATTTCTTTGCGGATTACAATAATACGGAGGATACCGTACCTTTTACGGTTCTTGATTGATATAAAAATTGACAAAAATATAACACTGTGTTACAATAATAGCACAGAAGCATAAAGGGGCAACCTTATATATGGGTCATGTTTACGCCGTTACATCGGGTAAGGGCGGAGTCGGCAAATCTACTGTTGCGGCAGGGCTGGCGTTCGCTTTTGTTAAGCTGAATAAAAAGACACTGCTTGTCGATATGGACGAGGGACTGCGCTGTCTTGATCTCATGCTCGGCGTAGACAAATCGGCTGTTTTCGATCTGTCTGACATACTTATGGGCAAGGAAATAAGCGATGCCGTTTACAGTGTAGACGGTACGGACGGGCTTTATCTTATTCCCGCCCCTTCATCGCCGGGAATGATAGACGCGTACCGTTTTACCGCATTTGCGAAAAAAGCGGCGGAAATGTACGATACCGTAATATTTGATTTCCCTGCCGGCATAGATTTTTCTCTTTACAAGTGTCTGCCTGAAAGTACACTCTTTCTCACTGTCGCGGTGCCTGATCCCGTTTCGGTAAGGGACGCGGCGGCAGTAAGCGGTATGCTTTCGGATATTTCCTGTACGTCAAAACTGATTATAAACAATTTCAGAAGCAGGCTTATAAAGAAAAAGGTTTTCCGCAACATAGACGATATTATGGACAGTGCAGGTCTCCGGCTTGCCGGAATTGTTCCCGCAAGCGACGAGCTGATGTTTCTTTCAGTAAAACACCGGCTGAAATCCGGCGGCAGACCCATGTCGGCGTTTCTCAGAATAGCCTCAAGGCTTGAGGGTGAGCATATATTGCTTCCTGACCCCCAAAAAATATAATAAATAAGGAGTGTATCAAATGACGATCGCATTGATAGCGCATGACGCAAAAAAGGAACTTATGGTGCAGTTTTGCATTGCATACTGCGGCATATTAAGCAGATATAACCTTGTCGCTACCGGAGCAACGGGAAAAACCGTTTCCGAAGCGACCGGTCTTGAAATAGTAAAATTTTTAGGCGGTTCACAGGGCGGTGCCCAGCAGATAGCCTCCAGAATAGGCTGTGATGAAATTGACCTTCTGCTTTTTTTCCGTGACCCGCTCAATCCTAAGCCCAGCGAGCCGGACGAGCGCGCGCTGCTGCGTCTGTGCGATGTTCATAACATACCGGTCGCCACTAATATAGCTACCGCGGAAATGCTTATCCACGGACTTGAGCGCGGCGATCTTGACTGGCGCGAAATTGTCAAAAGCAGCAATTAAACCGGTACCACGCGCCGGATACTTTAATATTTGACGGCTGCCGCCGTTTAGCGGCGGCCGGGATTTTTTCCGGTATAATCCTCACTGCCGCTGTGAAGATTATGCCTTGCTTTTTGCCTTACCTGAAGCGGCGGAATGGAGATTATTATGTCTGAAATCAACCGTGCAGTAAAAGGCACCGGCGATATTCTGCCTGCCGAAAGTTATAAATGGCAGTTTGTTGAGGGAAAAATGCTTGAAACCGCCCGTCTATATGGGTTTAAAGAAATAAGGGTGCCGGTTTTCGAGCATACCGAGGTTTTTCTGCGCAGCGTCGGAGATACCACCGATGTGGTGCAAAAGGAAATGTATACCTTTGACGATAAAGGCGGCAGGTCTATAACGCTTCGCCCCGAATTTACCGCCGGTGTAATCCGCTGCGCCATAGAAAAAGGTCTTGTAAACGGCGCTCTGCCGGTCAAGGCCGCATATATCGGCGGCTGTTACCGCTATGAAAAGCCGCAGGCGGGCAGGCTTCGCGAGTTCCACCAGTTCGGTGTTGAGTGCATAGGCGCTGCCGCTCCGGCGGCCGACGCCGAAGTAATAGCTCTCGCCCGTCAGGTGCTTTCCAATATCGGAATTGAAAAAATTTCGCTTGAAATAAACTCGATAGGCTGTCCCGAATGCCGCAAGGACTATGTGGCGGCGCTTAAAGAGTATTTTAAAAACAATATTGACGACCTTTGCGACACCTGTAAGGACAGGCTTGAGCGCAACCCGATGAGAATACTTGACTGCAAGTCGCCCGTATGCAGCGCAATAGCCGCAAAAGCTCCGGTCGTGACCGACTATCTCTGCGATGACTGCCGCGGACATTTTGAGGCGGTACAGCGCCACCTTACCGCGGCGGGTATAGAATTTACGGTCAATCCTCATATAGTAAGAGGGCTTGACTATTACACCCGCACGGTTTTTGAGTTTATTTCCGGAGATATCGGCGCGCAGTCAACCGTATGCGGCGGCGGCAGGTATGACGGGCTTATTTCCCAGATGGGCGGTCCTTCGGTACCGTCTCTCGGCTTTGCCATGGGAATAGAGCGCATTATGCTGCTGCTTGACTCTCAGGGTACTGTTCTTCCCTCTTCGCGCGACTGTGACCTTTACATAGCCGCAATGGGAGACGCCGCACAGCTTAAAGCAACCGAAATCTGCTCAGCCTTGAGGGCGGACGGCTTTAAGGCGCAGACAGATATATGCGGCAGGGGTCTTAAGGCGCAGATGAAGTACGCTGACAAGATAAACGCCGCCTTTTCAGCGGTTATAGGGGACAGCGAGCTTGAGACCGGAAAAATCCGTATCAAGAATATGAAAACCGGAGAGGAGACCGAAGCCGGACTTGACGGTATTCCGGATATTCTTATGTCACTTATCCGCTCCGACGCTTTAGGCGATTTAGAGGACGCGGTTCTCGGCAAATAAAAGCGGTACGGGGCTTTGAATACCCTCAGACCGTTTTATATACAGAGGTGTTTTGTTTTGAAACTGGACAGAATGAACGGAATGAAGCGCACCGATTACTGCGGTGAGCTGACAAAGGAAAAGGTCGGCAGCGAAACGGTGGTTGCCGGCTGGGTTCAGAGACAGCGTGATTTGGGCGGTCTTATCTTTGTGGATTTAAGAGACAGGACAGGTATTATACAGCTTGCCTTTGACGATACCACCGACCGTGATATTTTTGAAAAAGCGGCGGCGTTACGCAGCGAATTTGTCGTTATGGCAAAGGGAAAGGTGCGTATGCGCTCATCGGTCAATACCGAAATTCCGACAGGTGAAATCGAAATAGAGGTAACGGAGCTTAAAATACTCGGGGCTTCTGAGACCCCGCCGTTTGAGATACTCTCCGATTCAGCAGCTAAAGAGGAGCTGCGCCTTAAATACCGTTATCTTGATCTGCGCAGAGCTCCGCTCCAGCGCAATATCATGATGCGCCATAAGATAGCCAAAGTCACAAGAGATTATTTTGACGAGAACGGTTTTATCGAGATAGAGACACCGACCCTTATAAAGTCGACCCCTGAGGGCGCGAGAGACTATCTTGTACCCTCCCGTGTTCATAAGGGCAGCTTTTTCGCCCTGCCGCAGTCTCCCCAGCTTTACAAGCAGCTGCTTATGCTTTCTGGCTTCGACCGCTATATGCAGATAGCACGCTGCTACCGCGACGAGGATCTGCGCGCTGACCGTCAGCCGGAATTTACCCAGATAGACCTTGAGATGTCATTTGTTGAAAAGGAAGATGTCTTCGCGGTTGCTGAAGGGTTTGTAAAACGTCTTTTCAAAGATGTGCTTGGCGTGGATGTCCCAACTCCCCTGCCGAGACTCACATATACAGAAGCTATGGAGAACTACGGTTCAGACAAGCCGGACACACGCTTTGATATGAAAATAACCGACCTTTCGGATATTGTAAAGGACTGCGGCTTCGGAGTATTTGCCGACACGGTTAAAAACGGCGGCACGGTAAGGGCGATAAACGCCAAAAACGCCGCCGGAGTTTATACGAGAAAAGAAATCGACAAGCTGACCGAGGAAGCGAAAGGCATAGGCGCAAAGGGGCTTGCTTTTATCCGCTGGGTGGAGGACGCTCCCTCATGCTCATTTGCTAAGTTTATGACCGAAGACGAGCTTAAATCCATATACGAACGCACAGGCGCCGAAAAGGGCGACGTCGTGCTTATTGTAGCCGACCGCAAAAAAACAGTGCTGTCGGTACTCGGCGCGCTGAGGCTCACGATGGCAAAGCGGCTTGACATTATCCCCGAGCAGTACAATTTCCTCTGGATAACGGAATTTCCTTTCTTTGAGTACAACGAGGAAACCGGCAGCTGGGACGCTATGCACCACCCGTTCACCAAACCGCTTGACGAGTGCATACAGTATCTTGACAGCGCGCCGGAAAAGGTATATGCCGACGCGTATGACCTTGTGCTCAACGGCATAGAGCTTTCGAGCGGCTCTATCCGTATTACCGACCCCGAGCTTCAGGGGCATATGTTCAAGGCTCTCGGGCTGTCAGACGAGGAAGCGCACAGAAAGTTCGGCTTCCTGACCGACGCTTTCAGGTACGGCGCTCCCCCGCACGGAGGAATGGGAATAGGTCTTGACCGCCTTGTAATGCTTATGTGCGGATGTGACAATCTGCGCGATGTAGTAGCGTTCCCGAAGGTCTCAAATTCTTCGGAGCTTATGTCAGGCGCCCCGTCAGAGGTTGACGACGCTCAGCTGCGTGAGCTTGCCATAGCCGTCACAGAAAAGGAAGTTTAAGACTTTACCATAAAACGGAGGTCTATGCGCTATGTTAGACGCAAAAAAGTCAGTAAAGCTCTGCATTATTTTTACCAACCTGTTTATCGCACTGCTTGTATTTATCGTAATATTTCTGCCCTTCGGAGTTTCATGGTACGTTGAGACCATGCACCGCTCACAGAAGCTGCCGGCGACTATTATGGTCACCTGCTACCCTTGTGCGCCGTTTCTCGGAATTTCGCTTGTAATGCTGAGGCGGATACTTAAAAGAATATCGGCTGACAGGATTTATCATTCAGGAAATTCGCATGATCTGAGGATAATCACCTACTGCTGCCTTATAATAGCGGTAATAACACTTATTGCCGGAAGATTCTACCTTCCGTTTTACATTGTGGGAGGCACATTTCTTTTCTTAGCTCTTGTCGGCTACTCGCTGCAGACGGTTTTCAGGCTTTTGAGTGAAAAATTTTCAGAAGAGGAAACCAAAGAAAACCTATAAAAGAACACAGGCGTGCTGCGCTTTTGGACAGCACGCCTGAGAGTGTCGAAAAAGTCGACACTCTCCCCCGTGGGAATGCCGTTCGCTCGAAAATCAAAGATTTTCGGACTGCACTCTATCCCCGCCAATACCACCCCTGTACCCTTGAAAAGCCGCTTGTCAAGCGGCTTTTCGCTTACAAGGTGTTTTTTCGACGCACCTGTCGCCGAAAAAACAAAAATCGGCTGACCGCCGCTAAAAAATTAAATTTGAGGTTTATCGACAGACTGAGGCGTGCTGCGCTTTTGGACAGCACGCCTTTTTATATATTATTTTCCAGTTACAAAACCGTTACTTGCATAATGCGGGAAAATAAAATATAATGTAATCAGGAAAGGACGTGAAATTTTGCGTTACCTTATGGCAAAGATAGCGGATTTTATCCGCGAGTCGGATAAAATACTGCTTTTGCTGTGTCTTTTCACCAGTCTTTACGGATGTGTGGCAGTATTTTCCGCAACACACTACCTTGAAAATTACCGTCCTGTAATTGTTCAGCTTATCGGTACTGTGGGCGGGGTAGCGGTTGCACTTATTATTTCGGCTTACGATTACGAAAAAATTCTTCGCCGCTGGTATTTTGTGGCGGCGCTCGGCGTTATACCCGTAATACTGACATTTTTTATCGGCTTTGCGCCCGAAGGCACCGACGATAAAGCGTGGCTCGACCTCGGAATAACCACGCTTCAGCCGTCTGAGCTGCTCAAAATCTGCTTTATAGTCACTTTCAGCCTTCATTTAAGCAAGGTAAAGCCTAATATAAACAAGCTCAAATACCTTATACCGGTCTGCGCGCACGGAGCTTTTCCGGTGCTGCTGATACATTTTCAGGGAGACGACGGCACTGCGCTTGTTTTCGCGGTAATGGTAGTATTTATGCTGTGGGCGGCAGGTCTTTCGTGGAAATATTTTCTTACTGCCTTTGCGGCGTTTTTGGCCGCTTCGCCTTTTATATACTTCTTTGTTATGAACGAAGATCAGCGCCGCAGAATTACCAGCCTGTTTGACACCGAAGCCGATATAAGCGGCTCGTTTTATCAGCAATATCAAGGCAGCGTAGCGCTCGCTAATGGCGGACTTACAGGGCAGGGACTATTAAAGGGCGACCTTACGCAAAACGGAGTGGTTCCTTACGGCTATAACGACTTTATATTTGTGAGCATAGGCGAGGAACTTGGCTTTTTAGGCTGTCTCGCGGTTGTTCTGCTGCTGTCGGCGATATGCCTGAGATGTATACGAATAGCCCGCCTTTCCACAAAGGACAGCGGCAAGCTGATATGCGTCGGTCTGTTCTCGGTTATTTTCACCCAAATGGTAATAAACGTCGGAATGTGCCTTTCACTGCTTCCGGTTGTGGGAATAACCCTTCCCTTCTTCAGCGCGGGAGGCACCTCGCTTGTCTGCCTGTATTTAGGTATCGGCCTTGTTCTCAATGTTTATCTTCACAGAAACTCGAGAACAATTTATCTGCACGATTAAAAATACTGTTTTATATAAGGAGGAGTCAGTATGTCAAAAAATATAATAACAATAAGCCGCCAGTTCGGAAGCGGAGGACGCACAGTAGGCAAAATGCTTGCTGAACGCCTTGATATTCCTTTCTACGATAAGGAACTGGTACAGCAGGTGGCTGACGAAACCGGATTTGACACCTCGTTTATAGAAGAAAACGGTGAATTCTCACCCTCAAAGAGCTTTTTCTCCTTCGCGTTATCGCAAGGTCTCCCTTGTACCCAGAACGGTCTGTCGATATCCGACTTTCTGTTCTGTATGCAGAGGCAGGTAATACTTAAACTCGCGGAAAAGTCCTGCGTTATAGTCGGCCGCGGCGCCGATTACATTTTGAGGGACAGGGACGATGTTTTCAACGTATTTATCCACGCCGATATGAAATCGCGCGCTGAACGCATTGTAAGACTGTACGGCGAAAGCGAGAAAAAACCGGAGCAGCGCCTTAACGACAAGGACAAAAAGCGCAAAATCTACTACAAGCACTACACCGACCGTGAATGGGGCGACGCGAAAAACTACGATATGTGCCTTGATTCAGGAAGGCTCGGAATAGAAAAATGCGTTGATCTGATACTTGACGCTATTAAAGACTGATGCTTTGTTAAATCGTGTTCGTCAAAGTTTCTCAGTAAAAAATGCAGCAGATTTGAAGCAAATAAAAAATCCCCTATAAGGGGGATTTGAGAGTGTCGAAAAAGTCGACACTCTCCCCCGTGGGAATGCCGTTCGCTCGAAAATCAAAGATTTTCGGACTGCACTCTATCCCCGCCAATACCACCCCTGTACCCTTGAAAAGCCGCTTGTCAAGCGGCTTTTCGCTTACAAGGTGTTTTTTCGACGCACCTGTCGCCGAAAAAACAAAATTCGGCTGACCGCCGCTAAAAAATTAAATTTGAGGTTTATCGACAGGCTGAAATCCCCTATAAGGGGGATTTTTTATATATAACGGTACCTTTTACGGTACACGAAAAGAAACACAGCTGATATAAGAAAGGCAAAAACCTCCGCCGCGGCCACCGCCCACCAGATTCCGTCAAGCCCTGAAATGAGCGGCAGAACAATAACACAGGAGCTTTGAAAAACAAGGGTTCTCAGAAAAGAAACCGCCGCCGACACAGCGCCGTTATTGAGCGCCGTGAAAAACGATGACGCAAAAATATTTATTCCCTGTAAAATAAACGCACAGGAAAAAATCTTAAAGGCGTGAACGGTCATAACGTAAAGCGTATTGTCATAGCCTACGAAAATTTTTGCCAAAGGGGCAGAAAGCAAATTTGAGACGACAGTCATCGCAATTCCCGTAACCAGCATTATTTTAAGACTTTTGAAAAGAATGTTTTTAAGCTCCGTATGATTTGCCGCTCCGAAATTGTATGATATGACAGGCGCCGTTCCTATCGAATAGCCTATGAATACGGCGATAAATATAAACTGCACGTACATAAGGACTCCGTATGCCGCCACGCCGTTTTCTCCTGCAAGCCTTATCAACTGAAAATTATAAAGCATACCGACAAGCGAGCCGGATATGTTTGACATCAGCTCTGACGAGCCGTTAAAGCAGGCTTTTAAAACTGTTTTCCGCTCAATAAGAGTCTTTCTGAACTTGAGCAGACTTCCGTTCGGTCTGCAGAAATAAAAGACCGGCAAAATTCCTCCTACGCACTGACTTATTCCGGTAGCAAGCGCCGCTCCCGCTACTCCCCACCGGAAAGCCGCTATAAAAAGTGCGTCGAGCGCCATATTGGTGAATCCCGCGGCAAGAGTGAAAAAAAGGCCGAGATGCGGCTTTTCGGCGGTTGTGAAAAAGGTCTGAAAAACATTCTGAAGCATGAAAGCGGTATTGAACGCCATAACCACCCTGCCGTAAGTGACACAGTAGCCTACCATTTCCCCGCTTGCTCCTAACAAACAGGCTATGGGACGTATGAAAATAATCCCCAAAACTGATAAAACAATACCTGAGATCACCGTCAGCAATATCATCATGGTAAAGCATCGGTTCGCTTTGTCCTTTTCTCCCTCGCCGAGATATTTTGCAGTCAGCGCGCTTCCTCCCGTTCCTATCATAAAGCCGACGCCTCCGAGAATCATAAGGAAGGGCATCACCAGATTTACCGCCGCGAATGGCAGCTTTCCCACAAAATTTGAAATAAAAAAACCGTCTACTACGCCGTATATAGATGTAAATATCATCATAAAAACCGGCGGCATACAAAATACTGCCAGCTTTTTATAACTGAAATGATCAGACAATTTTATATTCATTTCGCACCGTTTTTTATCATATTTCTTTTAAACAGCTCCGTATATTTACGGAACAGTCCGATAAATTCTTTTTTTTCGTCCGTCTCAAGACCTGAAAGCGCTTCGCACTCCGCTTCTATCACCGTATCTACCGTGCTTTCGGCAAGCGATACGCCTTTATCTGTAAGAACAATTTTTTTATTGCGACGGTCGCTCATTTGCTCAAGATAAATAAACCCGTCTTTCATAAGCGAAGAAAGCGCGGAATTGACCGTCTGCTTCGGTATGTGTATTTCTGAACAGATCCGGTTCTGAGTAAAATCTTCCCCGCTCTCTCTTATGGTATACAGTATCCAGAAAGCCGCCTCTGAAATTCCGTAACGCTTTGCGGCCGCCCTGTAAATACTGTCGTTTTCCTTTATAAGACCGTTGTAAACCGAAAGAATTTTTCTTATTTCTGAACTCATTTCAATTCTTCCTTTCAGTCCGAAATCGGACTAATTTATTATAGCCAAATTATCGTTAATTGTCAAGCGATTCCCTTCAGAAATTAAAAATGGTTGTTTTTTTTATTTTTTATGGTATAATGATAAATACTATTTGTTATAAACCGGTCGCTTTAAGCGCCTTATGTCTCGCAGACTGAAAGGGATGCTGATAAAATGTCTTTGGTTAAAGCATGGAACCGTGTCCTTGATTTTTTCAGAATCAAGACTCCTGACTTTTTTAAAGCCAACTTTGAGCTGACATCAACAAAACGCTCTAAAATAACAGGCTCGGTTATCTGCCTTGTAACACTTATAGCGGTAATACTTGACGTGAACGCCTATACTTCTCAGGATTTTTCAAGCAAATGGCTTTTGCTTGCCTTCGCGCTTTTCTGCCCGTTTATACTCGGAATTTGCGCGGCGTTTTCGGTAACCATTAAAAACGGCCTTTTCAACAAAATATGGCATATGATTTTTATGCTTCTGATGCCGTTTGTCACCATTACGATGACTGAATGTCTGAATGACGTTTTTATATACGATATGACCTATCTCGGATTTTTAGGTAACTATCTGCTTGTAATAATAATGTATTTCGTGATATTCACGCTCACAGGCAGCTTCAGGCTTTCTTACCTGATTGTAAATCCGATACTTTTCGGTCTTGCCGTGGCTCACAGCTATATAATGGATTTTCGCGGCACACCCTTCCTGCCGATGGATTTTTTAAGCATAGGCACAGCGGCGGGAGTCGCCAACACATATAATTACACCCCCACCTACAAGGTGATGACGGCGTCGCTTATTTTTATTTTTATAATAATAATAGGCGTCAAGACAAAAACTCCGAAATATAATCTTATAACAAAGATTATTTCAAGAACATTTACAGGCACTTTTTCTGCTGTTCTGCTTATACTTTTCTATTTTACAAGCTTTTTTGCAGATATGGGTGTCAAGCCGGACTTCTGGAACCAGACCAGAGGCTATCACAATTACGGCTTTGCCTTCAATTTTTTCTGCAATACGAAGTATTTGTATATGTCACAGCCGAATAACTACAATCCCGATAAAATAAAGGATTATGTCAGCAGCGTTGTAGACAACGGAGACAGCAGCGAAACAACGCCCGCCGACGATGATTACACAAAGCCCAATATAATATGTATAATGAATGAGTCGCTTTCCGACCTCGGGGTTCTCGGCAATCTCACCACAAATGAGGACTATATGCCGTTTATGCACAGCCTTACCGAAAACACAATAAAAGGAAACCTTTATGTTCCGGTAATAGGCTCAGGCACCTCAAACACGGAATTTGAGTTTATAACCGGACATTCAACCGCGTTCCTTCCCTCAGGCAGCAACGCGTATATGCTGTATATCAAAAATCCGATCGCCTCTATTGTTTCAACCCTTGAGGCCCAAGGGTACTCTTCCTTTGCTCTCCACCCGTATTACGCGGAAGGCTGGAACCGCACAAACGTATACAACTATCTCGGCTTCAATGACTTTATGAGCCTTGAGGATATAATGGACGTTTCGGTTATGAACGAATATAAGAGCAACGGCAGCAATCCGGATTTTCTCCAGTCTCTCATAGATCAGTACTATCCGGGCAGCAATATGCTTATACGCCAGTATGTAAGCGATTCATACGATTACAGGCTGCTTATCGAGGATTACGAAAACAGGGACACATCCGTTCCTTATTTCGCGTTTAACGTAACAATGCAAAATCACGGAGGCTATACAACCAGCTGCGTCAATTTTGACGAATGTATTTACGCAACATCCGTATCGAAAAACTACAACAAAGCGAATAAGTATCTTTCGCTTGTAAAGGCAAGCGATGACGCTTTTAAAGAGCTTATCGAATATTTCAGCAACGTTGATGAGCCGACTGTTATTTGTATGTTCGGAGATCATCAACCCTCTATCGAAACCGACTTTATAGCCGAGGCAATGGGGGTTGACAGTCTTTCAAGCCTCACTCCGGAGCAGGAGCAGCTGCGTCACGTCACACCGTTCTTTATATGGGCGAACTATGACATTGAGGAAAAGCAAATAGACAAGCTGAGCGCCAATTATCTTTCTTCCCTTGTGCTTGAGACCGCCGGAGTAAAGCTCACAGAATACAACAAATATCTGCTTAAGCTGTCTGAAACCCTGCCGGTCATTGATACCGTAGGATATATAGACAACGAAAACAATTACTACAAATGGAGCGACGTTTCACCGTACAGTCACCTGCTTGAAGAATACGAAAATATTCAGTACAACAGTATATTCGACCAGGAAAACATCAAATCCGAAGTATTTTATCTGGACGGATATGTACCGCAGGCGGCGGAACCGGAAGAAAACAGCTCATCGGGAGCGGACGAATGAGAAACACCACCCTCTGCCATATTGAAAAAGACGGCTGTTATCTGATGCTTCACCGCATTAAAAAGGAAAATGACCTGAACCGTGACAAATGGGTAGGCATAGGCGGCAAATTCGAGGACGGGGAAAGTCCGGAGGAATGCAACAACCGTGAGGTGCTTGAGGAAACAGGACTTACGCTTAATTCGGCGCGATACTGCGGAATAGTTACCTTTGTTTCTGATAAATGGGAAACCGAATATATGCATATATTTCATTCAGACAATTTTTCCGGAACAGTTAAGAAGTGCGACGAAGGCGTGCTTGAATGGGTAAAAAAGGAAAATCTGTATACGATGCCGATATGGGAGGGCGATAAGATTTTTCTCCGCCTTATAGAGGAAAATTCTCCGTTTTTCTCACTAAAGCTCGTATACGAGGGCGACCGGCTGGTTTACTCGGCGCTTAACGGTGAAAAGCTGTGAAGCCGCTGATTGTAAGTGCCTGCCTTTTAGGCACGGCGTGCAGGTACGACGGGGCTTCAAAGCCCGCCGACAGAATAATAACCCTTAAGGATAAATATAATTTAATACCGGTTTGCCCTGAGATACTGGGCGGTCTGCCTACTCCGAGAACACCCTGTGAGGTTAAAAACGGATGTGTATTCAGCCGTGACGGTTTTGACCGCACCGCGCAATATCTTAAAGGAGCGAACGAGGTTTTACGGCTCGCGCGGTTTTTCGGCTGTGAAGCGGCTTTGCTTAAAGAACGCAGTCCGGCGTGCGGCAGCGGCAAAATTTATGACGGCAGCTTTTCCGGAGCGCTGACCGATGGGGACGGCATATGCGCCGCCCTGCTTAAAAAGCACGGAATAAAGGTATACGGAGAATCCCGTATGAACGAACTGATATGACAGGCGGTGCGATATGAATATCTGCTTATACGGCGCTTCAAGCAATGAAATAGATAAAAGCTATATTTCGGCAACCGAGAAGCTCGGTACGGTTATGGCAAAAAGAGGCCACAGCCTTGTTTTCGGAGGCGGCGGAAGCGGACTTATGGGCGCGGCGGCACGCGGCGTATATTCCGCCGGAGGGAAAATCACCGGTGTTGCCCCTTCCTTTTTCAATGTTGACGGACGTCTTTTTGAAAACTGCACCGAATTTGTGTATACAAAAACTATGCGTGAACGCAAGGAAATAATGGAGACCCGTGCCGACGCTTTTATTATGACGCCGGGCGGTCCGGGCACCTTCGACGAGTTTTTCGAGATTTTCACATTAAGGCAGCTTGGAAGACATACAAAGCCGATAGCCGTTTTCAATGTCGGCGGTTACTACGACGTACTGAAAGCAATGCTTGAAAACGCGGCTGACAAAAAATTTATGACGCAACAGGCGCTGAAGCTCTGTTTTTTCACGGAAGACCCCGAAAAGCTTTTCGACTATATTGAAAACCATAAAAGCGATCCGTCCGACATAGGAAGCTTCAAATATATAAGATAAAGAAAACCGGCTGTTGCCTTTTCAGTGCAGCAGCCGGTTCAAGTTTATCCGTGAAGATCGGTTCCTATAAACCCGACCTCATTGAAATCACGCATATTGTGCCTTATTATGTAATCAATATAAGAAGCAACCATTTTTGCGGTAAATACATATCCCATAGGGTTTAAATGACCGAGCATATAAAACTTCTCCCTGAATTTATCGTCATATACCGGTCCGTACTCAAGCAGGTCTAAAACATAAGTGTTGTCGAACTTTTCCGAAAAACCGTAAAGCAGCTTTCTGTGCTCCTGCTTTCCCTGCGGATTGCGATCGTTTTCGCCGTCACGCAGCATAGTCATAAGAAAAAATTTGGCGCGCGGCTGAATTTCCTTCATTCTCTGGATTATCTGAGCGTAATAGCCGGCAAAATTTTTCTTATTATTGCGCCAATCGTTAAAATCAACATCGTCGACTGTTCCGACCGGCTTGTTCTGTCCCAATATATCGTTTACGCCGAGCGCTATTATATATGCCTGTGCGGCGTATTCCGGATTCCAGAAATCCTTTTCATCGGCGAAGGATTCGCAATATTCCTGTGTGGTCATTCCGCCTCGCGAAAAATTATACACCTTGCTGCCGCACATACGCGCGATATACTGACCCCACGAATACTCATACATATCGTGGTAAGTATGCTGCCCTTTCTCGTTTTTTGCCTCAAACTCGCCTGATGAAAGACTGTCCCCTATACAGCAAATTGTTCTGAAAACAGAGGTAAAACCGCCGTCATCCGCCAATGTCTGAAGAGGCTTTTCGTTATCGTTTTCAAAAATTCCATCCAATATCATATATTTCCACCCCTTTTTTTACAATTATAATTACAAATACACCATTTTACAAGTATATTTTTTGCTGTTTTAAATTTTTTTATTGACATGGATATGGAATTTGGGGTATAATTTAGAATCGATAGGTTATGACTTGAATTGTCAAAAGATATTTACGGTGTTCATAACCGATATGCGTTTATAAGGAGGGTTTACAAATGAAAAGGACTTACCAGCCTAAAAAGCTCCACAGAAAAAAGGAACACGGCTTTTTAAAGAGAATGGCTACCGCTAACGGCCGCAAGGTACTTGCCCGCCGCAGAGCCAAAGGCAGAAAGCAGCTGACATACTGATAAACATTGCTTTTCGGCACTAATACGCCGAATCGGGACAGGCTGCTTTCAGCATTGCCCGTCTTCATAAAACAGTAAAGCTGCCGCTTCATATTTATTATGACAGGCTAAAGCCACTTAAAGTGGCTTTTCATTTTATTGTGGTATGAACAACAGTGTAATTAAACTAAAGGAAAATTACAGCTTCAGGCGCGCCTACAAAAAAGGAAAATCATTTGTTTCGCCTTTTTTTGTCATATATGTCGTCAAAGCGCGCAGAGGGATCCGTCTCGGAATAACCGCCGGTAAAAAATTAGGCGGAGCGGTTAAGCGTAACCGCGCAAAGAGAGTTATAACCGCCGCTTTCAGGGAATGTCTGCCCCAAATCACGGCGGGATACGATTTCGTAATCGTAGCGAGAACCAAAATACTTGATATCAAAAGTACGGACGCCGCCGCTTCCATGAAAAAGCTCTTGATTCAGGCCGGCGTTATAAACGATGTGATTGCAAATGAGCAGACTTCTTATATGGCTGATTAGATTTTATCAGAAAAATATTTCGCCGCGCAAAATTTCCTGCTGCAGATTTACCCCGACCTGTTCCTCATACGCTATTGAGGCAATACAGAAGCGGGGCGTTGTTGTCGGTATGGCTCTGAGTGTCTGGCGTATTCTGCGCTGTAATCCGCTCTGCAAGGGCGGTTATGACCCGGTGCCCGAAAAGCGCGCGCGGCGCTGAACAAAAAATATATCCGTTTCCGCCTTGCGCGGTGCGAATGGACGGTGCATAAATGCAAACAATATTCAATATTATAAATATACCGCTCGGCTGGGTGCTTGAAACTCTTGCCGGACTTTTCGGCGGAAACTTTGCCGCCTCAGTTTTCTTTTTTACGCTCTTAGCAAACATTGCCCTTATTCCACTGAGCATAAAAAGCCAGAAATCTTCGGTTCAGCAGACCAGAATAAAACCGAAGCTTGACGACCTTAAGAAAAGATACGGAGACGACAAGCAGAAATACAGCGAAGCAATGCAGAAGCTGTATCAGGAGGAAGGCGTATCAATGTCGGGCGGCTGCCTGCCTATGATACTGCGGCTTGTCCTTATGATGAGCATTTACTGGCTGATTATGTCGCCTCTCACCTATCTTATGCATATCGATAAATCGGTAATAACCGAGGCAGCGAATCAGCTTTCCGGCAATAAATCCGAGCTTCAGATAATCGAAGCCATAAGAAACGGGGACATAAACTTTCCGGAAATATCCTCAAAGCTTAATGATATTGATTTTAGTTTTTTCGGAATCGACCTTACACAGTCTCCGAAATTTTCGTTTGACATATTCCATGACGCTCAGCTTATATGGATTATGCCGGTAATAGCGTTTTTAGCTCAGATGCTTACAAGCGCTCTTTCTCTTATGATGCAGAAAAAAATAAATCCCGACGCTCCCAATATGATGGGAATGATGCTGACAATGCCGCTGATTTCTCTGGTAATAGGATTTACGCTGCCGGGCGGCGTTACCTTTTACTGGACCTGCTCGTCGCTTATCGGAGGAATAATACAGATAGGCGTGCAGCAATTCTACGGGCCGCATAAAATGCTGTCGAGGCAGCGTCTCAAAGAGCTGAACAAGGAATGTGATTTTGAGGAAATCCAGTTAAAAAAGGCGGCTTCAGCGGACGCTTCTGATGAAAGTGTTCAAACAGGAAAATAAATTGACAGGAGGTTATCTCTTGATTAAAGAAGCAAGAGGCTTCGGCGATACAATAGACGAGGCAAAAGAAAAAGCCATCGCGGAACTCAACGCGGCGGAAGATGAAGAAATACAGTTTGAAGTAATAGACACTCCGAAGAAAAAGACTCTCGGCCTTTTCGGCGGAAGACAGGCTCAGGTCAGAGTTTTTGTCGAGATACCCGACGAAAAACCGAAGCAGCGCAAAAAAAATTCCCAAAAGCCTGTAAAGGCAGAGCAGAAACCGTCTGCCGAAAAGGCTCAGCCTGCTGAAGCAAAGCCTCAGAAAAGTGAAAAGCCGGCGGAAAAGACAGCTCCGAAGGCAGAGGAAAAGGCCGCGCCACAGTCATCTGAGGAAACCGAAAGCAAGGAAGCAAAAGAAAAAAAACAGCCGAATAAAAAATATGACCTCAGCGAGGGCTACGGAGAGCTGAAAGACGCCGGCGATGTTCCCGCTGACACAAAAGCCGGAAAAGCGGTAGCGTATATCAGAACCGTACTTTCACATCTCGGATGTTCAGAGATCACAATAAAGGTTGCTGAAAAGGAAAATGCCGCCCTTATAGAGCTTGACGGTGAGGGTCTCGGAACCGTCATCGGTCACCGCGGCGAAACGCTTGACGCCATTCAGTACCTTACGGGTCTTGCGGCGAACAACGGCGGCGGATATTACAGAGTCGCCATAAATATCGGAAATTACCGCGAAAAGCGTGAGGAAGCGCTTATTGCTCTGGCAAAACGCGTTTCCGCTCAGGTTCTTAAAACAGGCAAGAACCGCAGTCTCGAACCTATGAATCCTTACGAGAGACGTATTATACACACCACGGTTCAGGGGATTGAGGGCGTAGCTTCCAATTCCTTCGGTGAAGGCGCTGCAAGACGTGTCGTTATTTCGCTTGAAGGCGGAGACCCAAGACCTCCGAAAAGAGAAAATTCAAGGCGCGGCAGCCGTTCAAACCGCCGTCCCGTACAGAAAAGCACACCGGCCGCTCCGTCAAGAGAGCCCAAAAAAGACAGCGACACTCCTCTGTACGGAAAAATCAACTGAATAACATAAATAATATGAGCACGAACGGCCTTGCGGTCTTTTCGTGTTCATTATTTTGCAGTCAGTTTTTATAAGATCCAATCCCCGATGTCGGGAATATTGTCGTTTTTTTATTCAAAAGTAATATTTTTGTCATAATTAAAAAATTGACAAATCAACCAAATATGTTTATAATACTAAACGTATTGATTTTTAAATTACGGTAACACTATATATAAATATTCTTGTGACTGGGAGTGCCTCTTTTGGAGAAATTCGTAATTAACGGCGGCAACGCCTTAAAAGGCGAAGTCCGCATAAGCGGAGCTAAAAATGCCGCTGTCGCCATACTTCCCGCGGTTCTTCTTTCAGATGAGCCATGTGTAATTGAAAACCTTCCCAATATTTCCGATGTATCTACCCTTCTTAAAACAATGCAGTGCCTCGGCGCACAGATAAGAACGATAAACAAATCTACCGTGGAAATCGATCCGCGCCATGTTAATTCATTTGTGGTTTCAAAAAAAATGGCGGAAGGTATGCGAGCTTCAAGCTATTTTCTCGGAGCTCTGCTCGGAAGACTTAAAAGAGCAAGGGTATCACCTCCCGGCGGCTGTGATTTCGGGGTCAGACCGATAGACCAGCACATAAAAGGTTTTGAGGCACTCGGCGCCAGAATGACCATTGAAAACGGAATGGTTGACGCAAAAGCCCAGCAGCTTTCCGGATGCTCCATTTATCTTGATGTCGTTTCGGTCGGAGCAACGATAAATATTATGCTTGCAGCGGTCAAGGCTAACGGCCTTACTGTAATAGAAAACGCCGCCAGAGAGCCTCATATAGTCGATCTTGCGAATTTTCTCAATTCAATGGGCGCGAATATTATGGGCGCGGGTACCGGCGTTATAAAAATACGCGGAGTAAAGCATTTAAGCGGAACTACTTACAGCATTATTCCGGATCAAATTGAGGCAGGCACCTATATGGCTGCCGCGGTAGCGGCACGCGGCGATATACTTGTTACGAATGTTACACCGAAGCACCTTGAATCCATAATTGCGAAGCTCATAGAAATCGGGGCAAAGGTCACCGAGTATGACGAAGCCGTCAGAGTACAGATGACAAGGCGCCCGAAAAAATGCAATATAAAAACTATGCCGCACCCCGGCTTCCCTACCGATATGCAGCCTCAGATTGCCACGGTGCTGAGCCTTGCGGACGGCACCAGCATAGTGACCGAGGGCGTGTGGGACAGCCGTTTCAGGTATGTTGAGCAGCTTACCCTTATGGGGGCGGATATTCAGGTAGATGGTAAAACCGCGGTTATAACGGGTGTAAAAAGCCTCAATCCCGCACCTGTAAGGGCGGTTGATTTAAGAGCAGGCGCCGCCATGATTATAGCGGGACTTGCCGCGAACGGGACTACGGAAATAGAGGAAATTGACCATATCGACAGAGGATATGAAAACGTCGTGGAGAAATTTTCTGCACTTGGTGCCGACATAAAGCGCGTGCCCGTCTTTGATACGGCTCCGATGCTCAAACAGGCTTGAATCAAACTTTGCGGACCGCGCAGACGGTCCGTGTTTTTTTAAGGAGAATAAAAATGTCAATAATCTGTCCGCTTTTCAGCGGCTCAACAGGTAACAGTACATATATATCCGGTCCTTTGGGCTCTCTGCTTATTGACGCGGGCGCTTCGCTGCGTTCAATCTCGGCAGCGGTTGAGGCGGCAGGCGGCCGGATTGACGATATTACTGATATTTTCATTACGCACGAGCATACAGACCATATTAAAGGTCTTACGCCGTTTCTCAAAAAAACCGGAGCGCGCGTAATAGCGTCTGAAAAAACCCTTTCCGCCCTTACCTGCGCGGGTAAAATACCCGCCGGTATTGAAACTCTTGCTGTACAAAGCGGAAAAGTGACAGAAACCTCTGCCGCGGCGTTTATCAGGTTCGCCACTCCGCATGACTGTGACGGCTCAAGCGGATACTGCTTTTTCATGCCGGACAATGTGAAAATATCAGTTTGCACCGACCTCGGAAAGGTTACGGACGAAATAAGGCAGGCGCTCAGGGGCAGCAACGCGGTTTTGCTCGAATCGAACCACGATATTGAAATGCTCAAAAAAGGGCCTTATCCTCCGGAGCTGAAAATGAGAATATTATCGGATACGGGGCATATTTCAAATTCCTCATGCGCCTGTGAGCTTCCCGCGCTGCTTGAAGCCGGAACCACACGCTTTATTCTCGGACATCTCAGCCGCCATAACAACACTCCACTGCTTGCTCTCTCGTCCGCCGAAGCGGTTCTGACCGACGCCGGAGCGGAAAACGGCAGGGATTATATACTGACAGTGGCGGCGCCGTCAAGCAACAGGGTGACTGTGGTATGATGAAAATAACGGTTATTGCGATGTCGTCTCTCAAGGAAAAATACCTGAAAGACGCCGCTGCGGAATATTTGAAACGACTCAAAGCCTACTGCGATATAACAGTGACGGAAATTGAGCCCGAAAGGCTGCCGGACAAACCCTCAAATGCAGAAACAGACGCGGCGCTTGAGCGCGAAGCGGCGCAGATTATAAAAAAGATACCTCCATCTGCTGCGGTTGTCCCGCTGTGCATAGAGGGCAAAGAGCTTTCAAGCGAACAGTTCGCGGAATATATAGACAAAAACCAGAGCAGCGGACGTCCGCTCGTATTTATTATAGGCAGCTCATACGGACTGTCCGAAAAGGTAAAGCGGCTATCGGATATAAGACTGTCTTTTTCAAAGCTCACCTTCCCGCACCAGCTTTTCCGAATAATGCTTCTTGAGCAGCTTTACCGCGCCTTCCGTATAAACGGAGGCGGAGCCTACCATAAATAGCAAAAGCAGTAAAAAAACTCTTGACCTTCAGGGTGATGTGTGATATAATACTATCACCTCTGAAAGGTTCTTTTTTTTTGCGTAAGAACCGGTTTGATGCAGGCGCACATCCGTATTGTGCTTTCCGTATGCCGGCAGGCTCCGCATACGGTACGGTGACCGCCGCAGACACCGAGGGAGGCGTTTACTTTTACGGTGTCGGCTTTTGCCGGCAGATTTTAAGTAAAAGCAAAAAATATTTCCGTAAAGCGGGAGGTGCCGTTATGAGAGTTAAAATCACACTTGCTTGTACAGAATGCAAGCAGCGCAACTACAACACAATGAAAAACAAGAAAAACGATCCGGACAGGCTTGAAATGAACAAGTATTGCAGATTCTGCAGGAAGCACACCCTGCATAAAGAGACCAAGTAGGAGGATTCGTTGATGAAAACTGTTAACAGAATTTGCCATATACTGGCTGTCATCTTCGGTCTCGGCTCACTTGTTCTCTTCTTTATGCGGTTTGCAACGATAGTCAGCGGCGGAAACGATGTCAATCTTGTCGGCGCTCAGCTGGGCTTCGGAAGCAAGATTACGGTGGACGGAACAGAGTACAATATGGCTATATCCTCGGATATACTTTTCTGTTTCCTGCTTACCGCAATTTCATTCTTGATCAGCATATTTTCTTTTAAATCAAAGAAGCTACGCTATATGGCTCCGGCAATCGGTATTATTGATGCGGTCTATATGCTGGTGATTGCCTTAAGCGCACCCGAAGCATTTGTAGACAGACGTCCTCTTCCGGACATTACATCTACCACCTATTCACCGTTTGTTCTGATAACCGCAATAGCTCTGTTTGCCTTTACTGTTATCGCAGCAGCTTATCTCTTTATAGACGATTACATTGAGGTAAAAGAATCAAACGGTTCCAAGAAGACAATAATGCAGCGCGTTATCCTTTTCTTCCGCGACTATAAGAGCGAAGTGAAGAAAATTGTATGGCCCGGCTGGAAAGATGTTCTTAAGAATACCGTTATCGTGCTTATAATGTGTCTTTTGATAGGAGTGCTCATCTGGCTTATAGACTTCGGTCTCGGCAAGCTGCTCGAGCTCATTCTTCAGGCATAAACGATCCGGAGGTTGATCATGGCTGACACACAAGAAGCTAAATGGTATGTTGTTCATACCTATTCAGGATATGAAAACAAGGTGGCAAGCGATCTTGCGACCATGGTTGAAAGCCGCGGGATGCAGGATCTCATACAGGATATAAAAATTCCTACCGAAACAGTCACCGAGATTAAGGAAGATAAAAAGCGCGAGGTTGAGCGCAAAATTTTCCCCGGATATGTTCTGATTAAAATGATTGTCACAGACGACAGCTGGTATGTTGTAAGAAACATACGCGGCTGCACGGGTTTTGTGGGTCCGGCGTCCAAGCCGGTTCCGCTGACGGACGAAGAGGTTGTTGCCCTCGGCGTTGAAAAGCACAGCGTTGAAGTAGGCTACAAGCCCGGCGATAATGTTAAGATTATCAGCGGACCTCTTGAGGGTTATTCAGGCGTTGTCAAAACGGTTGATACTGCAAACAACAATGTCTGCGTGGGGCTCTCTATGTTCGGAAGAGAAACTCCGGTCGAGTTTGAGCTTGACCAGATTGCTCTTGAAGATTGATTTGTTAATATGCAGAAATGCTTATTAAAGTCCGCTTGCGGACAGTTACCCCGGCACGGGTCGTGCCACGGTGGGAGGAACGGCGGGAAAGCCGCTCCGCCAGGCGCCGCAAGGCGCTGTTACCACGAATAATGGAGGTGCAAATAAATGGCTCAGAAAATTACAGGTTACATTAAGCTGCAGATTCCTGCAGGAAAGGCTACACCGGCTCCCCCGGTAGGTCCTGCGCTCGGTCAGCACGGCGTAAACATTATGGCGTTTACCAAAGAGTTTAACGAAAGAACAAAAAATGATGCCGGTCTTATTATTCCGGTTGTCATCACCGTATATGCGGATCGTTCCTTCAGCTTCGTTACAAAAACTCCTCCTGCTGCGGTTCTTATCAAGAAAGCGTGCGGAATAGAGAGTGCTTCAGGCACACCTAACAAAACCAAGGTTGCCAGAATCACCAGAGAGCAGATAAAGAAAATAGCCGAAACCAAGATGCCCGACCTTAACGCTGCAAGCGTTGAAGCGGCTATGAGTATGATAGCCGGAACAGCTCGCAGTATGGGCGTTGAAGTAGTCGATTAAGTTCTCTCGCGTGGGAGGATAATTCCGATTTAACCACTTATTGGGAGGTAAATAATGAAACACGGTAAAAAGTATAATGAAAGCGCAAAGCTGGTCGAACCAGGCAAGCTTTACGATATTGACGAAGCCGTTGAAGTCGCTGTAAAGACCGGAACGGCAAAATTTGATGAAACGGTTGAAATCCATGTCCGTCTGGGCGTTGACTCACGCCATGCTGACCAGCAGGTCAGAGGCGCGGTTATCCTTCCCAACGGAACCGGTAAAACCGTAAGAACCCTTGTTTTTGCCAAGGGTGACAAGGCCAAGGCTGCCGAGGAAGCCGGTTCGGACTTCGTAGGCGCTGAAGAGCTCGTTGCGAAAATCCAGAATGAAAACTGGCTTGACTTTGACGTCGTAATCGCGACACCCGACATGATGGGCGTTGTCGGACGTCTCGGTAAGGTACTCGGTCCCCGCGGACTTATGCCTACACCGAAAGCAGGAACGGTTACTCCCGATGTTGCCAAGGCTGTAACTGAAGCTAAGGCAGGTAAAATAGAGTACCGTCTTGATAAGACAAATATCATTCACTGCCCTATCGGCAAGGTTTCTTTCGGAGCTGAAAAGTTAAAGGAGAACCTTGAAGCACTTATGGCCGCCGTTGTAAAAGCCAAACCTGCCGCTACAAAGGGTCAGTATATCAAGTCCTGCGTTATCGCAACAACGATGGGCCCCGGAATAAAACTTAATGTTTCCAGATTCGGTGCTTAATTTGTAATTTTATCCGCCGCGATAATATGCGGCGGATATTTCTTGGATATAATTCAATCTGAAAATAAATATTTTAAAAAACAAAAAAAGTATTGCATTATTCCTGCATTTAGTGTATAATATAAATACAGTAAGAACCGAACAAATATCGCGGAGTGGAGCAGCTGGTAGCTCGTCGGGCTCATAACCCGAAGGTCGTAGGTTCAAGTCCTACCTCCGCAACCAAGAAAAAACCTTGAAACCAAGCGGTTTCAAGGTTTTTCTCTTTCTTAAACTCAAAAACACAATTGACCACTTTATTGACCATTTTGCAAAAATCAACCTAAAATGATTTTCCTCATATCTTTTTTTAATTCGTATTTACGAACTTTATGACACAGTAACTCGTATTTACGAATTATCTCTCAAAATCATCATCACGGTTTTTATGAAATGTTTTTTGAAGTCTTTCTTTCAAATGGTCTAATATGCTTCTGCCGGACTTATCGTGTAAATTTTCAGCGAGTTGAAGTATCTTTGATTGCTCTTTATTTTGCTTTTGCAGGTCTAAAACCTGTTGCCTTAATCTGTAATTCTCTTGTTGCAAGTCTTTGTTTTTGGCAACTATACGGTGAATAAAGGGCATTCGTGCAACTAAATCAAATGTTTCTTGTATCATATCTTTTATTCCGTTTCTGGAAAACCATCCCTTTTCAATCATAGTGTGCAATTCATCATCAGGGACAATTCTATGCCCTTTCTTTAATTTTGTTTCTGGGTATTCTTCTACTCGTTTTCCAACATCATATAGTTTATTTGCTTCTCGTTCTATTTTTTGTTTTATGGTATTCAGGTCTTGTCTGAAATACTCAATATTTTCGCTCAATTCTTCTGCCTTTGCCTGTATTAACTGTTCGTTGTTTTCAATCTCTTCAGCTTGTTCTTGTATTGTTTTTTCGTTGTCCTGTATCGTATTTTCTTGTTCATTTATCGTTTTCGCTTGTTCTGCAATCACTTTTTGTTGCTTCTCGTTTTTCATTTCCTGAATGGTCTTATTTCCGTTTTCTGTTGCTCCATTCATCATCTCAACATTAAAACCCAAATCTATTTCTAAATGTTGCTGCAAGTTTTGATGAAACTTTTGCAAGTACGAACGATTAAGTATATTTTTGCAATCTAATGAAAAAACTGTTTTTGTATGTCCGTCCTTGTACTTCTTTTCTTTCTCCCGAATAGGTACGGTTTTATAATGCATATGCGGTTGTGCATTCGGTTCATCTACATGTACCCAAGCAGACACACAATTTTCTTTACCGTGGTACTTATCCAAAAATTCTTTTGCAGACTGAAAAAACTCTCTTTGCAGTTTGTCTTTTTCCTCATCCGTCAATTTTCGTCCTTTTTCTTTTTCTGCATTCTCAAAAAAGTTTTTGGGTAATGTAATAACACAAGAAACAAGGTGTATTGTTTCATCCGTCATTCTTGCACCTGATTTTTTTGCCTGTTCAATTTTACTTCTGAAAAACTCTTTTTCGCCCTCTTGGTGTATCTCCAAATTGTAATTATTGCAACTCAAACTCTTGTCAATGTTTTCTCGTCCTTGGGTATGTTCTCGCATATCGTGTTCAATCAAATGCCAAACACCGGCCGATTTATATTTCTCATAATGTGCCATTGAAATCACACTCCTTTCTATTGTTAAAAAGAGTATGTCTGATACCATTCGCACACGAGAGAAATGGTATAGCAAGTTATACCAAAAAAATCCCTGCGGTCTTTTTTTGGCAACTTGCCAAGTTCCACTTGGATGGGCTCCTCGCCGGAGAGGCATTCCTTTTTGAAAAAAGGAACCAAAAACTCATCTCCATAAAGCGAAAAAAGATATGAGCGAACACAAAATCACTCATATCTTTTTCATACTTATTTTGTAAATGTAAAAATGCAATATTATCAAAATGGTAAATCATCATTCGGGATAATATCTATAATTTCATTTTTGCGATTGTATGAAATTGTAGCATAAAGTCCCTCAAGATAACACATATCGGGATATTTTTCGGTGTCAAACTTGTATGTATTATTTTCTGTATATAACAAACCTTTTTCAATATCAATACTCACAACATTTTCATTCTGCTTGAAAATTTCTTTTTCTTCCGCTTGTACCTTTGCCACAGGTGCAGGCGGTTTTTCTTTTGGCTTTCCTATTGTGCTTTTATCAAACCCTTTATGTGTTTTATATCGTCCTTGTTCGTCGTAGAAGTCTGGGTGCTGTGCTTTGTTGATGTTGTGCCAAGCGGTACTCGCTCGGTACTGCTGCTCAAATAAAATGCGAAATATTGCAAATGCAAGTTTATCGTTTTGGAGATTATGCAATCGTTCTTTTTCTTCTACAATTTCGCCTTTTTCATCTAATTCAAGTAGCACCCACAGAATGTTGATTTTTTGTTCATCTGTCAAGTCCTGTAGCTGTTCTCTATACTCGTAATATAGATTTATTCCTCGTTTATCTCCTCGTTGCAATCCCATATTATTTTCCCCCCTTTCTATATCCCTTGTGTCTGTCGCTTTCTTTTTTCAGACTTTGCATTTTCGGGATAAAGACGGACTGAACCAACACTCTCACAACCGGCGACATTTCTAAATCATCCGTATTTCCGTGTTGCTCATAGTGCAACAATGCCCTTATCAGTTCGCCCATTTCTTCGTTATTCAAATCTCTTGTCCAACTGTCTATTAAGTCGTTAATTGCTTTTTTCAAAATCATAAATATTTCTCCTTTTCATAGATTTTTTTATCCGTTTTTTCGGACAAATAAAATATGACAGATTAAAACAAAAAACGGAAACTTCCACACAACAAAAATCGTAAAAACACGATAGTGGAAATTTCCGTTTATTGTCTATTACCTATTCCCTATTAACAATCACCGCTTACCGCTTTTCGCTTACCAATCACCGCTTACCGCTTTTCGCTTACCAATTACCAATTACCTGTTGCCTTAATTTAATAATATATAACAATGATTAAATAATAATATATTATTAAATTAAATGAATGGAAAGCATTAAACACACACCCATTGACTTAATACTATATTGACACTCCGATGACCTTAAGGTAAAATGGTCAATAGGAGGGTGGTAAAATGAAAGGTGGAACAATTTACAAACAGGGCAACAAATGGATATGGAAATCACCACCATACACAGAGAACGGCACACAAAAGCGGATAAGGAAATCATTTGACACAGAAGAACAGGCAATCGCACAGCGGGAAATTTATTATTCAATTCTTCGTGGTGGCGAGGCAAATAATTTCATTGAAGGTTTGACTGTTCGTCAAGCATATCAAAAATGGGTTGATGTTGCTTGGCAGGACAATGAGGAATATATCACATATAACACACAGCGAGGGTATGCGAATACATACCAAAAGCATATACTTCCTTATGTTGGCGATTTATCGCTTGATAATTTCAATGCTAAACCGCTGAACTTACATTTACAGGAATTAGCAAACAGAGGCAAAGCAAGAAAAACACTGCTCAATATCAAGCAAGCTATGATTAAACTGCTCCGATATGCTGAAAAAATCGGGTGGATAGATGTTAATAATGAAAATAGTATCATTATTCCTGACACATTGAAAAGGCAAAGGGAACGAATAGTCAATGTTATTTCGCAATCGGAATATGAACAGGTTATCGCACATATGGAAAAACAATGTTCGCAATTTGCACCTGTTATTAGATTTTTACGATATACAGGAATAAGGGCAGAAGAATTGTGCATTAAAAAAAGCGACATATCAGGTCAAAAATTAAACATAAGCAAGGCAATAAAACGAAAAGACTTTCATAAAGAGGGTGTAAAATCGTCTCTAACGGTTTCTAAATACTTAAAAACGGATGCTTCATATAGAACCATACCTGTTAGTAAAGAGGCATTAAAAGCGATTACAGAGGCATTAGAATGGAAACAGGAACGAGGTATTGAAAGCGAATACATCTTTTGCACAGGAACAGGGGCATTGATTGAACAGCGGAACATCTTGCGGGCATTTCATTCCGCTTGTACAGCGGTCGGAATAGAAAAAAGAGGTCTGCACAGTTTGCGGAAATTGTTTTGCAAAACACTAAAAGACTTACCGCTTGACTGGGAACAGGTGCGGGCAGTTATGGGACACGAAACGATTGAAATATCACAGCGATATTATTACAGCATTGACAGTGATGATATTGATGATATTGCGAACAAACTTTCAAAAAACACTTGACCACTTTTTTGACCACTTTTTCACTTTGTTTCTTGATAAAAAAAGATATGTGGTGAAAATGGTCTTAAAATCGCATAAAATCAATGTTTTTCAGCACTGAAAATTCACAAAAACAGGGGATTTTTTCAAAAAAAGATATGAGAAAAAAAGGAATTTCCGACTCATAACCCGAAGGTCGTTGGTTCAAGTCCAGCCTCCGCAACCATATAAAGTGACCGATTTTAATGTCGGTCACTTTTTTATATCCATATGAATAGGAAAAAATAGTACATCACAGCAGAACGCAGTAAATCAAAACTGAACGGTTGCTTTTACTGCAAAAACGAAGAAATTGAAAGTATTTGCATTGGTTACGCAATAAAAAAGCAATACTGGAACAAAGAAATCACCACAGACACTACCAAAGCATTAATTATTTCTTTAAGATTTGATTTAACAGTATTTTTTCTTATCATAATCCTCTTAACCCTGTAAGCAGTAGAGTTATTTTAAAAAACGGATTGACTTTGGAGATAAGAATCCGTGGTGGTTCAAAACTTGCAGGGAAAATTTGTGATTATCTGCAATATTCTATCTTGCGGAAAGATGGGATAAAAAACAATGCAAATTAAAAATATTCCTAATTTGTCTTCGATTAATTTTAAGAAAGAATAATAAGATCAACTATTACAATCAGGGCATAGACCCAGACGCGCTCCTATTCCATTATTTTTGCCTATGCAAACTGCACACACTAAGAGCCCCTCCGAATTTTCGAGACAAAGCAAATAAGGCTCGGAGCCGCTTTATGTTCAAGATCTTTTTATTTTTTACAAATGAAATATCAATTTTTAATCTTGTTTTAACTCATAGTAATATGATAGAATAATTATGAATATAAAAACGGAAGTGATGGTTTGAAATCAAAATCATTATGGCTTAAATGGATTTTTTGCTTAATACCGCTGGCAGTCGCGGCGTTGATGTATTTTCTGCTGCCGTTGTTTCCCTATTTTACGGAATATGTTATGTCGCGCGGGATTTTCAGGATAATCGGCTTTCCGCTTCAGTGGATAATGTCGCTGCTGCCTTTTTCGTTTACCGAACTGATAGTGGTTCTTGCCTTGCCGATACTGCTTACACTGTTAATAGTCTGGATAATAAGAATTGTAAAAAAGCAAAACAAACGCAAAGTGGTTGAAAAAGGCGTGCGGTTTGTCGCATGGTGTGTAAATCTGGCATTTTTGGTATTTATGGTAATGCACGGAGCTAATTATTACCGGTTGCCTTTAAGCGAGCTTATGTCTCTGCCCGACCGGGAATACACGGCGGAGGATTTATATACCGTCACCTGTGACCTTGCAGACAAAGCGGCAAAATCAAGAGAATCTCTGCCGGAGGACGAAAACGGCTGTACTGTATTTACCGTTTCGCAATCGGAAATTTTAAAGCTCGCAGATAACTGCTACGATAATATAAGCAAGAAATATCCTTTCTTGAAAACAGGCGTATGGCGCGTTAAACCTGTTGCCCTTTCCCCGTTATGGTCATACACCGCCACAACAGGCGTATACTGTCCGTGGACATCTGAGGCTAATGTCAATACCGATGCGCCGCAGTATAGCATACCTCATACCGCAGCGCACGAAATAGCGCATACAATGGGAATAGCGAAAGAAAACGAATGTAACTTTATAGCGTGGCTTGCATGTAGCACAAGCGGTCTGCCCGACTTTGAATACTCTGGATATTTATCTGCATATACATACTGTATAAACGCGCTTTACCGTGCCGACAAGGATTTATATGCACAGGCAAAAGCGCATTGCAGTGAGGGAATGAACAGAGATTTAAAAAACGAAAATGAGTATTGGGACAAATTTGAAGGAGAAGTAATGGAAGCCTCTCAGAGCTTCAACGATTCCTTTATTAAAGCCAACCGCGACGAAAATGGCGTATTGAGCTACAACTTAATGGTTGAGCTGATGCTCCGATATTATGATATAGATATTATATAAACAAAAAGAACACTTACTGATTTTCCGGTAAGTGTTCTTTTGTTTTATGAAGCTAACCCGAAGAAATATTTGTACGATACGCAATCAGGAACATAGAGCGTTCCGTCAGGTGTGTGGCTTCCGTCTCTTGCCATCAGGACAGACGGAAGATTGAAATAATTGTATCTTATGCCGCTGTGCATAGGAGACGATAATGCAGACGCTCATCAGATAACTTCCTCCGCATTTTTCAGGATACGGTGTAGATAGCTCTAAAGTTGCTTTATTTCTTCCCCGGAAAATCCCTTGTAATATAATTCCTTCCGTTACTTCGTTATATTCCTGCTCCAGATCTTTTGCTTCTTACGTCAGAAAAATAAGATTTTTTTGCCTGTCTTTGTCGCCTCTGTCCCGATAGATCAGCTTTGCCGACTCCATGCGGTCAAGCATACCGGTCAGTGCGGTCATGGCAAGGCCGTTGCTGCCGTTCGCTTTCTCAGTGCAGATCAGAGTCATAGAGTCAGGGGATGTTTAAAGGCGCATTACCGATATTGATTTTACTTATTGTAGAAATCCTCTTATTTAATTTTGTTTAGAATTATACTATATAGAAATATTATTTGTCTATGCTTTTTATCTTATATCTAATTGTTTACAAAAAAATCTATTGAAATAAAGATTGCGAATGTGCGATTTAATTTACTACATAAATAAAGACAGCGTAAAAAGCTTCTGGCTTCAACGCTGTACTTTCGCCTTAGCAACGCCCATAAGTTTTATTTCAATGTTGCCTTCAAACTATTTCCGTATGCGGCGCTTGCAAACTGAAAACTCTTTTAATATGAAAATATATAACCGGTATAAACAATGCCGCCGTAACCGTGCGTCATTTTACCTGTTCATTCTGCCTGTTCTTCCGTTGGCGGTTCATCTTCCGATCCTTCAGTGCCTGAATTTCCGCTTTGAGAACCGCTGCTTTCCGATTCATTTCCGTCTGACTCATTACTTTCGTTCTCCTCACTGCTTGAATCGCTGCTTTCATTGTCCCCGCTGCCTGATTCATTACTTTCACCATCGCTGCTATCAGAACCGATACTCTCATTATCTCCGCTTTCCGGCTCGCTGCTTTCAGGCTTACTGCTCTCTGTTTGGCTTTCGTTCTGATCGCCGTTTACCGAGCTGCTATTCTGATCACCTGTATTTCCTCCCGACGGGGTACTGCTTGTAGTGCTGTCCTCAGATGTATTACCCTCTGATGAAGTCTGTCCGTTCTCCTGAGTCTCAGAATCTTCCGAAACGGTGCTGCCGGTGCTTTCCTCATGTTCCGAATCATAATCGCTGTTCGGCAAAAAAGAAGAATAACCGTCGTCTCCGTAAGAGCCTGTCCACGAATTATAAGCATAATCAGACGAATAATTCCCCGATACGGCACTGTCAGGCCGCTGTGAAATATCACTGTCTTCATCTATGCCGAAAACAAAGCCCATACCTGCCGATGTCACTACGACGACCGAAACCGCGACCGCAGTTATCTTTTTGATATCCGGAGGGGTCATTTTTCCGCATTCAGGGCACCTTTTAAGACCTCCGCCGTATTTTCTTCCGCAGTTACTGCAAACAGACTGCTTTTCCATTTTTACACCTCTGAATTATTCTTTTTAATGATTTTAGCACATCTTTTCCGTTTTTACAATACCGAAAAGGCGTTTTGCGCCAAAAACACAAAACGCCCTGAACTCAAGCAGAAATAAAGTTGTTTTTTGCGTATCCGGTTTTACCTCCGTAGCCTATTAAGTCCCAGTCGGGCAAACGGTTATATATAACCACCTCCGAGCCGTTCGGAATTTTTCCGATTATCGGTGCTGAAAGGGACGGCCCAGAACGCAGATTGAGATTTGAGCCTTTTGTGACAACATATCCTGTCGAAATCGGCTGCGGCATATTAAACGGTATCCCGAAATACTCGGTAAGCGAAAGTACAAGGCTGCGCGCTATCTCATCTATATTGTTCCTTATCCAGTCGGCGTCCTCGGGATTATCGTGGTAGGCAAGCTCAACCAGCACCGCCGGAGCCCTGACCTTTGCTACTTCTCCGAGCCTTGTTGTCGGCACGGTCTTCACCTTATCGGGAAGCGGATAAATCACCTGAAGATTATCGGCTATAATATCCGCGAGCCGTTTTCCGTTTACACTGGTAGGATAATAATAAACCTCGCTTCCCCTTACCGTAGGATTTCCGCTGCCTACGGCGTTTGAGTGAAGCGCGAGATGCAGATCGTAATTTCCGGCGTTTGACGCCGCTATCGAAGTGGCGGCGGTCATATCAGGCGTATTTCTGACAAACTGTATCCCGCTCGCAACAAGATACGGTTCCATGGCGTCTGCCACAAGATTCATATAAAATTCCTCGTTTCCGCCGCCGGCATACGGATTAAACTCCTGAGTTGAAGGGCTTAAATAAATAACAGGCACAAAAAAACCTCCCGATAAAAAATTCCCCTGTCTTAAAATATGAAGACAGGGGAATTTTTATGTCAAATAAGTGAAAGCTCTTTTGCGGCCTTTTTAACCGCGGAAAGGAACCAGCAGTAAAGCGCCTCTCCGAGTTCCTGATAAACCGGATCGCCGTCATGCGAACAGAGCATAGCGAAGGTCTGTCCTATTCTGCGGTCTATCTCGCTGCCGCGACGGTACGCGAGATAATAAAACGAAAAGGCTCCGGTATCGCTCGATGATTTATAAAGCTCGGCGCTATGTTTTTTGAGCGTGTCTATAAAGCTCTTCTGCGCTATACCGCAAAGAGCGTCGTCCGAACAGTATTGCTCGAACCCGACCGTTGCCGTAAATGAAAGCAGCAGCCGCCTTTGAATAATCATCTCAAAATCCGCTGAATCATCAGTAACTTCTGTATCCTCGGCATCTTTGATAAACTTCTCCGCGATTATCCTTCCGAGCTTTCTGGCATTCTGCGAATCCGCCTTTTTAGGCTCCGCCGTTTCTTCCTTTTTCTCGTTTCGTTTTTTTATGTCCTCAGACGGCTTGTCACCCGCGATTTTAATATCAATATCCGTATTCAACTTATTCACCCTTTGCGGTTTTTATACTCTTCAAGCGCTTTCGCAAGCTGATCCGGACAGGAAGTACTTTTGAATCCGCATTTTATTCCGGAAAGCCTGCCTATAACCTCGTCAATGCTCATTCCTCTGACCAGTGCCGCAACGCCCTGTGTGTTGCCGCTGCACCCGCCGTCAAATTTTACGGATTTAACAATACCGTTTTCCTCTTCTATATGGATAGCTCTTGAACATACTCCTTTAGTTTTATATGAAAATTCCATTTGATTTATGCTCCTTATGTAAAAAAACGCTGTAAGGGACGAAGCGTCCTGCGAAAAAGGCGGGACGCCTTATCTGACCTTGAATTTGTTGCTTCTTACCGGATGACGCAGCTTTCTTAAAGCCTTCGCCTCAATCTGGCGTATACGCTCCCTTGTAACATTGAATTCCGTGCCGACTTCCTCAAGCGTATGGCACCTGCCGTCCTGAAGTCCGAAACGCAGCCTTATAACCGATTCCTCTCTCGGAGTAAGGGTTTTAAGAACCCCGTCAATATCCTCGTTGGTAATGGTTTTAAGGGCGGCTTCATCCGGAGCTAAAGCGTCCTCGTCACGAATAAAGTCCATAAGACGGGAATCCTCCTCGGGTCCTATCGGGGTTTCCATCGAAACAGGCTCCTGCGCCACGCGCATAATCTCACGAACACGCTCTACCGGAAGCTCCATTTTCTCGGCTATGAGCTCCTCGCTCGGCTCGTAACCGTTTTCGTGCAGCAGCTGACTCTGAACCTTTTTAAGGCGGTTAATAGTCTCTACCATATGCACGGGTATTCTTATGGTACGCGCCTGATCGGCTATCGCCCTTGTTATCGCCTGTCTAATCCACCATGTGGCATAGGTTGAGAATTTGAAGCCTTTTTTATAATCAAACTTGTCGACTGCTTTAATAAGTCCGACATTTCCCTCTTGTATAAGGTCGAGGAAATACATTCCCCTGCCGACATACTTTTTCGCGATGCTTACGACAAGACGCAGATTTGCCTCCGTAAGACGCTGCTTTGCCTGCTGATTGCCCTCCGATATTTTAACCGCGAGCTCGATTTCCTCGTCTGACGAAAGCAGCGGCACCCTGCCTATCTCACGCAGATAAATCTTGACCGGATCATCAAGGTTCATATTATCAAAATTCAGGTCATCACTTAACGCGTCAACGTCCATTTCCTCAAGCTTAAGCTCATCGTCGGTGGGCTCTTCGTCAAAATCAATGTCAAGTGTGGGGGGCTCTGAAAAAAGCTCCTCCGGATCGTCAGGCGCGTTTTCAATATCGTCTATTGTGAGATCCTTTTCTTCTTCCTGCGCGTAAATATCGTTATTTTCCTTACCGGTCAAATTTTTTTCCTGCTCTTTTTTATTCTTTTCCATTATATTTTCCCCTTTGATTTTTTATCTATAAGACTCTGCAGATTTGCTGCCCAGTCCTCGGTATCGGCTGCCGCGCTGTTACGCACGAATGCTGACATTTCCTCTTCTAATATTACCCTTATACAATCTTTTAATACAATTTCAGGGTTTTTATCGGCTTTTTCGCTGTTTTGCAGCGATACGAGATACCCGAGCTCCGCCGGAAGCAGAGTCTGTGCGAAAACCGAAACATCAAGATTTCTTCCGCTCTCAAGCACCGAAATAATTGTTTCGTATATTCTGCGGTTAAGCGATGTAACCATTTTTTCGGGCGGAAGCTGTTCCTTTGCCGTAACGTAGAAATCCGGATTTTTAAGCAGCACCGCTATAAGCGTTTCCTCAGCCGCAGTAGCCTTCACAGATTTCTGCCTTTCGGGATTTATATCGTCCTTTGAAATTTTAGGACGGATAATATCTGAAATTTCCTTTTTCTTTTTCGACTTTGCGTTGCGTTTTCTTATCTCGTCTATTTTCGCGGTAAGCGCTGTCCTTGAAACGCCGTATTTTTCAGAAAGTCTCCCGATATATATATCACGGGTTATCATATCGTCGCTCTGCGCCACTATTTCCGCCGCGGCGGAAATATATCTGAGCCTGCCGTCGTCGTTTGACGTATCAATGTCACCGGCTGCCGTGAGCAGCTTATATTCCATATCGCTTACAGCGCCTTGGAGCAGCGCCGCGAAACGGTCACTGCCGTTTTTCTTTATATATTCGTCAGGGTCCTTGCCGTCAGGTATAGTTATGACCCTTACCTTAAGCCCCGAATCGGCAAGCAGCTCGGACGCGCGCCTTATCGCCTTCTGACCGGCCGCGTCGGCGTCAAGCGTCAGCACTATTTCCTTTGTATATCTTGCAAGCAGATTTACCTGTTCAGACGTAAACGCAGTGCCTAAAGGCGCAACTGTATTTGTAAATCCTGCCTGATGAAGGGTTATTACATCCATATTGCCTTCTACAAGTATTATACGCTCAGAACAGGAATTTTTAGCGAAATTCATACCGAAAAGGTTAGCGCTTTTTTTATAAACCGGAGTATCCGAAGTATTTACGTATTTACCGCCCTGCTTGTCCTCACCCGGCATTGCCCTGCCGCTGAAAGCGATTATATTTCCCCTTATATTTATTATCGGGAACATAACCCTTTTTCTGAAACGGTCGTAAAGCGTTCCGCGCTGGCTTTTGCCGACTACGTTCGCGGCAATCATATCGCTTTCGGAATAGCCTTTTCCCTTTAAGTGCTTAATCAGCATATCCCACGAGTCGGGCGCCGCGCCGAGACCGAAATGCCTTATTGTTTTAAGCGTAAGTCCTCTGCCCGTAAGATAATCAAGCGCCCATTTGCCATCAGGCGACATAAGATAGCTGTGAAAAAAGCGGGCAGTATCGCGGTTTATATCGTAAATCTTATTTTTGAGCCGCTGCATTGAATCGTCGTAGCCGTCCTGCGGAAGCGTTACGCCCGAGCGCTCCGCCAGCAGCTTGACCGCCTCAATATAATCAAGGTTCTCTATAAGCCCGGTAAAGGTAAACACATCGCCGCCGACCCCGCAGCCAAAGCAGTAAAATGAGCCGTTTTCCGGATAAACCGTAAAGGACGGTGTTTTTTCGCTGTGAAAAGGACACAGCCCCACAAGATTTTTTCCCCTGCGCTTTAAATTCACATACTGTGAAACGGCGGTTTCTATGTCATTCCGGTATTTGATTTCATTTATTATGTCTTCCGGTATCATTAAACCGCCTCCTTTATATTATATTGACCACGCTTTCGGAATATATATATCGGAATATACCGTAATAGCGTAATGATCTGTCATTCCGGCTATATAATCGGTTATCGCGCGCTCAAGGCCCTCGTTTTCCGCTATCGCGAGATACTCCGGCGGCATTTTAAGCGCGTTATTCTTATAATACTTCAAAAGTCCCTCGACTATTCCTGAAACCTTTGTTTCCTCGGATTTTGCCACGGGATTTTTATACACACTCTCAAAAAGAAAGCTGTGAAGCATATCGTAATATCCGGCAGTGGTATCGTCCATTTTTATATCGCCGACGCTGTTCTTCACTATTGACGTAACAAGTGTATTTATGCGCTCGCTTTTTGTATGCCCCAAAACCCGCGTTATCTCCTCGGGAATATCGCTTTCGGATATTACTCCGGCTCTTACGGCGTCGTCTATATCGTGGTTTATATATGCCACCCTGTCCGCCATACGGACTATGCGCCCCTCAAGTGTATGAGCCTGCTCGCCTACGGTATGGTGAAGTATCCCGTCCAGCACCTCGTATGTAAGGTTGAGCCCCTTACCCTCCTTTTCAAGCCGCTCTAAGACACGCACGCTCTGCTCGTAATGGGCAAAGCCGGTATCCGTAAGCTCTTTAAGAGCGCGCTCTCCTGCGTGACCGAAAGGTGTATGGCCTAAATCGTGACCGAGAGCCACCGCTTCCGTAAGGTCTTCGTTAAGGCGAAGAGCTCTCGCTATTGTCCTCGCTATCTGGGAAACCTCAAGCGTGTGGGTAAGCCTTGTCCTGTAATGGTCAGACTCTGGAGATAAAAACACCTGCGTTTTATGCTTAAGCCGTCTGAACGCCTTGCAGTGTATTATCCTGTCCCGGTCGCGCTGATAGCAGGTGCGTATCTCACATTCCGGTTCCGGATTTTTTCTTCCCTTTGATTCCGTGCAGAACGCCGCCCTTTCGCAGAGAATAAGCCGCTCGTTTTTTTCGCTTACGGTTCTTATGTTTTCCAGAAACATCAGCCCCTTTACACCCTTTATATATTATATTAGCCGATTGTGTCGAAAAACCTTTTTATTTTTAAATTTTTTATCCGTCTGTGATATTTCCGTCGCCGCTTACGGGAATTTTCTCCCCGAGATACTTAGGCTTCGGCTTGAAAAGGCAGGAAAAAAAGTCCTTATCCCTCGCGGCAATCTCTCTCAAATCCCTTTTAAGCTGTCCCGAATAATCATCAAGGTCTGCCGCGACTCCGACAGCGTTTACGCCGAGCTTTTCCGCAATATAAAGCGCCCTGTAAAGGTGGTACTTCTGGGTGACGATTATTATACTGTCCGCCTCAAAAACCGCCTTTGCCCGGTAAACGGAATCATAGGTCGAGAATCCGGCGTGGTCCATAAAAACATCGCTGTCCGGCACGCCGTTTTCCACGGCGTAGGATTTCATAACGTTGACCTCGTCATAATCTTCTCTTCCGTGGTCTCCGCTCATAATTATTTTCGGCGCCGCCCCGCTTTCATATAACGATATACCGGTTATCAGCCTGTCCCTCAGCATCGGGGTAGGGCTGCCGTCACGCACTCCGGCGCCGAGTACAAGCACGCAATCGGTATTTTCAAGCTCCGCCGCCTCGTCGGCGGTTATTATCCTGTCCTTCGCGGAGCTTACCACTATTATATCCGGAACAAACACTGCGACAGCAGCAATCACCGCCAAAGCCGCTGCGATTATCAGAAGTCGTTTTTTAAGCATATTTTCCCCTCTTTCCACATTTTCACAGCTTTACGGGCAGTATACTGTTTCCCAGCTTTTCCGCCTTTAAGCGTGCCGAAAAAGCGTCGGTCAGCTTTCTTGTAAAATCGCCGCACACGCCGTCTTTAAGAAAGTATGTCACCTCAAGCTCTGATGAATAATCAATTTTTTCCACCGTACCGCCGAAATCCTCTATAATCCTGAGCAGCCTTTCCCGGTCAGCATAACCGCAGCGGCTTGAATATACCGTACATGGCGTCATCATAACCTTATCCGCCGCCTCAGCCGCTCCCTTTGCCGCCGCCGAATACGCTCTTACGAGCCCTCCGGTACCGAGCAGTATCCCACCGAAATAACGCGTAACGACAATGGTACAGTCAGTAATTCCCGAACCGTCTATCACGTCAAGTATAGGCTTTCCCGCCGTTCCGTGAGGCTCTCCGTCATCGGAAAAGCGCTTATATTTTCCGTTTTCCGCCGAATAGGCGTAGCAGTTATGCTTCGCGTCGCTGTATTTTGAGCGCACCTCGTTTATAAACTCGACCGCTTCCTCATCGGTCGCGGTATTTTTGAGCGTGGCGATAAATCTTGAGTGTTTCTCGACAAATTCAAACTCGCTTACGCCCGCTACCGTCACATACGTATCCATAAATCCCCCGTATAAAAAATCCGCAGCCACCTTAAGCAGCTGCGGAGTAAAAGGTCTTATTATTCCATATTGAAACGCTTTTTAAATCTGTCAACGCGTCCGCCAGTGTCTACCAATTTCTGCTTACCGGTAAAAAACGGATGACATTTGGAACAAATATCCAAACGGATATCCTTTTTAGTAGAGCGTGTCTCGAACTCCGCGCCGCAAGCGCACTTTATAGTAACCTTTTCATACTGCGGATGAATACCTTCCTTCATCTTTGTCACCCCTCTCGATATCGATAACATATTGATGATAACACAAAACTTATCAAAATGCAAGTACTTTTATTTGCCGGAAAAAAATTTTTTAATATCCTCGTAAATTTCCACCGCTTTAAAGCGAATTTCATATTTCTGCGGCTGTTCGGCGATAGACGCGCTTTCCTCGCAGGTACTGTCCGAAAGGCGGGCGTCTGACGCCGCAGGAACGCATACCGCAGGAAAAACAACGCACCACCAGTTTTTACCCTCGGCTCTGCCGAGCTTTATTATAAGCGAGCGGTAATTTCCGGCGGGAAGCGTAAAATCCTCGTATTCGCGGGTTTCAAAATAGCAGTCGCCCACCGACGCCTCCGCACCGTACGAAAAACCGTTTTCCCTTAAAACACGCTCCGCGGTTTCGGCAAAAAAGTCCGTGTTTGCCGCCGCCGTCCTTTCCGCCGCCTCAAGCTCCGTCTGTCCCTCAAACAGCTCCGACGCCTCATCAAGCAATGCGTCACGCACAGCCAGCTTTACCGCCTGATCCTCTTCGCTGTCCGAATTTGCGATTATATGTAACCGCAGGACGTTATCTCTCAAATCGTCGCACGCCGCGTCAAAGTGCGCCGCCGATACAAATACCGCGCATACCAGTCCGAAAAGCACCGAAAGCTCCGCCGCGCGGCGTGAAATACCTTTTTTCATCATAAATAATCCCTCGCTTTATCTTTATGAAGGGATTATTGGCAGGTCTGCTTTTTTTATTCAATTATAAGTGATTTTTCCGCAGGGAGACATAAAAAACATTCTATTTTTTTGCTCTCAAGCTCTTTTTTCGCCGTTTCAGCCTCAGCACGGTTTTTATAAACCGCGAATCTCGCAGGGCCGCTGCCCGAAAGCGAAACCGCCGCCGCTCCTGTATTTTCAAGTATTTTCTGAAGAAGGCTTTCTCTCCAGAGAACCGAAAATGAATTTTTGAGTGTTTCCGAAAGGCCGCTTATGCTTCCCGATTTCAAGGCGGAAACGGTCGCGGAAATGTCGGGCCGCTGATATTCAGTGCGGTCAAGCGCCGAGTACATTTCTCCGGTGGACGGCTTTTTCTCATTTTTCGCTATGATAAAAAAGCAATCGCGAAGGGCAGGAAGCGGCTCAAGAATTTCGCCTATTCCCTTGGCTCTCGCCGTGCCGCCCCGAAGCATAAACGGGACGTCCGCCCCGAGCCTTACCGCAAGCCCTAAAAGCGTTTCATACGAAAGCCCGGCATTATATATGCGGTCAAGTCCCGTAAGCACCGCAGCCGCGTCCGCGCTGCCGCCGCCGAGCCCCGCGCCGTCAGGTATATTTTTTTCTATCTGTATAAAAGCGCCGCCTTCTTTTCCGGTATGCTCAAAAAACAGTTTCGCCGCCTTATAAGCTATATTTTTTTCGCCGCTCATCTCTCCGCATTCCACGGTTATTTTATCAGCCCTGCTCAAAAAAAGCGTGTCATAAAGGCTTACGCTCTGCATAACGGTATCAATATTATGGTAGCCGTCCTCCCTTATGCCTGTTACCGAAAGGGAAAGATTGATTTTTGCCGCCGCTTTTATTTTAAGCGAATTCATCTTTTTTACCGCCTTTCATATTGAGAATGAAGACCGACAGCAGCACGATAATCATACCCACGGCGCCCGAAAGTGTAAGCGGCTCGCTGTAAACGAATATTCCAGTAAGCGTGGCGACCACCGGCTCTACCATTGCGATTATCGGCGCGGCGGACGGGTCTACACCTTTAAGTCCGGCTGTGTAAAGCAGGTACGGAATAACTGTATTGAACAGTGCCATAAAAAACGTAACAAGCGGCACATACATAGACGCTCCGCACCTCTGTACTGTTTCAGCGATATCAGAAAAAGGCAGGCAGCCGACAAAGGCGAAGACAAAGGTATAAAATGTTATTGTAAGAGAACTGTACCCCCTGTCAAGCAGCAGCCGGCTGAATATAGTATAAAGCGAATATCCAAACCCCGTGAGTATCCCGAAAAAGAGCGCCGCCGCGCTTATGCTTTCTCCCGAACTGAACGCTCCGGTGACAAGACAGCAGCCGATAAAAGCCGTAACACAGGCGACACACTTTTTTAATGTGAGACGCTGTCTGAATATAAACACCGACATTATTACAACGAAAAACGGCGCAGTATAGAGCAGAACCGCCGCCACCGAAAGCGATGTAAGCGACATAGTTTTATAGTAGCAGAAATTAAAAAGCACTATGCTCATTATCCCCGCCGCCGCGAAAAGCGGTATATCTTTTGCCTTTACCGCAAAAGCCTTTCTGTCCCTCACAAGTATGATGACGCCTAAAACCAGTGCGGAAAAAAGAGTTCTGAGCAAAACTATCTGCATTTCGGAAATGCCGTATTTTTCCGCGGTACGCACAAATATGCCGGCTGTGCCCCACATTGAAGCGCCGAGAAGTATCATAATAAAATAAATATTAAAGCCTGTCTTTTTCAACTGTTTCCCACACTCCAAAGGTGATTTTTGACAATCCCCTGCTGACTTTTTTTATCCTTATAATCCCGTAAACAATCATAGCGCCGGATACGTTAAGTATTACGTCGTCGATATCACTTGAACCGGTAAGAAAAAGGAACTGGAGAAGCTCAACCAGCATAACCGATACAATTACCACCGTAAAAACTGTATACCAACGGTCAAAATGCTTGAATAAGCAAACGGAAAAAAATGGCAGCGGTGCAAAAGCGAGCAGGTTCCCGACTATATTTTCAAGCATCGCCGAAAGCGGCAGATTTCCGTTTCTATATCCGTTTATAAACAGACGCACCGTTTCAAACGGAATAAGATTTGTATTTGTATTCACATATTCCTCAAAGGCGGTTTCGTTCCACGAGAAAACATTGAAAATATTTCTGCCGAAGGTATCGTCAATAAGCGTGAAGTCCACAAGCATTATTATATAAAACAGAAAAATGAAAAAAAGCTGTCTTCTGATTACCTTTTTCCGCTTCTGCCCGTTCTCATAACAAAGGGCGCCTAAAACCGCGGCGGAATATCCGAATACAACCGCAAGCACGCCTGTAAAAACTTTTTCTCCGTGCTGAAAAACTATTAAATTTAACGCGTGCGCCGCCATCGCGGCAAGTGATACAAAGCTTAAGATATAAAGAACTGTCGCAGGCACGAAATATCTCTTCGGAACCAGAAAAATCACCTCACATATTCCTGTTTATCGAAACTTACGCAAAAAAACAGTGAGTATTCGCATACCCACTATTTTATAATTTATATTTCCCTATGTCAAGATTTTAATTATTCACTCTGTGGTGATACCCGTTCGCTTTGTCGCTTAGTGCCTCAAATTTGTATCCCATTTTTGAAAGTCCCTCAATTATTTCCGGAAGAGCCTGCACGGTAGTGGTTTTCGCCGCGGAATCGTGCATAAGCACGCAGGCGGTATTCTTGTTTTTCGCTCCGTTTAACACATTATTTCTTATATATGTATAGCTTGCTGTATTCTTGTTCGCATCACCGGATTCGACATTCCAGTCAAAATAATAATAACCTTTTTCCGGAACAAGTTTTGTCAGCCTGCTCATTATTCCATTACAATATTTTTTACTTACGGTATTGCTGCTGCCTCCCGGAAATCTTATTACATTGGGTTTAATTCCTATTATGCTCTCAACCTTGTCTGATATTTCTTCAAGGTCATTGAAATAAGCGTCCGTTGAGGAATATATCTTGGAATAATTATGAGTAGCGCTGTGAAGACCTACGGTATGCCCCGCTTCGTATATATTTTTCACATATCCTATCTGTTTTGAATTTATTACGAAAAAAGTAGCTTTGACATTGTATTTTTTAAGAATTTCAAGAATTTCAAGGGTGTTTTCGGACGGACCGTCATCAAAGGTCAGATAGCAAATCTTTTCTCCCGTTTTAACCGGAACAGTCTGAACCGGAGCGGATTCCTTCGCCGGCTGAGAGGTATTCTGTTTCTTAGCCTGCGCGGCTGCGGCTTCCGCCGCGGCTTTCTGCTTCTCAACCTCCGCCTCAAGCTCGTCATTGTCTTTTTTCAGCCTCGAATTCTCATCGGCATATTTCTTTTTCAGTTTTTCGCTTTCTTCAAGCTGTGATGAAATACTGCTGTTTTCCTTTTCTTTTTTTTCAAGCTCTGTTTTATACTGAGATATCCGGCTGCTCGCTTCGTCGAGATCAGTGTTCCTTTTCTGAATTGCCGCGGCAGAGCCCACGAGTGCCACCGTAAGAATAAGAACCAGACTCATAAAAAGAATATTTGAAACAGATTTAAAAAATTTCATGTTAAAAATCCTTCCGTCTTAATAATCCTGCAAAAATTTTCGCAAGTTTATTTTAACGCAGTTCCACTAAAAAATCTATGTCGTTTGAATTACAAATTATTACAGATAGGCTTAAAAACCGATAAATCTGTTGCCAAATTGTAATTGGAATGTTATAATATTAAAAAATAATTCAAAATTAAGAAGGTGTTTTTTTGGCTTCGGATATTATTATCACAAGTGACAGTACCACTGATTTGAGCAAGGAGCTCTGCGAGCGCTACAAAATTACCGTAATGCCCCTTTGCATAACCCTCGGCGACAAGCTCTATACCGACGGTGTCGACATTACTCCGGACGATATTTACGCTCACCATGACAGAACCGGCGAGCTGCCCAAAACAACCGCGACAAATGTAGGAGACTGTCTTGATTTCTTCAGTCAGTTCACATCGCAGGGCAAAACGGTAATACACTTCACCATAAGTTCTGAAATGTCATCTACCTACAATAACGCCTGTATGGCGGCGGAAGAGCTCGGAAACGTTTATATCATAGACACCAAAAACCTGTCAACCGGCGGAGGTCTTCTCGTAATCACGGCGGCAGAGCTTCTGAATCAAGGATTGCCTGCGGAAGAAATCGTGGAAAAAACCCGTGAAACCGTCGCCAGAGTTGACGCCTCTTTTGTAATTGACAACCTTGAATACCTCTATAAAGGCGGCCGCTGTTCAGCTGTTGCAATGCTCGGCGCAAATCTGCTTAAGCTCAAGCCCTGTATTCAGGTTAAGAACGGTAAAATGGACGTTGCGAAAAAATACCGCGGCAGGTACGCAGATGTCCTGAAGCAGTATGTAGTAGATAAAATAGGCGATTATTCCGATATTGACCTTGACCGTGTCTTTGTAACACACGCAGGCTGTGACCCGCAGCTTGTAAACGAAATCGTAGAGCTTGTAAAGAAAACCGCTCCATTTAAAGAGGTTTTCCTTACCCGCGCCGGCTGCACCGTTTCGTCTCACTGCGGAGCCAACACGCTGGGAGTTTTGTTTATACGCAAGTCACCAATCTGATTTTTCAGCATAATATGTTAGCAGGGGTTGGTTTGGGATATCCCGGATATCGGCGATAGCCTTTGTCTGTCTTCAAAATAACCGATATGTACCCCTTTATATATAGGTCTGCCGAAAGGCAGACCGATTTTTTTGAACAGGCAAAAACGCAAATGCAAGTGAAAAATGTCGAAATAAAAAATATTATTTAAGTTTATCACCCATACATACCGGCAATAATTTTATTAGATTACGGAGGTGCCGGTATGTACAACAACAAGGTCATTATCTGCGGCGTGGATACTTCAAAGCTGCCGCTGCTGAAAGAAGCGCAGAAGGAAGAACTGCTGAAAAAAGCAAAAGCAGGCGATCGTGCAGCCAGGGAAGAGCTTATAAGCGGAAATTTAAGGCTTGTCTTAAGCGTGATACAGCGTTTCACCGGCAGAGGCGAAAATCTGGACGACCTTTTTCAGGTAGGCTGTATAGGACTTATAAAATCCATAGATAATTTCGACATAAATCAGAACGTCAGATTTTCCACGTATGCGGTGCCGATGATAATAGGCGAAATCCGGCGTTACCTTCGCGACAATAATTCTATAAGGGTAAGCCGCTCAATAAAAGACACCGCATATAAGGCGATGCAGGTAAAGGAACAGTTAGCAAACAAAAATCAGAACGAGCCTACGGTTCAGGAAATAGCCGCAGAGCTTAACATTCCCGTTGAAGACGTGGTAATAGCGCTCGAAAGCATAGTAAGTCCCATCTCCTTATATGACCCGGTTTATTCAGACGGCGGCGATACGATATATGTTCTCGACCAGGTAGGCGACAGCAACGACGATCGCAACTGGCTTGAAGAAATTTCACTCAAGGAAGCCATTAAAAACCTGAGCGAACGCGAAAAGCATATTCTTACTCTCCGTTTTATGCAGGGCAAGACACAAATGGAGGTGTCAGAGGAAATAGGAATTTCACAGGCACAGGTATCAAGGCTTGAGAAAAACGCACTTAAGCGGATAAGAGAATAATTTTCATTATTTAAAAAAGCGGCGGCAGTATTCCGCCGCTTTTAATTATAACTCTGCCGAAGACTCAATAATGCTTTTATTCGCTGCTATTCTGCTGTCCGCCGGAGATATCTCCGCCGCGGCAGAAACAGCCTTCAGCGCCTTTGCATAATCTCCCGTATAATAATATCCGAGAGAAGCCAGGTCATACGGCAGACTTCCCCACGCCTCCGCCTCACATATATAGCTTTTCGGGCGCTCTGTAATTTTAAGAGCCTCCTCGCAGAAATAAATTACCCCGTACCAATCCTTTTCACCGTAAAGCAGATTTGCCATTTCGGTATACGGTTCCCTTAAATACGGCGCCTCACCTATTGCTTTATAAAGCCATTCCTTTGCCTTTTCGTTTTCTTGCAGCTTCTTATAACTTCTTGCAATATACCGCATTGAGGCACAGCGTTCGTCGTTCCATACAGCGCTCGGCATTTCAAGGTGTTTTTTCAAAATCTCTATACTCTTTCTCCACTCGCCTTTAAACATATATTCTCTGCCGAGATAGTGCATATTCCGGTCATCATCTGGCTTCTCCGCCACAGCAAGTTCCAAAAGCGGCAGGTACTGCTCCCTTGATTTTGCGGGATCGGCATGGTGATTCAGCTGTATTCCTTCCGCCAAAACGGTATTGCACGGTGTCTTTCCCTTATAGCACAGCACCTCATGAACCGGATGCTCCCAATAAAAATCATTTCTTGAATGTATTTTATCAAGCCAGAAAACATAGCCCTCGCTGCCGTCCGGATTGAAATTCCATGTGTATCTGTATCTTGCCCGTTTGGTGTCGCTTTGCCATGCCTTTTCGAGCTTATCTCGCCAGCCGCTTTCAAATTTTTCGTCCAGATCCACACATACGCATATATCGGCATCCTGCGGCACAAATTCAAGTGAGCGATTACGCGCCGTATCAAAGCGCCACGGCGTTATTTTTTCTTCAAACACATTAACTCCGGCTTTTTTCAGCTCGTTTACTGTATTATCACTTGATCCCGTATCGAGCACTGTAACGGTATCTGCCTCACTCATACATTCCGCCCATTCACGGGCATTTTTTTCCTCATTTTTACTTATCGCGTAAACACATACTTTATATTTATTCAAATTAATCACCTTTTCCTGCAAAAACGGGGTATTTCCCGAAAGAAACACCCCGCGCTCTCAGTTATTGCCTATTCTGTTTACAGATATTGCGGTATCACTGTAAAGAATCGGTCCGCCGCTGTTAGAAACCGTAATTGTTGCCGGAACCGATGTCACATTGACCGGCTGAGTAAATGCAAGATTCGCAGTATCTGACGCAGACTGGAAATTAGTGCTTGCCGCACCGCCGGGCACAGTACTGCCATTGAGCTGAAGCGTAAGGAAAGTGGACTGCGGGAAGGTTGCTCCGCTTCCGGGCGCTACTGTTCCGTTAAAGGAAACATTATAATATCCGGGCTGCTGAATCAGTATATCTGACGAATTGGTATCATGCGTGACAGAGGTTCCTGCAACTGTGCCGTTTCTGTCAAATATAAGGTTTGTATCTGAATCTGCTGACTGTGCGGGAGTCGAATAAGCGCTTAGTAACTCTGACGGAGATGTCGGGCCGGTGGGTCCTGTGGGACCGGTCGGACCTGTGGCTCCTGTTACTCCCGTCGGTCCTGTAGGACCTGTGGCACCCGTCGCTCCGGTAGGTCCGGTGGGACCTGTAGCTCCCGTCGCTCCGGTCGGTCCGGTCGGACCTGTGGCTCCCGTTGCCCCTGTGGGTCCGGTGGGACCTGTGGCTCCTGTTACCCCGGTCGGTCCGGTGGGTCCTGTGGCTCCTGTTACCCCAGTAGGTCCGGTGGGACCTGTGGCTCCAGTCGCTCCGGTAGGTCCGGTGGGACCTGTAGCTCCCGTTGCTCCGGTGGGTCCGGTCGGACCTGTCGGACCTACCTTGTCCGGACATGGAGGAAACGGCGGCGGACACGGGCAGCAGCACCCCGGAATACAGCAGTTACGCGGCGGTTTATTGCATTGTAAGAAGTTTGTTATCTTCATCTTCGGAAATTCATCATGAATCATTGTATCCTCTTCTTTCCGCAGCTTATGCGTACTGTAATGTAAAGTTGAATACTTTACCATTTCATACTATGCCTTATAAGTAAAAATGTTACAATTTTAATTTGAAAGGCAATTTTTATCCTGATAAAACAAAAAAGCACAGATAAGGAAGTCCCTTACCTATGCCTTTTTTAATTTAATAAGCCGAAACCTGTACATATGTACATAAAAATATTTTCACAATACAGAAAAAACAATAGTATAACGTAAATGACAGTAAGAATTTTTATTGTTCCGAACAAATATATTGCTGTATTACGGTTTCCGGCAAGCCCATTCTATTCCGCTTTCATTCTTAGCATTGAGCCGGTTTTTACAGGTCTTTCAAACGGTATTTTTATTTTCATCATAGGGTGCGGCGCAGACTCAATCGGACTGCCGTCACCGTCAAGCAGAATATCCGCCTTTATTTTGAACGGCACGCTTCCCGGTTCAAGACAGTCAAGCTCCTGACCTCTGTAAAATTTATTTTTAAGCGTTGCGGTAATAAATCCGTCCTCATAACCGTCAACCGTCGCAGCAACTGCATAATCCCTTATATAACCTGCATTCTTATAGGTCTGTGAATTTTCCGGCTTTCCGAAATAAAAGCCTGTCGAATAAGTGCGGTGGCTTATTTTGTTAAGCTCGTCCGTCACCCATTCGGGAACAGTCCAATCTTCCGTACTGTCTTTCAAGCTGTCCAGCGCGCCGCGGTAAGCGTTAGCGGTGACCGCAACATAATAGTGCGATTTCGCTCTGCCTTCAATCTTTATGCTGTCTATTCCGCAAAGCGCCATTTCACGCAGATGCTCCGCCATACACAAATCGTTCGCATTCAGTATATAGGTTCCCTTGTCGGTCTCGGTTATATCAAAATACTGTCCCGGACGCTTTTCCTCCATAAGAGAATAACTCCAGCGGCAGGACTGGGCGCAATCGCCCCGATTCGCGTCTCTGCCCGTCATATAGCTTGAAAGCAGGCACCTTGCCGAAAACGAAACGCACATGGCGCCGTGGGCAAAAACCTCGATTTCAAGCTCCGGCGGTGTCTTTTCCCTTATCTCCGCTATTTCCGCAAGAGACAGTTCCCTCGCCAGCACGACCCTTTTTACTCCCATACCGTAAAAGGCGTTCGCCGTTTCATAATTGCATATTCCCGACTGAACCGACGCGTGTATCTCACAGCGAGGCGCATACTTCTTTGCGAGCGCAAGCGTACCGATATCGGCGATTATAAGAGCGTCCGCTCCTAAGCTGTCCGCCGTTTCGAGAAATGCGGGCAGTCTCGGTATTTCTTCGTTATGCGGAATTATATTGCAGGCGATATGCACCTTTACGCCATGCTTATGGGCGTATTCGATGCCGGCTTTCAAATCCTCTTCGCCAAAATTTGCCGCGGCGGTCCTCATACCGAACTCCTCACCGGCAAGATATACCGCGTCCGCTCCGAAATCCACCGCCGCCTTAAGCCTCGTAATATCCCCCGCCGGGCACAGAAGCTCGGGTATTTTTAACTTATTCTTCATATATCCAGTTATTTGCCGCCTGCAGTCTCGCAATGGTTGAATTATGCTCCGCAAGGGTTTTGTTGTAGTAGAATTTCATTGACGCGTCGGTAACAAAATAATAATAGTCAAAATTCTCGGTAGGCTCAATCGACGCCTCAATGGATTTAAGGCTCGGCGAGCAGAGCGGTCCGGGCGGAAGACCGGGCGACTCATATGTGTTGTATTTTCCGCCGCCGTAAGGATATTTCCTCGTAGGCGAAGAACCCAAAGTGGTAAAATCGTCACTCTCAAGCCTGTTATAGAAAACCGCGGCGACGTTCGCCATCTCGTCGGGACTTCCTCCCGCCTCAAGCTCCACAATGGAAGCCATGGTCATTATCTCGTGAAGAGTGTAGCCGCTCTCTGAAATCTTCTGCCTCATTTCGTCGGTAAGCTTATCGTCAAGCGTTTTAAGCATTTTTTCCACCGCAAGATGAGCGCATTCCTCAGAATCAAAATTGTAAAAATCGTAGGTTTCGGGGAAAAGGTATCCTTCAAGTCGGTAATAAACATTGTCTACCGGTATGTCGTCTATAAAATCATATCCGAACTCGCCGTTCTGAACCTCGTTTATAAAATCCGACTTTGTACAGACTCCGTTTTCCTCAAGAATTTCCGCTATATCATCAACCGATGACATTTCCGGTATCGTAACCTTGACGCTCTGCGCCAGCGCGCCCTCTTCAATAAGCATCTGCGAAAGCGCCTCATAGCCCGCCTCGGTATTGAAGCTGTAAACGCCGTATTTAAACTGACTGTCGTAATGCTTGAACTTGGCGTAAACCCTGAAAAGAAGCGGAATTTTTACCGCGCCCGCCTCCTTAAGCTCCTCGGCTATCTGCTCGGTAGACATTCCCTGCTCTATTTCTATTGTCACGTCACTGCCTCTTCCGAAGCCTATGCCCATATAGTCCGCTCCCGCGTATATCACCCCGAAAGCAAGACCGACAGACACTATTATAATGCAGAGTATCCATATTACTGTTTTAATAATATTTTTTCCCGCCGAATGTCTGCCTTTTTTATTCTTTTCCCGATTCTCAACATTTTCGCCGCTGTCTATTTCAAAGCCTTTCCCTATCACAAAATCGTCAGACGAATTATCGGCTTCCTGCTTTTCTTCAAGCGGCTGACTGTTTTCCTCCGGAATTCCGGTAAAATTTTTATCGTCCATTTCTTCCACCCTGCGTTTATTTTGTATACAGCATATTTTTTCTTAGCGCATCGGCAGCCTGCTTGTCACCCGTCAGCGCTTCAAGAACCTTGAAGCCGAACTCAAAAGCGGCGCCGGCGCCGCAGGCGGTTATTATCCTGCCGTCCCTCACGCAGGGAACATCACAGAACTCCGCCCCCTCAAGAGCGCTTTCAAATCCCGGGAAACAGGTGGCTTTTCTGCCCTTCAGAAGTCCCTTATGTCCGAGAACTGAAGGCGCCGCGCAGATAGCGGCTATAAAAAGCGAATTTTCCGCCGAATAATCCAAAAAACGCTGAACTATGCCGCTTTTTTCAAGATTAAGCGTTCCCGGCATACCGCCGGGAAGTATTACCGCCTCAAGATTTTCGGTCACCGCATCCGCCGCCGTAATATCGCATACAACGGTTATACCGTGCGAGCCGCTGACCTTTTCAGAACCTACCCCGACAGTTTTTACCTCTATCCCGCCGCGGCGCAGTATATCAACCGGAACAAGCGCTTCACATTCCTCAAAACCGTCAGCCAGAAAAACATAAACCATATATTTTCCTCCTCAATATAATGAAAGTACCTCTTTAAGAATATCTTTTGATATTTCCTCCACTGTCCTCGGTTCTCCGCCCGCGGCACAGGGAATAATGCTCCATCCTGAATAGTCGGCCGTGAAAACCGCCGCCTTCCGGCAGTTTTCAAGATACTCAGTATCGCTCTCGTGAATATCCTTGCCCCCGCCGGCACTGTAACGCCTGTCCAGCAGCTTCTGGGAAACCTCTACCGGCATATCGAGAAATATCACCTTGTCCGGCTTTGGTATCGCGATTTTGCCGTATTCAAAATCGTAAAGCCAGTCAAGAAAGGTTTTCCACTCGCTTTCCGGCAGCTTTGAGGTCTGATGCACCGCGTTTGATGTGGTATATCTTCCCGAAACAACCGTCCCGCCGGCGTTATAGTATTCGCCCCAGACAGATTTGTATGAAGCATACCTGTCCACCGTGTAAAAAGCCGACGCGGCATAAGGGTTGACATCAGACGGCTTGGTTCCGAATTTTCCGGCAAGATACATTTTAACAAGCGCGCTCGAATCGCTTTCATAATCCGGAAAGGAGACCGTGCGGCAGTCTATCCCGTTTGCCGAAAGCCTGTCCGGCAGAAGTGAAAGCTGCGTGGATTTTCCGCTTCCGTCCAGCCCCTCAATAACTATAAGCTTACCCATTATTTTTCAGTCCTTTGTAAAAGCTGCGTACCTCGTCGGGTTTCCCGCATGACATTTTGCCCTCACTGCAGCCGCCGCGCAGGCAGGACGGTCCGGCGTTTTTGAAAATATTGGGCGCAACCGCCGAAACAAGCGCCAGCATCTGATTCGCGACGTCCTGTATCTCCCACTGCGCTCTTCTGCAGCAGCGAACCTTGAAAAAGTTCATAAGCGAGCGTGCGTTCATGGTCATAACCATCTGGGTCTCGCAGGCGTTCGGAAGCACAAATCGCGCGTCCTCAATGGCTTTTTTCTCCGCAAGGCGCGCAGCGGTTTTCTCGTCCTTCCCCTCCGCGATAAATGTTTTTATATGCTTTTCCTTTAAAATGGCGGCAAGGCGGTCATACCTTTCCTGATCCTCCGCCATTATTTCATCGTATATTTTTTTAGTCTCAGGCTCTGCGGCAATTTCGGGTGGGGTTACATACTCAAAGCTGCCCTCCCTTACATAGCGCTGGCTTTTCACCGAAAAAGACGCCATTCTGTGCCTTGTTATCTGCGCCAAGAGAGAGCGTGAAACTCCCTCTATTCCGAAAGTAAAGCTCGCGTGCTCAATAGGGCTTTCATGGCCTATTTCAGAGAGCATTTCCACAAAAGAAGCAGCCTTTTCATCTGTAAGGCTGTCGTTAAGCTGATTTATTCCGGAGCTGCTGTAGCAAAGCTTTGCCGCCGCCGCGACGGTGCGTTCAGGGTCCGGTGTGTAAGCGAGAAGAATAACATTAGCCATTGTAAATATCTCCGTTTCCCCGCAAAGCAGTTAATATCGCGGCTTTACGGACTTATTCATATTCTTTTTTATTATAACAAATAACCTTACTGTCCGCAATCATATTTTTTTATATTTAACCGTTTTTTTATTTTGACTGCACATACTTTTGACAAATATATAAAAATGTGTTATTCTGTAATTTATTAGTTATATTATATGGTTTTACAGGTTATTTGTACCCTTTTAAAAACACGGAGGCAAAAATGAAGGACATTTTCAAATACATACGTCCTTTTTTAGGATATATTTCCGTTACCCTTGCCATTAAATTCGTGGCGTCTATAATGGAGCTGCTCATTCCCTCTATACTTGCCAAGATAATTGACGATATTGTCCCGACCGGCGACAGGGGAAAAATTCTTCTCTGGGGCGGCGTAATGGCACTGTGCGCGCTCACGGCTCTGCTCGGAAATATTTTCGCCAACCGCATGGCGGCAAAATCAGCCGGAAATATAACCGAAAACATACGTCACGATCTTTTCAGCAAAATAACATATCTTTCGGCAAGGCAGCTTGACGGGTTCACCATACCCTCCGCCGTATCAAGGCTCACAACCGATACATACAATCTCAACCAACTTTTTGCGCGAATGCAGCGTATAGGCGTAAGAGGACCTATACTGCTTATCGGCGGAATAATTATAACGCTTATGATGGATACCGGACTAACTCTTGTACTGGTTACGACACTTCCGGTAATAGCGCTTCTCGTTTATCTCGTAACCAAAAAAAGCGTGCCGCTCTACACAAAGCAGCAGAGCGTGCTTGACAAAATGGTTCGTGTTGTTCAGGAAAACATCACCGGCGCGCGCGTTATCAAAGCGCTGTCAAAAACCGAGTACGAAAAAAGCAGGTACGACAATGTCAACAATGAGCTTGCGGATACCGAACAGCACGTAGGCAGCATAATGGCGGTGACCAACCCCGGCTCGTCGCTCATACTTAACCTCGGACTTACGGCGGTTGTGGCGGTGGGCGCGTTCCGTATGAACGCAGGCGTCACTACCCCCGGAGTGATAATCGCGTTTCTTAATTATTTTACTATTATTCTGAACGCCATGCTCGGCATTACAAGAATATTTGTAATGTGCTCAAAGGGTGAGGCGTCAGCCAAACGTGTGGCGGAGGTTCTGAAAGCTCCCGAAGACCTGAGCGTGATACCCATGCCGAAAGCGGAAACAGACAGTCATATTGTATTCGATCACGTCACCTTTTCTTATGAAAAAGTAAAAAACAATCTTGAGGATATAAACTTCTCGCTCGGGCACGGTCAGACGCTCGGCATTATCGGCGCGACCGGCAGCGGGAAAAGTACGATAATAAATCTTCTGATGCGCTTTTACGACACCGACAGCGGCAGAATACTCATAGACGGCGAGGATATACGCTCCATACCGAAAGAAGACCTGTACAGGAAATTCGGCGTAGTATTTCAGAATGATTTTCTTTTTGCCGACACAATTGCCGAAAACATACGCTATTTCCGTGACATACCCGATTCACAGCTTGATGCCGCGATAAAAACCGCGCAGGCAAAATCCTTTACCGATTCCGCGGGCGGCACCGGATACATGGTATCCGCGCGCGGAAACAATTTAAGCGGCGGTCAGAAGCAGCGGCTTTTAATAGCCCGCGCGCTAGCGTTAAACCCCGAAATACTTGTGCTGGACGATTCATCGTCCGCGCTTGACTACCGTACCGATGCGGTGCTTCGCAAAGAGCTTGCCGCCGGATATTCATCTTCGACGCTTATTATAATAGCCCAGCGAATAAGCTCAATTATGGGCGCGGATATGATAATCGTTATGGAGAACGGAAGAATGATCGGAAAAGGCACCCACGCGGAGCTTATTGAAAGCTGTCAGGTTTACCGTGAAATAGCCGAAAGCCAGATGGGCTGCGGGGAGGTGGAGCTCGATGGCTGAAATCCATAAGAAAAAGAAAAAATATCTTATCGGAAGACTGTGGAAATATCTGAGCCGGCACAAGCTGCTGATTTTCCTTGCCCTTGTTTCCATGCTCTCCGGCAATATTTTAGGCCTTTTCGGTCCGAAGCTCTCGGGCAACGCCATTGACGCTATGGGCGTGGGTGCGGGAAGCGTCGATTTTTCCAAGGTGTTTTACTATGTGGCGCTTATGGCGGTGTTCTATATTGTGTCCGGCGTGCTTTCGTATCTCCTGTCAATTATAATGATACGCCTGAGCCGTCATGTAATCTACCGTATGAGGAAAGATGTTTTCAACCGTCTTTCCTCGCTTCCTGTCGGATTTTTTGACAAATACCAGACCGGCGATATAATCAGTGTCATTTCATATGATATCGACACGGTCAACCAGTCGTTCTCAAACGACCTTCTCCAGATACTTCAAAGTGTTGTTATAGTTGTTTTCTCGCTTATTATGATGCTTTCAATAGCGCCGAAGCTTGTTCTGGTTTTCGCTGTTACAATACCGCTTTCGGTGGTGTTCACGCGGTTTATCACAAAAAAAGTCCGTCCTCTTTTCCGCAACCGTTCAAAGAAGCTCGGCGAGCTTAACGGTTTTGTCGAAGAAATGATAGGTGGGCAGAAGACCACTAAGGCGTACGGCAGGGAAAAGCGTGTTATCGAACGATTTGACGCAAAAAACAAGGAAGCGGTAGACGCTTACAACAAAGCCGAATATTACGGCACGCTGACCGGTCCATCAGTCAATTTCATAAATAACATATCGCTTGTTCTCGTCAGCATTTTCGGAGCGCTTATGTATCTTGACGGCGGCATCGGCCTTGGCAATATTTCTTCGTTTGTCCAGTACTCCCGCAAGTTTTCGGGACCTATAAACGAAATTGCCAACATAATAGGTGAGCTCCAGTCCGCCTTTGCGGCAGCGGAACGCGTATTCCGGCTTATAGACGAGCTGCCCGAAAAACCGGACGCACAGTCGGCGAAGGTGCTTGAGGACGTATACGGTGAGGTTCTGGTGAAAAACGTATCGTTCGGATATACGCCGGACAAGACCGTAATACACAATTTCAGCATGAAGGCCGAAAAAGGGAGTCTTGTGGCGATTGTGGGGCCTACCGGAGCCGGAAAGACCACAATAATAAACCTGCTTATGCGCTTTTACGACGCCGACAGCGGCGCAATCTATGTTGACGGGAACAATATATACGATATAACCCGTTCGAGTCTCAGAGGGGCGTACTCAATGGTTCTCCAGGATACATGGCTCTTTTACGGAACGATTTTCGAAAATATCGCTTACGGGAAAGAAAGCGCTACCAAAGAAGAGGTTGAAGCCGCCGCGAAAGCTGCCAGAATCCATGATTTTATAGAAAGCCTCCCTGACGGATACGACACCGTTTTAAGCGATAACGGCATAAATATCTCCAAGGGTCAGAAGCAGCTGCTGACAATAGCGCGCGCCATGCTGCTTGACTGCAAAATGCTGATACTGGACGAAGCAACCTCAAACGTTGACACAAGAACCGAGCAGCAGATTCAGGCGGCAATGCGTGAGCTTATGAAGGATAAAACCTGTTTTGTCATAGCGCATCGGCTTTCTACCATAAAGAACGCAGACAACATTCTTGTCATTAAGGACGGCGATATAGAGGAACAGGGAACGCATGAGCAGCTTATGGCTAAAAAGGGTTTTTACTCAAAACTGTATTACTCTCAGTTTGAAACATACTGATTTGTATTCTGATTTTAATACAGTTTCTTCAAATCCCCCGCTGACCGGGGATTTGACAGTACTGATTTTGTCGCTTATAATGAATTTTCCTCACACCTGTATCCGGAAAAACAAAATGCGGCTTAACGCCGCAAAAAAATTCGAATTATGAGTTTATCGACAGACTGAACAACCCTGTCACTTTAAAAGTGACAGGGTTGTTTTACATATTGTGCTTCTGTGAATTTTTGACCTTAAGCCTTGCCATAGCTCTCGCAAGAGATATCTCGTTGTGCCTGTGCTCCTTGAGATTGTGTGCGTGCTCAATGCGGTCAAGCGCGCGCTTGCGCGATTCCTCCGCCCTTACGGCGTCTATTTCCTCAGGCCACTCGCAGCACTGGGAAAATATCATAACCTCGTCGTTCCTTACTTCCATAAAGCCGCCGGATATAAAGGCGTTTTTCCATTCGCCGTTTCTTTTAACCTTTATCTCACCTACGCTCAGCGAAACCACAGCGGTCTGATGACCCTTGAGTATGCCGAGCTCTCCGGTCTCGGTCTGGCAGGTTATCTGCTCTACCTCGCCTTTGAAAAAATGCTTTTCAGGAGTGATTATTTCAAGCAAAAATCCGTCCATAGCCTCACCCGCTTTAAAGTGTCTTGGCTTTCTCGCGCGCCTCGTCTATGTTGCCTACCATAGAAAACGCAAGCTCCGGAAGGTCGTCCACTTCGCCGTCCACTATCTGCCTGAAGCCCTCTATCGTTTCCTCAAGAGGCACAAACCTTCCCTCGGCTCCGGTGTACGCCTTTGCCACGCTCATCGGCTGTGACAGGAAATTCTGTATCTTTCTTGCCCTGTAAACGGTCTGCCGGTCATCTGCGGAAAGCTCTTCCATACCGAGAATAGCTATAATATCCTTAAGATCGTCATACCTCTGTAAGCATTCCTGAACCCTTCTCGCCGTCTCATAATGCTTTTTGCCGACTATTTCCGGCTCAAGCACACGGCTTGAGGACTCAAGCGGGTCTACCGCAGGATAAATACCCTGCTCGGCTATGCTTCTTGAAAGCACCGTCGTGGCGTCAAGGTGATTGAATATCGTGGCAGGCGCCGGGTCTGTAAGGTCGTCCGCCGGAACATATACCGCCTGAACAGAGGTTATCGAGCCTTTGTCGGTCGAAGCTATGCGTTCCTCGATGGAGCCCAGCTCCTGAGCAAGGGTCGGCTGGTAGCCGACCGCGCTCGGCAAACGTCCGAGCAAAGCGCTCACCTCGTTGCCTGCCTGAACAAAACGGTAAATATTATCTATAAACAGCAGAACGTCCTGATGCTTTTCGTCCCTTAAGTACTCAGCAATCGTAAGTCCGGTCATTGCCACCCGCATACGGCTGCCCGACGGCTCGTTCATCTGACCGAACGCAAGCACCGACTTACTGATAACGCCGCTGTTTTCCATATCGTGTATAAGCTCGTTTCCCTCACGGCTGCGCTCGCCGACACCCGTGAAAACCGAGTAGCCGCCGTGATTTACCGCGACATTGTGTATCATTTCCATTATAAGCACGGTTTTTCCTACGCCCGCGCCACCGAAAAGACCTATCTTTCCGCCCTTGGCATACGGAACGAGCAGGTCTATAACCTTTATTCCGGTTTCAAGCAGCTCTGTCGCCGGCTTCTGTTCCTTTAAAAGAGGTGCCGGCCTGTGTATCGGAAGGCGGTGGTCCGCCTTTATTTCGCCCTTGCCGTCAATCGGTCTTCCGAGTACGTCTACTACTCTGCCTATAACGCCGTCGCCCACAGGCACTTCTATGCCTTTTCCGTCCGACACGACCTCAAGACCGCATCTGAGACCCTCTGTCGCCTCAAGCGCTATGGCGCGGACAAGTCCCTCTCCCAAATGCGACGCGACCTCGGCGTGCTTTTCGTATTCGGCTATAGTAAGAAGCGCGTTTACGGGCGGCACCTTTCCGCCGTCAAACCTTACATCTATAACCGGTCCGGATATTTTTGTTATTTTTCCTCTATACGCGGCTTTTTCCATTTATGTCACTCCTTTAAACCGCTCCCTGCGTCTGGCTGGCGGCGGCTATTTCGGTAATCTCATTTGTTATCGCAAGCTGTCTTGCCGCGTTTATCTGACCGGTAAGCTCGGCTATCATCTTGTCGGCATTTTTTGTGGCGTTCTGCATCGCCGTCATACGCGCGGCGTTCTCGCTTGCAGCCGACTGCATCATTATATCGTATATTACTCCTATTATATACTGCGGCACCATCTGGTCGAAAACCGTCTGTATATCCGGCTCATAAAGCACCTCAGCGGAATACTTATTCTCATATTCGACATCGCCGAAGTCCCGCCGCAGCAGCGGAAGTATGCGCTTGCAGACCGGTCTTTGCACAGCGGAATTGACATATTCGGTATAAACCACATATACCTCGCTCACAGAGCAATCATCATAAAGCTCGACTATCTGCTCGGCAAGCGCACGTGCCGAATAAAGCGACGGCTTCTGAGAAGCGCCGTACCAGTTATCATCAGGCGTTATACCGTGACTTACAAACATTTCCGTGCCCTTAAGCCCAAGCGAATAAACGACCGGGCTGCTGTATTCCCTCATTTTTTCCATGGCAAGGTTGAATACCGCGGAGTTATATCCGCCGCAAAGCCCTTTATCCGATGTGATGACAAAAAAAAGCGCTTTGCCGCCCTCCGTAAGCTCGATAAACGGGTCACTTAACATATTGTGCTTGGTCTTTGAAACAATGTCCTTTATTGTAGCTCTTAGCCTGCGCATATATGTCAGGTTATATTCAATGTTCTGCATTGATTTCTTCATACGTGAGGTAGCAAGAAGGTACATCGCGTTTGATATCTGCCTTGTCTGCTCTACCGCGTGAAGATGCTGCTTTAATTCACTGATGTTCTCCATTTTTATAGCTTTCCTTAAATTGGTTTAAAGCGTCAAGCAGCCGTTTTTCGTTTTCATCGGAAAGGTCGCCCGTACTGTTGACGGCGTTTTCCACACTTGCGCAGCTGCCGCGCAGATATGAGAGCATTTGAGACGCGAAGCCCTTGATATTGTCGCCCGCGTCCTCAAAAATATTGTTCCTGTAAGCCAGCAGCAGCGATACCTGATCAAAAAGCGAATAAGGACTGCTTTTCGGCTGCTTTAACAGCTCTGTCAGAGTGTTGCCGCGGTTAAGCATACGCTTTGTGGAGTCGTCCACATCACTTCCGAATCGGGTGAAGACCGCCATCTCACGGAACTGCGAAAGCTCAATTCTGAGTGTTCCGGAAACCTTGCGCATGGCTTTCTGCTGCGCCGCGCGTCCCACACGGGAAACCGAAAGTCCGGTATTTACCGCGGGGCGGACGCCGCTGTGAAAAAGCTCGGTCTCAAGATAAATCTGACCGTCGGTTATCGAAATTACGTTGGTAGGAATATAAGCGGAAATATTTCCGCCCATGGTCTCAATTATAGGCAGGGCGGTTATGCTGCCGCCGCCAAGCTCTTTACTCATGCAGGCGCTGCGCTCAAGCAGTCTGCTGTGCAGGTAGAAGACATCACCCGGGTAAGCCTCACGTCCGGGCGGTCTGTGCAGCAGAAGCGACATGGTACGGTAAGCCACCGCGTGCTTTGAAAGGTCGTCGTAAACGACAAGCACGTCCTTCCCCTTTTCCATAAACCCTTCCGCCACAGCGCAGGCGGCATATGGAGCCAGATACTGCATCGCCGGACTGTCAGACGCGGTGGAAGCCACAACAAGACTGTACTCCATCGCTCCGTTTTCTGTCAGGGTTTCTATAATACGCGCTATATTCGATGCTTTCTGACCTATGGCGCAGTATATACATATTACATCTGAATTTTTCTGATTTATTATCGTATCTATCGCTATTGAGGTTTTTCCGGTCTGACGGTCGCCGATTATAAGCTCACGCTGACCCCTTCCTACCGGTATCATACTGTCTATCGCGAGTATTCCGGTCTCAAGCGGCTTATCAACAGGACGACGCTGCATTATGGTCGGCGCGGGTCTTTCGCAGGGAAGATACGCGCGCGCTTTTAAAGGCTCGCCGTCAAGCGATCTGCCAATCGGGTCTATAACCCTGCCTATAAGCTCATCGCCCACAGGCACTTCTGCCACAACACCGGTTCCCTTTACACCGTCGCCCACATTTACCGTATCGCTGTTGTCCATAAGCACGGCTCCGACGCCGTCCTCCTCAAGGTCGAGTGCCATGCCGTAAACTCCGCCCTCAAACTCAAGCAGCTCTCCGTAAAGACGGTCGGGCAGTTCCTTTACCCTTACAACACCGTCGCCCACGCTCGAAACCGTGCCGCGACGGTATACTATCGGCTCTACCTGAAAGCGGGCTATCTGCTTTTTAAGATATCCGCCGATTTCCTCGATTTGTATTTCCGGCATTGCCGACACCTCCTTATCCGGTGATTTCCTTTTGCATCTTGTCAAGCTGCGAGGCTATGCTCATATCGTATATCTCGCCGTCGATTTCGGCTATAAAGCCGCCGATTATACCGTCGTCGGTCACACGGACAAACTCTGCCTTACCAAGCATTTTAGAAAATCCCTCGCATATTCTGCGGTAGGTTTCCTCCGACATATTAGAGGCGGCGGTTATAACAACTTTCTTCATATAAACACCTTATTCCGCCGTGTTGTATTTTTCAAAAAACGCGTCTGCAATACGCTTGTTGTCCTCATCTGTGACCTCACGCGCCAGAACCTGTCTTGAAATATCAAACGCAATCTCGGTTATATCGTCTTTAGCAGAGGTAAGCTGCGCGTCGTACTCTTTTTTCGCGTTTTCACGTGCCTTCGCGTTTATTTGAGCAGCATTCTCCTTTGCCGCCTCAATTATCTCATCCGCGGCTTTCTTAGCGTTTCTCTCCGCCTCACTTAACAACTCACTGCTCTTGGCACGGCTTTCTTCCTCAAGTCTCGTGTACTCCTCTTTCTTCTCCTCGGCCTCTTTTTTTAAATCTGCGGCCTCGCTAAACTCCTTTGCGATACGTTCTTTACGCGCGTCAAGAAATTTCTTTACCGGTTTATATGCAAGTATTCTGACGATAAGGAACAAAAGAACTATATTGATTATATTGGTAATCAGATCCTTTAAGACATCCGATATAACTAATCCTTCCATAATTATCTCCGTTCTTCGCTGAAAATTATTATTTTGCCGCCAGAATAAGCGCTACAACAAACGCATAAATCGCGGTTGATTCCGCAAGTGCACATCCGAGCAGAAGTATGGCGTTTATTTTACCGGAAGCCTCAGGCTGACGGGCTACCGCCTCCGCCGCCTTTCCTGTCGCAATACCCATTCCAAGTCCGGCTCCTAAAGCTGCTAACATTGCAAGTCCTGCACCAATTGCTGTCATTTCAAATTCCTCCCATTTTATTCAATAGCTTCATTTATAAATGTCAAAGATAAAATTATAAATATATACGTTTGTATCAAAGGATGGAAGACGTTAAAATATAGTCCTGCCACCGCCGGTAATCCCACAGCGTAGCCGCCAAGGACCGATTTAAGAAGTTCCATTACTATCATTCCGCCAATCATATTTCCGAAAAGACGGCATGCGAGTGATACCGGAACAGCTATATCACTCAGTATTTTCATCGGAAATATTACAGGAGTCGGTTTAGCCAAGCCTTTAATTCTTCCGAAAATTCCTTTTTTCTTTATTCCGTAATAATTTATAAGCGCGAATGTAATAAGTCCCATTGCGAGCGTTACTGTAAGGTCAGATGTCGGCGGTCTGCAACCGAAAAGTTCTGAAATCGCCGATAAAATCATAAATAATGCAAGTGAAAACATATAAGGCGCTAATGCGGTTGAATATTCACCCACAATATTTTTGGTGAAATTTTCCGTCGCCTCAACAGCCAATTCAACAATATTCTGAATTCCATGCGGCTTATCAGGATCAAATCTCGGAAATATCACAAACCTGAATATAAGACAAATAACCAATGCTATGCCTGTAAGAATCCACATTAAAACACTTGTTTTTGCAAAGGAAAATCCAAATATACTTACTCTTTCGCTGAACATTTCAAATTCCACATGCAAGCCGGATTCTGTTTCAAGCATATAATTTATAAGCGTGCCTATGAAAAACCATGCTGAAATTATTGTCACCGCAAGCAGCAAAATCGAATTTCGCTTCAGGGCTTTTGTCTTTCCTTTATACCTTAATCTGAACCGAGCGATACAATATCCGATAAATGCTATTATAAAAGTTTCGGCAGATACCGCTAATTCAATCGTCGTTGTCGTGCCCGTTTTTACCATCTCCCGAATATACATTTTTCCGTGCTGTTTTTTTACAGGCAAACCATACAGCTATTGCCAACGGCAGTCCTATCGTATAACCGACAGCGCAGCTTATTATATGCTTGTCAAAGACAAAAACCAGCAGTGAAGCCGCCGCCGCGTAGGTTATCAGCTTTATAAAAAGCATAACCGCCGCTTTTGCGTAATTTCCGGATGTAAAAGAAAAAAGGAGGTTTTTCAGCAGCAGCGCCTGAACTGCCCCGAAAATGAAAGCAACAGAACCGCCTATCAAAAAACCGCCCCCTTTTTTGATTGTTTAATTTTAGTACTTTTAAATAATAATGTCAAGAACGTTTTTACACAAATATATTATTTCAGCCTTTTTAAAATTGTTAATATTTTCACATATAAACTATCCTGTTTTTTGATTAAAAACCCGCACTTTTTTTAACCGCGTGACATACTGCTGACAAACCTGAAATATTATATTTTCGCGGCTTCCGATGCTTTTCCGGTGCTTTTATCGGGTAAAACATCTTTCCTGCCTATCCCCGAAGCACTGACAAAGAAATGTATCTGAAACGGCACCGAAACTATAAATGTAAGCAAATCGGCGGCGGACTGCGAGATTTCTATACCCGTAAGACCGAAAGCTCTTGAAAAGATCAGTATTATCGGTATATAGAAAACTCCCTGACGGCATGAGGCGAGAAAAGCGGCGCTTTTGCTTCTGCCTAACGACTGCAAAAGCTGATTTACTATTGTCGAATAAGCAAGCATAGGCATTACGCAGCAGAAATACTTTAAGGTGTCCGCTCCGGCTTTTATTACCGTTTGGTCGTCTTCCCTGAAAAGCGAGATAGTAAATTCGCCGAAGAAAAACAGGAAAACCGCGGCGGCGACGCATATTACCGTTCCGGTTCCCGCCGTGAACCAGAATCCTTTTTTCACGCGGCTGTACCTTCCCGCGCCGTAATTGTATCCCGCCATAGGCTGGAAGCCCTGCCCTATTCCGACTACAAGGCTTCTAACCAGCATATATATTTTCATCGCTATTGTCATGGCAGCAATAGCCGCGTCTCCGTACACCTTAGCGGTAAGCGACAGCAGAGCCGTAGCCACCGTGGCAAGTCCCTGCCTGCAAAGCGTGGGAAAACCGTTTGTTATAATATTCGAATATATCTTTATATTGCCCGAAACCTGCTTTACGGATACTTTGATGATGCTTTTCCCCGAGAAGAAAATGACGGCAAGCACAACAAGGCTCAATACCTGACTTACAAGGGTAGCGACAGCCGCTCCCGTAATTCCCATATTAAATACAAATATCAGAATCGGGTCAAGTATCATATTGAAAATGCCGCCTGAAATCACGCCTATCATGGAAAGATTGGCAAGCCCTTCTGCGCGCAGAATGTTGTTGAGCACGAAAACAAGACACATCACCGGCGAGCCTATCAGGATATACCTTGCGTAGTCACGTGCGTATGGCAGCGCCGTCTCGGTGGAGCCGAGCACACGCATAAGCGGAGTTATGAATATAAGCCCGAAAATCATCATAAGGGTTCCGAGCAGCGCCGCAAAGGCTATCGCGCTTGAAGCGTATTCTGACGCCTTCTCAGGCTCCTGCTTTCCCAAAAAGCGGCTTATATACGACGAAGCGCCCATGCCAATCGTAAAGCCAATCGACTGGATAAGCGACATAAGCGCGAAAACAACACCTACCGCCGCCGCCGCGCTGTTGCCCAGCTTTGAGACAAAATAGGTGTCGGTCATATTGTAAATTGATGTTATAAGCATACTGAAAACCGCCGGCGCTGCGAGGGAACCAATAAGCCGCGGCACCGGTGTTTCGGTCATTCTTATATACTGCTGCTGTTTATCAGTCATATGTAATCAGGTTCTTTCAGTGTATATTGCTGTTTTGCGTAAAGCTAAAAATAAAGTGTATGATTAAGCGACAGTCTTTCGCCCGCCGGCACCTTATTTATGCCTTCCTTTTCCTCAATGGCATTACCGGCTCCGGTCATAGGCGGTATTCCGGCCCACGGCTCAAGGCAGATATATCCGGCGCCCGGCTTTGTCCAGATAAGGAAATAGTCAAATCCGCCGAACTCAACCGACACACTCTCTCCGGTAACCCGGTTTCTGAGTGTGACGAACCGTGATTTAAGCGATTTGAAAACAAGTGCGTCCACAGCGAAAAACCCGGTATAAAGCGGCAGTGTATCCGTATCGGTAATTATACGCCGCGTTTTTTCCGAAATAAGGTTTCCGTCAAGCACGCAGGCGTCAAGCGTTTCCTTTTTCTCAAAAATAACGTCATAGTTTTCTATGCCGTCAGCACAGGCATACGCCTCGTGAGCGCCGAGCGAAACATACATTGTATCGTCCGACAGATTTTTCACCTCGTAATTTACCTTGACCGCCGTGCCGCGCAGTGTATAGCTTACTCTGAACTCAAAATTCCACGGGTACATTTTGAGTGTTTCCATGTTGCTTTTAAGCAGAAAAACCGCCGACCCGGCGCTGACCTTTTCAGCTTCAAACATCATATGGCGCGCGAATCCGTGCTTTTTAAGGGTGTATTCCTTTCCGCCGTATGTAAACTTATCGTCCGGAAGACCGCCGCATATAGGAAAAAGCACCGGAGCCGTGCCGCTCCAGTAAGACGGGTCGCCGTTCCAGAGCCGCTCTTTGCCGCCTACGGTTATGCGCTTCATTTCAGCGCCCTTTTCCGATATTTCAACACACAGATTTCCGTTTGACAAAGTAACCATTCAAACCACTCCTTTTATTAAAGCATTATATATCCCGCCAGCCGTATTTTCAAGTTTTTTTGCTTTCAAATGTCTGTAAACAGATTTTTCAATCCGGAAAGCACTGTTTTGTGTAACCGCGCATACTCCGCCGCATAAAATATCGTGAGGTGATTTTATGGATAAAGATTTGATAAACAAATACAAAAATGAAATGCTTAAAATGTACCGCGGCTCAAATCCCGCAAAACAAACAGCGGCACAGCCTTACATGCAGGAAAGCGGCAATACACAGCCTCAGCCCGACACTAAACAGCAGTTTTCGGGACAGCAGGGTTTTTACGCCCCCGGCGCTCCGTATGAAAAGCAGGATGCTTCAGACAACAGCGGCAGGCTTTCCGTAATGGTAAGCGCCGCAAACGGAATTTTACCGGTTCCGGGAGCCAGGGTAACGGTTTTTACCGGCACCTATGAGCAGCCTGAAATCATTGCCACCGACATAACCGATGAGAGCGGCAAAACAAAGGTTTTTGAGCTGTACGCGCCGCCGCGTTCCCTTTCAATGACATCAGGTCAGACTGAACAGCCCTACGCGCTTTACAACGTGCTTGTTGAAGCCGACGGCTTCGCCTCCAACCTGCACCTTAATGTTCCCGTCTTTATGGGAGTAACTTCAATGCAAAAGGCGGCAATGACGCCTAAGGCAGCACTCGGAGATTCAGCCGGTCCGATAGTATACAACGAGCTTTCAAAATATCCGCTGTAAGGGAGGGATAACAATGGCAGCGGTAATACAGCCGGTAATACCGGAAAACATAACCGTACACTTAGGGGCTCCGGGCTCTGATGCCGGAAACATAACGCTTCCCTTTGTGGACTATATAAAAAACGTAGCCTCAAGCGAAATATATCCAACATGGCCCGAAAACGCTTTGAGGGCGAATATATACGCTATTATAACATTTGCCCTTAACCGGATTTACACCGAGTGGTATCCTTCGCGCGGTTACGATTTCGACATAACAAATACAACACAGTTTGATCAGGCGTTTGTGCCGGACAGGGATATTTTTGAAAACATAAGTGACATTGTTGACGATATTTTTGACGAATATGTAGTGCGTCAGGGAAATATACAGCCGCTATTCACTCAGTTCTGCAACGGCACCACCTCAAAATGCAACGGTCTCTCACAGTGGGGCACGGTTGACCTTGCCGAACAGGGTCTTACACCGTATCAGATACTTCAGACCTACTACGGCGAAGACATAAGCATACTTACCGACACTCCTGTGGAGGAAGTAGGTGAGTCGTACCCCGGAACTCCGCTCAGGCTCGGCGATGCGCTCAACGAAGTGAAAATCATACAGACCGAGCTTAACAGAATATCGAAAAATTATCCGGCGATACCCAAAATTGCAGCGGAAAACGGACTGTTCGGAACCGACACCGAAAACGCCGTGCGGAAATTCCAGGAGGTGTTTTCGCTCCCCGTCACCGGAACGGTAGACAAAGCCACATGGTACGCCATCAAAAGGTATTACAACGCGGTAAAGCAGCTTGCGGAGCTGGTTACGGAGGGCGTTACGATAGACGAAGCGACTCTTCCCTTCCCTGCGGACGGACTTTTCCCGGGTATGCGCGGAGAAGAAGTGCGGACACTTCAGTACTATCTTGATATAATCGCCTATTTCAATCCTGCGCTCGAGCTTGTCACCGTAAACGGTGTGTACGATGAAGCCACCGAGCGCGCCGTTGAAAATTTTCAGCGCTTTTACGGTCTGCCGGTTACAGGTTCGGTAGATGAGGAAACGTGGGATACTCTTTTTAAGATATACCGTGATACCGCTTCTACTCTGCCGGAAGGCTACGAAGGCGAACGCGCGAAAATATATCCCGGTTACGTTTTAAGCGAGGGCATGAGGAACGACGATGTTCGCGACCTTCAGACTTATCTTTCATATATAGGAAAAATAATTCCTGAAATTCCCGAAATTCCCGTGACCGGTTACTACGGACCTCAGACAAGAGACGCCGTATACACATTTCAAAGGCTTTACGGTCTGCCGATAAGCGGACAGACCGGACAGAACACCTGGTACAGAATAGCCGAGGAATACAATGCCCTTAAAGGGCTTAATTATTCCGGATTCGGAGTTTAAGTTTTTTTTGGATTTTTCAGGATATAATAATTTCTGAAAAATACAGAAAGACAGGGATAATTATGCCTACGCAGATTTCGGATTACGAGAATACGGCGCTTTCGCTCTCACTTGATGAGAATATGCTGCTTTTCAGAAATATATTTTCCAAAGAATCGGTGCTGCGCTTTAAAAAAATAGAGGTGCGGGATAACTGGCGGTGCGACTGCGCGATTTTTTATCTTGACGGCATGGTAAACGTCGAGCTGCTGAATGAATCAATAGTCCGTCCGCTCCTGACGGTAAAGCAGGAGCGGACGGAAAGCCGTCTTGCCGATTATATAGTAAAGCAGATTCTTTTCGCGAGCGAGGCAAAGGTCACATCTAAGATTCCGGATATGATACGGGCAATGCTGTACGGCGACACACTTCTTTTAATCGACGGCTGTACCGAGGCGGTAACGGTAAACACAAAAGGCTGGAGAACAAGGGGTATCAGCGAGCCTGACGACGAAAAGGTGCTTCAGGGTCCGCGCGAAGGCTTTGACGAGGCGGCAATGTTTAACCTTGCTATGATACGCCGCAAGCTGCTGACTCCCGATTTCTGCACCGAAATGATGCGTATTGGCAGGCGCAGCGACACAATAGTTTTCATATGCTATCTTGATTCGCTTGTAAGAAAGAAAACTCTTGACGAGCTTAAAAAAAGACTTAAAGAGCTTGATACCGACGGCATACTTGATTCAAATTATATAACCGAAAGAATACGAGACCACCCGTTTTCGCTTTTTAAAACGACCGGATCGACCGAGCGTCCCGACATAGTGGCGGCACGGCTGCTTGAAGGCAGAATAGCCGTTGTGGTGGACGGAACTCCGGTTGTAATAACCCTGCCTTATCTTTTCTCTGAAAATTTCCAGTCCGATGAGGATTATTATCTTAGCTACCTTGTAGCTTCAGCCGGACGGGTATTAAGATACCTTTGCTTCTTTCTGTCAGTGAGCATACCGGCGATATTCATAGCCGCCGCCACCTTCCACAAGGAGCTGCTGCCGACCTCGCTTGCCCTTTCGGTAACGCAGCTGCGGGGCGGAGTGCCGTTTCCGCCCTTCGCCGAGTGTCTGCTGCTTATACTCGTGTTTGAGATACTCAAAGAAACCGGAGTAAGAATGCCGCAGAGTTTAGGTCACGCATTAAGTATAGTGGGCGGTCTTGTAGTGGGACAAGCGGCGGTAGAAGCAAGAATAATCAGCGCTCCGATGCTTATTGTAGTGGCGCTTTCGGGTATTGCCGGACTTATGGTACCGAGACTCAAAGGCGCGGTGTTTTATTTAAGGCTGCTGTTTGTTGTTTTGAGCGCTCTTTTCGGACTTTACGGCTATATTGCCGGAATAACGCTTACCCTTATTCATATTCTTGATATGCGTTCTTTCGGGACAAGCTGTACCGTTTCCCTGTCAAAGGCGAATTTCCAAAGCCTCAAAGACACGGTATGGCGCGCGCCGTGGTTCGCAATGCGTACCAGACCGCTGTTTAACAGCAACATTACACGCAGCAGGGAGAAAAAGGCAAATGAAAAAAATTCTGATTAGTGCCGCCGTCCTTATGCTGACGCTTTTGTCCGGCTGCCGCTTCACAACCGGCGGAGCCGCAAATGACAGGCGGTTTATAGTTGCCGCCATAGGCTTTGAGAGCGACGGTGCGCTCATAACCGTTTACGCTGAAACAATTATTATAAATTCCGAAACGCCCGAAAATGAACCGACTCCAAAGCTGCTTAAGGGCCGCGGCGCCACAATAAACGAGGCGTTTGAGGAAATAGAAGCCTCTCTCGCACGACCGCTTATGCTTGAGCACTGCGGAATTATAGCGGTAGGCGGCGGGGTTACGGCGTCGTGGTTTGACAGAATATGCGATTACTGCCTTAACGACAGACGCATAACCCTTTCGTCATATATGATATCCTGCGACAGCCCCGAAAAGTTGCTTTCTAAAAAGCCTGAATCGTCGGTAGCCGCAGGCTACGATATAATGGGCATAATCGAGCAGCGCAGCTCGTCAAGCGGAATTTTCTATGACAGCCGTTTTTTTGAAATAGAAGGTCTGCGTGAGAAAGGGCGGAGCGTATTTACCCTGCCGTTTTTCACGCTGACGGCGGACGGAATATCACTTGACGGACTTTCCCTCTACCGCGACGACCGCCTGACCGGAAGGCTTAGCACTGACGACGCGGTGCTGTACTCGCTTATGACAGGCAATTTTGACCGCGGAACGGTGCGAATAGGCACAGACGAGTACCGTATACGTCTGCGAAGCGCCGAATACGACTATACGGACAGCGGTGAGAACCGGCTTTACCTTAAGCTGCGGCTGACCGGAGATTCTCTTGACGATACAGTATGCGAACGCCTTGAGCAGGAGCTTGACCGGCTTGAGAGCCGGCTGCGCCTGACTTCCGGCACCGATGTCGTTGGCTTTACCGATATACTTTCGGAGCGCCATACCGATTTTGACGAGAAGCACGGCAGGTACGCCGCCGAATTTTACAAAAGCTCGGATTTTACGGTAGAATGCCTGGTTTCGGGAGGAATATGAAATGAAAATTGAAAAAATCTCCCCTAAACATTTTGCCGCACTTTCCGCAGTATTTATACTCGGCGATTCAGTAATAGTACTGCCGCCGCCCGATTCCGGAAAATTCGTGTTCTGGGGTTTTCTTCTGTCGATTGCCGCCGCCGCGGCAGTTTTCTATGTGGCAGTTCCGCTTTCGTCTCTGATTGTCAAGGCCGAAACGGCAGGCGCCGTCCGCAGAGCCGTATGCGTGCCGCTGCTTGCTGCCGCAGCCTTTTACTCATTTTACAGCGCCGGACTGGCTTTAAAACGATATATGGGTTTTGTCGACCGGGTGCTGCTGCCTGATACCCAGAGATTTTTTATAGCCTTTATTTTCATTTTTCTTGCCGCAGTGCTCGCCTCGCGCCAAAAAGACGTAATATCAAAGCTGTCCCTTATATTTATTGTGATTTCGGTAATCACGGTAGTGCTGTTTTTTGCGCTTTCGGTAAAGGACTTCCGGCGCGAAAACATCGCAGTATACCGTCTTCCTGAATTTTCCGAGCTTATAGAAGAGGCTATACCCTGCTTTTTTACGGTTTCCCTTCCGGCGGCTCTTATACCCGTTTATACGTCCCTTTTATACGGAAAAACCAAAAAAGGTGCTTCATTTGCCGGACTTTCCGCAGGGATTGCGCTTACGGGTCTGTGTCTTGTGGAATGTCTGCTTCTTTTCGGCGCCCCTCTTTCGGCAAACCTTGATTTTCCTCTTGCAAGCGCCGTAAGCACGGTGACGGTCGGCCCGCTGTTTACGAGAATGGACGGTCTTGTTTACTGCCTGTTTTTCGGTACGGCGCTTATTAAGACCGCATTTTGCATGAAACTCTGTTTTTATGCTCTGTCACATTTAAAAAACACTTTCCGCCATAACCGCGGAGAACAGAAAAACTGATATTTTCCTTTTCCGGACCCGAAAGGTCCGGATTTTTTTGCTTTACCCCTTGAAAAGTACGGGAAATATGTTAAAATCTATTTATAATCAAAATAAAGGAGTCATTATAATGGCAAAAGAAGTTCTTGTTGAGATATCCGCCCGTCACGTTCACGTTACCGACGAGACACTTGAAATACTTTTCGGAAAGGGTCACAAGCTCACTCCTAAAAAAGACCTCTCCCAGCCGGGTCAGTTTGCCTGCGAGGAAAAGGTTGTGGTAGTAGGACCAAAGTCGCAGCTCAAAGCCTCGATTTTAGGCCCCACACGTCCCGAAAATCAGGTTGAGCTTTCTCTAACCGACGCGCGCTCGATAGGCGTCACCGCTCCTATCAGGGAATCCGGAGACGTTAAAGGCTCAGGTGCCTGCAAGCTGGTAGGCCCCGCCGGAGAGGTTGAGCTGACCGAGGGCGTTATCGCCGCGAAGAGACATATACATATGACCCCTGCCGACGCCGAGAAGTACGGCATTAAGGACAAGCAGATAGTAAGCGTTAAAATCCCGACCGAGGGCCGCTCGCTTGTTTTCGGCGATGTTGTGGCAAGAGTAAGCGAGAAATACAGCCTTGCCATGCACATTGATACCGACGAGGCAAACGCCGCCTGCGTACCCGGCAGCTGCACCGGTGAAATACTTGACTGAAGCTACTCCCAAGGGGCTGTACCTGCACATACCGTTCTGCAAAAAAAAATGCGCATATTGCGACTTTTATTCCGCCTGCGTATCTGACGGTATGATTGACAGCTATACAGAAAGCCTTATACGGGAAATAAAAAACTGGGGCGGCGTGCTTCGCCGCCCCGTTTTTGATACTGTGTATTTCGGGGGCGGAACGCCGTCGCTTTTAGGCGAGCGCCTTACCGCCGTTGCGGACGCGGTTTATTCGGCGTTCGAGATAACCTCCGGCGCCGAAATCACGCTTGAGCTTAACCCGACAGGTGACAGGTCAAAAACCGCCGATTTTATGAAAACGGCAAGGAAAAGCGGCATAAACCGTCTCTCGGTAGGCGCGCAGAGCGGCTCCGACCGTGAGCTTAAGCTGCTCGGCAGAACCCACACCGCCGCCGACACGCTCGCCGCGGTAAGCGCCGCGAGAAAAGCCGGCTTTGACAATATATCGCTTGATTTAATGCTGGGTCTTCCCGGTTCTGACACCGGCACGCTTTCTAAAAGCATTGATTTCGTGCTGTCCGCCGAGCCTGAGCATATTTCCGCATATATTCTTAAAATCGAGGAAAACACATATTTTTATAAGATGAGGGAGAGTCTTTCCCTGCCTGACGATGACAGCGCCGCCGACCAGTACCTTTATATGTGCGAAAGATTAGAAAAAAGCGGTTATACGCATTATGAAATCTCAAATTTCTGTCTGCCGGGAAGGGAAAGCCGACACAACTTAAAATACTGGCGGTGCGGAGAGTATCTCGGCATAGGTCCCTCCGCCCACTCATTCATAAACGGCAAACGCTTTTACTATCCGCGCGATATGAAAGCCTTTATTAAAGGCACAAAGCCTGTTTACGACGGTGACGGCGGAGACGCGGAGGAATACATAATGCTGCGCCTAAGGCTTGCAGAGGGGCTTGACCTAAAAGAACTTGAAAGCCGCTTCGGAATAAATACGGATAAAATAAAAAAAGCGGTTGTGCCGCTTAAAAAAGCCGGATTTCTCAAAACCGGAGACGGCACTATCCGCCTTACCGACAAAGGAATGACGGTGTCAAACAGTATTATTACGGAAATTCTGGAGAACTGCGATGAAAACACTTAAAATACATTTAATACGCCACGGCGCGACCGACGCCAATTACATGGGGCAGTACATAGGCTGCCGCACCGACCTGCCGCTGTCGCCCGAGGGTTTAAACGAGCTCCGGCTTTTGAAGGACGATATAGAATACCCTGAAATCGAGCGGCTTTACTCAAGCCCGATGCTGCGCTGCCGCCAGACCGGCGCGGTGCTTTATCCGGAGCTTGACATTATACCTGTCGATGACTTAAGGGAATACGATTTCGGCTCATTTGAGGGCAAAACCGCAGCGGAGCTTGAGGGAAACCCCGATTTTCTTCCGTGGACATCGGGCAAGCTGTCCGCCCCGCCCGGAGGCGAGGATAATTCGGAATTTATAAAGCGGCTGTGTGTCGCCTTTAACAGGATAGTTATAGATATGGCGAACGACGGTATTACCGAAGCCGGAATAATAATGCACGGCGGCGCTATAATGATGCTGCTTGGCGTCTGCGCCCTGCCCCACCGCAGGCCGGTGGAATGGACCTCCGATAACGGCAGGGGCTATTCCCTGCTTATCACGCCCTCGCTTTACCATAAAAGCGGAGCGGTCGAGGTGTACGACATAATATAATTTCTCATCAGAAATAAAAGCACTGACAAGGCAATTTATCCTAAAATAAGGAAAGAAGGGCTTGCAATGAACGAAAACGCTCCTGAACTTAACGGTAGCGAAATACCCGAAGAAATCAAAACACCGCTTTATACCAGTGAAAGCACTTTTGATGAAAGATTATTTTCCGAATTTTCCGAAGTATCGTACAGCAAAGTAAAGAATTTCACCATTATTTTTACCATTGTCAATATTCTTTACTGCCTTGTTAATCTAATCGACAGGAATTATGATACCACGGCGGGTTACTCTGTGTTTTTTACTGTTTTAATGTATGTAATGTATTTCAACATTAAAAATGCGGCAAAGATAAATTTTCAAAGAACTATGCTTTCATACGGAAGTGAACACAGACAGATAACAGAACTTTATGAGGATAAGATTCTATCATCATTCGGTAAAAACAAAAGGGAATTTTTTTATTTTCAGATAAATGGTTTATTTGAAACCGATAATCTCTTACTGATGCGCTTGCAGTACAATTTATATTTAGATTTGAACAAAATCGCTCTCAACGCAGACCCTCAGGCTGTAAAAGCGTTTCTTATTCAAAAATGCCCTATGGTGAAAAAGAAAAAATTTATTGACTGCTCAAACAGCCGCAGGCTCTCATTTATTTTTCTTCTGATATCTACCGCCTATACTATATCTGTGGCGCTAATTTGTATCATTTTCACATTCAGCGGTATATAGAGCAAAGCAAAAAGTAAATTTAATTTTAATAAACAGTCAAAATCCCTGCCGACTAAAAAACGGCAGGGATTTTTTAAAGTATTTCCTTTAGCTGTAAAAGACTTGAAATTTCATATTTCGAGCTGTATTTCGGCTTCGCGCCTGACGGATTGTACCAGCAGGTGTCTATCCCGGCGTTTATCCCGCCCAAAATATCAGAGCTCTGGCTGTCCCCCACGATAAGCATTTTTGACCGGTCTTTTTCGGGTATTTTTGAAATAACATAATCGTAATAACCCTTTTCCGGCTTCTGATAACCCGCGTCCTCCGATACAAACACCATATCAAAATACGGTTCAAGTCCCGAGCCGGCTATTCGGCGGTACTGGGTGGAGGAAAGCCCGTTTGTGGCGGCGTAAAGCATATAGCCATTTTCTTTTAAATAATCGAGAATCTCAAATGCGCCCTCTACTGTAAAATAACCCTCGGAAAGTCCGGCGGCATACTCCGCCGACAGCGCCGCAGGGTCGCCTGTCCTGCCGAATATTTTAAGCAAGGTCTCAAATCTTCCGGTAAAAATAGCGCTTTTCGGTATTTCGCCGCGCTCAAACCGCTCCCAGTAGCTCTTATTTACGGCGGAATAGGTTTTTACCGCCTCATCATCACAGGGAAGACCGTTCGCGGAAAGCACATTCCTTATAGCGTGAGCTTCTGCCATTTTAAAATCAAGCAGGGTATCGTCCAAATCGAGTAAAAGAGATGTATATGTTCCGTTCACAGCGTTTTCGCAAGCTCCTTGATATAATCTTTTAGCTGCTCCTTTATTTCGGGGTGAGATAGTCCCACCTCAATATTGGCTTTGAGTATCCCGAATTTATTGCCCATATCGTACCGCACGCCGCTGAAATCTACGCCTATCATTCCGTATTTAAGCGCAAGCGTCCGCATAGCGTCGGTAAGCTGCAGCTCGCCGCCTACCCCTAAAGGCGTTTTCTCAAGTATATCGAAAATCTCATTGTCAAGAACGCATCTGCCGAGAATCGAGAAATTTGAGAATTTTTCCTCAAGCGCGGGCTTTTCTATCATATCGGTGACCGAGTAATTTTTTTCGTCAAGCTTTTCGACCTTAAGCGAGCTGTACTTTACGATAAACTCATCACTTACCTCTTTGATTCCTACAACACTTTTCCCGAATTTTTCATACGCTTCGCAAAGCTCGCCTATCGCCGGAGGCTCGCCTATAATGACATCGTCGCCGTAAAGCACGGCGAAAGGCTCTGAACCGACAAATTCCTTCGCTCTTAAAACCGCGTCACCCAGTCCCCTTGTGACCTTCTGACGGATATAATAAATATTCGCGAGATTGGCGACGTCCCTTAATGTTTTGAGCATTTCGGTGTTTCCGCGCCTTTCGATCATCGCTTCAAGCTCTATCGAATGGTCAAAATGATCCTCGATAACGCCCTTTCCGCGGTTGGTTATTATAAGGATATCGGTTATACCGGCGCGTACCGCCTCCTCGACTATATACTGAATAGCCGGTTTATCGACAATCGGCAGCATCTCTTTGGGAAGCGCCTTTGAGGCAGGCAGCACGCGTGTGCCTAGCCCTGCCGCGGGAATTATAGCTTTTTTAATTTTCATATTCTCTCCTAATTATATATCAGATAAACGACATTAAATAGGTTATCAGTGTGCTGATATTTGACGCAACTATAATGCACACTATTCCTACTGCCACCATACCGCCGGACACTCCTCCGACCGACGCAAGCCCTATCCTGTAATATCTCGGGTCAATGCCCGTCATACGGTAATTACGTATTGCCTTTACGCAGTGTTCCTTGTATGCGTAAAAACCGAAAATTCCCGAAAGTATGCAGCAGGCTACACCCGTTGCCATATCAATAAGATCCGCCACACGGGAAAGTACAGTTTCTTCACCTATTAAAAGGTCATCTAACAAATCAACATCGCCCGAAGTAAACGCGTCAAACAAATCATCTGTTTCGACAGCCGACGGATTGTATGAAAGAGCGGCGAGAAAGAATGTCAGCGCCGCGCCGAGAACAAGCAGCAAAGCACCTATTTTATACATTTTACGGTACAAAAACCATATTGCCGCTCCCATAGGGCCGAAAAAGAAGCCAAGCAGCGCCGCCGGCCAGCACCATGACACCTTTGAGCCGGAGAACTCCATAGATGTGAATTTAGGCAATATATCCCCCGCTTTTTTTCCTACAAAAAAAGCTATATCCTCCGCCGGAATACCATCAATGCCGTATTGCGCGCCGGAAGGCTCAGCAGAATAAACTCCCTGCGCAAATCCCGAATTTCCGCCGCCCGAGCTTTCAGACTGATTTCCGCCGTATTCCTGAGCAGTTCCGTAAGAATCTGCGCCTGTATTGTTTTCCGGCTGTGTATTTGCATCGGAATATCCGTTGAATTCCGGAGCACCCGCCGCTTTATCTGCCGTTTCATTCTCAGGTTGTTTCTGAAATTTCTCGTTTTTAAGGACAAGCGGCGCTCCGCAGTTTTTGCAGTAAATATACTTTGCCTCATTTTCGGTACCGCATTCGGAACAAATTTTATTATCCATAAAGTTATCCCCCTAAATGAACATCGCAATGATCGCCGGCAGATTCTGAACGGCTATAAATCCTATCAGAAACAGGAAAATATTCACACCGCCCATTTTGCGGTAATCATCGTCCATATCCTCGCTTTCCGCCCGTATCTTCTTAATTGAGGCTATGGTGTAATTTTTATACATATAATCGCCGAACAGCGCGCTTATTACACGAATAGCTATACTGAAAACAAAGCCGAGCGCCGCGAAAATCATTACCGCAACTCCTATCTGAGGCAGACTTTCAAGCAAGTTTCTCAAAACATCAGCATAGGTCTGCGCGCCGTTAAAGCCGATATTGTAAATCGCGCTGTTGAGCGGAAGATAAAACAGGCTCGCTATGACACTGAGCAATCCGGTTATTATACCGTTTTTGTACATTTTACGCGACAGCATCCACGCGCACGGGAAGAAAAACGCCATCCAGTTCCATGAAACACGGTTCTTGCTGTTCATCACCGCGAATTTGGGTATATATCTCGGAGTATTGGCAGCCACAAAACGCTTTGCCTCGTCCGCCGTGATACCGTCGCCTATATCGTAGTCCGCCGGTACTCCGCCTAAAAAATCAAAGCTGACAAAGCTGCCGCCCGCCTTCGCGATATTCGGCGCTCCGCATTTCGGGCAGGCGTTAAGAGAAAAATCGTATTTGTTCCTGCACATCTGGCAGGTTATCTGTCCTTCCGCGTTTTCGCCCACCGTTTCTTTTTCAGGCTCTGCTGCCCGGCGTTCCTCTTCCTTTGCCTTTACAATATCATACTGCCTGTCGGTTCCGTGAAATTCCTCCAAGGCGCAGTGACCGAGCTGCTCGTAGCACTCCCTGTGATGGGGAGCGCCGCAGACCGGACAGTAAACTATATCGTCTTCGGGAAAGAGATAGGCGTGACACCTTACACAGCTTACGCCCTCTGTTTTAAGACTCATACAACGGCTCCTCCGAGTTCCCTGATTTTTTCAAAAACACTGTCAAAATATTCCCTGCCGTAGTTATGAAACTCTCCGTTTCTTATCATACGGTCAAGCTCTGCCGAGGTGACCCATTTTGCCTCTGCGACCTCAGAACGCTGAAGCACAAGCCGGTCCTCGGGTATATCGCAGACTATCGCCCATATGTCCACAAGCGAATTGCGGCGCTTTATGCGGGTTATTTTTTTAAGACTGCTTTCGTCTGACTCAATGCCGAGCTCCTCAAAAAGCTCACGTCTTGCCGCCTCGAACGAATCCTCGCCCGAAACCGCGGCGCCGCCCGTCGCCGCCCATTCGCCCGGCATCAGCTTCTTATCCTCTGCGCGGCGCTGTATAAGAAAGCTGCCTTTAGCCGACACTATCCATATATGCACTACAAGATGATATTCTCCCGATTTCAGCATACATCTGCCCCGTAAAGTCGTCCTGCCGGTTTTATTTCCGTTTTCGTCAAGTATATCCCAAATTTCAACACTCATTACGCTTAGTTACAACCTCGCCGGAGTTTTTTAATATACTGTTTTCCGGTATGACGCCCCGCACAGATGAAAGCGGGTAAATATTTGTGTTTTTTCCTATCACCGTTCCGGGATTGAGCACCGAGCCGCAGCCGACTTCGGCAAAGTCGCCGAGCACCGCGCCCACTTTTTTTCTTCCTGTTTCAATCCGCTCATTTCCCGACTTTATCACAACAAGAGTTTTATCTGACTTTACATTTGAGGTTATCGCCCCCGCTCCCATATGCGAATGAGAGCCGAGCACCGAATCACCGACATAATTGTAATGCGGAACCTGCACGCTGTCTATAAGTATAATGTTTTTAAGCTCTGTTGAGTTACCAACAACACAGTCATTTCCGACAAGCGCGCTTCCCCTTATAAAAGCGCAGTGGCGAACCTCTGTGCGCTCACCTATTATGCAGGGCCCTGCTATGCTTGCCGACGGCGCGATTACCGCCGATTTCGCTATCCAGATAAAATCGCCCTTATATTCATATATATCCGGGTCGAGCTTAGGTCCTGTCTCTTTTATAAAATCGCTTATCAAAGCAAGCGCTTCAAACGGATACGTGACGCGTGAAAGGAGCCTCGACGCCGGACAGTCCGGCAGGCTGAAAAGCTCCTTTACGGTTATTCCCTTCAAAAAACTCACACCTTTCATTTTACGATTATACATTGCAATTATATCAGCATTATGAATTTTTTTCAACATTTTATGTTTTACTATTGTAAAAATACAAGAAATATGATAGAATGTATTAACAAAAATATGCGTTTGCGTATTTGAGTGTGCGAATGGGCGGGTCCTGTGCGACGGGGCGCTGCGAACCATGTCAGGCGGGGAACCGAGCAGCATTAAGCAGTTTGTCCCGTGCGCCGCAGTAAATCGGCTCATTCGTACATTCAAGTACGCAAGTTTTTTATTGTAAAGGGGGATTTTATGGCTTATCAGGCGCTTTACCGGAAATACCGTCCGCAGACATTTTCCGACGTTATAGGTCAAGAGCATATAACCGAAACGCTTAAAAACGAGCTTTCGGCGGGCAAAACGGTTCACGCCTACCTCTTTACCGGAACAAGGGGAACCGGAAAAACGAGCTGCGCTAAAATTCTTGCCAAAGCCGTAAACTGTCTTGACCCGAAGGACGGGGATCCCTGTCTTGAATGTCAGGCATGCCGGATGGCGGCAAGCGGCGAAAATACCGATATAGTGGAAATAGACGCAGCATCAAACAACGGCGTTGACAATATCCGTGAGCTGCGCGAAAAGGTGACTTTTACCCCTTCTGTCTCGAAATACAGGGTTTATATAATAGACGAAGTCCATATGCTCTCGACCGACGCCTTCAACGCCCTGCTCAAAACGCTTGAGGAGCCGCCGGCGCACGTTATATTTATTCTTGCCACCACAGAAGTGCATATGCTTCCTGCGACCATACTTTCCCGCTGCCAGCGGTTTGATTTCAGGCGCATAGACCCGGACAGCATCTGTGACCGAATTCAGTATATAGCAGGAAAAGAAGGCTTTACCGTAACGCCCGATGCCGCAAGACTTATAGCCGCAGCAGCCGACGGCGGAATGAGGGACGCGCTTTCAATACTCGACTTATGTATTTCAAACGGCAGTACCGTAGATGAAAAAACGGTTGAAAACGTATGCGGAATGGCAGGAACCGATTACCTTTCCGAGCTTGCGGATTATATTAAAGCGCAGGACGCCGAAAAAGCCCTTACGCTTACCGACCGGCTTTATTCGGAATCGGTTGATATGACAAGGCTTATCGCCGGACTTATATCCCATTACCGTGACCTGATGATAATAAAAACCGTGAAAAGCGCGGCTTTACCCATAGTGTGCTCGGCAAGAAGACTTGAAAAACTGAAAGAACAGGCTGCGGACTATGAGCTAAGAGACATCATGAGAACCCTTTCCGCGCTCCAGTCGGCAAGCGCTCTAATGCAGAGGGGCAACCGCCGCTGTGAGATGGAAATGACACTTATAAAGCTCTGCTCGCCCGCTTTGTCTTCTGACATTTCATCGCTTGAGCTTCGGGTGCGGGCGCTTGAAAAAGCGGCGTACAGCGCGCCGGCTGCGCAATTCCGGAAGGAAACCGCAGAAACCGGACAACAGAACACGCAGAACAGAAATGATCATATTGCTGAAGACAGAAACAGTATTATAAATAAAAATTCTGAAACCAAAGATTCAGAAAATAACGGTGCCGGAGACGAAACACCTCATCCGGAGCCGCCCTCAAAACCCTCCGCGCACAACGAGGCTGACAGCATTCAGACTGAAACTCGTACAGACGGCACGCTCACACCTGTAAAGCAATGGCGTAACGTGGTGGAAATTCTAAAAACCTCCTGTCCGCTTATAGCCGGAGTGCTTAAGGATTCGTCGGCATATATAAAGGGACAGTATCTGCTTATAGACGCGCCCAACAGCCAGTTCCGCTCGCTTATAAACAGCGGCGGCGTTTACAGGGACCGCATAAGGGCGGCGGCACGGACAGTGCTCGGCGAGACCTACAAGTTAGGCCCTTATACCCCTCCGAAGCAGACTGAAGAGTCAGACCCGCTTGCCGCTTTGGCGGACAAGCTTAAAAATCTTGAAATAAATTAAACCGAGGAGAACAGATATGAAAGTAAGAATACCAAATTCCGGCGGTCCGGGAAATATGAACCAGATGCTCAAGCAGGCACAGAAAATGCAGGAGGATATGGCGGCGCTCCAGAGCGACCTTGAGCAGCGCGAGTACACCGCGGTTTCGGGCGGCGGTATGGTTGAGGTAACCGTGGACGGCAAGCATATGATAAAAAGCATAAAGATAAAACCGGAAGCAATAGACCCGGACGACAGCGAGATGCTTGAGGACCTTATTACGGTAGCCGTTAATGAGGCAATAGGAAACGCCGTCAAAAATTCTGAGGAAGAAATGGGCGCTATCACGGGCGGACTTAATCTGCCGGGAATGTTCTGATTATGGCAAACGGCATTATACCATTAAGTGAGCTTATCTCGCAGTTTGAACGTCTGCCGGGCATTGGCAAGAAAACCGCGCAGCGGCTTGCTTTCAGCATACTTGAGCAGCCGCCGGAAGTAGCGGAAAAATTCGCCGAGGCGCTTGTCAACGCGAGACGGAAAATACATTTCTGCGGCGTATGTCAGGGACTTACCGACAAGGAGGTCTGCGACATATGCTCGGACACCCGCCGCGACCGCAGTGTTATATGCGTTGTCGCCGAGCCGAGAGACGTTATGGCGTTTGAGCGCACAAGGGAATTTTCCGGCGTTTACCACGTTCTGCACGGCGTTATTTCCCCGCTTGACGGGATAACGCCCGACCGGCTGCGCATAAAAGAGCTTATGGCACGGCTGTCGGACAGCGAGGTAAAGGAAATCATAATGGCGACCAACCCGACGGTGGAGGGAGAAGCTACGGCGAGCTATCTTTCCCGCCTTATAAAGCCAATGGGCATAAAGGTTACAAGGCTTGCCTACGGAATACCCGTAGGAGGCGATCTTGAGTACGCCGACGAGTTTACTCTCGCCCGCGCGCTTGAGGGCAGAAATGAAATTTAACCGGAGAATAATATGACTGAAGAAAAAATCAACCGTATCAACGAGCTTGCGCGCAAGCAGAAGTCTGAGGGGCTTACGGAGGAGGAAAAGGCAGAACAGCACGCGCTGCGCCGCGAGTATATCGAAGCCTACAAGCAGAGCCTTATAGCGCAGCTTGAGAACACTTACATTTTAGAGCCAGACGGCACAAAAAGAAAGGTAAAACGCAGAGATGAAACTCCTCTTAACTGACTGCGCCACGCTGCGCTCGAACGGCGACCTGCCGCTTGACAGCTTAAAGCGCTTCGGAAATATTTTTGAATACGAAAGCATAACCCGCGCCGAGCTCTTAAGGGAAGCAGAGGACGCCGATATAATCCTCTGCAACAAAACCTTAATTGATAAAGAAGTTTTTGACGCGGCGGAAAAGCTTAAATATATAGGTCTTTTCGCAACCGGCTACAACAATATAGACATTGATTACGCAAAGCAAAAAGGCGTTACGGTCTGCAACGCCGGCAGCTACTCTACCGACGCGGTGACACAGCAGGTCATAGGCTATATACTTATGCATTATACCGCCATACCTGAATATAATGAATTTGTCAAAAAAGGCGGCTGGAAAAAGTCGCCGGTCTTCTCCCCTCTCGTCTTCTTTTCCGACGAGGTCGCCGGTAAAACCCTCGGTATTGTCGGCTACGGCAGTATCGGCAAATCGGTTGAAAAGGCGGCGAAGGGACTCGGTATGAATGTTATTGTATATACGAGAACCGTCCGGGAGAACGGTGAGACCCGTTTTACCGACCTTGACACGCTGCTTAAGGAAAGCGATATTGTCACACTTCACTGCCCGCTGAACGCGCAAAGCGCGGATATGATGAACGCGGAAGCCTTTGCCAAAATGAAGGACGGCGCTTTCTTCATCAATACCTCGCGCGGCGGCACGGTAGATGAAAACGCGCTTTATGACGCGCTCTCTTCCGGCAAGCTGTCGGGCGCGGCGGTGGACGTGCTTAAAAAGGAGCCTATGAGTGAGGACTGTCCGCTTGATAAAGCGCCTAACCTCATTATAACTCCGCACACCTCGTGGGCGCCGCTTACCACAAGAAAACGGCTTCTCGGAATCGTGGAAAGCAATATCGAAGCATTTTTGAAGGGTGCTCCGCAGAATAAAATAGTATAAATTTAACGATATTTGTCCGGTATATTTCCTTTTCGGAAATATACCGGACGTTTTTTATGCGCATAACTAACCTCAAATACAAAAATATATGCTCATCAAACTTGACGAAAATACAAAATATGGTGTATAATATATTTTGAATGATTATGGGAAGAGGTAGCTTAAATGGCGAAAACGACCGCTGAATACGGCAACGACAGTATAAAAAAGCTCGAGGGTCCGGACAGGGTAAGAAAACGTCCGGGCGTTATTTTCGGTTCTGACGGGCTGGACGGCTGCGAACACTCGGTTTTTGAAATAATCTCAAACTCGATAGACGAAGCGCGCGAGGGATTTGGTCAGAAAATACTTGTCACGAAATACGCCGACGGCTCTATTGAGGTGCAGGACTTCGGCCGCGGCGCGCCGGTTGACTTTAACAACAAGGAGCAGTGCTACAACTGGGAGCTGCTTTACTGCGAGCTTTACGCCGGCGGAAAATACAATACCAACGAGGGCGCGAATTACGAGTATTCGGTGGGACTTAACGGTCTCGGTCTCTGCTCGACTCAGTATTCGTCCGAATATATGGACGTTGAAATCAAGCGCGACGGATATAAATACAACCTCCATTTTGAAAAAGGCTACAATGTGGGCGGGCTAAAAAAAGAACCGTACTCCGGAAAGGACACGGGTACTAAAACCCGCTGGAAGCCTGATATCGAGGTTTTTACCGATATAAACATACCGACCGAGTATTTCCTTGACACGCTCAAGCGTCAGGCGATAGTAAACGACGGTCTGCTTTTTGTTTTCAGAGAGCAGCAGGGCGCTAAATTTGTAGAACAGGATATAGTTTACTCAAACGGCATAAGGGATTATGTAACCGAAACCGTGGGCGATGACGCGCTGACCACAGTGCAGTTCTGGCAGACCGAGCGCAGGGGCCGTGACAGAGAGGACAAGCCCGAATACAAGGTAAAAATAAACGTGGCGCTCGCTTTCAGCAACCGTAAAACGCTTAAAGAGTATTACCACAATTCAAGCTGGCTTGAATACGGCGGCGTGCCCGAAAAGGCGGCGCGCAGCGCCTTTGTCGCCCAGATAGACGCTTATATCAAGCAGAGCGGCAAATATAAATCAGGAGAAAGCAAGATAACCTTTTCTGACGTTGAGGAATGTCTTGTACTGGTGATTTCTTCTTTCTCAACCGTTACCTCCTACGAAAACCAGACCAAAAAGGCGATAACAAACAAATTCATATATGAGGCGATGACTGACTTCCTGCGTCATCAGCTTGAAGTCTATTTTATAGAGAATAAAGCGGAAGCCGACAAGATAGCCGACCAGGTACTTGTAAATAAGCGCAGCCGTGAGCGCAGTGAAAGAGAACGCATAAACCTTAAAAAGACGCTTCAGACCTCAAACTCCATGCTCGACAGGGTGGACAAGTTTGTTGACTGCCGCTCAAAAGATATAGAACAGCGGGAGCTGTTCATAGTTGAGGGCGACTCGGCTCTCGGCTCCTGCAAGCTGGCGAGGAACCCTGAATTTCAGGCGATAATGCCGGTGCGCGGTAAGATACTCAACTGCCTTAAGGCTGATTACGAAAAAGTTTTCAAAAGCGAAATTATAACCAATCTTATAAAAGTGCTCGGCTGCGGAGTAGAAGTAAAATCAAAAGCGAACAAGGGACTTTCCAACTTCGACCTTAATTCCCTGCGCTGGCGCAGAATTATAATCTGTACCGATGCCGACGTGGACGGTTTCCATATAAGAGGACTTATCCTTACTATGATATACCGCCTTATGCCGACACTCATAAACGAGGGCAAGGTATATATAGCCGAAACGCCGCTTTATGAAATCAGAACAAAGGATATGACCTATTTCGCCTATGACGAAAAGGAAAAAGCCGATATTTTAGCGAAAATAGGAGACGTTAAGCCGTCGCCTGATATACAGCGCTCAAAGGGACTCGGTGAGAACCAGCCTGATATGATGAACCTGACCACAATGAACCCCGAAACAAGACGGCTTATAAAGGTTATGAGAGAAGACGCGGAGCGCACCGCCGAAATGTTTGACCTTTTATACGGCGACGATTTGCAGAAGCGCAAGGAATTCATTTCCGAAAACGGATATATGTATCTTGACGAAGCAGACATTTCTTAATTCGGAATTTTTTGAACCGCGAACCGGGTTTCAATCATATTTATTGCCTGTACCCCGCGAATAAGCCGAGGCGGAATGTTCAGGCATTATATCCGTAAACAAATTTAAGACACATTCAATTCCTAATTGATTACTGGGAGGAATATTTTTGGCTCCGAGAAAGAAAAAGGAGACGGCAAAGCCGGCGGCGAAAAAAACAAACGCATATATCGCCGGTTCGGGACTGACCGTTGAACAGCCGATAACCGAAACGCTTGAAAGCAATTTTATGCCCTACGCTATGAGCGTTATAGTATCCCGCGCGATACCGGAAATTGACGGTTTCAAGCCCTCGCACCGCAAGCTGCTTTACACAATGTATAAAATGGGGCTTTTGAACGGAAATACAATAAAATCCGCCAATATAGTGGGAAGAACCATGCAGCTCAACCCCCACGGCGACGCGGCGATATACGAAACTCTTGTACGTCTGTCCGAGGGCAATCAGGCGCTTCTGCACCCGTATGTAGCCTCAAAGGGTTCGTTCGGTAAAGCGTATTCAAGGGATATGGCGTATGCCGCCTCGCGTTATACCGAGGCAAAGCTGGCGCCGATAGCGAACGAGCTTTTCTGCGATATCGAAAAGGATACCGTGGATTTTACCGACAATTACGACGGCAGTATGAAAGAGCCGACGCTGCTGCCGGTCACATTCCCGTCGGTGTTAGTAAACGCCAATACCGGAATAGCGGTCGGAATGGCAAGCTCCATATGCCCGTTTAATCTCCGTGAGGTCTGCGAAACCACGATAGCATATATAAGGGATAACGATATAAATGTTGCGGACACTCTTTTAGCGCCCGATTTTCCGATAGGCGGTCAGCTGCTTTACAACCGTGCGGAAACCGAAAAAATATATGAAACCGGACGCGGCAGCTTCAGAATACGCGGCGTTTACAGCTATGACAAAACGCAGAACTGCGTGGACATAACCGAAATACCGCCCACCACAACAGTTGAGGCGATAATCGAAAAGGTAATCGAGCTTGTAAAGCTGAAAAAGATAACCGAAATAAACGATATACGCGATGAAACAGGTCTTAACGGTCTTAAAATAACGATAGACTTAAAACGCGGCGCAGACCCCGAAAAGCTGATGAAAAAGGTTATGAAAATGACCCCGCTTGAGGACAGCTTTTCCTGCAACTTCAATATTCTGATAGCCGGCTCCCCCAAGGTTATGGGCGTTAAGGAAATAATATCCGAATGGGTGGCGTTCAGACAGGAATGTGTACGCAGGAGGGTTTATTTCAGGCTTTCAAAATCCAAAGACAAACTGCATCTTTTAAAAGGTCTTGAAAAAATACTGCTTGATATAGACAAAGCGGTCAAAATAGTAAGGGAGACCGACGAGGAATCGCAGGTAGTACCTAACCTTATGATAGGCTTCGGAATAGACGAGATACAGGCTGAATATGTGGCGGAAATAAAGCTCCGTCACCTTAACCGCGAATATATTTTAAAGCGCACTGCCGATATCGAGGAGCTTATTAAGGAAATCGCCGAGCTTGAGGGCATACTTAACTCAAGATCAAAGCTGCTTAATATTATAACAAAAGAACTTAAAGAGGTCGCGGAGAAGTACGGCGAGGACAGAAAAACCGCTATAATAAGCGCGGCCGATGAAGACGACGGCGGCGACGAGCCAGAGCTTGATACTTCGCCGGTAACGCTTTTCTTTACAAGGGACGGATATTTCAAGAAAATCACGCCGCAGTCGCTTCGTATGAGCGGCGAGCAGAAATTAAAAGAGAGCGACGAGATAACCCAGACGGTCGAGTCCACCAACGCTGAAGACCTGCTTTTCTTTACAAACAAACAGCAGGTATACAAATCGAAAACGGCTGAATTCGCAGACTCCAAGGCTAGCATACTGGGAGATTATATAGCCTCAAAATTAGAATTTGACGAGGCGGAAAATCCGGTATATATGGTTGCGACGGCCGATTATTCGGGATATATGGTATTCGTGTTTGACAACGGCAGAATGTCGAGAGTTCCGCTCTCTTCCTACCAGACAAAGACAAACCGCAAAAAGCTGATAAACGCCTACTGCGGCAAATTCACGCTGCACACTGTTTTTTATGTAAAAGAGGATACCGAGCTGCTGCTTAAATCCACAAACGGACGTATGCTTATTGTGAACACGGCGTCGATACCCGCAAAAGCCACAAAGGATAATGGCGGAATAGCGGTAATGACGCAGAAAAAGGGTCAGCGAATATCAGAAGTTACGGTTTATGAAAAAGGTACACTTGAGGGCGACCACAGGTACAGAACCCGCAATCTTCCGGCGGCGGGCAGCAAGCTGCCGGCAGGAGAGGCTAAACAGGAGCAAATGCAGCTGTAAAGAGCGCAAAAAGCCTTTTTAGGTGTTGAACTATTAAGGCTTATATTGTATAATGAAAAAATAATAAAAAACCGCCCGTGTATTACGGACGGCTCTGTCGGTCTCCTTTGCAAACGCGGAATATGGATACCGACAAATATAATTATGCGCGAAAAAAAACATTTTATACAACGGAGTTTTTGATATGGCAAGAGAATTGGCTAAGCAGTACGATCCGAAAGAGGTTGAGGATCGCATATACAAAAGCTGGCTTGACGGAAAATATTTCCACGCTAAATGCGAAGAGGACAAGCCGACCTACACGATAGTAATACCGCCCCCGAATATTACAGGTCAGCTCCATATGGGTCACGCGCTTGATAACACGCTTCAGGATATACTTATCCGCTTTAAGCGTATGCAGGGCTTTGACACGCTTTGGGTGCCCGGCACAGACCACGCTTCTATTGCGACAGAGGCGAAAATCGTTGAGAAAATGCGCGAAGAGGGACTTACAAAGGAAGACGTCGGAAGAGACGGCTTTTTAGAGCGCGCGTGGGAATGGAAAAAACAGTACGGCGGCAGGATAATAGAACAGCTTAAGAAAATCGGCTCCTCCTGCGACTGGGACAGGGAGCGTTTCACCCTTGACGAAGGCTGCAGCAAGGCGGTAAGAGAGGTTTTCGTAAACCTTTACGAAAAGGGACTTATTTACCGCGGCGAAAGGATAATAAACTGGTGTCCGCACTGCAAAACCTCAATTTCCGACGCTGAGGTTGAATACGAGGAGCAGGCGGGTCATTTCTGGCACCTGCGCTATCCGTTTGCTGACGGCAGCGGTTATCTTGAGCTTGCCACTACAAGACCCGAGACGCTGCTGGGCGATACCGCCGTCGCGGTAAACCCGAACGATGAAAGATACGCTCACCTTGTGGGCAAAACTCTTATTCTGCCTATTGTTCACCGTGAGATACCGGTTGTGGCGGACGAATACGTTGAAATGGATTTCGGAACCGGCGTGGTTAAAATCACACCGGCGCACGACCCGAACGACTTTGAGGTAGGACTGAGGCACAGCCTGCCGGTAATAAACGTCCTTACAGACGACGCGAAGATAACAGCCGACTACCCCGCTTACGCCGGAATGGACAGATACGAGGCAAGAAAAGCTATTATTGCCGACCTTGAAAAGGAAGGCGCGCTTGTAAAGACCGAGGAGCACGTTCATAACGTCGGCACCTGCTACCGCTGCGGCACAACGGTTGAGCCGAGGGTTTCAAAGCAGTGGTTCGTTAAAATGAAGCCGCTGGCAGAGCCTGCCATTGAGGCGGTTAAAAAGGGCGAGACAAAGTTTATTCCCCAGAGGTTTGAAAAGATTTATTTCCACTGGCTTGAGAATATACGTGACTGGTGTATATCCCGACAGCTTTGGTGGGGTCACCGTATTCCGGCATGGTACTGCGCCGACTGCGGCGAGATAACCGTATCAAGGGAGGACGCCTGCTGCTGCGCTCACTGCGGAAGCAAGAACATAACGCAGGACCCCGACACGCTTGATACCTGGTTCTCCTCTGCCCTTTGGCCTTTCTCAACGCTCGGCTGGCCGGAAGAAACCGAGGATTTCAAGCACTATTACCCGACAAACACGCTTGTCACCGGTTATGATATAATACCGTTCTGGGTAATGAGAATGATGTTCTCGGGAATTGAGCAGACAGGACGGGTACCGTTTGACACGGTGCTTATCCACGGACTTGTGCGTGACTCGCAGGGCAGAAAAATGTCAAAATCGCTCGGAAACGGCGTTGACCCGCTCGAGGTTATCGACAAGTACGGCGCAGACGCGCTCAGGTTCTCGCTTGCCACCGGAAACAGCCCCGGAAACGATATGAGATATATTGACAGCCGTGTTGAGGCAAGCCGCAACTTCGCAAATAAGATATGGAACGCAGCGCGCTTTATACTGATGAACCTTAAAACCGATGAGATCATTCCGCTTAACGCCGATAACTTCGCGCTTGAGGATAAGTGGATACTCTCAAAGTATAACACTCTTGCAGCGGAGGTTACGGATAATCTTGAAAAATATGAGCTTGGTATGGCGGTTCAGAAGCTGTACGACTTTGTGTGGGACGTTTTCTGCGACTGGTATATTGAGATATGCAAGTCACGCTTGAACGGCGAGGACGAAAAAGCGGCGGACACCGCGCGCAGCGTGTTGGTTTATGTGTTTACCGGTGTGCTTAAGCTCCTCCACCCGTTTATGCCGTTTATAACCGAGGAAATGTGGCAGTCTATGCCTCATGACGGCGAGGCGCTGATGATTTCAAAGTGGCCGGAATTTGACGAAAGTTTAAGCTACGCAAATCAAGAGGCAGACTTTGAGAAGATAATGGCGGTAATAAAAGCGGTAAGAAACCGCCGTGCCGAAATGAACGTTCCCCCCTCAAAGAAAGCGAGGGTGCAGATTGCCACCCAGTCGCCGGAGGTTTTCGAGAACGGAAAGGCGTATATCTGCCGCCTTGCGTTCGCGTCTGATGTTGAGACGGCAGACAGCTTTGACAGCGAGGGCGCGGTTCGTGTGATTACCGACGCCGCGGTAGTTTATATGCCGATGAAGGAGCTTGTTGACTTCTCGGCAGAGCTTGTAAGGCTTAATAAGGACCTTGCGAAAGCTAATGCTGATAAGGAATTTTTCGAGAAAAAGCTCAATAATCAGGGCTTTGTCTCAAAAGCTCCGGCGGCGGTTGTTGAGCAGCAGAGAGAGCAGCTTGCCAAAGTGCTTGATAAAATAGCAATGCTTGAAAACAGCATTAAGGAAATAGAAAAATCTCTTTAAATATAAATGGGGGCGGTCAAGTGACCGCCCCTTTATTTTACATAAATAAAAACAGCCTTGCTCGGCTGTTTTTTGTTTTTTAATAATCTATATTTTTTTGCCGGTTTCCCTGTCGGTAAAAACAGGCTCGTAATCAAAATTAAGTATATCGGAAATTTTCTTTAAATCTTTTTCGCAGAAATTATCACGTTTAATTTTTATGCTCAAAGTAGAAAGGGTTATATTCAGCGCTTTTGCTAAATCCGTAAGCGTCATTTCACGCTGAACAAGCATCATTTTAATTTTTTTCGCGGCAGACAATTTATATCACCTCTGCCAAAATTATACGCTTAAAAGCGTATAAAATCAAACAAAAAGCAAAGTAAATTTGTCTGATATCAAAGTTACTATTGACATTCTTTTCGAAATTGCTTATAATATTTTTAAATAATCAAACTTTGTTTGATTATTTAAAAAGCTCAGAAATGTAAATTTTTTATGAACAAAGGAGAAAAGAAAATGAGATTCAATGAAGTACTGGAAAGAGCCAACCCCGGCAATATTGGAGAATTTATTTTGAACGGCGGCGAATGTCTCCTTGAGCCTGACACGAGAAGCTACACGCAGCGCCTTAAAGAAGCCGATAAAAAAGCCTCTGACTTTTTCAGGCAGAGGTTTAAAAGCATAACTGAATTTGATGAGATATACGGCTGTTACTGTAAAGAAACAGCCGTATATCAGGACGTTTTCTTTGAAATGGGACTTATTACGGGCGCGAAGCTCGCCTTTCAGATAAGCAAAAAAATGCGTGAGCTGTTATAGCGGTGCCAAGCACCGCACTGGGGAACCCCCGGCGAGGGTTCCCCGCCATAAAACGTCCCACCGGGACGTTTTATGCCCCTCCTGCGCTTTCTTTAGGCAATCTTGCCCTCTTTCGAGGGCGCTCCGGGGCTTTGCCCCGCTGCCCCACCACCTTTTGAAAAAGGTGGACGAAAACTTTATTTTGTGGGTTTTGGGCTATCTTTATTATTTGCGGCAAGTGCCGTTCAAAATTAAAATCCGAGCAGCTTTGTACCCTTTTCAGTAAGATTTTCAAGCTCCTTTTCGGCTTTCTCGTAAGTCTTGCCTACAGAACCGAGATACATCTTTATCTTAGGCTCCGTTCCCGACGGACGGACAATAAGCGAGCTGCCGTCCTCCATATAATAACACAGCACGTTCGATACCGGCAGTGTTATCTTCTTTTCCGTACCGTTTTTAAGGTCGTGGCTTAAAGATTTTTCGTAATCGTCAATTTTTACGACTGCGTAACCGTTTATCTCAGCCGGCGGATCGTTTCTCAAATTCTCCATAATACCCTTGATATGGTTCATTCCGCTCTCGCCCTCGCAGGTAAAGCTCTTCTGAGCACACATATAATATCCGTGCTTTTTATAAAGTTCATCAAGTTTTTCAATAAGGTTCTTGCCCTCAGCCTTATAAAAAGCTACCATTTCGCATATAAGCATTGAGGCTATAACAGCGTCCTTATCTCTTACATAAGTGCCGCCTAAATAACCGTAGCTTTCCTCAAAGCCGAATACAAAGCGCTTTTCCTCGCCCTTCTTCTCAAGCAGGGTTATCTGCTCACCGATAAACTTGAATCCTGTAAGCACATCAATAAGCTCACAGCCGTATTCCTTAGCTATACTGCGGCAAAGCTCGGTTGTTACTATCGTCTTTACGGCAATGGGATTTTCGGGCATAGTGCCGTTCGCCGTTCTTCTTGCCAGCACGAAATCAAGCAGAAGCGCGCCTACATCGTTACCGGTAAGCAGCTTGTATTCTCCCTCATCAAGCACGGCGATACCGACACGGTCACAGTCGGGGTCAGTAGCAAGAAGCAAATCGGGGCTGGGGCTGCACTTCTCCGCAAGCTTCAGAGCGCACTCGAAAGCCTGACGTATTTCCGGATTGGGATACGGCGCCGTCGGGAAATTACCGTCCGGCAGTTCCTGCTCGGGAACAACCGTCACATTCTTCACGCCGATTTTATCAAGTATTTTCCTTACCGGCTTGTTTCCGCTGCCGTGAAGCGGAGTGTATACCACTTTAAGGGACTCAACATCCGCCTCGGGCGCTACCCTGCACGCCATAACGCAGTTAAGATATTCTTCTATTATATCGTCGCCTATATACTCGATTTTACCGTCCGCTACCGCTTTCTCAAAATCGGTAGTCTTTACGTCATCGAATATATCGACCTTATTCATAATCGAAAGCACATAGTCAGCCGCCTCAAGTCCTAACTGGCAGCCGTCCGGTCCGTACGCCTTATATCCGTTGTACTTCGCCGGATTATGGCTCGCGGTGACAACCACGCCGGCGTCGCATTTAAGACGCCTTACCGCGAACGAAAGCATAGGAGTCGGCATAAGCTCCTTATATATATATACCTTTATGCCGTTAGCCGCGAAAATCGAAGCGGCTGTCTTGGCGAAAAGATCGGATTTAATGCGGCTGTCATACGCTACGGCAATACTGCCGTTTTCAGACACGGAATTAACATACGCCGCAAGTCCCTGCGACGCCTTTCCCACGGTATAGATATTCATACGGTTTGTGCCCGCGCCGATTACCCCGCGCAGACCGCCTGTACCGAATTCAAGATCTTTATAAAAAGCGTCCGATATAGCTTCTTCGTTATCCCTGATGCTTTCGAGCTCTTTTACAAGGTCATTATCCCCCGTGGCTTTTTCGCACCAAAGCTCATACTTTTCTCTTACCATTGAAAATACTCCTTTACAAAGTAATTATTTTCCCGATTCATTATAGCAAATTTTTCCCATAATAACAAGTAATTTTCAACATTTTATACTGATTGCATAATCCGACAAAATATGATACAATAGCTAAAGCAACGCTCTTCTGAGGAGGATTTTCAATGTCTGACAGAAAACGCGGCATACGAATACAGACACGAATTATTGTTTCAGCGCTTTTGCTTTTGCTGCAGCTCGGTTTTCTTTTCTGGGTGCTTTACAATGTCACAGCAAAATCAGCCGCTCTCTATGTGCTTTCAATGATAGCCGGTATTATAACCGTTGTATACATCGTAAACCGCCGCGGAAACCCAAGCCATAAAATCGCCTGGATAATCTTTATACTCGTTTTTCCGGTATTCGGAATATCGGTATTCCTGCTATGGGGCGGCGGACGTGTCCTCCCTCACCTGCGCAGAAAAATGGAAAGATGCGAATCCCATTATCTGCCTTTGCTGAAAGGCGACCCCGACGCTTATGAAAAATTAAAATACTATGATATTTTCCACGCCCGCCAGGCGGAATATCTTTCACATGAATCGGGATATCCGCTTTACGTCGGCACACATACCCTCTATCTCTCGCCCGGTGAAAAAATTTTTGAAAAGCTGCTTTCAGAGCTCGAAAAAGCCCAAAAATACATTTTTATGGAATTTTTTATCCTTGCCGAGGGATATATGTGGGACAGAATACACACAATACTCTCGTACAAAGTGAAAAAGGGGGTTGAAATCAGAATTATCTTTGACGATTTCGGCTCTATTAAACGTCAGCATAAAGATTTTATAACAAATCTGCGCGCGGAGGGCATCAAGGTTTCGGTATTTAACCCGATAAAGCCGTCAATGAACATATTTATGAACAACCGAAATCACCAGAAGATAGTAGTAATAGACGGCAGGACAGCGTTTACAGGCGGATTTAACATCGGTGACGAATACATCAACCGTGAAAAGCGTTTCGGCTACTGGATGGACAGCGGAATTATGCTTACGGGAAGCGCGGTAAACAGTTTCCTCGCGATGTTTTGCAGTATGTGGGAATTTACCACCAAAAAACAGATAGATATGAGAGCGCATATGTCGGTCGGCGGCGACTTTGACGACGGGTTCGTTCTCCCTTACTGCGACGACCCGCTGAACGAGAGCAATCCGGCGGAAGGTATTTACATGCGTATGCTCAGCACGGCGCAGAAGTATGTCTACATCACCTCCCCATACCTTATTATCGACAATACCATGATTACGGTTATACAGATGGCGGCAAAATCGGGTATTGATATAAGGATCATAACTCCGCATATTCCGGATAAATGGTATGTACACCCCGTAACGCAGTACAATTACCTTGAACTGCTTGAGGCGGGCGTCAGAATTTACGAGTACACGCCCGGATTCATACACTCGAAGCTATTTGTCTCAGATGACAAGGTAGCTACGGTCGGAACGGTAAATATGGACTACCGCAGCTTCATTTTCCATTTCGAGTGCGGAGCGTGGATATGCGACAACAGCACGGTGTTAGACATTAAGCAGCAGTTTGAGGAGCTTCTCAAGGTCTCACGAGAGATTAAAATATCCGAATGGCGCAAGCGTCCGGTACTTATGAGGCTGAAGCAGGCGATTCTTCATATTTTTGCGCCTTTTATGTGATTGACATTGAGGCGGTAACTTGATATAATAGGTGTAACGAAAGGTGGTTTATCGTATGAAAGGATTTTTAAAAGTAACGTTGTCAATTTTAGCGCTTTTTGCCGCCGCGTTCGGCGTACTTGTTCTTATTGACCAGCTAAGCAACAGGAACCGCATTAAAGGCGATTACCTCGAGTGCGATAGCACAGAGGACGAATGATTGAGGCCTCCCGTAATAAGGGAGGCTTTTATTATATTCATTTAGAAACAAAATATTGTGCTAAATAACGAATTTTCTTTCATTTTATGTAAAATAAACTATTTTTTTATTTATAATATACAATAATTCATTGAAATATATTTGCAAATAAGTATTGAAAAAAGACTTTGAATATTGTATCATAAAATAGTAAATAATAACCTTATCTATGATTATCTATAAAGTATGGGAGATGCTTTTATGACAAAATATACTGTTTCCGCTGTTTCTGCCATGATTGAGCGCAAACTGTCGCATAATTTCGGCGTATCGCCCGAACAGGCTTCAGACGAGCTTTTCTACAAAGCCTGCGTACTGGTGCTGCTTGAAATAATGAACGACCGCCGCGCGGAGTTTAAGAAAACTGCTGACGAGCAGGAAGCAAAAACCGTTTACTATCTCAGTATGGAGTTTTTAATGGGGCGTTCCCTTAAGAACAGTTTGTTTAATCTTGATCTTACAGACACCATGTCAAAGGCGCTTGCCCGTTTTAAAGTAAAGCTTGACCGTCTTTACGATTTTGAGCCTGACGCAGGTCTCGGCAACGGCGGTCTCGGACGTCTTGCCGCCTGCTTCCTTGACGCGCTTTCAACCGGCGGTTACTCGGCTATGGGCTACTGCATACGCTATGAGCTGGGAATATTCCGTCAGAAACTGGTAGACGGCTGGCAGACCGAAATGCCCGACTTCTGGCTTCCGGGCGGCGGGATATGGCTCGAGCAGCGTTCGGAGTCTGCGGTTGACGTTAATTTTGACGGTAAAATCAACGAATGGTGGGACGGGACCTATCATCATGTTGAGCATACCGGTTACCATACCGTCCGCGCGGTTCCGTATGACCTTATGGTCGCCGGAAAAGACGGCAGAACAGTAAACGTACTGCGCCTTTGGAGCGCCGAATGTCAGGATTTTGATATGTCAGCCTTCAATCAGGGAGATTATGTACGCGCGATAGAACAGCGCGCTATGACCGAGAACATTTCAAAGGTTCTTTACCCTGAGGATAACCATATGGAGGGTAAATCCCTCAGGCTCCGCCAGCAGTATTTCCTTGTTTCCGCCTCGGTTCAGGACATTCTGCGCCGCCACTTAAGCCGCTACAACACGCTTGACAACCTGCCCGAAAAGGTAGCTATACACATAAACGACACCCACCCGACTCTCGCGATTCCGGAGCTTATGCGCTTTTTGCTTGACGAATGCGGCTACGGATGGGATAAGGCGTGGGAGCTTGTAACAGGTACTGTCGCTTACACCAACCATACCATAATGTCGGAAGCGCTTGAATGCTGGACGGAGGAGCTTATAAAAAGCCGCATACCGCGTATTTATCAGATTATAAAGGAAATAGACCGCCGCTTCAGGGGCGAGGTTCTCTCCCGCACCGGAGACCCGCTTGTAGTTGAGCGCACCGCCATTATTCAGAACGGCATTATCAGAATGGCAAACCTCTGCGTTGCCTCCTGCCACACCGTAAACGGCGTTTCAAAGCTGCACAGCGAGATTCTTGTGAATGAGCTTTTCAAGGATTACGCGAAAATGACTCCCGAAAAATTCACAAACGTAACAAACGGTATAGCTCACCGCCGCTGGCTGTGTCAGGCAAACCCGGAGCTTACCGCTTATCTTACCGAGCTTATCGGCAGCGGTTTCGTGAAAGACGCTTCAAAGCTCTCGAAGCTCGCCGAGTTCAAGGATGATAAAGAAGTGCTCTCGAAGCTCGCCGAAATTAAACACTCAAATAAGGTTCGTTTTGCCGGCTTTGTTAAGGAAACCACGGGTGCTGTGATAAATCCCGACTCGGTTTTCGACATGCAGGTCAAGCGTCTGCACGAATACAAGCGTCAGCATCTTAACGCGCTTAATATTATTTCACAGTATTTGTGGCTCAAAGACAATCCGAACGCCGATTTCACACCGAAGACATATATATTTGGTGCCAAAGCCGCTCCGGGCTATCTCTTTGCCAAAGAAATAATACAGATGATCTACAAGCTGTCCACTGTGATAGACGCAGACCGTGCAGTGAACGATAAGCTGAAAATTCTCTTCCTTGAGGATTACAAGGTAACTCTTGCCGAGCTTATGATCCCGAGCGCAGATATAAGCGAGCAGATTTCACTCGCTTCCACAGAGGCAAGCGGAACCGGAAATATGAAGCTGATGATGAACGGAGCCATAACACTCGGCACCGAGGACGGAGCTAATGTTGAGATACACAAGGCTGTCGGTGATGACAATATTATAATATTCGGAATGCAGACGCCGGAGGTATTAAGACTTCAGAAAAACGGCTACTCACCGGCACAGTACTATAACAACAATCCGGTGCTCAAGCAGGCTCTTGACTTTATAGGCAAGGGAATCGGCGGTCAGAATTTCGACAATATTTACAACACGCTCAAAAAGACCGACAGATATATGGCGCTTGCCGATTTTGCCGACTACCGCGAAGCCCAGAAAAAGGCGGCGGAGCTTTACGCCGACCGCGAGCGCTGGAACCGTATGTCTCTTATAAACATCGCTAATTCCGGCATATTCTCTGCTGACCGCTCGATAGCCGACTACGCAACAAAAATATGGCACGCATCTCCTGTAAAAGCGGTAAAGCCGGAGAAATAAGCGATGGAACGCTATCCGTTTGACTCAAGAAACCCAATTTACAGGAACAGACTCGGAGCATTAGCCGAAGGGGATACCCTTCGGCTTAAGTTGTTGCTGCATAATGACGCTCATGTTCACGCGGCTTTTTTCATAATAAAATCGGACCGAACAGAAATAATAAAGGAACAGCGTATGACCGAGGGCGGCAGTCTTGACAGCTACCGCTTTTACGAATGTGAAATAACTCTTACAGAGGGGCTTTTCTGGTATCAGTTCAGATATACGAGCGACTACGGCGATTTTAATGTCGTAAAGTCTGAGCATTCGCTCGGCATCGTCTCGGCAGAAAAAGGAGAATGGTGGCAGCTTACCGTTTACCGGCGTGACTTTAAAACGCCCGACTGGCTTGACGGAGGAATAATATATCAGATTTTTCCCGACCGTTTTTACAGCTCCGGAGAGAAAAAAGACGGTGTGCCGGACGACCGCTTTCTCTGCGGCGACTGGTATGCGCAGCCCGAATACAGGCAGACCGGAGATAAAAAAAGTCTCGGCAACGATTACTACGGCGGCGATTTCAAAGGTATAGAGCAAAAGCTCCCCTATCTTGAGGAACTCGGCGTCAGCTGTATTTATCTGAACCCGGTTTTTGAGGCTCACTCAAACCACCGCTACAACACGGCGGATTATATGAAAACCGACCCGCTGCTCGGCAGCGAGGAGGATTTTGTCTCGCTTATAAAGGCGGCGGAAAAAAGAGGCATATCAATAATAATTGACGGTGTTTTTTCCCACACCGGAGACGACAGCCGTTATTTTAACTCGAAAAACCGCTATGACACTGTCGGAGCGGCAAATTCTCCCGACTCACCCTACCGGGACTGGTATAAATTCGGAAACTATCCGGCAGGCTACTCCTGCTGGTGGGGAGTGCCGTCGCTTCCTGAGACAGATGAGGAAAACCTTTCCTTTTCAAACTTTATTGCCGGTGAGAACGGAGTATTAAGATACTGGCTTAAAAAAGGCGTAAAAGGCTGGCGGCTTGACGTCGCTGATGAGCTTCCGGACACATTTCTTGATAAAATACGGCTCGCGGTAAAGGCCGAAAGCAGTGAAAACTATCTGCTCGGCGAAGTTTGGGAAGACGCGACCAACAAAATAAGCTACGGCAGCCGCAGAAGATTTCTGCGCGGCAGGCAGCTTGACTCGGTTATGAACTATCCTCTCGCGGAGGCTATCATCACCTATGTAAAGGGCGGAAATTCCAGAGCGCTTGTAGATACGGTGCTCGACATACTCGAAAACTATCCGCCGCAGTCGGTAAAGCTGCTGATGAACCACATCGGCACCCATGACACGGCAAGGATACTGACCCGTATGGCTACCGACGACGCGCTGACCGGAGACCGTGAATGGCAGTCTGTCCAGAAACTGTCAGACGAACAGCTTGAAAAAGGGATAAGACTTTTAAAGCTGGCTGCGGTGCTTCAGTACACGCTGCCGGGAGTGCCGTCGCTCTATTATGGAGACGAGGCTGGAATGACCGGCTACGGAGACCCCTTCTGCCGAGCGGCATATCCGTGGGGAAAGGAAAATTCCGAGCTCGTCGGGTTCTATAAAAAGCTGGGTCAGTTCAGGCGCGGCAGCACCGTTTTCGCTTCGGGCGATTTTGTTCCGGTCTACGCGAATTACGGCGATATTGTATATATCAGAAAAAAGGGCAGAAACACCGTACTTGTGGCGGTAAACCGCTGGCACGAGCCCTCTGTGCAGGAAATACCGCACGAATTTGACAAAGCAAAGGTGATTTTCGGTAATAAACCGGAAAACGGACGACTAAAATTAAACAGGGAGGATTTCGCCGTTCTGGCGCTCTGATTTTCCCGAGTTTAATGTTCGGAGCTGATTTTCTTGGAGCTTTTTGCTGATATAATGCTGATAACCGGCATAGCCGGTATTGCCGGAACAGGCCTCGGCGGTCTTTCCGGCATTATTTTTAAGCGCGGCGGAAAAAAGGACAGCGGATTTATGCTTGGATTTGCCGGAGGGGTAATGCTTTCGGTGGTCTGCTTTGACCTTATCCCGCAGGCGCTTTTGCTTTCGCATATAATGCTCGTGCTTTCGGGCACCGCGCTCGGTTTTTGCACTGTCTTCCTGCTTAACAGCCTTACCTGCCGCCTTTCGGCTGTTTACGGTAATTCGGTAAGCCGCGGCGGTAACCTTATAACCGGCGGAGCGGTAACCGCCGTCGCAATAGCGCTGCACAATCTGCCCGAGGGAATGGTGATAGGCTCCTCATTTGTACCGGCAAGCGAAACGCATATAGGCGGTATCGCGGTTGCCGCCGTTATAGGTCTTCACAATATTCCCGAGGGCATGGCGGTCGCTTTGCAGCTTTCAGAAGGCGGCATGAAAAAAAACGCGGCGGTAGCGCTCACCGCCCTTGCGGGCGCTCCTACCGTCGCGGGTGCTGCTCTGGGTTTTATGCTCGGAAATATAAATCCTCTGTGGCTTTCGTTATCGCTAAGCGCCGCATCGGGCGCTATGCTGTATGTTGTGTTCGGCGAGCTTCCGTCCGCCGTGAATGATAAAGCCTCCGGTCTGCCGGCTTTTGCCGTGCTTGCGGGTATACTTACCGGAATACTTATGACGGTTTTCTGAAGCCGTCAGGCATACAGCAATAATGTCTTAACTGTTTTTATCAAGATATTCAAGATATTCCTCAAGACACATTCCGAGACGGTTCATTTCCTTGGCGTTGTTTATTCCGACAAAGCGGTAATGCCACGACTCGTGGATAACGCCTGTTATAGGCTGTTTTTCAGCACTGTACCGCATTACAAAGCCGTAATCCTCCGCATTTTCCTGCATCCATTTATACATCTCGGTGTTCTCAAAGCTGTCCGACGCCATATTGAAATCCGCCGCGAGACCTGTATGGTGCTCGCTGGTTCCCGGACGCGCGACAACCGTAGCCGCCTTAGCCTCTGCCTCTGCCTGAGTAAGTGAAGGGTCATTCGCCTTGCAGCTGCTCACCTGATTGTCAAACAAAGTCTTCTGCATGTCGTAGGAACGGTAGGGAGACCATACGTAAAGGTCTACGCCGTCCGCCCATGCCGCGTCAATCATAGCCTTCATATAAGGCCAGACGTCTTTGTCGATCTGCCCGCCTATCTGCTTGAACCAGCTGTTGTTCAGATATTCGTTCGGTATGGTCATAAGGTTTGCCTGATAATCGTAATCCTCCGCAAGCGGGTGCTCGCCGTTTACAAGCAGCAGCTTTGAATAATTGGCGTCAAGCCCGTTCGGGCCCTCGTCAGGATAGCTCGGAGTGTCCGGCTCGCTTCCGGAAGAGTTATCAGCCGAGCTGTCCTGCTGATCATCTGAGCTTTGAGAGCTCATCGAGGATATTCCGCTGTCGCTTCCGTTTTTGTCTTCCCCGTCCGGCGTAAAAACCGCCCTTGCGGCATAAATAATGAGCGCGGCGACCGCCGCTAAAACTATTACGCAGAAACTTACGAATATTCTACGTCTTACAATCGCTTTATGTCTTTCTTCTCTGGTCATACTCTTCTCCTTTTCTTATTCATCGAGCTTAAGCACCGCCATGAACGCCTCCTGCGGAACCTCAACCGTTCCGAGACGCCTCATTCGCTTTTTGCCCTCTTTCTGCTTTTCAAGCAGCTTTTTCTTTCTGGTAATATCGCCGCCGTAGCATTTGGCAAGTACGTCTTTTCTTAAAGCCTTTACCGTTTCTCTCGCTATTACCTTGCCGGAAATTGCCACTTGTACCGGCACTTCGAAAAGCTGCCGCGGTATATATTCCTTGAGCTTTTCGGCTATCCTGCGGGCACGGGCATAGGCATTGTCGGAGTGGACTATAAACGAAAGCGCGTCCACAACTTCACCTGCAAGCAGTACGTCAAGCTTTACGAGCTTTGACTTTTCATAGCCCTTCGGCTCGTAATCGTAACTCGCGTATCCTTTTGTGCGGGATTTCAGCGCGTCAAAAAAGTCATATACAATCTCGCCCATAGGCATTACATAGTGTATGTCCACACGGTCGCCCATATACTTCATATCTGTGTAAACTCCGCGGCGCTCTTCGCAAAGCTGCATTATAGAGCCGACATACTCGCTCGGACTGTATATATGCACGTCAGCAACCGGCTCCAGCGCCTCCGCTATAACGGCAGGGTCGGGGTAATTTGTCGGGTTGTCCACAGTTACGGTCTCCCCGTTTGTGAGCACAAATTTATACTCTACGCTCGGCGCGGTGGTGACAAGGTCAAGATTGTATTCGCGCTCAAGACGCTCCTGTATAATTTCCATGTGAAGAAGCCCTAAAAATCCGCAGCGGAAGCCGAAGCCCAAAGCGTTTGAGCTTTCGGGCTCAAAAAGCAGCGACGCGTCGTTAAGGCTTAATTTATCGAGCGCGTCACGAAGGTCTGGGTATTTCGCCCCGTCCGCCGGGTAAATTCCGCAGAACACCACCGGGTTTACCTTTCTGTAACCCTCAAGCGGCTCTGCCGCAGGCTCAGCGGCAAGCGTTACGGTATCACCTACACGCGCCTCGTTCACAGTTTTAATGGACGCAGTCAAATATCCGACCTCGCCCGCCTCAAGCATATCACAGGGCTCCATATACGTTGCCCGCTTTCTGCCTATCTCTACCGTGTCAAAATCGGCTCCGGTAGCCATCATGCGGATTTTATCGCCTGTTTTCAGCTTTCCGCTCATTATGCGGAAATACACCACAACACCCTTGTAAGCGTCGTAATACGAATCGAAAACAAGCGCTTTAAGCGGAGCGTTCACATCGCCCTTCGGCGCCGGAATATCGGTAACTATGCGTTCAAGCACTTCTTCTATGTTTATGCCTGTCTTTGCGGAAATTAGGGGCGCGTTGTCCGCCGGTATTCCTATAATGTCTTCTATTTCCCCGCGCACTCTTTCAGGGTCCGCCGCGGGAAGGTCTATCTTATTTATGACCGGAAGTATCTCAAGCCCGTGGTCAACCGCAAGATATGTGTTTGCGAGTGTCTGCGCTTCTATTCCCTGCGACGCGTCCACAACAAGCACTGCTCCCTCGCAGGCCGCGAGCGAGCGTGAGACCTCATAATTAAAGTCAACGTGACCGGGAGTGTCGATAAGGTTAAGCTCATACTCCTTACCGTCTTTTGCTTTGTAGTAAAGGGTTACAGCGTGTGCCTTTATAGTTATTCCGCGTTCGCGCTCAAGATCCATACTGTCAAGTATCTGTTCCTCCATATCGCGCTGCGCTACCGACTGCGTAAGCTCCAGCAGCCTGTCCGCAAGGGTGGATTTCCCGTGATCAATATGCGCTACTATACAGAAATTTCTGATGTTTTCAAGTGGAAAGGACAATTCTTTTTCTCCTTTTGACCGTATTTTATCATTATACATTATAATACGGTGATTTCCTTTTTTCAATTATAATTTTAAAAGCCCTTCTGAACCGAAAGGCTTTGAGTATATCAATATTCTATGTTCTCATGCGGCAAACCGCCTGCAGGAGCTTTGCTGTCTATCTGTTTATGTATTTCCTGCATTTTAAGGTCAAGCATACTTATTTCATCTGAACATTCTTTAAGCCGCCTTGAAATATCGTCAATATCGCCCGGTATGTCCTTTTTATATTTCAGCTTGTGCTCAAGGCTTGCCCAGAAATCCATCGCTATCGTCCTGAACTGAACCTCCACACGCATATATTTCTTGCCGTCCATAAGAAAAATCGGTATTTCAACTATAAGATGCAGACTTCTGTAACCGTTCGGTTTAGGATTTTTTATATAATCCTTTTTCTCCACAAGCCGTATATCATCCTGTGAACATAGTCTGTCCGCCAGTACGTATATGTCATCCGGAAAAGAGCATATTACCCTTATTCCGGCGACATCGTTCAGGTTTTTCTCAATCGACTCTGAAGTAAGCTCAAGGCCTTTGCGCTCTAACTTTTCAAGTATGCTTTGAACGCTTTTTATCCGGCAGCTTATCGATTCAAAGGGATTGCGGTCATTTTCAAGCGAAAGCTGTGTATTAAGCACGTCAAGTTTGGTTCTCACCTCAAGCATCGCGCATTTGTATCTCATTATAAGTTCCGAAAAAGGTTTTGTCTGTTCGAAAAGTTTTGTGGCCTTATCAAGCAGTTCCTTTGTCTTTTTATCGTCCGTCTGCATACAGCCGCTCCTTTATTTTTCTCCGGTCTCATAATAATACCGCTTTTTGAAGTTATTTTGAATTTTTTGAAAACTATATCTTAAACTTACGTTCACAGGCAAAAAAGGCGTATTTGTAATTGACTTTAGGTCGGGTATATTGTAAAATATATTTGATATTTTTATGCCTTGAGGCAGAACGGAGAAAACATATGAAGCCTGTTTACAAACGGATACTTTTGAAGCTCAGCGGCGAAGTGCTCGCGGGCGAAAAAGGCTCCGGCATAGATTTTGACAAGGTATTGGAGGTCTGCGCGAGCGTTAAGGAATGCGTGGAAATGGGAATAGAAGTTGCCATAGTAGTAGGCGGCGGAAATTTCTGGCGCGGCCGCTCAAGCGGCAGGATGGATCGCACGAGGGCAGATCATATGGGTATGCTTGCTACCACCATTAACTCTTTGGCACTGGCTGACGCGCTTGAACAGCTCGGCGTTACCGCGAGAGTACAGACTGCTATTGAAATGCGTCAGATAGCCGAACCGTATATAAGAAACAAGGCGGTCCGCCACCTTGAAAAGGGCAGAGTCGTAATATTCGGCTGCGGCACAGGAAATCCGTTTTTCTCGACCGATACCGCGGCAGCTTTAAGAGCAGCGGAAATAGGAGCAGACGTTATTTTCAAGGCGACCAATGTTGACGGCGTTTACGACAGTGATCCGAAGACCAATCCGAAAGCCGTGAAATACAATGAGCTTTCGCATCTTGACGTGCTTCAGAAGGGTCTGCACGTTATGGACAGCACGGCGGCGTCGCTGTGTATGGACAATTCGATAGAAATACTTGTATTCAATCTTGACAGGCCGCAGAATATAGTTGACGCGGCTGTAGGTAAGCAGATAGGCACAATAGTGAAATAATTATTGAGAACGGAGGCATATTTATGCAGGAGCTTTTAAAAAACACCGAAGAAAAAATGAACAAAACCGTAGGCGTGCTTGAAAGAGATTACAAATCCATTAGAGCAGGAAGAGCCAACGTATCCGTGCTTGACAGGATAACTGTCAATTATTACGGCAGCCCCACGCCGATACAGCAGATGGCGGCGGTTTCGGTACCTGAGCCGCGTATTCTTATGATACAGCCGTGGGACGCCTCAACGCTTAAGGATATAGAAAAAGCGATACTCACATCTGACATCGGCATAAACCCGCAGAACGACGGCAGGGTAATAAGGCTTTCGTTCCCGCCGCTTACAGAGGAACGCCGTAAGGAAATTGTAAAGGACGTACGCAAGACCGCAGAGGAGAGCAAGGTTGCGGTACGCAACACCCGCCGCGACGCCATAGAAAAGCTCAAGGCGCTTAAAAAGTCCAACACCGTAACCGAAGACGACGTGGCGGACGGAGAGAAAAAAATACAGAACCTTACCGATAAGTACTGCAAGGAAATAGATGAGCTTGCGGCGCTTAAAGAAAAGGAAATAATGGAAATTTAAGTTTCGGCGGGTCACTTATGTGTCCCGCTTTTTAAGGCAGGTGCAGGATTTTGACTCTTTTCGGCAGAAAAAAAACGGCCGACCGTATACTTCCCGAGCATATCGCAATAATAATGGACGGAAACGGCCGCTGGGCGAAAAAGCGCTCGCTTCCCCGATCAGCGGGACATGTAGCGGGAGCCAAAACATTTAAAACGATCGCACGTTACTGTAATAAAATAGGAATAAAATATCTTACGGTATACGCCTTTTCAACAGAAAACTGGAAACGTCCGGCGGAAGAAGTAGAGGGTATAATGAACCTTTTAAGGGATTATTTGAAGGATGCGGAAAATTTCAAGCATGAAAATATAAAGGTGAAATTCATAGGCGACCTCACTCCCCTTGCCGACGATATCAAAGAGTTGATAAGGAAAGATGAGGAAGGCTCGGCCGACGCTACCGGCTTAAAGCTCAACATAGCCGTAAACTACGGCGGCAGAGATGAGCTTGTGCATGCCGTAAAGCGTATTATTAACGAAGGCACGGCGCCCGAGCAGGTGACCGAAAAGCTGATAAGCGATCACCTGTATACTGCCGGTATGCCCGACCCGGATTTTATTATCCGACCCAGCGGAGAATACAGAACATCTAATTTTCTGCTGTGGCAGTCGGCATACGCGGAATACCGTTTTTCAGATATACTGTGGCCTGATTTCACCCCCGCGCAGCTTGAGCGCGCGATAGATGATTACAGCCGCCGCAACCGCCGCTTCGGCGGAATTTAATACCTTAAGGGGCAGGAAAATGAAAACAAGAATAATTTCCGGCGCGGTTCTGGTTCTTGTAACAGCAGCCGTAATAGCAGCCGGAAACCTGATAAATCCGCTTATAATAACCTTCTTTATCGCTCTTATCGCCGCTGTCGCGGTTTATGAGCTTCTGCACAACGCCGTCGGGATAGAAAACCGTGTCGCTGTGACAGGAGGCTGCGTATACGCGTTTCTTGCCGTATTCACTCTGGACAAAAGTACTGCGTCTATTTCAGAAAATGTCTCTATACAGCCGCTTGCGACCGCTGCGGCATTAAGTGTGATATATTTTATTTTCGCCGCAGTCACTATTCTTGCGAAGCATGAGCTTTTTGACCTCGTGCGTATTTTTGCGTTTTCGGCAATGCCGCTTCCTGTCGCGTTTGCGTTTTCCACTCTCGGATTTGTGCTCAATCACGGAAACGGAATTTTTTATCTGCTGTTACTGCTTAATTTTTCAAGCATATGCGATATGGGCGCGTATTTTGCCGGAGTAACACTCGGAAAACATAAGCTCTGCCCATCAATCAGCCCTAACAAAACGGTGGAGGGAGCTGTCGGCGGAGTGCTATTAAGCCTTATTGTGTCAGTAGCGCTTACCTTTGCCTTTTCACAGACAGCTCATATCGCGGCGCTGCTGCTGCTGACCGTACCGTTCTGTATTCTCGGTATGGTAGGCGACCTTTTCGCCTCCGCCATAAAAAGATCCGCCGGAATAAAAGATTACGGAAAACTAATTCCCGGTCACGGAGGAATACTTGACCGTTTTGACAGTATAATTATGATAGCACCTCTTTTTTATATTTTTATCTCGGCAGGTGTGATATGACAAAAAAGCTCGCTATTCTCGGCTCTACAGGTTCGATAGGCGTTCAGGCGCTGGAGGCGGCAGAGTTGAACGGAATCAAAATAACCGCCCTTGCCGCCGGGCGCAATATAAAAATACTTGAAGAGCAGGCGCGCAGGTATAAGCCCGAAACAGCAGCGGTTTTTGATGAAGCAGCGGCCAAAGACCTTGCGGTCAGGCTTGCCGACACCGGAATAAAGGTGCTGTCCGGTGAAGAAGGCGTCTGCGAGGCGGCACGAAGCAGCTGCGACACCGTGCTTAACGCAATAGTCGGTATCGCCGGACTGGTTCCCACGCTTGCCGCGATAGACGCCGGAAAAACCGTCGCGCTCGCAAATAAGGAAACCCTTGTCGCGGGCGGAGAAATCGTGAACCGGCGCATAATAGAAAAAGGCGTCAGGCTGCTGCCGGTGGACAGTGAGCATTCGGCGATATTCCAATCACTTCAAGGGGTGACGGAGGGTTCGCTTAAAAAAATACTGCTTACGGCGTCGGGCGGCCCGTTTTACGGAAAGACTAAAAAAGAACTTGAAAATGTAACGGTAGAGCAGGCTCTTAAACACCCGAACTGGTCAATGGGCGCCAAAATAACGATAGATTCCGCGACGCTGATGAATAAAGGACTTGAAGTTATTGAGGCGGTACGTCTTTTCGGGGTTTCAGCCGACGATATAGAAGTGCTTGTTCACCGTCAAAGCATAGTACACTCAGGAATAGAGCTGTCAGACGGTGCGGTAATCGCCCAGCTCGGCACGCCGGACATGAGACTGCCTATTCAGTACGCGCTGACGTATCCGAAAAGGGCGGATAACGCTTTTGAGCGGCTGAGCCTTACCGATATAGGCACGCTTACATTTGAAAGGCCTGATACAGAAACCTTTCGCTGTCTGCCGCTTTGTATTAAGGCGGTAAAGCAAGGAGGACTCGCTCCCGCCATAGTAAACGGCGCCGGCGAAGAGGCGGTAGGGCTTTTCCTTGCGGGAAAAATAAAATTTCTCCAAATACCCGAAATTGCGGAAAAAGCGCTCAGTGCAGTGTATAATAAAAAAGATATTACTCTTGACGATGTGCTATGGGCCGACAGCGAGGCAAGGCGCGTTGCGAGAGAAAGCATAAAATAAATTTATATAAAGCAGGTGGTCACTATTTCAGCCTTTCTAAACACATGGAACAACATATGGCCCTATCTTGTGACGATAGCGCTATTTTTATTGCTTATAATAATTCACGAATTCGGTCATTTCATTGCGGCGAAGCTGTTCGGCGTAAAGGTAAACGAATTCGCGGTGGGGTTTGGTCCCAAGCTCTTTTCAAAGCAGGGCAAAGAAACCAAATATTCGGTAAATCTCATTCCGCTCGGCGGCTACTGTGCCATGGAGGGCGAGGACGAGGACAGCGGCGACAACCGCGCTTTCTGCAACAAAAAACCGTGGCGAAGGTTTATTATAGTCGCGATGGGCGCTATATTCAACCTGATACTCGGCCTTGTGATAGTAGCGATAACATTAGCTCCGCAAAAAGCTTTTAACTCAACCGTAGTGGCTGAATTCAAGGAAAACGCCGTAAGCTCGGAAAGCGGTCTTATGGTCAACGATAAAATAACAGAGGTCGAGGGCAGAAAGATTTTTTCTACCTACGATTTAAGCTATGCCTTTACAAACGTAAAGGACGGTAAAATCGATATGACAGTAATACGCGACGGAAAGCGTGTAGAGCTTAAAGATGTAGCTTTCAATTCGTCCGAGGAGGACGGCATAAGCTATTTAGAGGTAGATTTTTATGTTTACGGCATAAAAAAGACCGTCGGCTCTTATATAGAACAAACCTTTGCCACTGCCGCCTCATACTGCGCGGTTGTTTGGCGTTCTTTAATAGACATAATCGCAGGTAAATACGGCATAAGCGCGATTTCGGGTCCTGTGGGTATCACGGCGGCAATAGGCTCGGCGGCAAAAGTCAGCCTTGCGAACCTTCTGCCGATAATGGCTATTATAACCATAAATTTAGGGCTTTTCAATCTGCTTCCTGTTCCGGCGCTTGACGGCGGACGGCTGCTGTTTATTCTCATAGAAATGATATTCAGGAAACCGGTGCCGCAGAAATACGAGGCGGCGGTTCACGCGATAGGCTTTGCCGTGCTTATAGCCTTTATGCTGCTTATAACGGCAAAGGACATATGGGCACTTATTACAGGGTGAGAAAATGTATACCAATGATATGACAAAAAAAGTATTCGCCGGAAAGGTTCCTATCGGCGGCGGAGCTCCCATAACGGTGCAGTCAATGCTCTGCGTTCCGGCGCATGATATAGAGGGTAATATCGCACAGGCGAAGAAACTTGAAACGGCAGGCTGCGATATTATAAGGATAGCCGTGCCGGATTCTGAGGCTGTAAAGACGCTTGCCGCGGTAAAGGAAAGCGTACAGATACCGGTAGTAGCTGACATTCATTTTGACTATAAGCTGGCACTCGAAAGCGTGGCGGCGGGAGCGGATAAAATACGGATAAATCCCGGTAATATCGGCTCTGACGACCGTGTAAAGGCCGTGGCGGACGCCTGCAGAAATGCCGGAATACCGATAAGGATAGGTGTAAATTCCGGCTCTGTTGAAAAAAATATTCTTGCAAAATACGGCGCTCCTACGCCAGAGGCAATGGTTGAAAGCGGACTTTACCACATTTCACTGCTTGAAAAATTCGACTTTGACGACATAGTGCTGTCCCTTAAAAGCTCTGACGTTACATCGATGTACCGCGCGTATGTGCTCGCGGCGGAAAAATGCCGCTATCCCCTGCACTTAGGGGTCACCGAGGCGGGAACCGAAAAAACCGGCACAATAAAATCCGCCGCCGGAATCGGCGGCTTGCTGCTGCGCGGAATAGGCGCCACTATAAGAATATCTCTTACCGACGACCCGGTAAAGGAGGTAGAGGCAGGAAAAGACCTGCTTAAAGCGCTCGGCCTTAAAAAAGGCGGGATAAGGTTTGTCTCCTGCCCCACCTGCGGAAGAACCAAAATCGACCTTATAAAAATCGCGAACGAAGCGGAAAAAAGGCTTACCGGAACAGACAAGGACATAACCGTAGCGATAATGGGCTGCGTGGTGAACGGACCCGGAGAGGCGCATGAGGCGGATATAGGCATTGCCGGCGGAGACGGCTGCGGAGTACTGTTTAAAAACGGCGAAATCCTGCGCAAAATACCGGAAGACAAATTGCTTGACGAACTTATAAAGGAAATTGAGAAAATATAAACGGAGTTGTAAAAATTGGCAAAGGCATCTTTTTCGGAGCTTTTCGGGGAATATGTTTCCGATGAACTTTCAGAAATATTCGCTGACTGTACGGTAGAGCACTGCAAGCTGGAGCTTGAGGACAGGACGCTTGAGATTACAATCAAATCCGATAAATACATAACGCATGAAACAAAGAACGGACTTTGCGAAGCGCTCAAAAACGCCTTAAGGCTTGATTCCTGTGCGGTTTCCTGTTTTTACGGAAAAGCAGCGCTTGACAGCTCCGCCTGCGAAGACATAATAGCCGAGATAAAGGTCAAGAACGCTATACTCAACGGCTATTTCAACGGCGCTGAGTTTGACTTTTCAGAAAGCAGTGTAAAAATAACCCTTAAATACGGGGGATACTCAAAAATAACCGAAAGCGGCTTTGAAAACGCATTTAAGCAGATAATAAAGGAACGTTTCGGAATTGAAATAAGCGTGTCATTTGACGGTCAGCTTGAAACGGAGGGCGTAACCCTGCCCCCTGCCCCCGCCGCGGAGGCGCCGGCGCCCGCAAAGGCGCCGAGGCCGGATAAAAAACGCGAGGAGCCGCAGGCTAAGGCGATTAAATTCGGCGAGCGTGACGACGTACCGGAAAACGGACTTGTTTACCTTGACAATCCGCAGATATTTTACGGCAGGGGTATTGACAGCAATACCAAAAAAATGATAGAGGTCACAGGAGACGACAGCGAGATACGCTGCTGGGGAGAGGTTTTCGGCCTTGAAAGCCGCAAAATAAATACCAAGCGCGGAGAGATGAACCTTATAACCTTTTCCTTCAGCGACCACACAAACTCGCTTAACGCAAAAATTTTCATAGATGTAAAAAGAACAGGCGAGCTGGCACCCCTTAAAGACGGCGCGTTTATACTCGTAAACGGCATATATGAGTTTGACAATTATAAAAATGAGTTTATCGTCACTCCGAAATCCATGGCGCTGCTCCAGAAATACACAGAGCAGGACCTCCACGAGGGTCAAAAGCGTGTAGAGCTGCACTGCCATACCAATATGTCGGCAAAGGACGCGGTGTCATCAGCCGGCGACATTATAAACCAGGCGTTCCGCTGGGGCCACAAGGCCATAGCAATAACCGACCACGGCGTGGTGCAGGCATATCCGGCGGCAGCCGCTGCGGTTAAAGGAATACGCAAAAGCGGCGGTGACTTTAAAGTGATATACGGCGTTGAAGCGTATTTCGTAGACGATATACGCAACGATATTTCAAAGCTGAATGCCAAGCAGACCGCCAAGCTGCGCTATCACCAGATAATACTCGTTAAAAATCTTACAGGTCTTAAAAACCTTTACAAGCTGATTTCCGAAGCTCATTTAAACGATTTCCGCGGCAAGCCGCTGACCCTTAAAAGCAAGCTCGACTCACTCAGAGAAGGTCTTATTCTCGGCAGTGCATGCGAGCAGGGCGAGCTTTACAAGGCTATTGTTGACGGAAAGCCACACGAGGAGCTTGTAAGAATAGCGGAATATTACGATTATCTCGAAATACAGCCGCTCGGAAACAACGCCTTTATGGTGCGTGAATCCACATATCCCGACAAAAAGGACAAGAAAACCGGCGAGACTATACCCAACCGTTTCAGAAAAGTCACCGATTTTGAGGTTATCAAGGACTTTAACCGCAAGGTGGTAGAGCTGGGAGATGAGCTGGGCAAGCCGGTCGTAGCTACCGGAGACGTGCATTTTCTTAAAAAGGACGACGATATAATCCGCAAAATCCTGCTTGCCGGACAGGGTTTTGATGACTTTGACAATCAGGCGCCGCTTTACTTAAAGACGACCGATGAAATGCTTGCCGATTTTGACTATTTCGGCGAGCGGGCAAAGGAATTTGTAATAGACAACCCGAATAAAATCGCCGATATGATAGACGGGGACGTTATACCGGTACCCGAAGGCAACTATCCTCCGGTAATCGAGGGCTCAGACGACCTTTTGCGCAACATCTGCCATGACAACGCACACAGGATATATGGGGACAAGCTGCCTGAGGTAGTTGAAAAGCGTCTTGAAAAAGAGCTTAACTCGATTATAAACAACGGATTTTCAATAATGTACATATCAGCTCAGAAGCTGGTGGCTTACAGCGAGGAAAACGGATATCTTGTCGGCTCGCGTGGTTCGGTTGGTTCTTCCTTTGTCGCAACTATGGCAGGAATTTCAGAAGTCAATCCCCTGCCGCCGCACTATGTCTGCCCGAAATGCCGGTACAGTGAGTTTTTCTTAAAGGGCGAGGTAGGCTCAGGCTTTGACCTGCCGGAAAAAAACTGTCCGGTATGCGGCGAACCGCTCGGACGCAACGGCCACGATATACCGTTTGAAACCTTCTTAGGATTCAAAGGTGACAAGGTTCCCGATATAGACCTTAACTTCTCCGATGAGTTCCAGAGCTCAGTCCAGAAGTACACCGAAACCCTTTTCGGCAGGGAAAACGTTTTTAAAGCCGGCACAATATCAACGGTAGCCGAGAAAACCGCTTTCGGCTTCGCAAAGGCTTACGCCGAAAACAAGGGCATAACCTTAAGCTCGGCGGAGCTTAACCGTCTTGCAAAGCTTGTTGAGGGCGCTCAGATAAAGCAGACCACCGGTCAGCACCCGGCAGGAATGATAATAGTTCCGAGAGACAAGACGATATACGACTTCTGCCCCGTTCAGCACCCGGCGGACGACGTAAATTCAGACATAATAACCACCCATTTTGATTTCCATTCAATACATGATACTATACTTAAGCTCGACGAGCTGGGTCACGTTGTTCCTACAACCTATAAATATCTTGAGGAATATTCGGGAATACCCGTAAACGATGTCTCAATGAGCGACCCGGAGGTTTACAGCCTGTTTGTATCTACCGAGGCTCTCGGCGTCACACCCGAGGAAATAGACTCAAAAACCGGCACCTACTGCCTGCCTGAATTCGGCACGCCGTTTGTCCGTGAAATGCTTATGGACTGCAAGCCGAAAAACTTTTCCGACCTGCTCCAGATATCCGGACTTTCCCACGGTACTGACGTTTGGCTCGGAAACGCGAAGGACCTTATAGACAACGGCACCTGCACGATTTCAGAGGTTATCGGAACACGTGACAACATAATGGTGTATCTTATACATCAGGGTCTTGAGGAGGGCAAAGCCTTTAAGATAACCGAAACGGTGCGTAAGGGTCTTGTTGCAAAGGGCAAGGTCTCCGCCGAGGAATGGGGCGCCATGGAAGAGGAAATGCGCTCTCACGGCGTTCCGGAATGGTATATCGCGAGCTGTCATAAGATAAAGTATATGTTCCCGAAAGCGCACGCGGCGGCGTATGTTATTTCGGCGCTGCGGCTTGCGTGGTACAAGGTACACAAGCCGCTTGAGTTCTACTGCGCCTACTTTACCGCGCGTCCCGAAGACGTTGACGTTCCGACCGTAATGCAGGGGAAAGACGCCGTAAGGCGCTATCTTCAGAACATTAAGGCAAAAGGAAAGGACGCCACCAAAAAAGAGCTTGACGTATACAACAATATGCTTATATTCAATGAGCTTATGTCAAGGGGTATCGGCGTGCTGCCTATCGATATCTCAAAATCACACGCTGTAAAATACGTTCCCGAGAATGGGAAAATGCGTCTGCCATTCGGCGCGCTCGGCGGCGTGGGCGAAAAGGCGGCGTGGGCGATATATGAAGCGGCGCAAAGAGGTAATTTTGTCTCACGCGAGGATTTTCAGATTGAAGCCGGCGTATCAAAAACAATTATTCAGAATCTCGCCGACCTCGGCGCGATGAACGATTTACCGGACACCAATCAGATTTCTATGTTTTAAACAATCAAACTTTCTATACTCTCATAGTAATTAAAGTATAAAAACGGCTGTCACAGCATTAACGCTTGTGACAGCCGTTTTTTCAAAATTAAAGTTTTATTTGAGATTGCCGTTTATCAGATTTGAAAAAAGCGAAAAATTCCGCCCCATTCAAATGCTACCGTATATGCAAAAAACGAGATAAGAAAACCTGCCGAAAAAAACAAAAAAGGCAAAACCATAAAAAGTTTTCTGTCAGACGCAGCTGTTTTTCTGAGACCGACAAAAGATGCGACCGCAGCCGCAGCGCTTATCAAAGAAACAATATTAAAAAGCGGCAGCATTAAAAGTCCGATAAAAAATCCGTATAAATTCCATGCTGTCCATAATCCTAACAAATTGAAAACAACTTCAGCAGCCACAGAAAGAATAATTGCCAAGAAAATCCCTGCGTTTAAAATGGAAAGGCTTTTATTTCTCACAAATATCCCTCCGTATCCCAAAAAGTCAGTTTTTAAGATAAAAGAATTTGCTTGTAAATATAAAGATTTAATTTATCGGCTCAAAATCCGCCGCGCCGTGCTTGCAGAGCGGACAGATGAAATCATCAGGCAGAACGTCTCCCTCATAGATATATCCGCACACCTTGCAGACAAAGCCCTTTTTACCCTCTGTTTCAGGCTTCGGCTTAACATTATTCTGATAATAGGTATAGGTCATGGTTTCTGCGTCGGAAATGACACGTGACTCTGTAATAAGGCATATAAACATTCCGTGTGTGTCAAGGTCAACATACTGTTCAACCTTAAGCGACATAAAGGAATTTATATATCTTCCGAGGAAAACAAGACCGTTATCGGAGCGCAGTACCTCCTCGCCGGCGAATTTATCGGTATTTCTTCCGCTTCTGAAGCCGAAGTTTTCAAACACTGAGAACGGAGCGTCGGTCGAAAGGCAGTTAATATTCATAATTCCCGTCTGCTTTATTATATGATGCGAATAATTCTGCTTGTTGACGGTGACCGCTATCCTGTTCGGAGAGTTTGTGACCTGCGTTACGGTATTTACAATAAGTCCGTTATCCTTTTTACCGTCGTTTGTAGTCACGACATAAAGTCCGTAACCTATATTAAAGAGCGCCGAAAGGTCGTTTTTATCCGCTTTTTCTCCGTCGCGCGCAATATAGTCGCGGCAAAGCTCGTCCGCCAGCTTTTCGAGCTGTGCCGAGCTGTCAGCATTGAGAGCTGAACGTATCGTGACATCTGTTTCGGCGTACGAAAGATTTTTGCTCTGCTCAAGCATTGATTTCATAGTTTTTACCGCCATTGGCGCCCACGAACCGTTTTCTATAAATGCAACAGTGCGGTTCTTATAGCTGCGCTCGGTAAGATGATCTATAAACTCCCGCATAAACGGGAAAACACCGGCATTGTAGGTCGTAGTCGCGAGCACAAGCTTACCGTAACGGAAAGCGTCCTCCACCGCCTTACTCATATCGCATCTCGCGAGGTCATTGACAACTACCTTGGGACAGCCCTTTGCCTTAAGCATATCCGCAAGCTCTCTCACTGCTTTAGCTGTGTTTCCGTATACTGATGTATATGCTATTACGATTCCGTCGCTTTCAGCCTGATATGACGACCATGTCTGATAAAGTCCTATATAATAGCCGAGGTTTTCCTTGAGCACCGGACCGTGCAGAGGCGCGATTATTGAAATATCAAGTCCTGCCGCCTTTTTAAGCAGCGCCTGAACCTGCGCGCCGTACTTTCCTACTATTCCGAAATAGTATCTGCGCGCCTCGTCCGCCCAGTCCTCTTCAGCGTCGAGCGCGCCGAACTTTCCGAAGCCGTCAGCCGAGAAAAGAACCTTATCGGTACTGTCGTATGTCACCATTACCTCCGGCCAGTGCACCATAGGCGCGGTGACAAAGGTGAGATTATGCTTTCCGAGACAGAGAGTGTCACCCTCACCCGCCACTATACGATTATCCGCAAAATCCGTACCGAAAAACTGCTCCATCATCGCAAATGCCTTTGCGGTTGCGACAACGGTGGTTTCCGGATGGAGCTTCATAAAATTAAGTATATTAGCAGAATGATCCGGCTCCATATGCTGAACTATAAGATAATCCGCCGCCCTGCCGGCAAGAACCGAATCCACATTGTCAAGCCATTCGTGTGTAAAATGTGCGTCCACTGTATCGATAATTGCGGTCTTCTCGTCGGTAATTGCATACGAATTGTAGGACATTCCGTTTTTGACGCGGTACTGACCCTCAAACAGATCTATTTCGCGGTCATTTACCCCTATATAATGTATATCGTTTGTAACTTTCATAAAAACAACTCCTTTTCGACGTTAAACTCGTCAAAGCTACCGGAATTATTATATTACATATTGCTTCTCAATACCAGTACAAAATATATTTTTTTAATATTTTTTGTCTTTTGCCATTAAAAAAGTGCTTTATTTATGCGGTTTTTTAACATTTTCCTTGATTTAGAATAAAAAAGTAAAAAAATTATTACAAAAAAGGTTGCAATTTTGTAACCTTTTTGTTATAATATCGTTTGTAGAAATTACAAATTGTAACTATTGAAAGAAGTGGACGTTATTTTAAAGCACCTTCCCGACCGTGAGACGGTCAAGGAGCTGATCTATCAGGTCGGCTTTTTAAAGAACCTCCTCAACTTTGCAAAATCAAATAAAATAATGATGCGCATATGCTCTCTCGCCCTTATCGGAATAATGTCACTGGGTGTGAGTATTGCTGCAGCCGGTATAACTCTTGGCTTAAAAGTCAACTATGCGGGAGCATTTATTGCTACCATAAAAAATTCCGGAGTATTTGATACTGCCCGTGAAATAGCAGTGAACCATATTGAAAGCAGTGATGCCGAAAGCGTTATAGAAAGCCCAAGCTTCAGTATGACTCTTACCGTATCAAACAGGCTTGACAGCGCCGTAGCGGTTGCGGACGCTATAATACAAAACACCGGAGATGTTGTTGAAGCCGCAGCACTGACGGTAAACGGCGAACGTGTCGCCTGTGCAGAAGCTGAGCTCATAAACAGTCTTGTTGAGGCAAGACGTACCGCTTTTGACATAAGCGGCGCGCAGAACTCCTCTGATTTTACCGATGAAGTAAAAACAGTAACCGGTTATTTTCTTAAATCTGAAATCAGCGACAGCAATGAACTTGTCTCTGTTATAGATTCTCTTGATGTGAAAACTGTATCTGTTCTTACATCAGACACAGAAATTCCCTTTTCAAAGGAAACCGTTAAAACATCAAAACAGCTTATAGGCTATTCAAAGATAACTACCGCAGGACAGAACGGCATAACAAGAAAAACCGAAAATATTGAGGCGATCAACGGAGAGATCGTTACGCGCTCCGAACTTGAAAGCGTTGTTGTCAAGGAACCTGTAACACAGGTCACAACCGTCGGAACCGCGATTTCCACCGCAAGCGCGGCGCAGCGTTCAGAAGAACGCAGCGCGGGATTTATCTGCCCGCTCAAACGCGGAAGCTTTGTTATCACCTCTTATTACGGTGACGGCAGAAATCACAAAGGCATAGATTTGGGTGCCGACAAGGGTACCTCAATATATGCAGCTGCAAGCGGCACAGTTATTTTCTCGGGATATGACGGTGACTACGGATACAGCGTAGTTATTGACCATGGAAATGGTTATAAGACAAGATATGCCCATGCCAGTGCGCTTTGTGTCAAAAAGGGACAAACAGTAAATCAGGGCGACGTTGTAGCGTATGTAGGCAGTACAGGCTATTCAACCGGAAATCATCTGCATTTTGAAATAATAAAGAACGGCTCAAGAGTAAATCCGGTTTCTTACATTGGACTTGACTGATTTAATTTTATAATAATAAGCCTAAAAAAATTCCGGCATGAAACCGGAATTTTTTTAGGCTTATTGTCAATAGTTAGGGTAAATAGTTAAAATAAAAAGTTTTATAAGCAGCTACCATTACGTAAAAACCAATACCGTTAATAGTTCCAATAATAATCGGTATAGGAAAGCGAAAGGTCTTCAGCCTTTTCAATAAATACATTATCCGAATCGATATGACTGTAATTATTATAAGCGTCCGACTTGACGGTGGAGCCGAGCGGAAGATTGACCGAAAGGCTCTCAAGCGGCTTGTCAACAACATTTTTTATTCCGGTCTGCTTATTGTAATCGCCTTTCTTAAAATGATAGCGATATGCCATAAAGCAGGAATTGATATCTGTACGAAGCACCGGATCACCCTTCGGCAGAACAAAGGTATGGGTAGACTCATCATAGCTGCGCTCAGAATAGCTGTCAGACACTCTCACATGATAAACAACCGTACCGCAAAGACCGTTTCCATTATCGTCATATATACCTGTCTCCCAATCGTTTGAGCACATTTGGAAAGCGTAGGTCTTGCCTATTTCAACTTCCACAGAGGGTATTTTTGAGAGCTCCGAATCACTGGCAAAAATACTGCCGTCCTCAAAACGAACCGACATTTTTTTGGGAGTAATAATTTTCATATTGATTTTTTCGCCCGTTTCCTGTTCAGGCTCATCCGATACGAATACGCCGTGCAGACGCCATTTCCCGTTGTCATTTACTATCTCATACCATAAAACTTTCGTATTCTCCGGAATCACTACCGAGGGTTCTCTTAAAAGACGGTCGGTCACGCCATCGAGACTGTAACACTCTTCGGCAACAGTAAGGTATGCCTGAGTCTTCATATCGTAGGCGGAGACGTCATTATCATAAGGCACCGGATTGTTGTCCAGCCTTATATAGGCGTTCACAAGGGTAAGTTTTGTCTCTGCGCCGGCAGGAAGTGCCGAAAACAGGCAGGTTGCGGCTACCACCGCGGAAAGGAACAATGCTGATAATTTTTTTAACTTCATAAAAAAACTCCCATCTAAAGTAATGCTTAGATAAAGGAGCAGTCTGGCAACCATAGTTTCGAAAACCTTAGGCCCATGATTTTGCGTCCTGCCATTTCTGACAGTTTGCCTTTATTCACTTTATTTTTATTATATCACAGCATTATAACTTATTCAATATACAAATTGTATATACTTTTACAGAAATTACTGTTTTTTATATTTATTAAGGAGATCGAGTATACTCTGACCCCTTTTAAAGTCATTATCCGGCACCGCTTTAGCCTGAACCGTGTCCGGCGAAGAGTCTTCGGCGGCACTTTCCGGCTCATCTGAAAAATCAGAAAGCGTGTCATTTTCTTCGTAAGAACCAGAAGCTTCAGGTTCGCTTTCATTAGAACTGACGTAATGAGAAGCTGTTTCGTCCCCGGCAATATCCGCGATATCTCCGGCTGTTTTCTCTGCGTCGGCTGTCTCAATAGAGTTATTCGGCCCAAATACAGAGTGAGCCGCACCTGATTCGGCGGCAAGTTCTGTCTTTTGTTCCGCCATTGATTTTGTATTTATCGGCTCTTCGCCTACAAATCCCTCGTCAGCATCTTTCTGTTCCGTACGGCTTGTGCTTGCAGTGTCCTGCACATAATCACCGACACTTGCTTCATAGCGCCGCACTATCTCGGACATTTCCTTTTCCGCTTCTGATTTTATTTTTCCGAAACGCGCGTAAGCGCTGTCAACAGATTCCGCGCCGGCTGAAAGCTCGGATAGCTTTCGGCTTAAGAAATCCGCCTGATTTTTTATGTCTTCAACAGCGGCGGCAATTTTCTCTGAAACTCCGGCAAAATCCTTTTTTGCCGCGAAAATCCCACGTCTTGCTTCTTCGGAGGCACTTTCTATGCCGTTAAAATATTCTTTAATATACTGCGTCGGAGCGTTCGCAAGCTCCCTTCCGCTCTCAAACGCCTTGATATAAATTCTGCCGATTGATTCGGCTCTGTTCTTATTTTCGTCCGCCTTTCTGCGCGCCTTATCGTAAGCCGCCTCGGTCTTTTCAAGTTCAGCGTTCTTCTCTGCAAGCTCTTCCCTTGCTGTATCGGCCGCTTTCGCGGCCTCGTCCAGCCTGCTTTGCAGCATTTCACAGCGTGAATTAGCCTTTTCAAGCTCTGCCTCAAGCTCACGCAGCCGCTCGTCCACCTCGGAAACACGGTAACCTCTGAATGATTTTCTAAAATTGCCCATGATCTGCCTCCTGCCAACACTATAATATGATAATAATTTTAAAATTCCATAAAATTTTTCATAGCGTCACGAACTATGTAATAAGACTGTTTGAGACGGGTATGAAAAGATGATTTTTCCTTTGTTGTGTAGCCTATACTGTTAAGCTGAACGTTTTTATCCCCCGGACGGCATATTCCGATCTTTATCTCGGTAAAGCTCTCAAAATCTGTTCCGCTTTTGTAAAAATCCGCAAGGCATATACCGTTCGTACTGTTCATCACATTGAGAAGATACCATGGTATTCTTATCTCCGTGAGCCCTCCGGCACTGTAAAAGTCCGCCAGCGAATTATAATCGCCGCTTTCCGCATCGGTAACGCCGTATGTAAGCAGTCCGCTTTCGGTATACCGCGGGGCTATCCGCTCGCCTGTAAGCGGAAGTATTATCTCATTTGAGATAAACTGCCTTATCTTCCCGAAAAGACCGCTGCCCTGCTTCTCAAACCGGTTGTCGCGCTCAAATACGCCTTTTTCGGCGCAGTAGGTATAATAAAACGTATCCTGGTAAACATCTGTCAGCAGGCGGGTGTTATCACTGCCGTCAAGCACCAGCAGAAAATCAGCCGGTTCAGAAAAGTTTACACCGTATTCAGACGAATAATCGCTTCCTCTGCCCGTTATCCGGATTGGAACAAGAAGCTGACCGCTGTCAAGTACGTCATCGCTTTCAATTTTAAGATAGAGGTATCCCTCGTCCCACATAGCGTAAACCGAGCCGGCGGCTCCCTCCGCCGCAGGCTTTGTTTCTGACCACTCGCTGTCATTTCCGTCGGCGGCAAAAATACTTTCCTCCCCCGGTTCCATCGCGAGCAGTCCGTAGCTCTGCTCTGCGGACTGCCTGTCAGGCGTACGTACGGCGGCATTATCGGGTGAATATTTAACAGTATTCCAGGTTTGCTTGAACCATTCGTCCTGCCAGGAAAAAATCAGCGAACCGGCATACCCCTCGCCGGCTATGCTTTTCATCATTGAGACTATCGCCTCGCCCTGCTGTTTTTCGGTGATTCCGCCCTGATTCATTCCGTTTGCCGCCTTGTGCGCGGTCCCGCGGCTTGCAGGCACACCGAACTCGGCTATTATTACCGGAACACCGTATTCCTTTTTCAAATCAGCGAGATAGGCTTTATAGCTGTCGACATCTCCGTCCTCATTTTCCTCTATATATTCCGGCTGATAGTTCATAAATTCGGGATAATACGGATAAACGTCCACCGCGGCGAAAAGTCCGCAGTAATATTTTGCCGTAGGCTGTATGTTTTCGGTATTGACCGACACGGCATCTTCCTCAGGGAAAGGCTCGTTTGTATGCGTAAGAACATCGGTAGTCGCCCAGTTAAGAAAGGCTATCGGGGTCTGGGAAGAATAGGTCTCAGTCTCGTAAGCCGCAAGACTGTCCCCCACCTCGCAGAGAAAGGTCTCAAAAGGGGCGGCATTTTCTGTGGTTTCAAGATACTCTCCCTTATATCCGGCGTGACCCGCAAGCCCGTTTGTACGCTCTACAAATCCGGGCTCCCATTCAAGACCGAGTATGTAACCTGCAAGATATGGTGAAACATCATGGCTGTAAACAGCGTTTTTAAGCTCGCCGTAATCAGTATAATCGCTGTTCCCGTGAACTATATCCGCGGTTTCCCTAGCCGCGCGTATAAACGCTTCGGTTATTTTTTTTCCGTCGGAAAAGGCATTGTCGCACGCATACATATAATTCTCATTGAACCATATTCCCTGAATAAGGTAAAGCGGACTGTCCGCAGAGGCGTTATGGTCATAAAGCGCCGTGTAAAACTGCGGCGGCATAACCGTGAACACCCTTACTGTGTTGGCGTTCATTTCCGCTATCTGATTTAGCCACTCCCGATAGGTATCATATGAAACATTCGGGTTATTGAGGTCGGTTGTAGCTTCGGTAAGTCCGATATTTACACCCTTTAAATAGACAAAGCGCCATTCATCTCCTGTATCGCGGTAAAAATAGTCGCCGACAGCACGGAAACTGAGTTCTATTCCGCCGCTGTCAATATCGGGAACCTTCAAAGGCTCCACCTCAATCGTAGAGGCGGAAGAATCATTCTCAGGCTTATTTTCCGGCTCAGCCGTGAAAATTCTGAACATTATTCCGCACAGCACGCACAATGCCGCCAGAACAGACAGGACAACAACGGTTTTCCTCTGCAAGCTTATTTCAACTCCTTAAGCACTTCCTGCAAAACATAATACGACGGCTTCAGTCTCTCGTGAAACTCCGGCATTTTCCAGTCATCATAGGTATAGCTTCCGTTAAGCGAAACCGCTCCGCCCGCAAGTCCTATTCCTGCGTATATTTCGCCCAGCTTTACCGGCGTTATGCTCTGCTCGGTGTAAAAATCGCCCATGATCTGATGACTTGAAGGATCCATAACATTGAGAAGCTGCCACGGTATGCGTATTTCGATTGTATTCTCTTCATCATTATATATAAAATCAGAAAGCGAGCTGTAATCAGGCGACTCGGGGTCTCCGTTGCCGTATGTGAGCTTTCCGGTCTCGTAGCTGTCAAACCCTATCGGCTCGGCTATGCCCGGCACATTCATTTCATATCCGGTACAAAGCATTATCCGATTGAATCTTCCGCTGTTTTTTGTCGCGATATCGCTTACCGGGTCGATCATCTTGTAAAGCTCGCCGTAAAGAAAATAATGGGCGTCATAATATGAATCCACTACTATCCTTGAATTATCCTTTCCGTTTACGGAGATGACAAAATCCGCTCCCCGGTCAAATGAGGTCCCGTTATCCTTCACAGAAGTATTGCCCTGACCGCTTATCGTATCTATCGATATAAGAAGCGTATCCGCATTGAAATTATAGCCGTAATTTTCGTCAATTTCTATCATAAAATATAAATAACGCTCGTCGCTCTTCATATAAAGGTCGCCGAAATCCGCCGACGCTGTTTTATCGCCGCTGTCCCATTCGTCCGTACTGCCGTCAAGTACGCAGACGGTAGTTTCTTCCCCCGGATCAAATGCGAGTATTCCGAAATTCTGCTCAGAGGTCTGAATATTTGACCAGTAAGGGCGGGAATCGGCTATATCGTAGCTTTCATTATTCCAAGTTCTTTTAAACCACTCGTCCTGCCATGAAAAAGCGATTGCCCCCGCATAGCCGCTGTCGTAGATAGAAATATACATATCGGCGAGCATATCGCCCTGCTCTGTCTCGTCAACTCCGCCCTGATTGTAGCCCATAACGCTCTCATGGGTCACTCCGCGGCTTGTAGGAACGCCGAACTCAGATATCATTATCGGAACAGTGTGCGCGAGCTTCAGGTCACGCAGATACGCCTCATATGTGTTTACCTTTCCGTCTGAATCGATATAAGAAAGATAATCCTTCTGATAATTCATCGAATCGGGATAATAAGGATATACATGGTAAGAGGCAAAAAGATTTGACTTGTACTCGGCACGGCTCCTTATGCTTTCCGTGTTGAAGGTGATAAGGTCCTCATCCTCGTGCGGCTCCTGAGGATGGGAAAGCGGGTCGGTCGTGACCCAGTTGGTAAAAGCGACCGGGCACTGCATACCGTAATTTTCCGTCATGTGCTCTATAACCTTATCGCCCGCCTCGCAGAAAAACGCCTCGAACGGGGTAGAGCCGTAGGTGTAAAGATAGGTTCCCTCATATGTATTCTTGTCGGGATTTGACTCGTTGGTATTGAGAATGAATTTAGGATCGTTTTCGATTCCGAGTATAAATCCCGCAAGCCATTTTGAAACGTTGGCGGTGTAGGTGCCTGAAGCAAAGCCCGCCCGCTCAGGCAGTACGGCGCTTCCCATTATCACATCGACGCAGTTTATCGCGTCGGCTATAAATTCATTTTTTATTTTGGAATTTTCAGCGTAGACATCGGCATAGGCGGTGATGTCGTCCTCGTCCATCCAGACGCCGTGGAAAAGGTAAAGCGGATTTTCAGCGGTGCTGTTGAAATCGTACAGCGCCTGATAAAACTGCGGTCTCATTGTGGTATAGACGCGTATGCAGTTACAGTTCATATCCGAAATATATCCGAACCAGCCCAGATAGCTTTCATAGCTTATCGTAAGCTCTCCGGGGAAAAGCCCCGGCTCGCCGGCACCTATATTTACGCCCTTCCAGAATACTTTTTCCCATTCCTCTTTTTGAGGAGAATAAATATAAAAATACTCGCCCTCGGCCTTTACCCTGTAAGACACGCCGTCCTCAACAGCGTAGCTCATCGCGTCTACACGTTCAACCTCGTTATGACGATCTCCCCCGAACGAAATACGGTTTATACCTATTATCTGCAGCCAACCCATCTGAACCATAAAAAGCAGTATCAGAAGTGTGCTTCCGACATATAACAGCCATTTTTTCATGAGCTTTTCCTTTCAGACAAAACATTAAATTCCCTGCGCTTTATCTGTCCCCAGCTTTCCTTGTATTTCCGGTAGCGCACTATGCCCGCAAAACGGAAAAAGGTTATCGCCTGACGGTATCCGAAATTCTCAAGAATGGCGTAAAGCGACAGCCGCATCGCCTGATTTGAGGACATACAGCCCTTTCTGGTGTTCTGCTCGAGAATTATTCCGCCTACCGACAGCATAATACCGAGCATTACCGCAAGCAGGAAATAAAGAATAAAGAAGTACATACTAAGCTCTCCCATTAAAAGCGAAAACGGGATAATGAAATAACCGAGCGTTTCGACCGCAGTGCCGAGAAACTCGAAAAGCCAGCTGTACGGTATCGAAAGCAGTCCGACAGTGCGGTAACGCGGATTGAATGTCATTATAAAATGGGATTTTAAGGTGTCGAAAAGTCCTATCTGCCAGCGGCGCCGCTGGGTTTTAAGGTCTGAAAAGCTCATGGGTCCCTGAGTCCAGCATATCGCCTCCGGACAGAATTTCACCTTATATTTTCTCTTATGGCTTCGCATAAAGCGGTGTATTCTCACTACTATTTCCATATCCTCGCCTATTGTGTTTGTCTTGTAGCCGCCGGCGTCGATAACCACCTGCTTATTAAACACGCCGAAAGCTCCCGAAACAATAAGCAGCGCCTTTCCCCATGAAAGCCTGCCTGCCAGAAACGAGCGGAAATACTCAACAATCTGAAAGCGCTCGACCAGACGCTTGGGCATTTCAAAGCGTTTCCATTCTCCCTCCTCTATGACCGAACCGTTTGCTATTCTGACGAAGCCGCCCGCCACAACCGTAGTTGTATCCTTTAAAAATTCCTCACCGAGAATAAGCAGCGCGTTGCGCTCTATACGGGAATCCGCGTCAAGGCAGGCGAAAAGCGGGTACTGTGACTGGTTTATTCCGGCGTTGAGCGAGTCTGATTTTCCGCCGTTTTCCTTATCTATATAATAAAGATTCGGATACTCGGTATTGTAATAGACATTATGTATCTCTTTTGTGGGTATTTTTATCTTGACCGCTCCCTCAATGGGATAAAGCCCGAACGCTTCTACCATACGGCGGTGGGTATCATCGGTGGAGCCGTCGTTCACCACAATTACCTCAAACTGCGGATAATCGAGCTTCATAAGGTCTTTTACATTCTGCACTATATTTTCCTGCTCGTTATGGGCTGGAACAATAAGCGATATCGGCAGCAGATTCGGTGAATCCTCATACCTCATATAATCCTCAGATATTTTTCCCTTTGCCTGTCTTCTGACCTTTATAAGAGCGGCGATAACCTGAATCAGATAAATAACACTGAGCAACAAAGTATACGCCATGCAGAAGTAGTTAAAAAACCGTATAAAGCCGCGGATAAAAGTCAGTATTGTCATCTGAGTCCCCCTCCGTTCATATTTATCTGTTTGTAAAGCGCGTTCTTTACCGCGTCAGCCGCGTATTTATCGTAACCGCTCAGCACCTTTTCCACGTACACAAGCTGAAAGTCAATATTTACAATCGCTTTGGCGGCGGCGTTCCTGACCCACCATTCCTCATCACTGACAGCCTTTACAAGCGCTTCAAGCGCCGTGCCCGAAGCGATTTTTTCAAGTCCTGATACGGCGGCCAGCCGCACTATCCAGTTTTTATCGTTAAGCGCTATAATCATTTTCTGCTCATAATCGGGGTTTCCGAGCTGCGCCAGCGCTTTAACACAGGCAATTTTAAGATTATTGTCTTTGGCGGACATTCCATCCGCGTAAAGCGGCGCCAGCTCCTTTATCCGGTCAGAGGTATAAGCCTTTATGCAGGTAGCCTTGATATAGTCGTTGCGTTCATCGAATATCCGCCGTACAAGCTCCGCGCGGTCTCCTGTATACGCCTGAAAAAGCTCAAGCAGCACCCTGTGTGAGTAATAACGGTTGTTTTCGCACTTCTGTGCAAATACCAGCACAGATTCCCCGTCACCAAGCTCCGAAAGCGCCATTGCGGCGTTATATACGACATCTGAATGCCTGCCATCAAGCAGCTTTCTTATATTCTCGGCTTTATCCGAAGCATTGAAATCCGCAAGACGCCTTACGGCATAGCTTTTTTCGTAATAATTTCCGCTTTCAAGCCGTTCGGAATAAAACTCTATCGGGTCAAGGCTTTCATACAGCCGTCCGAGCGACGCAAGCTTTTCCGGCGGAATATCTTCCGACCTTTTCATAAGCTGTATAAACTGAACCGACGCCTCGTCCCTTTTGATCGGATCGTCTCCTATATATTCAATAAGCGATGTAAGCTCAGTTTCCCTTGACGAAGCGGTAGGTGAGTACAGAAACGCTTCTGTCATGGCGTGAATACGTGCGTTTATTTCACGCTTCTGTATATCTGTTTCCTCGTTGCGCTTTGACAGCACATAAAGCCACAGATATTCGGCACAAAGCAGCAGCACAAAGGCTATAATAAGAGCCGCCGCAAGTATTTCGTACGAAAATTCAGCCATTACCTCACCTCCAAAGCAGTGCAGTTTTTATTATCCTATATCCGAAAAATACCGTCCTATAATACCGGCGCTCGCCTTTTCCCTTAAAGCATACTGCACGTCCTCACGCTTCCAGCCGCTTATTTCAAGCCGTTTATAGCCTGCCGAATGCTTCGACTCCGGGAAAATATACGCCGTATCCATTGTAGATTTGCTTCCTATAAGCAGAGAAAATATCATTCCGTCCGTAGCCGTGGTTCTGAGCGTTCCGCCGTTTTGCCCGTTTATAACAAGCGCGCTTGACGGGTTAGCGAAATTAAGCATAGCCCACGGAATGCGTATCCTCACCGTAACGCCTGTCTGATAAAAATGCGTGTTCGACGATGTGAAATTTCCGTAATTAAGTACAGAAACCAGGTCGTAATCCGCAGTATAGCTTTCTTTTGAGGTGTAATTTCCGGTACTGCGGTTATAAGACGAAGCGACATAAAGCGACGCCGAATTTTTGCTTTCAAACTTTACGGCGTATTCCATTCCCGACTGACTGTTGGCATAATACGCACTGTCGTAATAATATTCACCGTCGTTGCGCTGATATGTGTCTATTCCTATAATCAGCTCGTTTTCATCATAGTCTATATCATTCTTAAGCAACACTGTTATATACACATAGGTTTCGTTGTATGAAAGCTGCATTTGTCTTATCAGGCTTTTTTCACCGTTGTCGTTAAGCTGTATTGCCGCGCTGTCGGGCTGCACCGATTCCGCGGCGACTATTCCGGTGGTTTCCGCCCTCGCGGTCGTGTCCTGCCAGAGTCCGCTCGCCGAAGCCGGAAGAGTATACTCAGCCGACTGCTCAGACACGGCGCTCCAGTTGTCGTTAAGGTCGGCTATAAGCATACCGGCGTATCCCGTATCATCCGCCGCCCTTAACATTCTTACTATGCCCTCGCCCTGTTCCGTTTCTGAAAGCCCGTTTACCGAAGCCTCCTGCTCAAATGTATCGGAGCTTGTGGAAAGGCCGGCTTTATCTATAAGCACCGTTCCCGAGCAGAGCCGCTTTACCTGTGCTATGTATCCGCCCCACGAAAAAGCTCCCGAAGCGTCGGAATATTCCGATGCGAAAGCCGTGCTGTTATCAAGAAGTACACGGTCATCAGAGCCGAGCGAAAAGGAAGTAAAGTAGAGCGCCTTAGCATCTTCAGAAACAGAAATACCGGAAAGATTGAATCCGGCGTGCTGTCCCTCAAGCCATTCCGCTCCCTTAAGCCTTTCGGCTCCTGACGTAACGCTTACCGGCTGCATACAGCCGTAGCTGCTCTGCATATATTCAAGCGCGTAATCGGCAAGCTCGGCGGCGAGTGCCTCCGCACCGTTTGAAGCGGCGCTTAAATATCTGCCGTCATAATCCGCCTGCGCGTTTTCTCCCGAAAGAATTGCGTCCGACACCTCCGCGCTGAGTCCCGGGTCTATTATATAAGCTATCAGATAGGGCGCGGCGTTATAGGAATATGCCGAGTCCTCTCTTGTGCCGTTGCCTTTTATATCGCCTTCGCCGTGAACCGCTCTTATCGTCTCGGCAATATTTTGCTTTATTGCCTCTATTTCACCGAAGCTGTCCTTAGGGTCTATTCCGGGCGGCGTCATTATCCCCTGTATCAGATATACCGGAGACTCGGCGGAGCTGTTATACTCGCAAAGCGCCCTGTAAAATTCCGGAGGAAGAAGGTCGTAGGTCCTTACGCAGTTGCCGCCGGTGTTGCCGAGCGTCTCTAACAGTTCTGCATAGAAAGAGTAATCCCTCGAATATTCATACCTCTCATCTCCGGGAGCCTCGCCGTTTATGTTAAAGCCCTTGATATTAAATTCTTTAAACCCGTCTTCGGTGTAAATTTCAAAACCGTTTTCGGTCACTCGCGCGTTCTGACGTTCTTCGTATTCTTCCCTTTCAATCGGATTTTTTATTATATCCTTCATTATCTTCTTCATTATCGGCTCGTAGAAGTTCCAGTAAAAATTGGTTACGTCTCCGTCCCTGTCAAACGAGAGCAGCTGAAAAAACTTATCGGCGAACATAAAATTGGATATCTGCCGCTTGGTTGTGTAATCGTTGAAATCACCGGCGAAGTAGTAAGCCGGAGCCTCTCCTTCACGTGCGTAGCGGGTCACGGCGGCAAAGGTGGTTGTGTCCGACACCGCCGCCAGCTCCTCCGCTCCGGTGGAATTTACGTTGAATTCGTAGGTCGCTATCACCTCCGTAGCGTTATCTGCTTCTATAAGCTCAAACCAGTTATAGTAATTGAGCGAATGCTTGCCGAATTCCTTTTTATATTCGTCGGTTACGGATATTTTAAGCAGGTTTTTGCTCTGAAAATCGGTTTTTTCCTCAAGTACGATAATATCGCCGTCACCTGAGACAAGCAGTATTCCCGCCCCGGCGCAGTTCCACTCCTGTCCGTACTTCGCGCGCCACATATCCGGCGCCCAGTAGGGCACGTCGGTCAGGTCCTGAAGATCATATATGTATCTTCCGACCCAGCCTGTCGATGAGATTCCGAAAAGATTTTCAAGCTCTCCCCTTACCTTTGTATCAGTGCCGGTGGTGAGTATGTCCTGCTCGCCTATTACGACCGAGCCCGACGAATGACAAAGAGAAACGGTGTTCATCTCTTCCTCTGTTATGCCTCTGTCATCGTAAATTTCAACTCCGTAAGAGTCAGAAAGGTAAAGAAGGTCGGGAACGGTGTCTATATCGGTCAGCAATTTGCTTGAGGTAATTCTGTTCGCGCTGTCCAGCATCGGACCGTAATAATCCTTTGTATGGTCGTAATATTTGCCCGTTTCCGGATTTACTATCTTCAGATAATCCATAAGCCAGTAAAACCCTATATGCTTGCGGTAATTATTGGATACGTCCCCGAGATATGACCAGCTGTCCGCCGCGGTGGCAGGTACCGTCTTGTCAAGCACGGCGACGGTAAGCTGTCTTTTAGGCGTAAGATACCAGAAAACAAAACTAAGAAGTACAATAAATATAAGGCAGAGCGGTATGAGGAAATACGGCTTTAAAAGATATTTGGCTTTAAATTTTTTCATATGTCTTTATCCTCTGTTATCTGCCTGCGCAGCTCAAATAGTGAATCCGAGCATTCTAAAAACGCCTCGGCTACCGCCGGATCAAAAAGCGTACCCTTGCCGCCCTCTATGTATTTTTTGACCTCGTCCTCGCTCCACGGCTTTTTATAGCTGCGTTCGGAAAGCAGCGCGTCAACTACATCGATCACCCTTACAAGTCTTGCCGCCGGAGCTATTTTTCTGCCGCGCAGTCCCATATAACCGGTACCGTCAAAATTCTCGTGGTGCTCTCTTGCAATAACAGCCGCCGTTTCAAAAAACGCTCCCTTCTGCAGCGAAAGAATATTGAAGCCCGATTCGGTATGCTGCTTCATCTGCTCATACTCGTCATCGTCAAGCGCGCCTTTCTTTTCCATTATTCTTTCGGATACCGATACCTTTCCGATATCATGCGTCATTGCGGCAAGAGAAATAAGTTTTGCTTTTTCCTCGCTCATTCCGAGCTTCCTGCAAAGCTCGTACGAAAGCGCAGAGACAATAATAAGATGATTTTTTGTAGCCTTGTATTTTTGCTCCACAACGGCGGCGAGATTTATAAACAGCTCCTCTTGAATATCCGTAACATCCTTTTTCAGGTTAAGGTTCTGGTATGCCGTATACAGGTTCATATAGGCGCTTTTTAGAATATTCTGCATACCCGAGGTCACGCCGCACATTATGTTTTCAAAATGAATGACCGCTCCGTGGCTCTCAAGCTGAAAAAGCATGTCAGCTGAAGTGTTCCCGATAAGCAGCTTTATGGTCTGTGCTTCAAGATGCCTGTATATTTCCGAGTACTCGCACTCCATAACAGGTCCGCTGTTGAATATTTCAACAAACTCGCCGTTTTCAAGCAGTCCCGCGCATGTGTGCACGTCTACCGTCTCATCGTTAAGCTCCGAATTTTTTTCTATGATATCCGACAGGCCGTCCGCCACATCTATAATAAATTCCCTTTCGTTTTTCTGGAGAAACATTTTCGCTATGAGTCCGGTTATATCCTCTATCCATGCGCTGTCGGCGTAAAGCTGGCGTATTCTTTCATACTTTTTGATATCGAGGTATATTATCTGCCGGCAGTAAATCACAAACATTACGATGCACATAAGTGAAATTCCGCAGATAAAAAGATATCCTGACATCAGCCTGATTCCGAGGAAAAGCGCACAGGTGTTGTATACCCCTATAAGTCCCGAATAAATCAGCAAACCTCTTACATGACCCGCATACGGAACATCGGCTGAGGAGGCAGACGAAAAAGCCGCATTGGCCCTGATTATTATATAAACCTGTGCTGTGGTCATAAGTACTGCCGCCGTCCTTACAGCCCAGGCGGTTGAAAACACCGGTATCAACGCGCTTATAATTATTACAGGTATCAGTAGGGCGGTATGCTTTAAAGCGCTTTCACAGCATATGCACACCGTAACATAGGAAAGCGCCATCAGCAGCAGCTGAGCTACCTGAAGCGCGCAGAACCAGTAAGGCGACACAAGCAGGGAGCTGTATTGTTCAAAAGAATAGAGCATGGCAGTGACGCCGCCCGCAAAAACGGTCGCCGACAGCATAAACATTCTCCGCATATGACGGCTTCTTGCCGCAAGAGTTATGCTCAGCACAAAAATACCCGCGGCAAACAGCATTACAGCCAGCGAAAAGCCAAAGCCTATGTATCTTGAAAAGCTCTCTCCCGGAGCAATTTCTGTGCTTTCGGTATACGCCCTGAATGAAAACGCCAGCGGCGCGTAGAGATAAATGTCAAGCGTCCGTTCCTCTCCCGCTTTTATAAGGGCACTGCCGTAAGCGCTCCCTGAAAAGCTGTTTTCGCCGTAACCGCTGTCAAACAGCGGCTCTCCGTCAAGCTCGGCGCGCACCGGATTATACGCCGTTTTTATAACTATTCTTATATCCTCTTTAAGCTCGGGAAAAGTGTACTGAAGCCGCATATAAGGAGCGCCTGATTTGGCGGATACCCTGTTTTCTTCAGTAGCCTGACTGTATTCCGACAGCTCGCCCTCAATTCCGGCTGCCGAAGCCGCCCGCACAAATCTCCATTCGGTTATCTCATTTTCCCTTGCCGGAAGAATATTGTCCGCCGCGAACTGCAAAAGGAAAGTTATCATAAACAGGATAACGGCAGTAAACACCGCGTTCCGGGTCCTTATTCCGGGGGCTCTGAGCCTGTTAAGTCTGCCTTCCGCCGTGTTGTCAGCGGCTGATTTTTTATCCGGCATTATAGCACCCCCCTTTTTAAAGATTAGAATACTTATGTATCATTTTAATTGCGGCTTCCGCTCTGTCCTCCTCGGTGATTATACCTCGGTCTTTTCTGTATTCATTCAGAATATCGCCGTAATTTTTCTCAAATTCATTTATCTGATCGAAAATCGAAGTCAGCGCTGCGAACGCTTCCTCAAGCCGGTGTTTTGACGCCATATTATAACCTCCCTGTATCAGGCGAGCGACGCGATATAATATCCGCTTTTTCCCTTTTTAACCGTTATTTCCGCTGTCCCTGCCGCGTTTTTCTTTTCACTGTCTTCAAAATATGTAATTTGAAGAGTAATTTCACTGTCAGTACCGCTTAAATGTGCCAAAGCGTATACCTTAGCGCTGTAATCGGGCTGCCACATTTCAAAGTAACCGCCGCCGCTGACATACAGATTGCTTTGTTTTATATCCTGTGTAAAATTGCCGAACAGCTCTTCAAGCTGACGCTGAATTTCGTCCGCTCCGGCTTTTCTGTAAGTCATAGACCCTGTTTCCAAGTCTGTAAGACAGCCGCCGTCAGCATACAGATAACAGAAAGCATACTGTACAGCGGGATTAACAGGCAGTTCGGAAGTTGCTGAAAACGAATCAATGGCAGCAAAGTTTTTCAGCTCATAGCCCTGCTTTATGTATCTGAACGGGTCAAGGCCTTCAGGTATATCCGTTTCGGCGGTCACTGATATCCCTTCGCTTACAAATGTCCCGTTTTCTGTCTGAGAAAGCGTCCCGCTGCCGCTATGTGCCTCTGTGCCGCTGTCCTCAGATGAGTCTATTTCAACCTTTCCGCTCACTGTTTCGTAATCCCGTCCGGAAGAAAAATATACTGCCGTCGCCGCGGCAGCGATTACCGCCGCCGCGCAGACCGCCAAAATAATAATATTCATTTTAACCTGCGAGCTATGAATATTCATTCCGATACCCCTTCAATCGCTGTATGGCTGCCGCAATGTTCAGTAAAACAAAAAGGCTGCAGCCGTTCGGAAAGACATTCCGTAACAGTTGCAGCCAGACTGGCATAGTAATAAACCTTAGCCTCTAAACTTTGCGTCCCTGGTTTTCACCAAGTTTGCCTATTTTTTTTAATTATATAATACACTGTATATTTTTGTCAATACGTTTTCAAAGTATTTTTTCACATATCCGCACAAATGTTCGGTTTATTGTTGAAGTGAGGAGAATTATCTGATATAATATGTTTATTGAGCGGTTTTCGGCGGCTGCGGAGGTGATATAATGGGCAAGGCGGATGAAATAATAAAATCTGTTTTATCTGACAAAAAGCTGGCTTCCTCAAAAGTATACAAGGACGAGCCCCTTATTTTTACCGCGTCAAAAATGAAAAATTACACCCCGCCCGAATACAGCGAGATGAAAAAGCTGATAAGCGGCGGGGACTCCGTATTTATGCCCTCTAACGAGGTATTTTACATTCAGGGAAAATTTATGGAAAACTTTACGGACAGCTTTGATTTTCAAGGCGTATTCGTAAGATATTTTCCCACTTACCGCGACCTTAGCACTTCGCAGCTCAGAGGCTATTTCTCCTGGAGAACAAAGCTGCGTCAGGGCAATATCGAAAAAGCGCCGGTACCCTTCGCGTTTATTTATATGTACGAGCTTATAAACCTTATCGGAGTTTCTTCTCCCGAAGACGGTTTTTTAAAGCTCAGAGACTTTTCACAGCGTTACGGTGAGCTTGACTGTAGAATCCTTGCCTACTCAAAAATCTGGCTCTGTGATTTTGCCGCCTATTACGGAATAAACCCCGAAACAGCCTTAAGCCTTCCGGCGTTCGGGAATGACGAGGCTCTTATATGCCTTATGAAGCACCGGGAAATGCCGCCGGAAAAAATTATCGGGGCGCTTGAGGCTTTCTCGTCGTACAAAATTACAAAATCCTCCTTTTACAAAAAGAACCCCGCCGCAGTGACTGACACGGTCTGCCGCCTGTTCGCCGTACTTGAAGAATATTACGCCAAAAAACCGGGCGGCGATATTTTTCTGCGGCTGTTCGCGAAGCCGGTGAGCGAGGAGCATTTTATGTTTTATTCGGCTGTGTTTTACGAAAAAAAGCGTCACAGTGACTGTGTATATTCGTTCAATGAGGTAAACAAATATATCTGCCGTGACGGGAAATGGAAAAGAGAGCGTTTTTGCCCTGTAAAGGACAAAGCGGGAAAGCTGGGCGCCCTGCTTAAAAACACCGATTACAGATTGCGGACTGAATACGGCTTTAAATCGGCGCTGAAGCCTGTCGAAAGCTCCAAGCTGTTTGACGACGCCATAAGCCGCGCGGTGGCGGAGCATTTCAGGGAAAAGAGAAAGAAAGAGCGCGCCGCTGTTGTCATTGATATCTCAAAGCTCGGGGGAATAAGGCGGTCGGCTGACGAAACAAGGGACAAGCTGATAGTTGAAGAAGCTGAAGAAGATGAGATTTTTTCCGGATACGCCGCGGCGGAAACGGATAAGCCTGCCGTCTGCGATACGCCGGAGCCGGAAAAAGCCGCTGAAGAACAAAGCACAAAAGCACCTGAACAGGCGGACGCGTCAGCCGCAGAGCAAGACTCTCAAAAATACGGACTTGACGCCGCCTGTACCTTAATTCTCAAATGCCTGCTTAAAGGCGAAGACCCCGAAGCCGCCGCCAGAAGCAGCGGAATAATGCTTTCGGTGGCGACAGACAGAATAAACGAAACGCTGTTTGATCACTTTTCGGACACGGTAATAGAATTTAACGGTGATGTGCCGTCGGTAATAGAGGACTATGCCGACGAACTGAAAGGAATGTTTGAAATATGAAAATACCGAAACGCATAGCCTCGGTAATCATAAACTCGCTTAAGGGCGGTGTTGTGCCGAGGATAGGGCTCCCATATATAACAGTCGGCAGAGAGACCGAGATAGACGCTTTTCTTCACGACATAGGCATAATCGAGGAGGGCGGCGCGTCGTTCAGGTTTGTCGCCGGAAAATACGGCAGCGGAAAGAGCTTTCTGCTCCAGACCGTGCGCGGCTACGCTATGGACAGGAATATGGCGGTAGCCGACGCCGACCTTTCCCCTGAAAGACGGCTTCAGGGCACGAGAGGGCAGGGGCTCGCAACCTACAAGGAGCTTATACGCAACCTTTCCACAAAGACGCGTCCGGAGGGCGGCGCGCTCACCCTTATTCTCGACCGATGGATAAGCGGTCTTATGAACGAGGCTATGAACGAAAACGGGCTGTCCTTTTCAGACCCAGGACTTAAGCCGCTTACGGAGAAAAAAATCAGGGACGTTATCTCTTCGCTCAATGAAATGGTGCACGGCTTTGATTTCGCGCGGCTGCTCACCCTTTATTACGAAGCGTACTTAAACGGAGACGATGAGTTAAAGGCACGGGTTGTAAAATGGTTCAGAGGGGAATACACGACAAAAACCGAGGCAAAAGAGCAGCTCGGTGTAAACATAATAATTACCGATGACGACTGGTACGAATATATAAAGCTGTTTTCGGTCTTTCTTAAAAAAGCCGGCTACGGCGGGCTTATCATACTTATAGACGAGCTTGTAAACATATATAAAATTCCAAACAGCATAACAAGACAGTACAATTATGAAAAAATACTGACGATGTATAACGACACGCTTCAGGGCAAAGCACAGTACCTCGGCATTATAATGAGCGGCACCCCGCAGTGCATAGAGGACACGCGCAGAGGGGTTTACAGCTATGAGGCGCTGCGCTCCAGACTCACGGCAGGAAGATTCGGCAAGGGCGAGATGCGGGATATGCTGGCACCGGTGATAAAGCTCGTGCCGCTTACCTACGAGGAGATGCTTGTTCTGACCGAAAAGCTCGCCGATATACACGCACAGCTTTTCGAATATGAGCAGAAAATCAGAGAGGAAGACCTTATAGCCTTTATAAAAATAGAGTTTTCAAGGGTTGGCGCGGATACCTCCATCACTCCGCGAGAGGTAATACGGGACTTTATAGAGCTGCTTGACATACTTTATCAGAACCCTGACGCGGATATAGAAAAGCTGCTTTCGTCGGACGGGTTCAGCTTTTCGCCGGCAGCACCGGAAAGCGGCACTGATGAAGAATACGCGGAATTTGAGATATGACAACTTCTGGAGGCAGTAAATGGATATATTTGACCGATACGCCCCGTTTATACAGGACTATATATACAGAAACGGCTGGGAGACACTCAGAGGCGTGCAGATAGCGGCGGCTGAAACGATTTTCACGACCGACCGCAACCTGCTGCTTTGTGCCTCGACCGCGTCAGGCAAGACAGAGGCGGCGTTTTTTCCGATACTCACGCTTTTTTCAGAAGACCCGCCCTCGTCTGTGGGAGCGATATATATAGGCCCGCTCAAGGCGCTTATAAACGACCAGTTTTCCCGTCTTACCGAGCTTTGCGAGGAGGCGGAAATTCCCGTATGGCACTGGCACGGAGACGTTTCGCAGTCCCACAAGGCAAAGCTGCTTAAAAAGCCGTCCGGGATACTTCAGATAACCCCCGAATCTCTTGAGGCGCTGCTTATACGCAAGCACGCCTTTATCCCCAAATTATTCGGTGACCTTAAGTTTATTGTAATAGACGAGGTTCATTCCCTGCTGAGGGGCGACAGGGGCGGACAGACCCTCTGCCTTATTGAGCGGCTTTCCCGCCTTGCCGGAGTAAACCCGCGGCGCATAGGGCTTTCCGCCACAGTAGGCGACCCGGAGACCACCGGAAGATTTTTGTCCGCCGGAACAGGAAGGGAAACCGATATTCCGAAAATAGAATCAAAGGGCGTAAAATGGCGGCTTTCTATGGAGCATTTTTTCACCACCCCCGGCGCCGTTCCCTCGGCCGACGGCAAAGCGGAAAACGAAAACGCGCTTCCCGTCCTTGATATGAAAACCGATACCGCTCCCGAAAACTCTGACCCCGGCTTTGCCTATATATTCGAGCATACAAGGAACAAAAAATGTCTTGTTTTCGTAAATTCAAGGGAAGAATGCGAGGCGGTCACCACTACGCTGCGCGGCTACTGCGAGGCGCGTCACGAGCCAGACCGCTTTCTTATACATCACGGTAATCTGTCGGCGTCGTTCAGGGAAACTGCGGAAGAAGTGATGAAAGACGACGAGCAGTGTATGACCACCGTCACCACCGCCACGCTTGAGCTTGGTATTGACATAGGCAGGCTTGAGCGCGCGTTTCAGGTAAACGCCCCTTTTACTGTCTCTTCTTTTTTGCAGCGTATGGGCAGAACCGGCAGGCGGGGCCTGCCGCCTGAAATGTGGTTCGTAATGCGTGAGGAGCAGCCGGAAGCCCGAGCGATGCTGCCGGAGACTGTACCGTGGGAGCTGCTTCAGGGCATAGCGCTTGTTCAGCTTTACGCAGAAGAACGCTTTGTCGAGCCGCCGAGGCTTGACCGGCTGCCGTACAGCCTTCTGTATCATCAGACCATGAGCACTCTTGCCTCGTCGGGCGAGCTTACTCCCCCGGCGCTCGCCTCAAGGGTGCTGTCGCTCAATTATTTCAGAAATATCTCAAAGGACGACTACCGTCTGCTTCTGCGCCATCTGCTTGAGACAGACCATATCGAGCGCACCGAGGAAGGCGGGCTGATAGTAGGTCTCGCGGGTGAGCGTCAGACCAATTCCTTTAAGTTCTACGCTGTTTTCAAGGAAAACGAGGAATACACCGTGCGCTGTAAATCCGAGGAATTAGGCACCATAGTAATGCCGCCTCCGGTCGGCGAGAAAATTGCGATAGCGGGGCATGTCTGGATAGTAGAGGAAATCGACCATAAGCGCAGGCTTGTATACTGCGAGCAGGTACGCGGCAAGGTTCCGGCGTATTTCGGGCAATGTCCGGGCGATATAAACACAAAGGTGCTTGAGCGCATGCTCAAGGCGCTCAGCGAGGACAAAACCTATCCTTACCTTATGAAAAACGCCGCCGCGAGACTTAATGAGGCAAGAAGCGCCGCCCGCCTTTCAGGGCTTACCGAAAAGCCGCTTATAAATTTGGGCGGCGATATGTGGTGCCTTTTCCCGTGGCTCGGAACATATGCTTTTCTCGCTATGGAACGTTTTTTAAAGCTCATCTGCGGCAAACGGCTCGGACTTTCGGCGCTTGACCCGGCAAGACCTTATTTTATACAGTTTAAAATGAAGGCGTCGGAGCAGGAATTTTTCAGGGTGCTTAAAGAGGCGGAAAAGGAGCCGCTTGACCCTATGGAGCTTGTATACAAGGGTGAGGTTCCGCTTTTTGAAAAGTACGATGAGTTTCTGCCGGCAGAGCTTGTAAAAAAAGGCTTCGCATACGGTGTTCTGGGTATTGATGAAATGAAACAGCGGATAAGAAGCTGGGATAATATGCATTAAAATACGGCTTTTTGCGAAAAAATTCAAATTATAGTTCTTTACAGACTGACGACCGCGTTTGCACGCGGTCGAATTATTTTAAGGAGCAGAAGCCGCGACGCGAAAACTCTCCGCTTGCCAAAAATTTTAAGGCATGTTATAATGTATTGATAATATTACAATATTCAGCATTGCAGAATACAGAACAGAAGGTTTCTTCAAAAACACAAGCTGTACCGCACGGCGAGCGCAGGCAATTGGCAGGGGGCGCGTGATGGACGAGAAAAAGATAAAAAAACAGCTTATAAGGATTACGGTTCTTATCATTTCCGTAAGCATTGTCGTATCAGCACTTGTATTGATAGCTTTTTCATATGTCATACAGCAGGCGCATAATACTGATCATACGCAGATGAAAATTGAAACCGAGGAATATGAGAGCAGGATTTTAAAGCAGATAGATAAAAACATACAGTTTCTCACCTCCCTCGCCAAAGCCTTTGAAGTAAACGATCTTACAGCTTCAACGGAGCTTATCGAAAAAAACCTTTCCGCAATCAATGAGACCAATTCCTTTGTAAGCATGGCTTATTTGTCGGTTGACGGAAAAGGCATAATCAATTCCACCGAATACGGAACAAAATGGGAAATAACACTTGACGACTGCGCCGATTACGCAAGGACTGCGATAGAAAAATCATTCAAAGGCGAAGACGCCGTATCAAAAATGTTCGACAGTGAGATATTTGACGGCAAATTATTCATATACAGCGTACCGGTACATAAAAACGGCGAAATAATCGGCGCGCTTGCCGCAAGCGACACGCTTGAAATATTTGAGGATATAGTAAACGGCAACACTGTACTTGACGGTCAGGGATACATTCATATTCTTGATTCGGCAGGAAATTTCCTTGTGCGGTCGGAGCATACGATTGTAAAGGAAAATATGTCCTCTATTTTTGACGGCCCGTATCTTTCGGAAAAAACGCAGGAGAAGGCGCATGAAGCCATCGCGAACCGTGAAAGTATGTACGGTGAATTTGAATACAACGGAAATGAATGTCATTTTTATCTTGCCCCGATAGATCTTAACGGCTGGTACCTGTTCTGCGCGAACAGATTGTGGGGCCCCGCACTTTCATTCGGTCGGTCGGTGATTATTCTCGGAGTATTTCTTTTCCTGATTCTTCTGGCAATGTTCACGCTGCTTTATTACGGATATTACAGGTTCCGCAAAAACTCGTCTCTGCTTATTCGCCTTGCCTATTACGACAGAGTGACCGGAGCAGACAATACCCTGCGCTTCGACCGGAAAAAGGAAGAAATTACAAAAAAACATAAGGACTACTGTATAGCGGCTCTTAATATTCATAACTTCAAATGTATAAATGATATTTTCGGAACAGAGGACGGAAACAAGGTCTTAAAGTTTATAAAAGCCAAAATAGAAGAAAATCTTGAGCCGGACGAGTTTTTCTGCCGCGACTCCGCGGATTTGTTCTATATATTCCTGCTTGACACCGACGAAAGCATTTTAAGCCGCCGTATATCTTCGGTAATACTCAATGTGCGGGAAGTGACTCAGCACGCGGCATACAGCTACGAAGTCTCGCTGTATTCAGGACTCAGCATACGCGGCACGAGAGAACAGGCGCTTGTCGCTCTGCAAAGCATAAAACACAATCTTCAGACCGATATTGCTTTTTATGATCATTCACTTCACGAAATGGTGCGGAAAAAGAGCAATATAGAAAGCTATATGCAGCTTGCGCTCCAAAGAAATGAGTTCAAGCTGTTTCTCCAGTCAAAAAGGGACCTTAAAACCGGAAAGATAACAGGTGCTGAAGCCCTGGTAAGGTGGCAGCTGTCTGACGGCTCATACAGATATCCCGGTGAGTTTATTCCGCTGTTTGAAGCAAACGGCTTTTCGGTGAAGCTTGATATGTATATGTTTGAAAAGGTATGTATACAGCTCAGGAAATGGATAGATATCGGAATTACTCCCGTTCCGATATCGGTAAACCAGTCAAAACGCCTGTTTGCCAACGGAAATTATCCGGAAGATATAGAAAAGATCGCCAGAAAGTATAATATCTCTCCTTCTTTAATCACTCTTGAAATACTGGAGGATATAGCGGCAAGCGATGCAGAGCAGATAAATCATCAGATAAATGCACTTCAAAAAATAGGATTTAAAATCTCAATGGACGATTTCGGCAGCGGATATTCATCGCTTAATATGCTTTACACTCTTAAAATAGATGAACTGAAGCTCGACAGGGGATTTATGCGAAAGGTCGCCGGCGGTGATGATGAACGCAGGAAAATCATACTCAAGCAGATTATATCGTTCGCTAAAAAGCTCGGTATCACAACCGTTGCCGAAGGAATAGAAACTGAGGACGACCGCGATAATATGGCGGCTCTCTCCTGCGATTACGGTCAGGGATACTTCTTTGACAAGCCCACCGAAGCGGAAGAATTCAGCAGGCTTTATATGCAGAAATAATAGTGTATAAAACAAAAACCGGCAGTCGGATATACAATCTGACTGCCGGTTTTTTTCGGTACGCAGCTCGGCCGCACCGCATAAAACAAAAATATTAATACCTCAGTACTTTCCTCCGCCGCCCGAATGACGGGCTCCCGAAGAGCTTCTGTGTGTGCTGCTGCCGCCCGAATTGTTTTTAGGTCTTTCCCTGCGGCTGACGCTGCGGTACAAAAACATATCTCTGCTGCCGGTAACCCTCATACTGCCGGCTTTTATATAATTGTCCGCGTCGGCTTTTCTGCGCACCGATTTGAGTTTGCTTACCATTATTCCGATTATGAGCATGGCAAGAATAAAGCCTATAAGCAGCGAAACGGCTATTGCCGTAAGCCCGAGTGGCTTTGCCGGAAGCGAGCCTGTATCATATGGGTTGCCTGTTTCCGCACGGCTCAAGAATTTATCGCACAGGTCGGCGAACTCGCTGTAAGCGCCGTAATTATCCCCGTCCGCCAAAAAAGGCGTGATCCGCTCGCCTATGTATTCTATGCCGGCGTCGGTAAATACCGTGATACCGTATCCTCTCGCGGATATCCACCAGTCCCTGTACTCGGGACTGTGAAGCAGCAGCACTCCGCTGCGCTCACTGCCCTGACCGTAACCGTTGTAATCGAAAAAATCATCGGCGAAACTCTGAGGGCTTTTGCCGCCGAGGCTGTATTCGGTCACCACTACAACATCAAACTGATATCTTTCGCTTATGTCATCAAGCCGCCCGCAGAGATCTGCTTCCTCACTCCCGTCAAGCAGGTCCGCCCCGTCAACCACCCGGCCGTATGCTGTTTCAGCGGAAAATGGCGTCGTAAGTATTCCGGAACTTATGCAAAGTATTACATAAAAAACTACAATAAACAGTTTTCTTTTCATATTGCCGCTCCCCCTCAAATAACACCGAACAGTCTGAGCAGCCATACAACGCCGTACACCGCGGCGGAGAACACGGCGGTCATACCGGCGCCCCAGCAGAACGCAGCCTTTTTGTCTACCGGCAGATCACCCACAAACCTTCCGGTCTGTCCGTTCATCGCGAAGGTGTATTTTTTGCCGTTCCAGCTCGTATTGAGAAGCCACACCGGATAGAGGGCATACTTTGTGCTGCCTCCCGAAAGCCTGATATTGCTCGCTTCCGCCGTAACCGTAGTATAACCTGTAACGGTATCCGCGAAAGCGTCCTCAGTCGAACGTTTTATACGTTCGTTGGCGCGCGGTATGCTCTTTTCCGAGTCAACATCGTATTTATCGGCAAAATATCCTGCGAGATAAGCTGTCGCGAAATCCACCGCGTCTGAAAAATCGTAAGGCTCAACAGACTCCATAAGGTCGTCGGGCATTTTTGTAGAACCGTCAACCGGTACACGCTCAAACGAGATATTTCCGCTCCGGTGAACCGAATAATAACTGGTTTCGGTATAGTCGTAATTACTGTCGCTCCAGCTCCTTACCCGTGTGGCGCGGTAGCGTATGTCAGCGTCCACGTCGGCTCCGAACAGCCAGAACGGCACATATATGCCTTTTACCTCATCAATATGATTCTCGTCCTTAAAAATTTTCGGAAGCAGCCGCTTTCCCTTAAGATGCTTCCTAAGTCCCTCTTTTGCGGCGTTTTTGTCCAGCTTGAACGGTATGATATAATCGGGTCTCAGCTCACCCGCAAGCTGCTCCTTCATCACTACCGGATTTGAACAGTACGGGCAGGAAGTCGCCGCGGTCGTGGCATCGCATATTATCTCGCCGCCGCAGGAATTGCAGATATAACGGCGCAGTCCGTCCGACTCACCCTCCTGCCATTCGCCGCCCGCCGGAGTATCCCATTCCATACGGTCTCCGGTATCGCTTTTAAGCTCATCATCGTATTTCCTTAATGTGTCTACCTCAAATTCCGTTTCGCAGTACGGACATTTCATCTTCTGAATGCCGCTGTTAAATTCAATTGCGCCGCCGCAGCACGGACATTTATATTCCTGCAGAACCTCCATAGCGTTTATCTCCCCTTATTACGGTCACAAGATGTTTTTCATTTCAGAACTTTGAAGCGTTTGTTGGCAAAGACTTAACTTATGAAAATAATATTACTGTTTGTCGTCCTCATCAAATACATCGCCGCACTCAGGGCAGAATTTAGGCGGATGAGTTGGATCTTCAGGTTCCCAGCCGCACTTGTCGCAGCGGTAAAGCGGCGCGCCCGCCGGCTTTTTCGCTCCGCAGTTGCCGCAGAATTTTCCCTTGTTTATCTGTCCGCAGGAGCAGACCCAGCCTTCCCCGGCGGGTTTGGGAGCTCCGCATTCAGGGCAGAAATTACCGGTGGCAGTCGCCCCGCATTTGCATTTCCATCCTGATTTAGGCTCCGGTTCGGGCTTTTTCGCTCCGCAGTTGCTGCAGAACTTTCCGGTAACCTCCGCTCCGCAGGAGCATTTCCACGTATCCGCCCCCGCCGCCTGAGGTCTCTGCTGATTATTCATTGCGTAAAGGTCACGGGCGTTTACGCCTCCGGCGTTCGACGCCATTCCAAGCCCCATAAAACCGGTCATGGCTCCGGCATCGTTCTCCGCCGCCTTGTTCATCGCGCTTACCTGACCGCCCACAAGATGAGCTGCCGCTACATTTGTGTTTGTAAGCATGGCGTTTTCTTCCCACTGTGTTATCTTCTCACGCTGATTGTCCGGTATTGAAACCGAATTGAGCGCGAGCGAAAAGACCTCTATTCCTCTCTTTTCTCCCCAGCTTTCAGAAAGCTCTTCTTTAAGAGCGTCAACTATTTCGGTAGTATGAGCGGGTATTTCATAATACATTATTTTCTGCGCGGCGATTTTCGCGAGTGCCGGCTGAAGCGCGTTCATCAGCTCGCTTTTAAGCATTGAGTCGATTTCCGAACGGTTATATTCGTAAGAAAAATTGCCGCATACATTGGTATAGAAAAGCAGCGGATCGACTATCTTGTAGGAATAAACACCGTGACATCGCAGATCCACGGACATCTTCATACCGAGATTCTCGTCTACGGTCACTCTGAACGGTATCGGATTGGCGGTTCCGAACTTATTGTCGGCTATTTCCTTTGTGTTGAAATAGTAAACACGCTGATCCTTTCCGGTGTCGCCGCCGTATGTAAAACGCTTTCCTATCGTTTTGAAGGTATTTATAACGCTGTCGCCCAGATTTCCGGCGAATATGCTCGGCTCGGTAGATGAATCGTATGTAAACTCACCCGGTTCGGCGCAGACCTCAACAACCTTGCCCTGCTCGACAATTATCATACACTGTCCGTCTGCAACCGCTATTCCCGAACCGTTTGAGATGATATTGTCCGAGCCTTTGGTGTTTGAAGAACGTCCACCTGTTCTTTTTTCGCCCTTTACAGCCAGAATTTCCTTGTCAATAGCCTCGCAGTAGAAAAATTCCTTCCACTGGTCAGCTAATGCGCCGCCCGCGGCACCCGTAATCGCCTTGATAAGTCCCATACTATTTTCTCCTTTGAAATAATCTTATTATATTAACCTTAATTATCAGCCTGTTCGTCTGATTTTTCGGCAGAGCCGTTCTTTTTGATGCTTGAGCCGTACTTTCCGGCGGAATAGGGATTTTTATTTTCGCGGTAAGGCGTGGGCTCGCTGCCGCATTTCGCCGCCGCTCCGATGAAAAGCGTACATAAAACAATAAAAACGATCCACAGCGCCAGCGCCGCAATAAACCACCAAATTGACAAATCAATTACAAAATGCAGTATCAGCAGTATCCAAGCGGGCAAAGACCATTCTATATTTATTAGGATATTAAAGAGCAACACTATTAAAAAGCAGCCGCTGTATTTTGTCTGTCTCACTTGCAACACCTCATTTTTACCTGCCCGCACAGAAACACTGTCCTGCTTTTTGTATTTGCGGTTTTATACATTATACACCGAAACAGTAATACATTTCAACGATTTATTGTACTTTTTTTATCACTGAAGCTCTGATATAAGACCGGTTATTCCCTTTTCCCTGAAAATATCCCTGTAATAACCTATTTCCTTATCGATGAGCCCGTCTATAACCGACATTCCGAGCAGCTCAACCGGAGCCTTGTCATCGGTAAGTATATTTTCTCCGGCGGAATATTCCGTGATATTTCCCGCTATTCTTTTATAAAGCCTTTTAAGCTCCCCGTCCGAAGCGTTTTCGGCCGCGTGTTCAAGAGCCTCGGCGTCAACGTTTCCCGAAGCTCCGGCAAACATTTCACGGTTGGTGCTCTGCGGAACGTCCGCCGTAACTATATCCCCGAAAACCGACGCGGCGGTATCGCAGAGATAAGAATTTATGTCGCCCGCCTGCGAAGAACGCATATTCAGATTTACCACCATCACCCCGTTATCCTTGAGATGCTCCTTTACAAGCGTGAAGAATTCGGCAGAGGACATCTGAAACGGTATTGTGATATCCTGATAAGCGTCAACCATTATAACATCGTATTTTTCTTTGTCCGCCTGCAAAAACGCCCTGCCGTCATAGGTGGTGACCTTTATTTTGCTGTCCAGCTCAAAATATTCCCTTGCGAGCGCTGTTATTTTATCGTCTATTTCGACCCCCTGCACGCTGAAGCCGGGATAATACTCAAGAAGCTGCGAAGCGTATGTGCCTGTACCCATTCCGAGTATCAGTATATCCGCGCTGTCCCCCTCGCCAAGGCCCGCGAGCGCGGGTGCCGCCATGGCGTAATCGTAATACATACCCGTAAGCTCGCCGTCCTTCATTTTGACCGACTGTACGCCGAAAAGCACGTTGGTCGCGAGCAGCACCGAATCGTCGGTCTCCTTCACCTGAAGATAGTTGTAAACCGATTCACCCTCGTAGGTAAGGCTGTTGTCCCAGAACGCGAAGCTGCTTCCCGCGCCCGCCGCCGAAAGAACGGCGAACGCGACAGCGCAGGCGGTTATTTTTACGGCCTTTTCCTTTTTGCTCAGAAAATACACCGCCGACAAAACGAAAAGTATGCCCGAAAAAATAAGGAAAGTCACCGATGTACCTACAGCCGGTATCGTTACAAATGTCGGCAGAAAAGTGCCGATTATGCTTCCTACTGTATTGAAGGCGCCGAGCGTGCCGACCGTTTTGCCGCTTTCGTCAAGGCTTTCGACCGTGTATCTCGCAAGGCTCGGCGTAACCGTACCGAGCAGGAAAAGCGGAAAAACAAAAATTATCATACACGCCGCAAAAGCCGCGATTATCAGGAAATTATTATTTACCGCGACTATAAGCAGCGCCGATATCCCGACGATTATATATTTTCCGGCAAACGGAATTGCCGCTATCCACAAAGCGGCGATGAGCATTCTTATATAAAGTCTGTCCGGATTCGGGTTTTTATCCGCGCTTTTGCCTCCGTAGATATTACCCAGCGCCATGGCTATCATAATCGTGCCTATTATAATAGTCCAGACTATCTGCGACGAGCTGAAATAGGGTGCGAGCAGGCGGCTCGCGCCAAGCTCTACCGCCATTACCGACATACCGGCGAAAAATTCGGTAAGGTAAAGATACAGTTTATTTTTCAGAATATTCCGTTCTTGCAAAGCTCTTTCTTCCCCTCTTTAATATACCGTGATTTATATTTATATTAAACCATAAAGCCTTAAAAATCAACAACGGCGTTTATATAAAAAATCCGCGGCTTTTGCGCCGCGGAATAAAACTGCTGAAAGGTTATCTTTTTTCGCCCATAAAAAACACCGAAAGGGTACCCGGTCCCGAATGGGCTCCTATTACCGGGTCGACATAATTATAAAGAGTGCTTTTTACCTTATAGCGCTTCTTTATCTCCCTTTCAACATATTTTGCGTCTTCCTCGCAGTCGCCGTGGACTATGAAAATATCCTGCTCTTCCGGCTTTACCGCCTTTTCCCCGACCGATTCAATCAGATACTCCATAGCCGCCTTGCGTCCTCTTACCTTTCCGGTCACATACAGCTTTCCGTCATCTGCGGTATATAAAAGCGGCTTTATCCCAAGAAGCGTTCCCACTATCGCGCCGCCGCCTGACAGCCTTCCGCCCCGCTTTAAGAAAAACAGATCGTCTATCGTAAATATATGGCATATTTTCAGCTTGTTTTTTTCCACCCAGTCGGCAACCTCGTCCATGCTTTTGCCTTTATTTTTCAGCTTTACGGCATAATGCACCGCCATTCCCTCGCCGAGCGAGGCGCAGAGAGTATCAATCACCGTAATCTTTCTTTCGGGAAAATGCTCGCGGTAATCCTCCGCCGCGTTTACAATATTCTGATATGTTCCGGAAAGCCCCGATGAAAAAGCAAGCACCAGCACGTCCTCGCCGTTGTCAAGTATCGGCAGAATAACGCTGTCGCAGGCCTCCCTTGTCACAAGCGAGGTCGTTATATTCGCCTTTTCCCTTAAAAGCCGGTAGGTTTCGGCATAGTCGGTCGGCACGCCTTTTTTATAGCTGTCATATTCTTTTCCGTTTATATAATATTTAAGCGAAAGTATTTCAACGCCGTAATCGGAAATCTGTTTGTCTGTCAGATTTGCGCTCGAATCGGTAACTATCCTGTAACTCATAAATCTCACCTGTCCCGCGTATTTCTTTTATATTATTATATTTACTTACAGTCTTTTTTTCACTCTAATTCTGATTTTTAACATTCTACCGTATAAAAATACACGATAGAATAAAAAAAAATCGCTCTACCGTGATTAGAAAAGGCCGTGTTTATACGGTTCGGACAGACGGAAAAACAAAATGCGGCTTTTCGCCGCAAAAAAATTATATTTTAGGTTTATCGACAGACGGAAAAACAGTCCTGACGCTTCACATCAGGACTGTTTAAATTTTTTTTACGTATTCAGTTTAAAATTTTGCTCTGAATTAAATCTCTATTCGTAACCGTTAATTCGGTATCATTTAATATAAATTGAAACTGTCGGGATTGCTTTACGCATTGCAAAAACAATTTACTATCATATAAGAAGAATGCAATTTAACCGAGCGCTGAATTTGAACTGTACATTGGAATCACCCGTAATAATTTATTTGAAAGCGATTTTCCTCACAATCATATAAATCACCTGTTAAGGTTTTAATATGTGAATCCCCGTAAGGGAATTGAAAACTTTAGTGCATTGGACTCACCATTTAATTATTTTGTTCGCGTTGCCGCTTCTTACTTCATTGGAATCACCGCTTTCGTTTTATTCTGACAATGAGCCGGTGGAGTATCCTCTCTCAATGTTTTCAACTCCTTTCCCTTTGTCTGGCTTTATTATAAAGCATAATTTATAGTTTGTCAAGTACTTTTTAAAAACTTTTATGCAAATTAACAATTTGTTAAAAATTATGGCAAGTTTCCGAAAATGTGTTAAAATATTATATTATTGAAGAAATTTTTGAAACGGGGCAATGAATAATGAGACCTATGAATCCGCCTCCCGCGGGAATGAGGGGACCGAACCGTATCGGCGGCGGCCCGCGCGGTTATCTTACAGAGGAGGAAAAAAAGAACCGTCCGAAAATCACAAAAGCGCTTCTGCTTCGTATCCTCAGTTATCTGAAGCCGTACAAATGGCAGTTTCTCGCCGTATTTGCCGCGATATTCGTATCTGCCGTGCTGGGGCTTTTTCCCTCAATTATTACCGGAAAAATAGTGGACGCGATTGTGGACGGCAGCCGTGAGATTAAAATACTTGTTCAGCTTGTCGTTCTCGCTTTCGTGGTGCTTGCCGCGGCACAGGTCATAAGCGTGCTTGAGCAGTACATAAACTCCTGGATATCCCAGAAAATCATTTACGATATGCGCAACCAGATGTATGACCATCTCCAGCATATGCCGCACGCCTTCTTTACCGGCGAAAAGCAGGGCGACATTATAACAAGAATGAACAGCGATATCAACGGCGTAAGCTCGATAATATCGGTGATGCTTACCTCGCTTGTCAGCAATGTGCTTACGGTGGCGACCTCTGTATTTTATCTTTTTTACACCGACTGGCGGCTGGCGATAGTAGGGCTTGTGGTGCTTCCGCTGCTCATTCTTCCGACAAAGGCGGTCGGCAAAAAGCGCTGGGAGCTTGTAAGCGAGGCGCAGGGTAAGCAGGACGAGCTTAACCAGCATGTTGACGAGACCCTTTCGGTCAGCGGCTCAATGCTCGTAAAGCTGTTTACCAAAGAAAAAGTTGAATACGAGAAATTCCGTTCCATAAACAATGAAGCTACAAAAATAACGATAAAGGAGCAGCGCGCCGGAAGCTGGTTTCATGTCTTTCTCGGAATGTTTATCCAGATAGCGCCGCTGCTTATATATTTTGTCGGCGGATTTCTTATAATCAGCCGCTTTGACGCGGGTCTTACGGTCGGCGACATATCGGTGGTAGTATCCCTTGTCAACAGGCTTTATCAGCCGGTGCGGCAGCTGCTTGACCTTCAGGTGAATTTTGTGCGCTCGCTCGCACTTTTCACCAGAATATTCGAATACTACGACCGTAAAATAGAAATCGACAATCCGGAAAATCCGGTAAAGCCCCCGCTTGACGACTGCAGCGTCGAATTCTGCGACGTGCATTTCTCATATGAGAAAGAACACGAAATTTTAAAAGGAATCAGCTTCTTTGTGCCCGACGGAAAAATGTACGCGATAGTCGGCACGTCCGGAGCCGGAAAATCCACCATTATAGGTATGATACCGAGACTTTATGACGTTACCTCCGGTTGCGTAAAGGTAGCGGGTACCGACGTAAGGGATTTTGACCTTTCTTATCTCAGGACACATATCGGAATCGTAACGCAGGACACCTATCTTTTCAACGGCACTATACTTGAAAACCTGCTTTACGCAAAGCCTGACGCCACAAAGGAGGAAATTGAAAACGCCTGCCGCGTGGCTAACATTTATGATTTTATAAACGGTCTGCCCGACAAATTCGATACTGTTGTAGGAAACCGCGGACTAAAGCTGTCAGGCGGTGAAAAGCAGCGTGTATCTATCGCGCGCGTAGTGCTTAAAGACCCGAAAATCCTGATACTCGACGAGGCGACCTCGTCGCTTGACTCGATTTCCGAAAGCCTTATACAGTCGGCTCTCAGCGCCGTAATGAAGGGACGCACAAGCATAGTCATCGCGCACAGGCTGTCAACCGTAATAGCCGCCGATAAAATAATGGTGATAGAAAACGGTATAATAACCGAAACCGGTTCACACGAAGAGCTTATAGAAACAAGCAGGAAATACCGCGAGCTTTACGAGACCCAGTTTAAAAAAGTTCTCGAATACGAAAAACAGCACAGTGAAAAACATTTGAGCAAATAAAAATTTTTATGCTGTTATCATTGACTAAATCGCAAAATAAGGTTACAATATAAAGGAAAAAGACTTCTTTTCGGAGGACATTATGGACGAGATAAAAAACAAAGACGAATACAATCCCGACATTGTAACCCTTTCGGACGATGACGGGAAAGAATATACATTTGAAGTGCTTGACGCTATCGAGACTGACACAGGGCGTTATCTGGCAATGCTTCCGATATATGACGATCCCAAGGATCAGCTCAATGACAGCGGCGAGCTTGTCATAGTCAAGGTCGGCGAGGAAGAGGACGGCGACGAGTATTATTACGAGATAGAGGACGACGACGAATACGAAACAATCGCCGACGCATTTGTGGAAAGACTTGAGGATTTCTTTGAGATAGACGACAAATAAGTTTTTTGCTGTATGTCCTGCGCTGTTCGCGGACCGCGTCTTATATAACCCTACAACTTTTATTTTCGGGGCCAAAGCTCGTACGGCGGGTTTGCAGACCTCCCGCGGCTGTGCCGAGTTCGGAAGAAGGGAGCGCGAAACCGTACGGCCGGCACCCACCTGCTTTACGCAGGTTATCTTAAGCGCATTACGGCAGGGCGGGACAATTCAGTTTAATCTTAACGGAGCGGGCAGCAGTTGCGGGAACGTACACTGCTGCCCGTTTTCTCATATTCGGCTTTTAAAAAACAGAAGCGTCGATTTGCCGTTTGTCTTGAAAATACGGCTGTTATTGTGTAGAATAATATTTAATGATATAAGCGATAATAAAGGGAGGATTATTATGAGTATTTATTTTCGTTTTCCGGGATTCAGGACAAAAGCGCTGACATTAAGCTACGACGACGGCACAGCCGACGACCGTAGGCTTGTGGAGATCATCAACAGATACGGCATCAAATGTACCTTCAACCTCAACAGCGGCACATTCGGCAATAACGGAAGACTGAGCGGTGAAGAAGCGGCGGCGCTCTACAAGGGTCACGAAATCGCAGTTCACACGCTCACCCACGAGCACCTTGACCAGATTACTCCCGCGGAATGCGCGCGTCAGATTCTCGAGGACAGAAAAAATCTTGAGGCGGTCACGGGCGGAATAGTAGACGGTATGGCTTATCCGTTCGGACTTGCCGATACTGCGGGGGAGCCTGAAACCGCCGCAGTATGCGGAATAAGCTACTCACGCACCACCGTTTCGACCCACGGCTTTGATTTTCCGAAAGATTTTCTGCGCTGGCACCCGACCTGCCACCATGCCGACAAGGCTCTTGACGAACTTGCGGTCCGTTTTCTCAAGCCTGATGACAACGAGCCGCTCTGGCGCGTATCACCCAAGCTCTTTTACATCTGGGGACACAGCTTTGAGTTTACGGCTAACGGCAACTGGGAGCTGCTTGAGCACATATGCGGAACTCTCGGAAATAAAGACACCGTATGGTATGCGACAAACGGTGAAATATACAGATATATAACGGCGTTCCGCCGCATAGTGAAAAGCTATGACGGGAAAACGCTCTACAATCCGACGGCAGAAACGCTTTACGCGGTTTATGACGGCGGAAAAGTCACACTCGCTCCGGGAAGCACGGTAAAGCTCTTATAAATTTTTACAAAAGGTGGTATTCATATGACCGACCGGCAGCTTATCCTGATCGCGGAAAAAGCCATGGAAAACGCTTATGCTCCCTACTCCGGCTTTAAGGTCGGGGCGGCGCTGCTCGCAGAAAACGGTGTCGTCTATTCCGGCTGCAATACCGAAAACGCCTCATATCCGGCGGGAATATGCGCCGAAAGAGCCGCTCTCGCGGCGGCGGTTACCGCAGGCGAGAGGAAATTCCTGAAATTAGCGGTAGTCGGCGGAAAATCAGGCGTAATAACAGATTTCTGCACGCCATGCGGGATATGCCGTCAGGCGCTGAGCGAGTTCGGCGGCGATACGGAAATACTGCTTTTTGACGGCGGAAAGATAAAAAAATACCGTCTTTCAGAGCTTCTGCCTGAGAGCTTCGGGAGGGATTCCTTATGAGAATGACCGATATTATAGAAAAAAAGCGTGACAGGCTGCAGCTTGACGAACGCGAAATAAAATTCTTTATTTCCGGCGTTACCGACGGCAGCATACCAGATTATCAGATTTCTGCGCTTTTAATGGCGATACTCTTAAACGGGATGAACCGTGAAGAAACGCTCCTGCTTACAAACGAAATGGCGAAAAGCGGCGATATGCTCGACCTCTCCGCGCTTCCCCATACTGCCGACAAGCACAGCACCGGCGGAGTGGGAGATAAAACGACGCTTATTGCCGCGCCTGCAGCGGCGGCTATGGGCTGCACCGTAGCCAAAATGTCGGGCAGAGGTCTCGGCTTTACAGGCGGCACGGTAGATAAGCTCGAATCTATAACCGGCTATAATACGGCGGTCACGACTGAAGTATTTATGAGGACCGCTCGGAAAGAGGGCATATGCCTTGTCGGTCAGAGCGGCAATTTCGCGCCGGCGGATAAACGGCTTTACGCCATAAGGGACGTTACCGCAACGGTGAACAGCATACCGCTTATAGCCTCAAGCATAATGAGCAAAAAGCTGGCGGCGGGCGCCGAGACAATAGTGCTTGACGTAAAATTTGGCAGCGGCGCGTTTATGAAAACCGCGGCTGACGCCGTGCGCCTTGCCGAGGAAATGGTAAGCATAGGCAAGGGCGCCGGCAGGAAAACCGCCGCCGTGATAACCGACATGGACTCACCGTTAGGCCATGCCGTGGGCAACGCGCTTGAGGTAAAAGAGGCGGTATCGGTGCTAAAGGGCAGAGGACCGGACGACCTTAAAGAGCTTTCGGTACTGCTTGCCGCGCAGATGTATAAGCTAAGTTTCGGTGTTTCGGAAAAAGAAAGCCTTGAAAAAGCTAACCGTGTAATATCAGACGGTTCAGCATTCGAAAAACTTAAAAACGCGGCTGAAGCTATGGGCGGGGACGTGAGTCTGCTTACAGGTGAAAAAGAATTTCCGGCGGCGGGCGCCTCAAAGGAAATATATGCCGCGGAAACAGGCTATATAACCTCGCTTGACAGCGAAACGGTCGGAAAGGCCGCGGGAATGACCGGCGCCGGAAGAGAGACCTTAAAGGACGAAATAGATTATTCCGCCGGTATTCTGCTCGACAAAAAATACGGCGACAGGGTCGAAAAGGGCGAGAGACTCGCTACGCTTTACGGCAGTCCCGATCGCCTTGAGGACGCCGCGGCGGCGCTTTTGTCCGCATATTCGTACGGAAGCGCAAAGCCGCCTGAAAAACCGCTTGTTTACAAAATTATTTCATAAAACGGAGGATAAAAATGCCCCTTTGCGATAACCCTGTATACATTCACGAGCCGACGCCGCTCCAGTGCGGTCAGGCGGTGCTCGCGATGCTCACCGGAAAAACGGCGGAGGAAATAGTGACCCTCACCGGTACCGAACGTGAAACAACGCTTAAGGATATGTTTTCTCTGCTTGAAAAGGAAAAAATTGCCTTCAGCCGTGAAAGGCGGCAGGCGGAAACAAAATCCGACCTGCCCGAAATCTGTGTTTTAAGCCTTGAAACGCCAAGGTGCTGGCACTGGTCACTTTATTATAAAGGAAAATTTCTTGACCCTGAGCACGGTGTGCTGGACGATTTTCCGGTATGCAACAGAAAGTATTTCTGGGAGATAATGACAAACGTCTGAAAATCCGATACAGAAATTTCCTCTTATATTTGAAAATTACCTGTTTAAAATAAACGAGGGGTGAAAAAATGCAGATTCAAGGTGAAGAAAACCGCGGCTGCCCATATGAGTACCAAAATGGCAGGGGTAGCTTTTTCAGAATGCATTACCCCCTTGAAGAGGAAGACTGCACGGCAACCGCTGTTCCGTCCACGGACGCGGACCGCGCCGCAGCGGATAAACGGAATAACCGGACAGAAAAAAGTCTTTGAAAAAGGCTGACACGTTTTAAAAGCGTGTCAGCCTTTCATTTTTGATTTAAAGCTCATATGACCTTATCTTATCAAATACCGCCGCGCAGGCTCTGGTCTTTTCAAGCGTCATTATATCGCTCATGGTTTTTCCTTCTCTTACAAGTCTGTTGAAATGCTCGATTTCATATATGAACCGGTTTTCAGCAGGGTCGGTATAGCTTTCAGCAAGGCTTCCGTCCTCGCTGTAAAGCTCACATCTTCCGCCGCTCCAAAATTCAGGCACAAATATCCTGCCGTTATCTCCGTAAATATGAGCGTCACCGCCCGCGTAAAAGCCTACTCCGTACTTGCAGTCCGCTATAATATCGCCGGGGAAACGCATAAGCAGCACGCCGTATTCGTCAACGCCGTTTTCCGGCGCCGAAATGCTCTCGCACTGGACAGGATACGCTCCGGTAAGCTCCATCGCGTACTCTATGCAGTATACTCCGACATCGTACATACCGCCGCCGGCGAGCTTCTTTTCATAAAGCCGCCTGCTCGACCTGTCCCCCTTAAAGGCGAAAGAAAGGCTCATTCCCTTAAGGTTTCCTATCCTGCCGTCCGCTATCCATTTTTTTACGGTAAAAGTAGCGGGCAGAAACGCCGTCCACATAGCCTCCATAATAAGCGAGCCGTTACGCTCAGAGAGAGCCTGAAGCTCGGCGGCGTCAGCCTCTGTAAGCACGCATGGCTTTTCGCAGAGCACCGGCTTTCCCGCCGCTGCGCACTTTTTTATAAGCTCCTTATGCGTGGTATTTACCGTCGCTATATAAACCGCCTGAACGTTTTTATCATCTAACAGCCGGTCATAGTTTCCGAAAGAGTGTTCTGCGCCGAATTCTTTCGCAAAAGCCGCAGCGCGTCCTGCGTCAGACGCGGAGGCTACCCCGTAAAGCTCTGCGTCATCACATCGGGAAAGCGCGTCGGCAAACCTGCGTGCTATATTTCCGGGACCGAGTATTCCCCATTTTATTTTTCCGTCCAATTAAAACGCACCTCTTTTTAAGGTTTATTATTACGATTATATCAAAATAGCCCCTTAAAATCAACCGCGCGCAAAAAGCCCCGTCTTATTAAGGCGGGGCTCAGGTATACCAATAAACTGAAAATCAGGTTTACAGGACGTCAGACCGTATTTATTTTTTCTTTTTATCTTCCTTTATCCAGCGGCTTACCTTCTTTTTCTCATAAGGGCTTTTTGTGGGGTTTACCCACGGAGAGTACTCCGCCTTGCAGTTTGAGCAGAAAGAGGTTCCCTCTTTATTGACCGTGCCGCATTTTACGCATTCCCATGTGCCGAGGGCGGTTTCCTTATATTCGGCAGAGAGGTTTGAAGAATAATCACCGCGCGGGTTCTCGCGGTCCCCGAGCTTTTTCAGCATATACCTCAGCTCCGATATTTCCCCGGAAAGCAGCTCGGTTCTGTCAAGACAGACCAGCACCGCCACGGTGATGACCGCCGGCAAAAGCGCCAGCAGACCGTTTATGACAGCCAGTGCCGGCTGTGTTCCTATCTGTGAAAAAAATGTAAGTATAGCGCCCGAAATCTGAAGAACAAGTATAACTATCAGCAGCTTTTTCATTTTATACTCCCCCGTTTTCCTTAAAATCTTACCGCGTCAGACTCTTTTTCTTTTAAAAATATTCATTATCACATATATTACGGCTATTGCCGCCGCGGAGCCGCCGAGAACCGCGTACATCGCCCCTGTCCCGACCTTTTCTCCCGAAAAATAAAGGTTGAGGTCCACCGTATCGGCTATCGCCTTTACAGCCCCGTCCGGAAATCCGGCGCTTTCAAGCTCTGTAAGCGCTCCGTTAAGTGTATGGTTTCTGAGCAGCGATGTGCCGTAGGTTCCGGGCAGGAACATTACAGCTTTCCTTATACCCTCCGAAAACTGGGAAACCGGCATATATGCGCCGCAGATAAATCCGTAGCCGGCGCTTATTATCGCCCCGACCGCTGAAATCTGCCCCTGTGTTGAAAGAAAAAAGGTTATAACCGAGGAAAGCGAGGTTCCGAAAACCGTAAGAAGCAGCACGTCAAGCAGAATACAAAGGACGTCTGCCGCCGAAAGGTACCAGCCGACCGCCGCGAGATACAGAAGACAGACAAGCGCCGCCGTCACGCAAATTAAAAGAGTAGAGATAAACGCCGAAAAATAATATCCCACGGACAGCGTCCACGGCTTTACCGGCGACATACGCAGATCCTTTGCCGTACCGTTCGCCTTGTCCTGCACCGAAACAAAATTAGAGCAGAAAGCCACGGTAACGCAGGAAACGGCAAGTATTGACGACACAAGCTGCCCTCCCACAAGCGCGTCCATAATGTCTTCTTTCATAGCAAAGCCCTGCGGTATGGCCGCCGAAAAGCTCTGCTTATACACATTGCCGAGAAACGTAGAGTAAAGCAAAAGCAGTATTACAGGTGTGACAAGCGATGTAAAAAACATACCCTTATCTTTAAAAAACAGCTTTATGTTTCTTTTTATAAGTATGGCGGCGGTTATCATATTTCATCGCCTCCGGTAAGTTTTTTTCCGGTGACCGAGAGAAAAACCTCGTCCATTTTTCCCTTGGTTATCTCATAATCATTGAAAATTTCCGGATACTTAAGAATCAGGGCGGTTGCCGCGGCGGTATCCGGAACCGAGACACGGTAAGCGTCCCTTATAGTATCATATTTACAGCCGAGTTTTTTTGCTTCTTCCTCGCTTATGCCGTAAATTGTTATAAAATCTCCTGTATATTTATTTTTAAGCTCAAGCGGCGTACCCTCTGCGGAAATCTCTCCGGCGTCTATTATCACCACATAGTCGGCGTCTGCCGCCTCCTCCATATAATGAGTGGTAAGAAAAACCGTAAGATTTTCATCTTTTCTAAGCTTTGACACAACGCTCCAGAGTATGCTTCTCGTCTGTGGGTCAAGCCCCGTGGTAGGTTCGTCAAGCACAAGTATTTCCGGACGGTGCAACAGCGCTCTCGCTATGTCTATGCGTCTGCGCTGTCCGCCCGACAGCTTTCCTACCGCATGCTTTAAAAGATCCTCGAATTTTAACAGATTACTAAGCTCATCAAGTCTTTTTCTGAAATTTTTTCCGGTAATGCCGTAAAGCGCGGCGCGGCTCTCAAGATTGTCGTATACCGTAAGCGCCGAATCAAGCACCGAGCTTTGAAATACTACTCCGAGACGGGTTTTAACCTCATCTGAGCGTCGTATATCATCGCCGCATATAAGCACACTGCCCGAATCCGCCGCAAGCTGTCCGCACATAATGTTTATAGTAGTGGACTTTCCCGCGCCGTTGACTCCAAGAAAAGCGAAAAGCTCGCCTTTTTTAACACGGAAGCTTAGATCCTTTATCGCCTGCACATCACCGAAACGCTTGTTGAGTCCGTTTATTTCTATTATGTTTTCCATAAATACTACCGCTTAAAGCTCATTGCTTACCGAGATACTTTTCGGCAAAACCGGCGTACTTCTCGTCAAAAAACGCGTTGCCCTTTTTCATATCCCTCAGCGACTGATGTACATTCATATTATGCTCCGACGCATCGATAACGCATATAGCTATGTTGGAGCAGTGGTCGGCGGTTCTTTCGAGGTTTGTAAGCAGATCCGCCCAGACAAAGCCCATTTCAATCGAACATTCGCCGTTTTTAAGCCTTTCGATATGACCGTTGCGTATTTTCTCGCGCAGCTCGTCAACCACCTCTTCGAGCGGCTCGACGCCTTTTGCCTCATCGGTGTCGTTACGCGCAAAAGCGTCATATGATATATCAAGTATCTCTGAAACCGCGCAGCAGAGATTATCAAGTTCTTTTTGTGCCTTTTCGGTAGGCTTTATTTCTTTGTCGCGCATTTCTTCAGCCGATTCAAGTATATTTATACTGTGGTCGGATATTCTCTCATAATCGCCTATAACTTTAAGCAGCTTTGATATTTCAGCGCTGTCGCTGTCGCTTATCTGATATCCGCTTAACTTTACAAGATACGAGCCGAGTATATCCTCGTAATGGTCGACCTTTTCCTCAGATTTTCTGATTTCCTCAGCGACGGCAGCATCGTATTTTTTAAGCATACTGAAACTTTTTTTCATAGACGCAACCGAAAGCTCCGCCATTTCGCGCACAACGCTTTCACAGTGCTCGAGCGCCACCGGAGGGGTAGCGAGCAATCTCTCGTCAAGCTCTGCCACGACTACCTTTTTATTACCGTCCGGCACTACCCTTATCGCTATCTTCTCGAGAATAAACGATATCGGGAAGAGCAGTATAGTGCATGCGATATTAAATGACGAATGTGCCACCGCTATGCCCAAATACGTAGCGGGAGCATCGAGAATTGCCGGTTTGATCGTGACAGATACTATGCTGAATACCGAAAGCCATATTATAGTGCCTATAATATTAAAGGAGAGATGCACCACAGCCGCGCGCTTCGCGTTCTTATTGGTGCCGAAGGAGGAAAGTATCGCCGTGATACAGGTGCCTATATTCTGTCCCATTATTATCGGAATAGCGGCGCCGTATGATACCTGTCCGGTGGCGGAAAGCGCCTGAAGTATACCCACCGACGCCGAGCTTGACTGAATTATCGCGGTCAGCACTGCTCCGACAAGCATACCGAGTATCGGATTTCTGAACATTAAAAACATATCTCTGAACGCCGGAACATCGGCAAGACCCGAAACGGCGGAGGACATTGTATCCATTCCGAACATAAGGGTTGCAAAGCCTAAAAGTATTGTTCCGGTATCCTTTTTCTTGCTTGATTTGCCGAACATAAGAAGTCCTGTGCCTATAAGTGCCAGAACAGGGGTAAAAGAAGAGGGCTTTAAAAGCTGCATGAAAATGTTATCGCTGGAAATTCCGCCGAGGCTTAAAATCCACGCGGTAACGGTAGTACCGATGTTGGCGCCCATTATAACGCCTATCGACTGCCTAAGCGTCATCATTCCCGAGTTTACGAAGCCTACGACCATTACGGTAGTAGCCGAAGAGCTTTGTATTACCGAGGTAACTACAAGTCCCGTAAGAAAACCGGTAATCTTGCTTTTTGTGAGTCTGGCAAGTATCTTTTTGAGACTTCCGCCGGCTCTGCGCTCCAGCGCGTCGCCCATTACGCTCATTCCGAAAAGGAACAGGCATAAGCCGCCGATAAGGGTTAATGCGTTGAAAATATCCATTTTTTTGCTCCTGTTTTTTTATTCTTTTGCCATATGATTATCCGCCGCGGCGGTTTAATCTGATTTTATTCCTTTTATCTGCCGCCTTTAAGCGCTTAAATCAGATAAAGTCCCGAATCAAGCACCACAAAGCGGTTCTCCCCCACTTTTACATAGCTGTGTACCGGTTCCTCAAAATCCTCGTAATCAAACACGGCATAGCTGTTCAGATCTATTTCGGTGAGCTTTTTTGAGCCGGCATTGCAGACCATGGCAGTATCGCCCTCAATAAAAAGCCCCTCCGGTTTTGAAAACGGCGATTTGCTGCCGCCTATGCGAAGCTCCTCGCGCATGGCTGTAAGGTTATAACGAAGCAGTACGTTACATTCGGGAAAACTCGCCCACAGCGCGTTTTTGTGCAGCGCTATGTCGCCCGCGGAACATCCGCGGTATTTAAGCTCGCCTGTCCATATCCGGGACGCGTCCGCGTCAAGCAGCTGCGCCGAACCGTCGTCCGACAAAAGAAACAGCTTTCCTCCCGGCAGTATTATCGACCTTACCGTGATATAATTTCCGCAGAGCGCGGCGGCCGCCTTGTAGTTGTTGCCGAACTTTGTAAGCTGGTATATGTTCTTAGCTATATCGGTAAATCTGCCGTTGTCAAAGGTTATCATTTTATACGCCACAACGGTATTTTCTTCTATTATATCCTTGCAGTAGGAGAAAATTATGCCGTTTGAAATCGGCAGCACCTCATAAACGGTACCCGAAAAAACCTTTTTCATTTACATCCTCCGTTGTTTACTTCAAAGGGATATTTTGCCCGCTTCAAGCATTTTCTGTGCCGCAAGCAGCACTCCGGCACGGGCGCTGTGGAAATTAAGCCCGCCCTGCATCCACGCGGCGTAGGGTTCCCTTAAAGGCCCGTCCGCCGACAGCTCTATCGACGCTCCGAGAGTAAACGCTCCCGCCGCCATTATAACCGGATCATCATATCCAGGCATGTCCCACGGCTCGGGCACCACAAACGAATCAACCGGCGCCCCGCTCTGCATACCCTGACAGAACGCCACAAGCCCCTCTTTTGTGCCTAAGGTGACGCACTGTATTATATCCCCGCGTTTCTCATCATACCGCGGTGTGACTTCAAATCCTAAATCTTCAAAAAGTGCCGAAGCGTAAACGGCGGTTTTCATCGCCTCGCCCACAACGTGCGGCGCGGCGAAAAGCCCCATATAAAGCTCCCTGCTGTGCCCGAGCGTCGCTCCGACCTCTCGGCCCACTCCGGGGCAGGTAAGCCTTGCCGCGCATTTCTCGACAAGATCGTGCCGTCCGGCTATATATCCGCCCGTAGGCGCTATGCCGCCGCCCGGATTCTTTATAAGCGAGCCGGCGACTATATCCGCTCCCACATCGCAGGGTTCTTTTTTCTCGGTAAACTCGCCGTAGCAGTTGTCCACCATTATAATGCTGTCAGGCGATACCTCTCTTACAGCTTTGCATAGCTTTTCTATATTCTCAACAGTAAGGCTCGGCCTTGTGCTGTACCCGCGCGAACGCTGGATATAAGCCATTTTATATTTATCCGCCTTAAGCATTGCCTTTATCTTCGCGATATCGGGCGTGCCGTCGGGCAGAAGCTCCGCCTGACGGTACTTAACACCGAAGTCGGCAAGCGAGCCGTCGGTCTTCTCATCAATCCCGAAAACCCCGATTATTGTATCATACGGCCTTCCGGTAAGCGAAAGGATTTTATCTCCGGGTCTTAAAAGGCCGAAAAGCGCCACTGTAAGGGTGTGCGTGCCCGAAACGAAGTTATGGCGCATAAGCGCGTCCTCCGCTCCCATAGCCTGAGCCATTACCCTTTCCAAAATCTCCCTGCCGCGGTCATCGTAGCCGTAGCCGGTAGAGCCTGCCATAGCCGCCTCGCTGACGCCGTTTTTTATAAACGCCGAAAGCACTTTGAGCTGACAGTATTCCGTTATATCATCTATATCCGAAAAACGCTCCCTGCACTTCTCAAGTATCTCCGTATCCTTTGACAAAAGAAACTCATCTATATTAAAAAAACTTTTTATGTTTGATTTTTCCACCAGTATCCCGCCCTGTTAAGCCTGTAAAATCCGTATTTTTCGTAAAATCCCGTTATGTTGTCCTCACAGCAGGCAAGCACCGTCCTGCCTGTGTTTTTCCCCAGTATCGCGGTAAGCGCCGCGCCGCCCATTCCTTTTTCAAGGCTTACTATGCCGTTTATTACCGCATAATTCCCCGAATGAAAGGAAACCGCCGCGCATTTGTCCTTTACCGCAAAATAATCCGCGTATCCGCGGTTGTGTCTCCGGCAAAAATCCACTGCGAAGGGCGGATAATCCGGCATATCAAAGCCTCCTGCGCTTAAAATTCCGTAAAGCTCTTTGCTTGAAACGGTGTCCCCCGCCGTTTCTTCCCGCACGTCCGATATCCGGCACATTACGTTCACCGTTTTTACCGGAGCGATTCCCACCGCTTTAAATGTTTCAAGCGACGTAAAAATACTGCGGGGCGACACCATATTTATAAATTCCGACAGCTCGTCCGTGTCTTCCCCGGTCCTGTAAACCGTCATATCGCCGTCAGCGAGTGAAATTACCGCTTTTCCCCCGTCCTGTATCCAGAAATAAGTGTTCCTATCGTCCTTATATGAGTCAAAAAGGCACTTTATCCTGATATATTCAGCGGCAGGCTGTGTAATCTCCGGCAGACTGCCCGACAGCGCTATCATTCGATATTACCCGAGCATATACCGTTTATCATATAAACGGCAAGTCTCCCTGCGTTTTCTATATCCTCCCTGTCGGCAACGCAGGAGGGTGAATGAATATATCTGCACGGCACCGATATTGCAAGTGTTCTTACTCCGCCCCTGCTTAAATGCAGACTGCCGGAATTGTTGCCGCCGGCGACCGCCGCTTTAGGCTGGCATTTAATGCCGCTGTCAAGCGCCGCGCTGTAATATGCCCTGTCATAAACCGTCGCCCTGTCCATAAACGAGACAGCGGGGCCTTCACCGAGACAGCAGACCTTTTGAGAATCGGCAGCGCCGGCAATATCCGCAGCAGTGGTAGCCTCAAGCGCTATGGCGGAATCGGGCGCCACGGTAAATGCCGCTGCTTTGGCTCCTCTTAATCCTACTTCCTCCTGCACCGTAAAAGAAGCGTAAAAATCATACTCGCTCTCGCTTCTGATAAGGGAAATGAGTATAGCGCAGCCGGCACGGTCGTCTATCGCCTTTGCCTTTATCTTTCCGCCCATTTCGGTGTATTCGCCGGTTATTACCGCCCTGTCTCCGAGCCGCACCAAACCGAGTGCCTCTTCTTTTGACGACGCTCCTATATCTATATAAAGGCTGTCCGCTTTCGGCAGCTTTTTCTTTTCGTCACCGGACAGCAGGTGTACGGGTTTTCCCGAAATAACGCCGTTAATTTCACCTATTCGCACCCGTCTGAACATAAGCACTGAGGTATCTATTCCCCCGACCGCGGAGAATTTCAGAAAACCGTCCGACGTAACAGCGGTTATTATGAGCCCCACCTCGTCGGTATGAGCGTCAACCAGCAGTTTTTTGACCGAGCGGTTTCTGCCCTTTTTAAAGGCTATTATATTTCCGAGCGGGTCGGTTTTATACTCGCAGAAGCCCTCTATTTTTGAGATTATATAATCGCTTACCGCCTTTTCATCGCCCGACACGCCGTCAAGCGCTGTCAGCTCCCTTAACATATCAAACACCGGCAAGCCCTCCCGACAAAGCGTATTTTTCAAGCAGACTGCACACCGACTCAAGGTCGCAAAGCCTTAATACTTCCGCCTCAGTGTGCATATTGCGAAGCGGTATAGATACAGTACAGGTCTTTACTCCCCCGCGCGATACGGCTATCACATCGGCATCAGTGCCTGTTCTGCCGCCCATTATCTCTGTCTGATACTTTATACCGTTTTCTTCCGCGATATTTATAAGTCTGTCCGAAAGAGCCCGGTCAAGCACAGGTGAAACTCCTATCATGGCGCCGCCGCCCAGCTTCCCGCATTCCTCGTCCGATATTCCCGGTCCGTCCCCGAAGCTTACGTCAACCGCCACCGCTTCATCCGGCGACAGCTCAAACGCCGCCGTAACGGCGCCCCGCATACCGAGCTCCTCAGCGTCGCTTAAAAGTATTATTACATTGCAGGGCAATTCCTTTCCCGAAAGCCTGCCCGCAAGCTCTATAAGGCAGGCGGCTCCGGCACGGTCGTCAAACGACCTGCCCGTTACGGTATCACCCATAAGCTCCACGGGTTCAGCGCTGAAGGTCACATAATCGCCGACCGAAACGATTTCCGACGCTTTTTCTCCGAGCCCCGTATCCAGCTTGATTTTTGAAATATCGTTATACTCTGTCTCGCCGGACGAAAGATGCGGCGGCGTAGCGCAGAAAACGGCCGGTATTTTCTCCTTTCCGTGCACCGTTACCGCGCGCGCCGGAAGCGACCTTATATCTATGCCGCCGGAATTGGCCACGGTCAGAAAACCGCCGTCATCAACGTCGGTAACAATCATACCTATCTGGTCGATATGGGCGTCAAAAAGCAGGGTGTAATCGTTTTTGCCCTTAAAAACCGCCGCTACGCTCATATTGCCGAGTTTTTTGATTTCCGTAAAGCGGCTTAACAGCTCACCGGCGTAAACCGCCGCGTCATTTACACTGCCGAGCGCGTCTCTGCACGACAGCTCAAACAAAATCTTCTTGATATCCATTACAGCTTATTTACCAGTTCCTTAAAATATTTTCCGCGCGCCACAAAATTCGGGAAAGCGTCAAAGCTCGCGCAGGCGGGGCTCAATGTTACTATATCGCCCGGGACAGCGTCCTTATGGGCGGCGGCTACCGCCTCGTCAATATTTTTCACCCTTACTATTTCAGGTTCTCCGTTATAATCCTTATACGCCTTTAGGCAATCCTCTATCTTCTGCGCGGTGTCGCCGCAGAGATACAGCCTTTTAACCTTATCCACTATATACGGCATAAGCGGATCGAACGGGATATGCTTGTCATATCCTCCGGCGATAAGCAGCACCTTCCTGTCAAACGCTTTGAGTCCGGCAATCGTCCTTGTGGGACTTGAAGCTATGGAATCATTATAATATTTAACTCCGTCAAGCTCTCTTACAAACTCTATTCTGTGCTCAACGCCCTTGAACTCGCGCGCGACCTGTTTTATCGCGTCCATTCCGACATAACCCCACACAGCGGCTATCGCGGCAAGGTAGTTTTCCACGTTATGGTCGCCCAAAACCGCGATTTCGCTTCTGTGCATAATAGGAACGTCTATTCCGCGGTACGCCATATGGATATACCCGTCGGTATCGTACCACGCGCCGTTTTTAAGCGGAGTTTCCATACTGAAGGAAAGCGCCTGACCCCTTACGTATTTCCTGAAGCCTCTTGTTATCTCATTATCACGGTTTAATACCGTGCGTGAAAAGGCGTTCTGGTGCAGAAGTATATTTTTCTTTGCCTCGACGTATTCGTCCATATCCTTGTGTATATCAAGATGATTAGGCGCGACATTTGTCACCACCGCCACGTCAGGGCTTTTTCTCATTGAGATAAGCTGGAACGACGAAAGCTCCGCCACCACAAAATCGTCCGCCGTTATATTTTCTATTTCGGGCAGCAGCGGCTTTCCGATGTTGCCGCCGAGATATACATTTTTCCCCTCCGCCTCAAGCATTTTGGCTATAAGGGTTGTGGTTGTGGTCTTGCCGTCAGAGCCGGTCACCGCAAAAATAGTCGCCGGACAAAGGTCAAAAAACACCTCCATCTCGCTTGTAACGGCTATTCCCTTTTTGCGCGCCGCCTCAAGTTCAGGCAGATTAAAGTTCATACCCGGAGTGCGGAATATAATATCAACCTCTAAATTGTCAAGATATCCGTCGCCGAGCCGCAGCTCCGCTCCTGCCGCCTCAAGCTCGTCGGCTATGCTTCCTATCTGCGCGCGGCTTCTGCGGTCGCAGGCGTAAACATATGCGCCCTTGCCTAAAAAATTCTTTATAAGCGGAGTATTGCTCACTCCTATTCCGCACATCGCTATTTTCTTTCCCTTTATCTGTTCAAAAAACTGTTTGCAATCCAATTTTATTGCCTCCTGTCATATCAGGCGGCGGATGATTTTCAAACTTTCCGCCGGCTTTAACGCTTAGCGCGCAGTCTATCTATTTTATTATACTTAAACCCGCTTAAAATATCAACAATTATAATGCCTGCCGACAAAATATTTTTAATGCGGCAAAAAGGCCGCGCCGCATTACGCGGCACGGCCCTTTTGCGTATGGGGATGAATATGGTGGTTATTTAAAAACCGTCAGGCAGAGCTTTCGCACAGGGGAGGCACAAAATGTCCCTGTCTAACAGATTTTTAACTGTGTGCAGCGGTCGGGCTCCGAATCCTTCTTCGGTATCCTGACCTTATATTCAATATATTTTTCAGTCTCGTATTTACGTGAACTTGCCTTTATTCCGGCGTTCTGCAAGGTTGTAAGCAGCTTTGAAAGACTGTTTGAGAAAAGCCTCAAATCGCCTATTAACACTTTTCTTACCGGTTCTTCCGGCTCTGAGTGAGGCTGCTCTTCGGGCGGATTGAGGAGTGATGTAATATACTCCTCTGTCTGGGCAAGGGTAAGACCTTCGGCGATTATGCAGTCAAGCGCCTCACCGCGCAGACGCTCGGGCAGCCTTAAAAGCGCGCGGGCGTGCCGTTCGGTAAGTCTCGCGGAAACTATGCGCGCTTGTATTTCACCGTCCAGCTTTAAAAGCCTTAATTTGTTCGACAAAGTGGACTGCGCTATTCCGAGCCGGGCCGCCGCCTCCGCCTGAGACATACCGTATTCGGTTATAAGCCGGTTTATGCCCTCGGATTCTTCAAACACGGTAAGATTGCTGCGCTGAAGATTCTCTATTACCGAATAAAGCGCCGAAGTCTCATCGTCGGTTTTATGTATAACGCAGGGAACGCGCCTGAGTCCCGCCATTACAGCCGCCCTGAGTCTCCGTTCTCCGGCTATCAGCTCATATTTCCCGTCTGACAGCTTTCTCACCGCAAGCGGCTGTATAATGCCGTTTGCCTGTATACTGTCCGCAAGCAGCTTGAGCTCATATTCGTCAAAGCTCTTGCGCGGCTGATTGGGCGACATTTTTATGTCGGACGGCTTTAGCATTATAAGTTTTTTGTCGGCTATCATCTGCGCTCCTCCTTATACTTCCGGCTACACTTATAATATTACACCTTCGGCACCGTTTGTAAAGAAAAACCGCTCGTGCGTTTTCGCCCTTAAATTACAAAAACAGCCGCGTTAAAGCGGCTGTTTTGAAATATCAGAGGGTTTTCTCGGATATTTTGTCGGGGTTTGCGATATTTTTTTTACAATTACAAAGGCTCTCTGCTCATTTCCGGTAAGAGTTTCGCATATAATATCAGGTTTGCCCCCTCCGAGCACTTTAAGCGCGTTTACGGAGGCTGCCGCCTCATCTGCCGCTGACGGACCCTTCATGGCGGCGAAAACGCCGTTCTTTTTAACAAACGGCATACAGTATTCAAGCAGAACCGGCAAAGCTGCCACTGCCCTTGCGCAGGCAGCATCGTATTTCTCACGGTAAAGCGGATTTTTTCCGGCGTCCTCCGCTCTCATATGCAGTGTAACCACATTTTCCATTCCCGTAAGACGTATAACCTCATTCAAAAACACAAGCCTTTTATTAAGACTGTCAAGCAAAGTCACCCGAATATCCGGACGAACGATTTTAAGCACCATTCCCGGGAATCCGGCTCCCGTACCGACATCGATAAGCGACGCGTTTTCCGGCAGCTTCACATTTTTGAGAAAGAGAATACAATCGTAAAAATGCTTGTAAAGCACCTCTTCCGGCTCCTTTATGGCGGTAAGGTTCATTTTTTGGTTCCATTCAAGCAGCAGATTTCCGTATGTATTCAGCTTCTCGGTTTTTTCACGGTCAAGCACAACTCCAAAGCCGGCGCATTTATCCGCAATTTTTTCAAAATGAAAATCAGTCACTCTCCCGCTCCTCCCGCATATATGCCTCAAGCCGGTAAATCGGCAGTCCCTGCGAGGCGAACCTGCGCTCATATTCGGTTTCTATATTGCCCTCAAATCCGCTCGCGTGAAGGTCAAGCGAGACATTTTTAAGCGCAAATCCGAAACCTGTAAGCTGCTCTATCGAAAACTCGAAAAACTTGGCGTTATCCGTTTTCTGATGTATTTCCGCTCCCGGCGCCATAAGCGCTTTGTAAATTTCAAGAAAACGCCTGTGGGTAAGTCTGTGGGAAGCGTATTTGTTTTTTGGAAACGGACAGGAAAAATTCAGAAATATCCGCTCTATAATGCCGTCCCTTATGTATTTCGGCAGGTATTCGGCGTTTGACTTAATAAAGCGCACATTTCTTATACCCGCAAGCCTCGCGGTCTCGCAGGCGGAAACTATTACGTTCGCGTCTTTTTCAACAGCAATAAAGTTAATGTCGGGATTTTTAAGCGCATATTCCGCCGCAAATCCGCCCTTTCCGCAGCCGATTTCAAGCATATACGGCGCTTTTCTGCCGAACCATTTATCAAAATCTATATATTCCTTGCTGAGCACTGCGGTTTTGAAATTTTTGTCCACTGTTTCAGCAGAAAAAAGTATGTCCCCCACATTTTGAAGCCGCTGCTCAAGATACTTCTTTTTCCGCATTCTCATTTTTGTTCACCGCGCGTACTTTCTGATTTTTCGGTGCAGTTTGAAGCAGAGAAATACGAAAAAATGAAAACGGTTATAAATACTCCCGTTATAAACAGAGCGTAATTCGCCGCGTTAGAGGTGTGCTGATAGCCGTTTGAGGTGGCGATATTCACTATTATATGAGGTACGGACTGCGTAAAACAAAGTATCGCGGCGACGGTTCCCGAAGCTAACAGCTTGCGGAAGCTGTTATCGGTTACTATTCCGTTATACAGCTTTCCGAAGCAGAGAAAGAAAACAAGTGCGACGCAGTAAGCGGCGATAAGAAAAATATTATCGGTTATAAGCGCGAGCGAGGATATTGAGGTGAACGAACAGATTATTCTCATAATAAAATAAACAGCGGGCAGCACAGCCAGAAGCTGCGGCATCTTAATATCCGCAAACGCGGTAAATCCGAAAACTATAAAATAAACCGCTGCGGCTATTCCGGTAAGGACAAGCAAAGTGTTCTGCCATACCATTACCGTGCCGGAAAAGGATTCGGCGTAAAGCTCGATAAATATAGCCGGCACCATCAGAAAGGACGCCGCCGACATAAAAGAATTAGTATGCGGCGGACGCGCGGGTGAGCGATGGGAGGTAAAACATATAAACGCCGTAGCGGCGCAGATCACCGCTATCATAACCATAAGATAATATCCTGCCGCCGTATATTCGGTTTTGAAAAATCCCGTGGCGGTATCCACGGTAAAAACTATCTGGAGCAGTCTCATAACAAGACTTACCGCCAGGGCTATTCCGGAAAAAAGCATTATTTTGCCGTATTTCATTTCAGATCTCCGTTCCGCCGGTAAAACGCGTGAGGCATAGGACAAAGTACAGTTTTCCTACACTTATACACATTAAACCGGATACAAGCTCATAAAAATATTATAGATACATTTAATTTTATAACCTTAAAGGTTAAAAGTCAACAGCAAGATATTAAAAACCTGTTCAAGGGCACTGTAAAGTTAAAATGAAAAGATAGCTCACGAAATCATAGAAAAGCTTCACGCAACGAGCAAAAACTCCCGTT